>CACOJW010000001.1 GCA_902627615.1 uncultured marine group III euryarchaeote
AAGGTCTAAGAATTACAGCAATGGGCGCATCTGCATTGGATTCAAAGGCATTAACTGTCTTGAGTCTTGATGCTTTGAAGAATCTCGGTGAAGGAGAATCTACAAAGTTCGTTCTTCCATTTGAATTAACAAAGTTATTTGAAGGTGCTGCAGATTATGTAGGGTATTCACGTAAAGCTCCAGATAGGCAATTATCTGAAGTAAAAGACGTAGAGAAAGCACTTGGCAATGCCGAAGATATTTTAGGAACAATACCTACAGCAGATGAGATGCAAGCTGAATTAGATGCTATCAAAGAAGATGCCGAAGAGGCTCTAAAGCAAGTTGTTGACGATGGGATAAAAGATCAGATGACTTCTACAGAACCTCCCAAAGAGCTAGACAATCCAGGTGCATAGAAGAATTCCAATATATAGGCGCCAACTTGGCCAAATATAATGGAACCTGTAGGGCACGAGGGCTTAGGTCGACTTCTAGATTTAGGAGAAAATCTTCGAACACCTCATATTGTATTCCGCAAAGAAGACTTAACTGAAGCTACAGATTTAGAATCTGGAGGCTCTATAGTGGTTGGTAAACCATTTGATTTACCTCCAAAACCGCTTGGCTTAGATTCAGAAAAAGAGCCCTATCTTCATCTTTCTGAAAATATTGCAGTTTTAGACAATGCGTCATCACTTAAGCCTCAGAAAATAGTAGAAATAGCTTCTAAAATACGAAAAGAAGCAGGTTACGCGAGATTGGTATACGCTCCTGCGGTTGAACCTAGTGAGATGCCTATTCTCGCTTACCTTGGAGTAGATATATTTGATGATTTGAGTGTTGAATTGAGAAGTTCAACAGGATGGCTTTTGGAAGACGGTCACTGGGTAAAAAATCAATCAAACGATGATTTGACTTCAATTAATGGAGAGGAGCTTAAACGATGGCTTTCGAAAATTCGTAGTTCAATTTCTAATGGAAGATTAAGAGAATTTGTCGAAAGAACAAGTTTGCATAATCCTCGCGTTTCTCAGATTTTACACTATTCAACAAAAGTATTAGTTGAAAAAGGAGCTAAAATTCATACACCCATAAGAGCGAATGCCTTAAGTCTGCAAAATCCTTCAGTCATAGATTTTCAAGAAAGGCTGTCTAGATTTACGCCACCAGTTGAAAATATGGTTTTGTTAGTTCTTCCTTGTTCCGCTAGAAAACCATATTTCAAAAGTAGCAGTCATAAGCGATTTTTCAATGCCATAAGAGAAGTAGACAATTATCTTTCTTTACACATAGTATCGGTAACTTCACCCTTAGGACTCGTTCCTAGAGAGTTAGAATTTTGTTATCCTGCAGCCCATTATGATATTGCAGTAACTGGTGTTTGGAGCCCTACTGAGGTAGAAATGATAAGACGACAATTATCTAGGATAGAGCCTGAAACGCACTATTCTCAGGCCATAGTGCATGCAGGATCATCGTCTGAAATAATGACTTCTCTATTGAAGGAAAGAGGTTTGGATACAATAGATACGAAAGCTGAAAGACCTTCTTCTTTTGAGGGACTTGAAGTATTACAGAATGTAGCCAGAATGTCTTTGAACGGAACAAAACCAGTTAATTCTAAGCAGAGGGCTAAAGGGGAAGCGATAGGTCTAGCCAATTTCCAATATTCTAATTCTGATTTTCTGACAACTTCAGAGATAAGTGGAAGAATGCCCTACAAATTAAGGTGTGGCGATTTAGCAGCAATTTCACCAGTAGTTGGCGGATTCGGTTTGACTTTAAATGGGGGAAAAGCCTACGCATCTAACGGAGGAGCAACTATCAAAGCTGAAAATTTTAAATTAGTTGGAGATTTATTTGCAGTTGGCGTAAAAGGCTACGAAGGAGACTGGCAGATAGGCGACCAAGTAGTTATCGAACAAAACAGTGAAATTACAGCAGTAGGAATTGCTAAAATGAACCCTGAAGAAATGGTGTCAATGAAAAGAGGAATTGCGGTTGAGGTCCGACATCATGCCTGAAGCGTTTGTACCTTTAACAGATTTTGTGAACGAAGCTAAATCAATTCCTAGAGAACACGCTTTAGATCAACCAGTGGCTAAGTGGACAGAAGATGAACTTTTAGGCGATGAACTTGTCGAAGCAGGTGTTGCTATTCTAAGGACAAGAGGTTGTTATTGGTCAATTAAAGAAGGATGTTCGATGTGTGGGTACTTCAACGATACAGTTCCTGGAGGCGTAAGTGATGAGATGCTCCGCAAGCAATGGGAAAAAATCAGGCCTTCTCTAAAAGGAAAACGTTATGCTAAGATTTACACCTCAGGTTCGTTTATTGACCCAACAGAAGTTCCACTTGATTTCGCAGACGCAGTAATGTCAGACATGAAAGAAATGGGTATTGAAAAAGTATTAATTGAATCTCTTCCGGAATTTGTCAATCCAAAAAATTTTAGTTACACTAATGCTCCAAAATTAGAAATAGCAATTGGATTAGAATCTTCAAGTTCTCTAGTTTTAGATAAATGTGTTAACAAGCGGTTACGCTGGCCTCATTTCGTAAAAGTTTGTAATAGTGCTCGAAATAATGGGGCCGAATTAAAGGCCTATATTCTCTTGAAACCTCCTTATCTAAATGAAAAAGATGCTATTGAAGATGCAGTTCAATCGGCAATTGATGCAGCTCCATATGTTGATAAAATTTCAATTAATCCCGTAAATGTACAAAAAAATACAGTTGTTGAAAAATTATGGATGAGAAATGAATGGACGGCACCTTGGCTTTGGTCAGTTGTAGAGGTATTGGATCGTTGTAAAGATTTACCGGTTAGAGTTTATTCAGATCCAACAGGAGGGGGAACGCGCAGAGGCGCCCATAATTGCCATTCTTGTAATAAAAAAGTTTTAGAAGGATTAAAGAATCATCGATTAGGAAGGGGAGATTTATCCAGCCTAATGTGTGAGTGTAAATCACGATGGGACGTGATTAAGTCTCAATCATCTTTCAGACGCAATGGTTCAGAACCGCACGGATATCGCAGTGGTTTTAGCAACGGTAGACGTTTTTAACGGGTCTATTCTGGATAGTTAATGGAAGAGATTAATTATTTGAGAGTAATAGCAGGTCTTTTGCTGGTTTTATTCCTTCCAGGCTATACTTTAATTCAGGCAATGTTCCCTAGAAAAGGAGAATTAGATGAAGAATTCGATGTACTTTACAGAGTGACATTAGGTATGGCAATGTCAATTTGCGTTGTTATCCTAATAGGTTTTATTCTTGGTAATCCTTCTCTCGGAAATGCACCAGATTGGGGTGGATTGTCAGACGGAGATAAGGGCTACTTCCAGACTTTTTTCGTCACTATTTCTTTAGTTGCAATTACTCTGATATTTTTTGTCGCAGGATGGTACAGAGGTGCATATCCTTGGATGGCTAATATCCACTCTTCTCTCGCGAGAGCACCTCCAGGACTCCGAATCGAATCTGAATTGGCAGTGGCAGGAAAGTATATTCCAGCTGAACTTTTAGAATTGCAAGGTTTGAAACACGATCGCGAAAATGTCAAAGAAAAATTAAAAGAAGCTGAGTCTAGGAAAAGATCAGGTAGTTCTATGATGAAAAAATATTATGAGAAAAGAGAAAAAACACTTCTTGCAGATTTATCAGATATTGATTCAAGAATGGCAGATTTAGATGAAATGCTCAATCATTCAGAAGAAGGCGGCGGATTATCTGCAGATGTTGTAGAAGAGGAATCTGATGATAATTCAAACAAAGTAGAGGATTAGTTTTTGGAATACAAATTAGTGGTTGTTGTACGAACAGATTTAGGACTTTCAAAAGGTAAAATGGCAGCTCAAGTTTCACATGCAGCAGTTAATTGTACGCTTAAGTCGAAAAAATCAGATTCATCAAATTTTACTAACTGGTTCAGTGAGGGCCAAAAAAAGGTGGTTCTCAAAGCTAGTGGAGAATCCGAACTTCGTAAGTTACAACAACATGCCAGAGAAATGGGCTTAATTTCTAGTTTAATAACAGATGCGGGTTTAACAGAGGTTCCTCCTGGGACAATCACTTGTATAGGTATTGGCCCTTCCTCCGATTCGGACATAGATTCAATTACAGGCAATTATTCTCTTTTCTAAACCCAATTCTTTATTTATCACAGGGCATACGTAGTAACATGGGATTCTTCAAGAAAAAAGAAGAAAAGAAAAAATTCGATTATTCAGATGACACAAAAGAATTGTTTGCCGAAAGAGATGCATTTTATGCAAGAATGCGGCAAGAGATGGGCGGAGAAGCCACAAATCCAGAATTGGCCAATCAAAAGAATTCTCGTGAGGAGAGACCCAAGGAAGAAGATTTACAAGATTTATTAGGAGACAGTGATTTTAATCCATACGCTAGCGAAAGTCAAGTAGGGGAAAGCACCACAAGTATAGCACCCCCTTCAGCACAATCTAATAATGCTGGAGCATATGTATGTGAGGAATGCGGTAAAGAATTCCAAGAAAAATGGGGGAAGTGTCCTTCTTGCGGCGGAAATATGAAAAGAGTCGAAGTTTCTTCAGAATCCTCAGTTCCAGTTTCAACAGGTTCTGAAACAACTGCAACATCTTCTGCAAGTGTAGGAGACCCTCTAGACGATTTACTTGGAGATTTTAATTCACCCGCAACAGATGATTCTTCATCAAACGAAGAAGGCTCAAACCCTGGCGTCAGAATGGTTAATGATGATTCAGGGACAGATTTTGGACAATCACGTTCCAATCATAGTAACCGTAAGGTTCGTAAAGTTAAGAAAATTAAAAGACCTCGTAAGTCCCTGTAGGATATTAACGTAGATGGCAGACTCGGAAGGATTTGAATTGCCTGAAACTGTAAAAGACGTAGGTTTAGCAATAGGTAGCGTCGTTATTGTTTTTCTTTTGACGTTTGCATATAGTGGGAATTGGCCTCCGATGGTAGTTATAGAATCAGGTTCAATGGAGCATGATAACAATCCACTTTATTCAGAGCCAAGGTATAGCCATATTGGAACAATTGATACTGGAGATTTAGTCGTCGTTAAGAAAGCGAAAAAGTCAGACATAGTAACCTACCTTGAAGGTAAGAAAACAGATTATAAGAAATATGGAGATTACGGAGACGTCATTGTTTATTACAAAAATGGCATTGAAACATATGAAGGTCAACCAGTAACTCCAGTTATTCACAGGGCAATGGCCTGGGTAGAAGTTGTAGACAAAGAGAATGAAACCTATTATATTCCTGAAATAGATACAACATTTCAAGGCAAGATACAGTTGGCAGAAATAGGTTTAGGAGGAGGTGCTAGTATTCAAAATATACAAAACTCAGGATACATTACTAAAGGTGATTCAACAGGCAATCCTCATCCCGATCAATTGACACATTACGATATTATGGGCGCACCAGTACAGCCAGTAGATCCCGATTGGGTAGTGGGAATGGCAAAAGGTGAATTACCTTGGTTTGGTCTGATTAAATTGCGAGTAACTCAACCAGACAATTATTACGAAGCCCCCCCTCAATGCAGAACCATGTTATGGGCATCTATGTTTATTGTTCTAGCAGGGCCAGTCCTAGCAGGACAATTATGGGATAATTATCAATCTCGTAATAATGCTAGTTCAACATCCAAATCAGGCAAGAACAGGAAAGAGTAAGCATTAATTACAGCATAATTAAACATAATTAGCCATGAGTCAAACTCCAGCAGCAGCTAAACGCGGAATTCCTTCCAAAACAGATTTTAAAGAATGGTATCCTTTTATCGTTGAAGCTGCTGAATTAGTTGATAAAAGATATCCAATCAAAGGGATGGATGTATGGAGGCCTTATGGTTGGAAAGCAATGCGTTTGATAGATCATTTGACTCACAGTGAAATGGAGAGGACAGACCACGACGAGGTTAATTTCCCGTTATTAATCCCTGAAGATTTGTTGGACAAAGAGAATAGATTGGTATCTTTACTGAAAGCAGCTAGGGAGCAAGGCGTAGATCCTTCTGAACTTAGAATGGAAGAGGATGTAACAGGTTTTGCAAAGGAAGTGTACTGGATAAGGCACGCTGGCGAAACTAAGTTGGATAAGCCTATGTTTCTGAGGCCCACAAGTGAAACTGCAATGTACACTATGTTTCCTCTATGGATAAGATCACATGCAGATTTACCTCTTAAAACGTATCAAATAGTTAACACTTTTAGATATGAGACAAAACAAACTCGTTCTTTCATAAGAGTAAGGGAAATACATTTCTTTGAAGCACATACAGCCCATGTTGATGAAGCCGATGCTACGAAGCAAATAGAAGAAGACTTAGGAATTGTTCAGAATTTAATGAATGAATTAAAATTACCAGTTTTAGTTACTAAGAGGCCAGTATGGGACACTTTTCCAGGAGCTTGGTATACTATTGGAATAGATGTAATAATGCCAGATGGGCGCACTTTACAAGTTGCATCTTGTCATCACTATAGAGATCAATGGGCAAAAGCCTTTGATGTAACTTACGAATCAGAATCAGGTGAACAAAAATTCGTACACCAAACAACATATGGTATGTCTGAAAGATTGCTGGGTGCTGTTGTTGCAACTCATGGTGATGATCAAGGCCTGATTATGCCTCCCAGTGTAGCGCCAATTCAAGTAGTTGTGATTCCGATAATGGCTAAAGAATCTTCAGAAAATATAATATTGGAAGCTGAAAAATTAGTTTCCAAGTTAAAGGAATCGGGAATTAGGGTTAGAATTGATGTAAGAGACATCCGCCCAGGTCAGAAATATTATGATTGGGAAATTAAAGGAGTGCCTCTAAGAATTGAATTAGGCCCGCGAGATTTAGCCAATGATTCATTTATGTGCGCTAGAAGAACTGGCGGCAAAGAGAGTCACCCTCTATCTAATCTTGTTAGTATAGTAAAAGACGAGTTAAATTCGATAGGTGAAAAGATGGATGAAAGAAGTAAAAAGCACTTCAGTTCTTGCATCAAAGTATTGCCAACTTTCACAGTTGAAAATAATAACTTAGTATTTGATGAGTCAATTGAATCTAGTCATGTTTATGAAATGGCATTTGAAGGGAATGATGCAGAAGCACAAATAATTGAAGAAAGTACGGGTTTAGTTTTCTTAGGCAATTCAACAAGTAAATATTCTAAACCCAAAACTTGTGTTATGTCAGGTAAACCAACACATAACAGAGTATACTTGGCAAAAACATATTAAGTTTAAATTTATCTGAATCAGAGGATATAGGTACTAAGTTACACAATATAGTAAAAATACAACATTAGTTTTTATATACTGTCGGTCCGATGTTATAGTCCGACAGATTATCTTTTGATATATCTTGTCAGAAAAAAGAGGACGCAACCATGGAACACAGAATAGTAAAGAACGACGATGGTGTATCTCCCGTTATTGCGGTCATTTTAATGGTCGCAATTACTGTGGTCTTGGCAGCTGTGCTGTACGTTTGGGCAGCCAGTTTCTTAGAGCAAGGAGAATCCGCACCTATAGCAACATTCTTCGTAGAAGAAAGCAGCAGTGGAGTATACCACGTAGAAGTGATTAAGGTCAGCAAGCAAGAAGATTTAGCTGGGTTCAGCTACTTTTTGAAAGATGACACTGGATCAACGTTTGTAGGCGGTAACGGCTTTGGCGAAATCGCTATGCAAATAGTTGGCGGTGAAGAACACGGAATCGACACTAGTTACACTGGTGACGACGATCAATTAAAGAGCAGAGCAACCAATGTCAGTGATGACGATGGCTCTGAATACCCCGTTCACTTCTCAGACAACGACAGAGATAACAAGTTGTCAGCAGGAGACCAATTCATGGTCTACGGAATGGGTAACTCAGCAAACGGACCAGCAGCAGATAACTGGAAATTAGATATTCAGTTTGACGCAAGTGGCGATATTATCGGCACTGCAAAGCTACTCTAAGGTTAGTTAGCTGAAATAACGTTAGGTAGGGGGAGGCACAGCTCCCCTGCCTTTCTGTTGTGCAAAGCTGTGTGATTTTTTTCTGTTTAGCGAAGCTTTTATCTTATATCTGAATAATATCATTTAGGAGCTATTGTATATTAATGAAGAAAATCAGTTTGATTTTGCTTACTTTTCTTTTAATTTTTGGAGCTTCGGGATCATATGGTTATTTTGTATACATTCATGAAGATGACGGCTCTAGTTCTGGAGAAATTGTAGTTCAAGAAGAATTAGTAGAGGAAGAGCAATCCGAAACTTCTGGGAATCAAACTGCAAGTAATGAAACAGAAAAACCCGGAGGGGAAGATTTACCTTTTGAAACATTTGGAATTTATAATTGTATAGATCATGATTCAGAACAAAGGTGTTGGCAGGTACATATTCCAGATGATTTAGACACGAGTATCTCGGTTCCTTTGATAGTAGATATTCACGGCTATTCTTCCAATTCAACTAATCATAGAGCATTATCAGATTTTGACTCAATTGCAGATGAATTTGGGGCAATTGTACTATATCCTGATGGACTTACAAGCCAAAACCCTTGGGATACAGATGCACATCAGGGTTGGAATGCAGGATGGTGTTGTGGTAGGCCAGCAAGTGAAAATGTTGATGATGTAGGATTCATAGAAGAAATAGTTAGTATTTCTTTAGAAATTTATAATATTGATTCAGATAGAATATATGCCTCCGGGTGGTCTAATGGTTGTGCCATGGCACAAAGGATGGCTATGGAATCAAGCCATATCTTTGCAGCAGTAGGTTGTATGTCCTTTTATCTTCTTATGATGCCAAATAATAGTTATAATCCAATACCTGTGATGGAAGTACACGGATTTTTAGACCAAGTAGTATTGTATGAATCATCAGTTCTAAGTGTACCAACAAATCCAGAAGCATGGACAGATCCAGAAGCCGTACAAACAGGAGCCATAGAGAATTTGTACGAGTGGGCTAGTTTGAATGGCTGTACGGGTGTAACGCCAGACTACAATGACTTACAGCCGCTTTATTCAATTCAAGGTTTTTCAAGTTGTGAGAATGATTCCCAAGTTCGTCTTATGACAATATATGCAGCTCAGCACAATCCCTATGCTAAGGACGTGGGAGGAGAAGGTCCTGGAGCGTTATTGCCAGGAACTCAAGGACTAGTTCAAAGTAGCTATATTGTCTGGGATTTTATCAGTCAGTTTTCTAAATAATATTTATTTTAACCTATCTACGATTAATTCTTTTAGAGGTTAACGTCTAGACCGATAGCTAATATAAACAAATCCAGCAACCAATACTCCAACAGCTAGTGCAATTACAGTAAATGAATTATTTTCTTCTTCATCAGTTTCACTTATTGAAAAAGTAGTAGAAGCTTTGTTATTTTCGGTGTTTTGTTCAGTTATAGCGTTTCCAGGATCTATATGAGCTTTGATAGCGTGAGTACCTCTTGTAGCATTCCATGTCGCACTTACTGTAACTTCACTGTTATTTCCGTCAAATTCTGCTGTAACCATTTTTATTGGCTCATCGTTAGCATAGAAAACTACTGGGACATAGTGTGCACCAGAATAGTTAACTAAATTTGTTACAGTAGCACTGATAGTTACTTCAGTGCCCACAGTAGGGTAATCAGGCGTCCATACGAAATCTCCAGTTTCGATAGTAAAATCAGGCTCAGGCTGTTCAATCGGGTCTACAGTTACTGCAAATTCACGCCTTAAATCATCAATATCATTATCTTCATAGTCACTCCAAAATATTTCTACAAAGAAGGTTTCCCAAACACCAGGAACTACATTTTCATTAGGTGTAATTCTCAATTCAACTTCCTTTGTTTCATTTTCTTTCATGCTCAGCTTATTAGGAGTAAATTCGGCACTCCAGCCTTCAGGTATTTCATCTATTCCTGTTTCAAAAACGACATCTAAAAATCCTAGTGATGTAACGTTAAATGTGAATGTTGCAGTTTGACTTACAGGAATTTCGAATTCATTTGAATCGAGTGAGACTTCTATTCCTCTCATTAATTGTTTACTGATAGTTTCAATTTGATCAATACCATCAATTTCGTCAGTGATGTTAATGGTTTTATCTAATACAAATGCGTAATCACTAGTTTCAGATAAATCCTCATAGTTTCCAGAAAATTGGTAGATTCCCGAAGGGACTAGCATGTTTATTTGCCCATTATCGTTTTCCATAGTAAATGTGAAATTATCTCCACTAATTTCCACATTTCCAAAATTAATATTTTCATTATTATCGGAGTCTTGGTAAGTTACTGTATAATCGATTCCACGAACTAATGAAGGACTCAATTCTTGAGCACTTTCTAATTCGAGTGAGCTTATTGACACGTAACTTGTTCCTGAAGTCGTATAGAACCAAGTTTTGTAGACTCCAGCATCTAAATAAATTTCATATTTTCCTTCAGAATCTGCAACGGCAGTTCCTTTAATTTCAGTACCGTCAATGTTCCAAATATCTACTTTAGAATCAGACAATATTTCATTCGAATCGGCTATACCATCAAAGTTACGATCGTAGAAGATTGTACCAGAAACTCTAATTTCCCAGTCAGCTTGACGTTTGAAAGTTTGTTGGTCTCTACCAGCTTTAACGTATATGTTCTGTGAATTTAATTTGAACTGGTCATCACCGTCGTTCAAAGTAGTATCCATTGATATTTCATAGGTTTTAGGGACCATTTCAGCAAAGATAATTTGGCCGTTTTCGTCAGTATAGTTGGCAAAAGTTTCTCCAGTTACAGCTTCGAAAATTACCAATCCATTTTCTAAGGGCACACTATTTCCAGTTGCATTAATGTAAGTAATTTCCAAAGTTACATTAACTGTCTTTGGAATTAATACAATCTCGTTGTAATAATCTGTATTTCCATCAATTGTTAGAGTGTTTGTGAAATCTTGATAACCTTCTTCTTTTACTATAACATCATAAATTCCATTTGGAAGATCAACTCTTCCGTATTCTCCCACTCCAAAGAGCCCTTCATCAGCTTCCGAATTTTCTATGAATACAACTCCTGTGTCTTGTGAAATAAATTGAATTTGCACAGATCTATCGGTTATAACATTATTATCAGCTTGCGAACGAACGTCTCCTCTTACAAACCCTTCATCTTTTAGTTCAAGATTTTGCACAGCTGGTGCATTTAGATTTAGTATTGATCCATGACTGTAATGCTTACTTGTAAATCCATCCTGGAAGGTAACGTAGTAGTCACCAGGTAATAGGAAGCCATTGTAACCTGCAAATGTAGTAGATTCAAGGACAGTTACGTTGTTAAAATCATCTACTGGTGTGAATACTACCATTCCTGTTACAGCTTCATCTAATAATTTAGTTTCACCAGAAACTTGATATCTAAGTTCTGCAGAAACGTCCCCCATATCGAAATCAGGAGCTCCTATAGGAATGCTCATTTGCCCATGGACCAAATATCGGGTACCACTGTCCTCAAGGCTAAAAGTATACATATATTGTTCAGGAGGCAATTCCACATTATCGAAATATCCTTCACTATCGGTCGTGAAATTTAGATGGTAAAGTGGATTGTTAATTGGTGTAAATGATAAATTTGCGTTAATTATTGGATTACCATCGTAAACAAATCTTCCATCAACGCTGGCAGGGATTCTTTTAGCAAGTATTATGATTTCCTCAGTTTTTTGCAAATTTATTTTTTCAGTTTCCTCTTTGTCTTCTTCAGGACCATAATAAATTGTTTGTAATTCATAACCAAATTTGTTTAGGTCTACTTGGTATTCTCCGTCAGGTAAACTTATCTTAGAGATAGGGTCAGTTGCCCATACGTTTAGATCACCTTCAGTAGTAGATAGGTCGATAGTTCCCTCTAGTGTAACAGTTTCTCCCATATGTTCCTCATAAAGGATCATCCAGGCGTCATGACCTATACTTGCGGCTAAATCAACATTTTCTAAATTACCATTTATTGTGCCAAGACCTCGGAGCGCAACAAGATTTTGCTCTGCATTAGCGAGGGCGTGTGAGTAAACATCGTAATCACCTTCAGGAATAATAATTTCATAATTTCCTCCGAAAGTACTTGTCACTGAAGCAACACCACTATCTGAAATAAATCGAATCATTTTTCCATCGTATGTGTTTTCTCCAGAATCAGGGTTAAACTTCTTATCTCCATCTAAGTCTTCAAACAATGTACCGGTTATAGTATATCCAGGACCCATTGCAGCATCAATTATTCCCGAATGAGTTTGACTGTCTATTCTGTCAAGATAAGCCAAAGTAGTTTGCTCTGTTTGGTGAACGGTGTAAATGTCATAGGTTCCTTCAGGTACTACTGTTGCGAAATATCCTTCTTCAGTTGTAAAGATGTTGTCGCTGAATTGCTCATTAACATTTCTTACGGTAATTTGCTCATTAGATATAGGATTATTATTATGAGACAGTACTCCTTCTATTCTAAATCCATCCATTAAAGTTGCGTTAAAGCTTCTGGACTGACCTTTTGCAAGTTCGATTTCTTTGGTATTATTAGTCCATCCCGTATAAATGTCGTCAGATTCAAATCTTAAGGTATAATTGCCAGGTAACAGATTGTTAAAACAGAAAGAGATTGAATCATCTACTGAATCACCAGTACATTGAGACGCGTAATAGTATGTATTCAAAAACGTCTTTTCTACAGTACTTTTGTTGGTTTCATCGTAAAGTGAGACGGTAACAAGTTGTGAATCAAGTTCACCTGCAAAGATTTTACCCCAAACTATACCCGGTTCTAAGGCCCCTTTTACAGTAACATCTTGGTTAGCTTGTAAGGCAGCAGTCCCAGTATACGAAGCCAATTCTACAGTATGGCCATCCATTTCAGCAGTAATTTCGTATTCACCAGGTGCTAAATTTGTAAATTCATAATTCCCATTAGAATCTGTAGTTACAGTTCTGGAAACGTCAGAACGTATGTTTAGAGCAGTAACAGGTACTAATGGTATAGTATCATCATCAGAGTCAAATGTTTCGTCTTTATTATTATCCCAGAAGAGTCTACCAGCTATAGAGGATGGCTCAACTTCTAAATCTATATTTATCCGATCTGTAGTTTGCCTCATTGCCTGTTCTTCAGAAATAATTACATTTTCTTTTCTAACTAAAATATTGTTAGATGATTTAAATATTTTTTCAATATCGGCTTCAGGAGTTCCCATTGAAACAGCTAAGGTTAGATTTCCAGCAGGTGCCAGCACACTATACTCTCCATTTTTATCGGTAGTAGCTCTTCCGTGAGGAACTCTGTATTCATCAAGAACAGTTACATTTGCATTGACTATAGGATCACCGTCAGGCGTAGCTACAGTTCCATAGATTGTAGCCCCATCGTAATATTTTAATATTCTAAGTCCAGAATTGTATTGAACTAACTTAAAGTGTGTTAAATTCCAGCCAGGTAAAGGAGGAAGTGATTGGTCTTGTCCAAGTACGCCAGCTATACTCGGTATTCCATCTTCTATCGGTCTGTCTACATCAATTGCAGACCATCCAATAAATGATCTGAAGAACATAGAATTTAGGAATTTATCTTTGTAAACTAATTCCTGAGATGTGACTTGAACATCAGGATTATCTTCTAAAACTTCAATAGCTTCATCAAATGGAAGAGTTTGTCCGTTAGAAAGAGCGGCTTGAACTTCCACGAAATTTCCAATGTCATAATCAGCTAGAGTAACGGGCGCATATAGGATACCAGTATTTCCGGCAGAATAAGGCATCAAGCGCGTGTCTGCAGCATAGTAGCGAATTGAATTTCCAGTTATTTGTTCAACTTCCCACATAAGATCTGCAACATCGTTTTTCTCAATAGTCATTAAGATAGGTTTTCCTGCTCGAATTGCAGCATTTTTAGGATGGACGTCTTGGTTACTTCCATCAGCTTTCTTTGGTATGTAATCATCAGGGTTGGAAATTATATTTTCTAGTTTAGTAACGTTTTCTTCAGATAGGTAAATGAGTAATTTGGTTCTTATTTCATTATCAAAACTTTCAGATTTACGATCAACTTCAGGTTCTATCAATCTATAAAGTAAAAGAGTCATTGCCTCATGTTCAGATTGAGATGCAATGAAATTACCAGCGATTTGGTATCCAAACTGGAAGTTATCGGCTACTGTAGGATGTTCACCAATATCAATTGCCCAGAAACCGTAATCCCACCATGAGATGAAACCAGGTCTTTTCTCAGGTTCCAAATTTGTATCTTGTTCAGCTAACCATTCTAATCCTTCAATCCAATAATCAGAAGGGAAAGAAGGCCCAGTATTACCCATATACCATAGTTGGTTAGGATTTTCAATGGCATACATTCCTTCAGTACCATCAGGATATTTAGTTTGATTATTACGTTCATCCCAATCATATTCTTCAGGCCTTAGGAAATCATAACTTAAAAATTCAAAGATATCAGAATCGTGGTTTTTCTTATCTTCATATGGTACGCCTGCATCATATCCATAAAATGTATTAGGGAGGAAAATAAATAAGCCAACAAAAAGAGCAATTAATGGTCTTTTCATGTCAAAGCCTTGTCTTAGTCCTCTAATTCTATCGCGGAAACGATATTGATCTTCACTTTGAGCATCCATGTGCCCAACAACCATAACCAATAGCAGAAGGATTAAAGTTGAAATTAATCCAATTGCAATACTTACTGTAAAGAATAATATTACACCAGCAAAAATTGAAGCTAATGAGAGCCAATAGAACAGTCCCCCTCTTTTACCCCAGAATGCTTTCCAAGTGGTAATAATTGCAGGGAAATCGGCCCTTTGAATCAACAACCAAGTCATCCATCCACTAATTAGAGATACAACAGGAGTTGCGTTGAAAATAAAACGAATAGCAGATTGAGCCATATATATGGAAACAAGAGCCCAAGTCATAACAAACAAATAATCTTTCTTCCATATACTTTGATTGAATAGCTGATAAGCCATCCAAATCACACCGAAGATTGCTAACCATATTGAAACAGGTCCAAAAGCAAAGACGAAATCAGCAAATTCAGGAGGCTGGGCCTCAGCAATGGTATTGAATAATTTTGTCCTAACGAAATATCCTTGACCACTGAAAAGTAAGAATCCGAGATCTTTGAAAACATATGTTAGCAATAAGTAAAGAATTGCAGCAATACCGGTTGACACTCCAATGACTAACAGCCAAGGCAAGTCTCGAGTGGTAACCATAACTAATGACATTAGGACATATCCTAGTAAAATATAGGCGGGAGCTTCCCACCAGGTGTCAACAAATCCCATCGTATTATAGTAAGGATATGAAATAATAACGGGCATTGAAAGCGTAACTAATCCTAAAGCTGCAGTTGCCAAGCTATCTACTCTACGGAATGCGTTTACTAGCATTTGCAATCCTAGATAAATGGCAATGATACCCATGATATATGGGAAACCTTTCCAACTCATGGAAATCATGGTAATAGTCATACCAGCTAAACCGGCGTAACCCAGGGCCAATTTTTCCGAATTGACAAATTGACTTATCCCTTTCTTTATTTCATCGCCGTTTCTCCAATCCAAGACCCACTTCTTATCGTTCGCAACAGTCAAAGCCCTCATGAAGAAGAAATAAGCAGTTGTTCCGAATAATATGATGTAAGAGTCGTGGTCAGCTAGCGCCAAACTAGAATGCCCAACGTGTTGTGAGTTTACACCTATGAAAAAAGCGCCAATTATTCCTGCTTCTTTACCAAATTGAGCTCTCCCTATTGCATAAACTGGGAAAATAATCAATGCACCATATATTGCTGGTAAAACTTGCATAGACCACCAAACTGATTCTTCGGTATCTCCTCCGAAGAAGGGAGAGAGTGCTAATCCAATAATCGCAATAGACCAATCGAATAGAGGCGGCCTGTTGTTGTTGGCCCCATATGGATAGTTAAGCATTGGATCTCTTTCGAGGTGCTCTCCATTTTCGGCAACGTAGTCAACAACATGCTTGTGATAGTAAGGGTCACTACCTCCTGTAAGTTGAAAACCGTCTTCAGTTGCAGGTTCTAGAGTCCATGCAGTTCTAATGTAAAGTGAAAAAAGGAAAATTGCAAGTAAAATAAAAACAGTTGTCCAGTCTACTTTCTCGACTTTACGCGGCATAACTTCACTTTGTTCAGAGGTAGCTCTACCTGAAGCTGAAGAGAAGCGAGGGCGATAGCGATTTTTTGACTTGGAGTCACGTCTGCGACGTGTTTGTCTTGCCATTGATGTTGTGTCCTTTCGGTGTCCTCTAACAGAAGACGGACTGGGCGCCACTCGGATGGTTATATAAGGTCTACTCTAAAATTAAATTAAACAGAGGGTAGGAGCTTACCGGTACACTCGCCAAAACCAATTCTGTAATTATCTCCTTGACACCAACCTTTTAGCATCACAGTATCGCCATCTTCAAGAGCTAGTCTTTCTTCACCGTTTGAAAGTTTCAAAGGTTCACTCCATCCCCAAGTTAGTTCAAGCATAGATCCTCTACTATTTTTCTCAGGACCCGATATGGTTCCACTAGCCAACATATCTCCAGTTCGGAGATTACAACCTGTTGTTGTATGGTGTACAATTTGTTGATTCATATCCCAGTATAGATAATTGTAATTACTAGATGAAATTAATTCAAAATTATCCATTTTTTCAGATTTAAGGTGAATTTCCAAGTTAATATCAAAAGTGCTATCTCGGCTATTCTGCAGATATTCAAGAGGCTTCGGTTCTTGCTTGGGTCCTTTACATCTAAATGGCTCCAACGCTTCTAGTGTGATTATCCAAGGAGAAATAGTAGTAGCTAGATTTTTGGCTAAAAACGGCCCCAATGGTTGATATTCCCAAGCCTGAATATCTCTAGCAGACCAATCATTTACAAGGGCCATACCAAAAATATATTCTTCCGCGTTTTCTATAGAAATACGTTCTCCCAAACTATTTCCAGTACCTATGAATAGTCCCATTTCAAGTTCAAAATCCATTCTTTTACTATCTCCAAATGAAGGATTTTCTGCACTAGGCAGTTTAGTTTGACCTTTCGGCCTGATAACATCTCCTCCATCAAGAATTACTGAAGACGCTCGACCATGATATGCAATAGGTAAGTGAAGCCAATTAGGCATCAATGCATTTTCAGGCCCCCTGAATATTGTACCTACGTTTGAAGCATGTTCTTTTGATGAATAAAAGTCAGTGTAATCTCCTATATCAATAGGAAATTCCATTACAGCTTTTTCCATTGGAATTAAAACTAATTCTCTCAATTCTTTATTATCTCTTAGTTTTTCAATGTCTTTATTTAGAAGATGACTAATTACATTTCTAGTATCTTTCCAGGCTTTTCTTCCCAAAGACATGAATGCATTTAATGTAGGTTCATGGAAAACTTCAGTTCCTTCTACTTCGGTATTTTGAAAATATCCCGCTTCGTCTAAGTATGCTAAATCTAAGATATAATCTCCAATTGCAGTAGCTACGTGTAGATCACCACCACCCTTTGGTGAATAGACTCCAAAGGGGATATTTTGGATTGGAAAATCTGAGTTTTCATCAACTTCAATCCATGATTTTAGATTTGAATCGTGTGTTTTGTCCATTATGTCCATCCTAGTTTTGATAAGTCATCTATAGGCTCTTGAAAAGAGCAACTGCCGTATGAAATCATACCTTTTTCACGTACGACTTTAATTTTTTTAGTTTCAATTTCAAATTCAGTATCTCTGTCATCCCTTACTTTCCAAATTAGGGAATCGTTAGTAAAATTAAAATTTTCAGCATTTTGATCATCAATCATATGAGATAATAGAATAAACATTCGATATTTTTCTTGTGAGTTTTTTGGTTTTGGGAAGGTTGTTGCAAAAATGCCTGCCCCAAAAGTATTGATGAATCCATGCATATACTCATCGTATTCTTCTGCAAAATGACGTATTGGATGATGTAACCCAGCAGTAAATTTCATTGGTACCTCCGCAATTACACATGTTTGTATCATGGCAGCAATCTGTTCAACTGTAGGAAATGCTTCCTTTACCACACCTCCACATCTTAATTTTATTCCTGCATTTTTTATTTTAGATATTATTTGGACAGTAGGTATGATTTCATGATCCCAAGAACTTTCGTCCACTTCTGTTGAGTAGTTCATATCGATGTAAGGTAGCTGCGTAAATTCATGGTAATGTGTTAAATTAGAATCATTAAGTAGCGTAGCAGCCTTTACCATAGTCTTTTTGGATGGAGAATTGGAGGGCATTTTACATTCAATAACATCAATTTCAATCTTTTCTTTATGTTTCTTTCTATAATCATTAATATTGTTAATGTTTTTATTAATATTTTTTAAATACTCGTCGTCGTTATTTCCACCACCACCTAAGACTGACAGCCTCAGAGGCCCTATATCTTCGAAAAGAGGTAGAAATTGATCTAAATTTTCTAATTTTGAAGTATGAATTATAAAACGGCTTAACATTTTAGAATTAGCACTCTTTAATTGTAAGATATATTCATCAATTGCTTCATTTAGAGGTAGTTCAGCAGGCGGGAAGAGGCCAGCATAATCTATCAGGCCTTCCATGAAAGCTCGAAGACTTTCTTTCATTGATTTTATTCGCCTAATGCTTCCTTGTATCCTTCACCATCAAGCCAAGATTTTGAATAATTAGGGTCTTCAACATTGATTGCATATTTAGCTACTTTGAGAGGATAATGAGTATCAACCATGACTGCCAATTCGTCAGTCCATTTAGCACCTATTGAGGCTTCATATTTCCCAGGATGTGGGCCATGGGTTAATCCATCAGGATGTAGTGTCATGGATCCAAATTCAACACCTTTTCTTGACATGAATTCTTTCGAATCGTAATAGATAACCTCATCGGACATTATGTTAGCGTGATTGTAGGGTGCAGGTATTGCGTTTTTATCAAAATCGAAAGGTCTTGGGCAAAATGAGCAGACCACAAATCGATCACTTGCAAATGTTTGGTGGACAGGCGGAGGTTCGTGAATTCTACCTACTATAGGCTCAAAATCATGAATGCTGAAAGCAAATGGGTAGTAATATCCGTCCCATCCAACAACATCACATGGATGATGTCCTAGAGTAACTTCAGTAAATCTATTGCGTTGTTTTACGATAATTTTGAACTCCCCTTTTTCATCATGTGGTACTAATTCATCAGGCCCTCTAAAATCGCGCTCAGAATATGGACTTCTTTCGATTATTTGACCATATTCATTTCGATATCTTTTAGGAGTTCTTACTTCACCAGGCGATTCTACAATTAGAAGAGAATGTTCTTCATCATTCATTATATATCGGTGTAAAATTCCTCTCGGAATAACTAGGTAATCTCCAGCATTATACTTCATGTTTCCAAAAGCGGTTTCTAAAGTTCCACTTCCTTGACTGACGTATATTATCTCATCACCTTGTGCATTACGATAGTAATAATCATCATTTTTGTCAGGATAACTCATCATCATCACAACATCATTGTTGAATAAGAAAGGTTTTCGATCCATAATTGCGCTTCCGCCTTTCTCTGCTCTATTGGTGTAAAAATGCCTCATCCTCAGACTTTTGTCATCATCTTCTTCGAGAGTAAAATGTCCGATTTCTTTAGTCGATAAAACTTCAGTTGGAGGGTAAATATGGTAAAGAAGTGATGAAGGCCCTACAAATCCCTTATTCCCCTTCAGTTCTTCATGGTAAATATTTCCATTATCATCTCTAAAAACGGTGTGTCTTTTCTTAGCTACTTTTCCTAATTTATGATATCTGTGCATTACAGGTTACCTCTTTCGGCTTGATGCCTTTCAATTGCTTCGAACAATGCTTTAAAGTTTCCAACTCCAAAGCCTTTCGATCCTTTTCTTTGTATAACTTCATAGAATACAGTAGGCCTGTCCTCTACGGGTTTAGTGAATAATTGTAATAGATATCCTTCATCATCTCGGTCAACTAAGATTTTTAATTTGCGGAGAACTTCAATATCTTCATCAATAACACCTACTCGCTCAGTTAAATCTTCATAGTAAGTGTCAGGAACTTCTAAAAATTCAACACCATTTTCTTTTAGTTTCCCAATAGTTTTTATGATATCACTTGTTAAAAGTGCAAGATGCTGTACACCAGCCCCCTCATAAAATTCTAAGTATTCATCGATTTGCGATTTTCTTTTACCCTCTGCAGGTTCATTAATCGGAAATTTGATTCTTCCATTATCACTTTCCATCACTTTTGACATGAGTGCAGAATATTCAGTAGAAATATCATCATCGCTAAATTCTTGTATTTGTGAAAAGCCCATAGTATCAGCATAGAAGTTGACCCAATATTCCATTTTACCTAATTCCACATTTCCGACAATGTGGTCTATGAATTTTAGCCCCACATTATTCCCTTCAATTTTACTTTCTACAAATCCAGGCAGAAAAGGTCCATTGTAATCGTCATATGATATGAAAGAATGTACAGTTTCTCCGTAGGTAAATATTGAAGCTCTTGTTACACTACCATTTTCATCACTAACAGTTTCAGGCTCCATAGCACTCTTGGCTCCACGGGCTACACAGGCTTCGTAGCATGCTTTTGCGTCATCCACATGAAATGCAATATCCTTTACACCATCGCCATGCTTTCGAATATGCTCAGCTAATTCATTATTTCCATTCAGCGGAGTAGAGAAGACCATTCTGATTCTACCTTGTCCTAAAACATAGCTAGCCTTTTCCCTGTCTCCAGTTTCCAAACCAGAATAAGCAACTTGATCATATCCAAATGCCTTTCTGTAATAGTAGGCAGCCTGCTTTGCATTACCCACATAAAACTCAACGTGATGTACGGCTTTAAGTGGAACTGGATCTTCACTCATTGATTATTTCACTTTTAGGAATTATGATTCCTATTAAGTCCGGAGATATAAGATGATATGCATTATTAAAGCCTCGTTTAAGCACTATTTTGATAATAACTATACCAATCATAATTGTAGTTAAAATCAGAGGCAGGATCATTTGATTCTAATAATAGTTCCCAGTCCCCTATCATTTCACCTTCATTTGTTTCGAAAATAAGCTCTTGAGTTTCGCCGTCGTTCAAGAGTAAGTCTTGTTCGAACACAGTTCCAGAAGGGCTATTGATTGTGACAGTAATGTCAGATTGTACAAAAGGTAGCCCACTGTTTCCAATTATGTTGATGTAAATGCTTACATTTTCAATATATGGATTAATTGTTGCAGGAACAGTCTCGTCAGCACCTCCATTTACGCTACTCTCGCCTTCAACAAAGCTGTTGACACGTACTTGTTCAAATGCTACACTTTGTCTTTCCTCTGCATCTTTAGCAGTTAATACAACAAAGTATAGTCCACCATCAGCCCAAGAATGATTCACCGTTTCTCCACTTGTTGTAGTTCCGTCTCCGAAGTCCCATTCATATGTTACAAAATTACCGTTAGATGTGGATGCATCGAATATAAATTCCTCGCCATTCCACCCACTTGTTCCACTTGCCTCTATATTGGCATCTAATATTACAGGGTCAACACCAACAATTCTTGGCCCAATAAGTTGCCAAACAACTAAGAAAACAACTGTAAAGGCTAGAACTGCGACTAAATTATCTACAATTTCTTCTTTCCTTTGTTCGGTTAGACCGGTTTTGACTTTGTCAAGTACTCCGGTAATTCCATCTGCAAAAATAAAACCACCATCAAGAGGAACAGAAGGTAAAGCGTTTGTTAATCCTACCATTAAGTTAAGCCAAAATATCCAATAGAATGAATTGGCAAGAATCCAAAAGAGATTATCTGGTATGATTCCAACAGCTCCACTGGGCTCAAAAATTGAAGTAAAATGGTCAGGAAACGGTTGTAATTTAGCAAAAGGTAATGAGATGTACAGTAAGACATTTTCAGTAGGATTTGCTAAGTTATTAGTTACAAATTCGGGGTTTTCGGCAGCAACGCCCATGAATCCTTTTCCAGACATCCAAGGTTCATATAAATCAGGATAATACTTCAGATAATAACTTCCTTTATCAGATAAAGTTACAGCATAAGTTTCAGGAACTCCTGCATTCATAACCGAGACGTTGACCGTTTCTCCTGTATATGTGTCATTCATTATACGCTGCCAGTCATCGCTATTTTCTACAGGTTCTTCGTTGATAGATGTTAGAAGCATCCATGGTTCTAAACCCGCTTCAGCGCCACCATAGTCAGTACTTACACTGTATAGTAATAATCCGTCTTCAGCAGGTGCCAGCGAGGCAACCATTACAGAGGAAAAGAGGAACGAAAAAATAAGTGCAATGACCATATTACTTCCGGGTCCGGCAGCATAGAGCCTCATTCTCTCCCATTTTTTCATAGCTTTCATTTCTTCTTCATCAGGTTCAACAAACGCCCCTACGGGAAAAATGAAAAGTAAAAGTCCTAAAGCTTTAACTTTAACGTTGGCAACGCGGCTCAAAATTCCGTGACTAAATTCATGAATAACCATTGCGATGACGAGCGCTAAAATTCCATACCACAGAGGAATTACAGGATTTACTCCAGGTAATCCAATCATCATTTTAGGAGATACTGCAGAAGTTTTGGGAATCTGCCAAGCAAGAGTTGCTTGCCAAAGTAATAGTGAAAACATAAGAATCATAATTACAAAAACGGTAACTACCCAAACATCACCCACTCTTCTCCAAAATGGCTTATTTTGAGATATCTTTTCTATGAAATCTTTCCCCCAGTCAGTTCTCCACATGAGAAAAGAACGTCCCCAAACTAGATCCATATTATATTTCGCTAAATATCCTTCATTGTCAGCCCATCTAACAGCAGTTACCCAAGCAGCGACGAATAGAGCAAAAGAATACCATCCGAGGTAAAGACAGAATAATAAGAAAAATATTAATTTAATGTGTCTACGGACATGAACTTCAGCAGGCATACCTGTTAATTCAGGTAATATTTCTACTTCTTCTTCGATGGCTTCCCCTTCGGTTTCTTCTTTTTTCGTTGTCATACGGTCCTATCTACATTGGATTCCACGCGGGCCTTTATTTAACCTCCATTATGGAGCCCAATGGCCAAGAAAAAAGGTAAACGCGAAGAAATCTTCACGTTTCCTGAATTTAATAGAGATGAATATAGGACTAAGGAAATCCGAGATTCCAAGGTTACACTGTTCTCTGTATTTTATGCCTTAGTAGTGGCAGTAGTCTGTTATTCGCTAGTAAGAATGGCAGGAATAGGTGGTTGGGTAACTATTATTGGATTTATCGCACCTTTTGGTTTAACTAGAGTTCTTCCTTTAATTTTTGATACAAGTGAGTTTGAGCGAAAGAACTGGATTGGCCCAATGTTCATGTCTTTCATGGCTTGGTTAGGATTCATGATATTACTCTCCAACCCTCCATTCAATGATATTGCTAAACCTAAATTTCAAGGTGTTGATATGTATGTTGAAATGGATGGTAAATGGAATGAAACAATGGAAATAGGTGAAGATACTCCTTTTGTTTTAGTGGTATCCGTAAAAGATAATTGGGAAGTAGAAACTGTAACTATTACCTCTGGTGCAGCAGGCCTTAATTCACAATCTATGCCCAAACTAGAACAGAATAATGAGTATAATATAACTGGAAATAGTTGGCATTATCATGAATTTGATGGTTTGAAAAGTGGATCCTATTCGTTTACAATAAATGCAGCAGATTCTGAAGGTAATTCGAATTCAAAGAGAATAAGTATAACGATTGGTTAGAGTAACTTCTGCTGGATTTCATGTAATTTTTCTAAGGCTTGAAGTGGCGTTAGGTTCATTAAATCCATTTTTTTAATTTCAGATACAACTGGATTTTCTTTAGTTTCACTTCTAGCACCAAAATTAGCACCAAAAACAGATTGGACTGGGCCCGTTTTAGAAACTTCAATTGTAGATCCTTCCTCTAAATTATTCAGAACCTTTCTAGCTCTTACTAATACTTCCTCAGGAACTCCAGCCATTTTTGCTACATGTATACCAAATGAAGCATCTGTAGGTCCTTCAGCAACTCTATGAAGTAGTTTCAATTCATGACCATCTTCTTTTGCTTGCATGTGGCAATTCACAGAGCGATCCAATATTTTTGCCACATCAGTTAATTGATGGTAATGAGTTGCAAACAAAGTTTTCACACCCTTACCGGCATGCAATTCTTCCGATACAGCCCATGCCAGCGCTAATCCATCAAAAGTTGATGTTCCTCTTCCTATTTCATCCAATAGTACTAGGCTGTTAGGAGTTGCATTCCGTAAAATGTTTGCTAATTCCAACATTTCCACCATGAATGTAGAGTGACCATGTACTAAATCGTCATGAGCTCCTACACGAGTGAATACTCTGTCTACCATACCCAATCTAGCCGAAGATGCTGGAACAAAGCAACCAGCTTGTGCCATTACGCTAATTAGTGCGGTTTGGCGCATATAGGTAGATTTACCACCCATATTAGGCCCCGTCAAGATCATAAGTTGCCTTTGTTTGTTATCTAACTGTAAATTATTAGGAATATATTGACCTTCTCTAAGAACTTCAATAACAGGATGTCTTCCATCAGAAATGGACAAGGTTCCATCATCAGACATTTCAGGTCTAACATAGTTATTGATTTGGCTAACTTCAGCAAGAGAGCCAATAGCATCAATTCTAGAAACAGCCATCGTTGTAGCTTGCAATGAGCCTAAAAATTCTAAAATCCACTCTCTCAATTCTTTGAATAGTTCAGTTTCAAGAGCTTGGGAACGCTCGTCAGCTCTTAGAATAGAGGTTTCTTTTTCTTTTAATTCAGGAGTAATATATCGGTCACCAGCAGCTACAGTTTGTTTACGATGATAATTTTCAGGTACTTTTTTTGCATATGCTTTTGGAACTTCAATGTAATAACCAAAAACACGATTGTATCCAATCTTTAATTTTGGAATTCCAGTTTTTTCTTTTTCTTCATTTTCTAATGAAGCAACCCATTCTCTTCCACTGGTAGCTTTTGACCTTAAGTCATCTAATTCTTTTGAGTATCCTTTCTTGAAAATTCCACCGTCTCTCAGAACGGCAGGTGGATCTTCTACGATAGCTTCTTCTAGTTTTTTAGAAACTTGCTTGTGTACATCGATTGATTTGACAAGTTTTTTCATTAATTTTGATTTCAAAGGTTCTTCACTTAGAAATTGCTTGAGATCTTTTACTGTATTTAGACTAGATTTTAAACTATCCAAATCTCTAGGTGAAATAGATCCGTGTCCTAGTCGAGATAGTAATCTTTCAACATCTTGGAAACCTTTCAAAATATCTCTAATTTCTCTGCGACTAAGAGTATTGTCAAATAATTCTTGAACGGCATCATGTCTTTCGTTTATTCGTTCCAAATCGTATAGTGGCCGTAGTAACCAATCTTTCATTCTACGGGAACCTCCTGCCGTTGAACTTTTGTTCAGAACTGCAAACAAGGTATCTTTGGATGAGTCACTAATAGTACGTACAATTTCTAAATTTCTTAGAGTTACAGCATCCAATGTCATTGTTTTAGCCTTAACCATTAAGGATGGAGGCCTTAGATGCGGTAAGTCACTGAATTGAGTCTCTATTGCATAAGAAAGAATTGCACCAGCAGCAGTTACGGCCATTGGGTATGTATTCAATTCTTCAACACTTCCAAATCTTCCTTCTAATGCTTTTTTGGAAACGGGATACATCCATGAATCTGCCTTGCATGGTGTAATATTTACACCTAAAGCTTTCATCCAGTTTTCAACGTCTACATTACCTTCAGGAACAATAACCTCAGCAGGCGCGTATCTCATCATTTCAGATTCCAAAGATTCTCTGTCTTTGAATTGGGCTGTAGCGAATTCACCCGTTGAAATGTCCATTATCGCCAATCCAATTCCATCATCGGTCTCATTTATGGATGCTAAGAAATTGTTAGAATTACTTAGCATAGTTCCTTCAACAACAGTTCCAGGACTTACGATTCTAGTAACTCCTCTTCTTACAATTCCTTTTGAGCTCTTCGGATCTTCAAGTTGCTCGCAAATTGCAACCCTATGCCCTTTTTTGATTAATTTTCCAAGATAGCCGTCAAGAGCATGGTAGGGTATTCCAGCTAATGGGATGGGCTTGTCGGAATTTTTGTCTCTAGCAGTTAAGGTGATATCAAGATCCTTAGCAGCTATTATCGCATCATCTCCAAAAGTTTCGTAGAAATCTCCCATTCTAAATAATAAAATGGAATCTGGATTTTCACGTTTTATGGCGTGGTACTGACGCATCATTGGACTAGACAAGAATTAGGGAGTAACAGGTCAGTTTTAGTTGTTGTGCCCTATTATTTAGGATTAATTTAATACAGCAGTCAATAGTACTTGAATATCATGGGAGATAATCCGAAGCATACTAATTCTTTGATTAATTCTACAAGTCCTTATCTGTTGCAACATGCACACAATCCTGTGGATTGGTATGAGTGGTCTAAAGAGGCACTTGATGAGGCAAAGAAGCGCGATCTTCCAATATTGTTAAGCATAGGATATTCAGCGTGTCATTGGTGTCATGTTATGGAAAAAGAATCATTTGAAAACGAAGATACTGCTAAAATAATGAATAAGAATTTTGTTAATATCAAGGTTGACAGAGAAGAAAGGCCAGATTTAGACGAAGTTTACATGTCAGCAACACAATTGATGAACAAAGGACAAGGAGGTTGGCCAATGACAGTTTTTTTGGCTCCAAATCTTAAGCCTTTTTTCGCAGGAACTTATTTTCCACCTCAAGATGCTTATGGTAGACCGGGTTTTCCTACGCTTCTTACTAGACTTTCAGAGGTATGGTCTAGCAACAAAGATCAATTACTTTTACAAGCAGATTCTATAGTACAACATTTGAATTCAGTTCAGGTTCAAAGTGTAACTATAGAAACAAATGTTAATCAAAAAGCAATAAGGCACTGGAATTCTAATTTTGATAGAACCTGGGGTGGATTTGGCCCAGCACCTAAATTTCCGAACAGTGGAGCTATTTTGCATCTCCTAAATGATTATCATAGTAATGGTTCGGAAGAGTCGTTAACTTCAGCAGTGAAAACATTAGATTCGATGTACAGAGGAGGAATCTATGATCACATAGGTGGCGGATTTGCTCGATATTCAGTTGATGAGAAATGGTTAGTTCCTCATTTTGAAAAAATGTTGTATGATAACGGACAGCTAATGGAAGCTTATTTGGCTGGATATCAAATAACTAAGAAAGAAGAATACTTGGAGGTAATTTCTCAAATATTTGAGTGGTTAAACGATGAGATGATTGATCCTGAAGGAGGCTTTTATTCTTCTATGGATGCCGATTCAGAGGGAGTTGAAGGTAAATATTACGTTTGGAAACGCTCAGAAATTGAAGATATACTAGGTAAAGAAGATGCAGATGTTTTTGCTCAATATTTTGATATAACAGAAGAAGGAAATTGGGAGGGCAATTCAATTCCTAGAATAATAATGAAGAAATCTTCCTTGTCCAATTTCTTAAAAATTCCTAAAGATGATATGAATGAGTCTTTATCCAATTCAAGAATTAAGGTAAAACAACATCGCGCTTCACGGATTCCTCCAGGAACAGATGATAAAGTTATAGTATCTTGGAATGGCTTGATGATTAGTTCTCTTGCTAAAGCTTCATCTGTACTTGGTAAGAAAGAATATTTTAATGCAGCAGATAAAGCAGTAAATTTCATAATTCAAAAGATGTCGAAAGAAGATGGCACCTTGAATAGAATTTATAGGAAGAATGTTGCTCACATAGATGCTTTTGCAGAGGATTATTCGTATTTTGGCAATTCGCTTATTGATATGTATGAGGCTAGTTTTGATCCCAAATATTTAGAATTATCTAAAAAATATGCAGATATTTTGGTTGAAAAATTTTATGCAGATGGCCAATTCAAACAATCTCTGTCAAAAAATATTGTGATTAATAGTGGTAATAGTATGGATAATGCTACACCTTCTTACAACTTCATGTGCAGCTTATTGCTGATTCGGCTTCATCATTATTATGGTAATAAAAAATATCGGGAAATAGTCGAATCATCTATGGATAAAGCAGGTAATTACATCAATCAATATCCTCATGCTCATTCAACAGCACTTTTTGTACAAAATTATCTATCACCCGGTCCAAAAGAAATAGTATTAGCTGCAGAAACTAATGAAGATGTATTGATGGACATTGTGAAACAAGCATACCTGCCTTGTAAGATTTTAGCTAGTACTACAACAGGCGTGAATCTTCCAATATTGGAAGGAAAGAAAATGTTGAACGGAAAATCTGCGATTTACATATGTAAAAACTATGCGTGCAGGGAACCAATAACTAGCGAATCAATATTGAGAGATTCTTTGGCACTATGAATAGGCACTAGAAATTAGGCTTTATATATGGTCAGTCTGAGAATAGATTATGATTAAAGCATTAAACACCAAGTTGCTACTGACCGTTATGTTAGGCATTAGCTTTTTGAGTATGCAAACAACATCTATAGCAGTAGAGTCGAATCCACATACAGATGATGTAGTGATTATTACGGTAGACAGTACGAATCTTCAGTTTTCACCCTCCGAAGTTACAATTAACGAGGGTCAAACTGTTAGATTTTTCTGGAGCGGAGAATTTCTAGAGCACAATGCAGTATCTCCGTTAGGAATCTTTAGTACAGGTAATCCTCAAACAGAAATAGACTATGCGTTTACTTTTGATAAAGGGACGAATAACACATATGATTTCATCTGTGAACCCCACGAATTGGTTAACATGGTGGGAACTATTACAGTTAATCCAGCCGTAGAGGAAGAACAGGTAACAACTACAAACGAGACAATGGAAGCTGAGCAAGGAGATCTTCCTCAGTCATCTAATTCTCTGAATGGATTTCTGTTTATCCCAGCAATAGGATTAGTATTATTCGTTTCAAGATATTTTAGGAAAGCTTAGGTCTGTAGCTCAAAAATTGTCGTGTAGTTACTTCTTAACTAGAGGAGCTACTTTGTTGCCGAGTAAACCAATCGCGTTCATCAATTGTTGATGTGTTAGGCCAGCTACGTCTAGTTGAAAGCTAAATCGAGATAAGCCACCTAGTGCTTCGCTGTGTCTTATCACTTTCTCAGCTACTTCTTCTACGTTACCTATCACGAGAGCTCCCGTTGGGCCAATTTGTGATTCAAAATGTTCTCGGGTAACAGGTGGCCAACCTCTCTCCCTACCAATTTTAGTAAATGATTCTGCATAGCCTGGGAAGAAGTCTTCTACCGCTTGTTCTCTTGTTTCAGCAACATATCCTAAAGCATGTACTCCTACTTTCAATTTCTCAGGGTCGTGGCCAGCTTTGATACCTGCATTTTTGTATAATTCAACTAGTGGAGCAAATCGATGCGTTTCACCGCCTATAATGGCAATCATTAGTGGCAATCCAAGAATCCCTGCTCTGATAAATGATTCAGGAGTACCTCCAACACCTACCCAGATTGGTAATGGATTTTGTATAGGTCTTGGATAAATCGCTTGATTAACTAAGTCAGGCCTATATTTACCTGACCAATTGACTATTTCGTTATCTCTAATTTTTAGCAATAATTCAAGCTTTTCTGCATATAATCCATTATAGTCTTCCATTCTAAGGCCAAAAAGAGGGTATGCTTCAGTGAATGAACCTCGACCTGCCACGATCTCAGCTCTTCCATTCGATACTAAGTCCAATGTAGCAAAGTTCTGGAAAACCCTAACTGGATCTGCAGCGCTTAGTACTGTAACGGAACTGGTTAGTTTGATATTTTTAGTTCTTGCAGCTGCAGCCGACAATGTGATGTGGGCGGCTGAGTCCAAGTATTCCTTTCGGTGGTGCTCTCCGATTCCTACTTCATCAATTCCAACTTTATCTGCATACTCTATGCGATCTAAAAGTTCATTTATTGCTTGATTGCCCGGTATTTGTTTACCGTTTTCATCCTTAAAATTTGCCGATGCAAAAGTATGTATTCCAATTTCCATTTTAAATTCAATCGTCTCTTTTGATTACGAGCCCTATAATCCCAATTTCAGATAACTTAGTAACTAATCCGAGTATATCATATTCTCCATTTTTTGTTAAGTCAGGATGCAAATATATGTAAAAAATTATAATTGCAAAAGTATAAGCAGCAAGTAAATATCTAAAGTTGGTCTTATTTTCTTCAATTAAGGGTAGCTTTAGTATGTATAAAAAACAACCAAATCCCAAGAACCCGACAGCTCCAAGTAATAGCTTTAGATCCTCAGTTCCGAGAATTGCATGCACAATTGTTGTGAAAACGATTAGTGAAGAAATCAGCCGTTCCTGATTACTCAATTCATGCCCACTTATTTTAGCTATGAAGAAGTATGTGATAATAGAAGAGACCAAACTAATTCCTATGATAGTTTCATCCGGTAGAATCTCTTTGTGACCTCCACCATCAGCAGATGCATTTCCAAAACTAAATAGGATAATTAGCAAAAATACCAACGTGGTAATTTTTTTCATATCAGCTCACTTTACCTATGATTATTGAAAGTTCGTACAGAATTATCAGCGGTATCGCAAGTAAAAATTGAGATATTACATCTGGCGGAGTTATCATTGCAGCCATAATGAAGAAAACAACAACTAAATGACTTCGGTATTCAGCCAGTTTGTCAGTTGTAGTTAATTCAAGCTTTAGCATCATTACTACAATTAGCGGTAATTGGAAGGTAATTCCCAATGAAAAAGTTAGTAAGAAAACAAAATGGTAGAAAGCACTAAGGCTGTATGTAGTTTGTAGTCCTGCATCAGCAGCATCATTTTGGAAGTATTCTAAGACTGTCGGTAATACTAGCTCTAGCGAATAGGTAACACCTAATAGGAACAAGACTAAAGAAATAATAAAAGTCGCAAGTAATTTTCCAATACCTAAATTAGGAATTAGCGAGCGAGATCTTAGAATTTGCCAAGTTTGAATTACAGTGATTATAAAAATTAAAGAAATTGCAGAGTAGCCAGCAATCCTTAATTTAAGAAGAAAGAATTCGGCAGGCGCAAGATAGATTAGGGCAGCATCCTTCGGAAGAAGTTTTTCTGCAATCCAATCAATTATTTCAGGTGAAAAATTAAAAACAATTCCAAATACAGTGAAAGCGAGTACCAAATAAAACCATATTTTCCCCTTCAAATTGTCAACGATATCATCGTACGCAGGTTTTTTGGCCACAATTGTTCATCAGACAGGGGTTTTTGTTGTTCGCCCATAAGGTTAATTTACCTCACTATTGATAGTAAATCATGATTGGTACCACCGAGGCATTGATTATTGGAGGAATTGTCGTTCTTCTTTTCGGAGCTAAAAAGCTACCAGAACTGGCTAAAAGTATGGGTCAATCAAAAGCCGCTTTCAATGAGGGTCTGAAGGAAGGGCCGTCCTTAGAAGAAGATGAGGACAAGGATGACACCGACTGAAAAATATTACAGAATTATAATTGGATTGATACGAGAGAATCTTCTATTATTTTTTATTTCTATAGCTTTAGCTTTATACATAGATTACAAAGATTTTTTCGGGAAAAATTCATTAGAGATATATTATGTCGGAGTTACATTTGTAATTTTATTTGGTATTCTCGTAACTATACAAAAATATCGTAACCCCTTGCAATATTCACCCAGATTTGTTCTGTTTGTTAAAGATAGGAATGATTCCATGATTAAGATGAAACCATTTTTGGATCCTTGGGTGATTAAATTAGGACTAGTAAATCCCAAAGAATTAGTTAATGTAAGATACAGTATGTATCCGGATTTAGATCTTGGCTTAGATTTAGATCCTAATTCTGGAGTTATTACTGGCTACCCCATGGAAGTTGGGAATCATGCATCAGAAATAAAGATGAGATTCTTAGGAGGTTCTTATTCAACAAAAGTTAGAGTAGAAGTAGTAGATACGCTTAAGGAAAAAATGATTCACCAGAGAGATGAATTTGCGCCACCTAGAACTGTTGCACAGCTATTGTTACGTGAGGAAGATTTACTAAAAAGAGAACAAGATTTAGACTATGACATGTCTAAGAGGCAAGAAGCCTTGGAAGAAGAATACAAGTCTAAGGAACTGAGTTTGCAAGAATTAATAGAAATTGAGAAAGGAAACTTTACAAAGCAATTAGCAGAAATTAAGAAAGCATATGAGGAAAAACTCAATCAAAAAGATTCTAAAATATCTAGTATCAATAAAGAAATGGATACTAAGCTAAAGCAGCTTGAGGATGAAAGTAATCAGAAGATAGATAAGTTAGAAGCTGAAATGATACAGGCTTTACAGGATAAAGAGAGAGAATTTGTAGAATTTGAAAAGGAATCTAAACAAAGATTAGAAGAAAAAGAAAAAGAATTAGAAAGTAAATATAGTGAAGAAAAAACTATAGACGATTCTGCTGAAAATGAAGACATTGGTGAAGGGGCAACTGTAGACAAAGGGCCGGAGGAAGTAAAAGTAGAGTCTTCAGAAGAAGAAAATGTCGAGAATTATGAAGAAAGTGTAGACAAAGACGTTAATTCAGAAGAATCTGCTGAAGAGGAGGAATACGATTACGTTTCTATGACAAAAGCAGAACTTGTTGTATTAGCAAAGAAGCGGGGCTTGGCAGTTTCTGGAACCAAGAAAAAATTAATATCTAGGTTAGAAAGCCGCGATTAGCATTTTATAGACACTTTCGGTCCCGAAAAAGTTATGTTTTCTAAACGCATAATTTCAATGCTAGTCGTATTGAGTTTCATATCTCAATCGCTTGTCGTAGTAGACACAGATTCCTACTCATCAGTAGTCGTTGAAGACTCCTCAATTTTAGAAGAATTGTCTGAGCAAGATGGGGCTAGAGGTGGTAATGGAATAGAATTAGTTTGGGATAATTCTGTTGGTTTTTCTCATCCAGATTCTATAGCTTCAATGGGAGATTACTTGCTTTATCATGATGTGATGGCAGGGTGTGATAACGAGAACACAGGTTGTGGGACTGAACTTTTCCGCTCAGATGGAACGGCAGAGGGGACTGGTCCGGTCAAAGATATCTGGCCTGGTGAAACTAGCAGCGGATTAGGCGGAATAACCAATGTTAACGGTGTAGCTTATTTCCGTGCAGAAGATGGAACCAACGGAGATGAATTATGGAGATCTGACGGCACAGAAAATGGGACTTATATGGTCAAGGATATCTGGCCTGGTGATAACTCTAGCGATCCAGGTTATTTCACGAAACTGGGAAATGAGGTTTTATTCGTAGCTGATGATGGCGTTCATGGTAGAGAATTATGGAAAAGTGACGGCACTGCAGAAGGTACTGTTCTCGTCAAAGACATTGACGTCAATGATGAAGGTTATGACATAGAAGGTCAGTTTACACATCATCAGGATCTTCTTGGTGAATCAAGTACTCTCTTTAAACATGGAAATATTATCTATTTTAAAGGAGATAATGGTACTTCAGGCCATGAGTTGTGGAGAAGTGATGGAACTACTGATGGAACATATCTTGTCAAGGAAATTAGAGCAGGCGACATTGGAGGGATTCAAGGGCATTTTGAATCCTTTGGCGACCATTTTTATTTTCCAGCAAATGATAACACCGGCAAAGGTACTGAGCTGTGGAGAAGTGATGGTACAGAAGAAGGCACTGTTTTATTTAAAGAAATATATTCAGGTTGGCGAAGCAGTCTCAGTTCACCCGGGAGGTTTCTAGCAGTAGGAGACACTCTTTTCTTCCATGCAGCAGATGGAACTGAGGAAGGGCAATATGATTACAATTTATGGAAAACTGACGGTACGGAAGAAGGTACCGTTAAAGTCAGCGATTCTGTAATAGTTGATAATAGCCATTTTCCAGCAGCAGTTGGCGATATTCTCTACTTTATGTCATCCAATAAAATGGAGAATGGTACTGAGTTGTGGAGGAGTGACGGAACCCAAAATGGAACTTTTATGATTAAGGATCTTAGGGATGGTGGTAGTCCACACAGTGGCTGCTGTGGATCTTACCCTAGGCTTGTGCCTACTGGAGACACTCTCTATTTTGAAGGTTGGAATATTACAGCTCACGCATGGGAACTTTATCAGTCAGATGGAACTCCAGAGGGCACTTTCCAAGTAGAAGACTCGAATAACGTTTTAAGGAATAATCCCCTTACTAGCGATTTTACGTACATGGGTAATTCTTTATTCTTTAGAGGATACTGTGAATATCCTCAATGCTCAAGTTATTCGCTTTTCAAAATAGGAAATATAACTCCATTAAGTACTCCAGGTTCAAAACCATCTTACTCAGTATACGAAAATGAAGCTATAGAACCTATTACTTTCGACTATTTAGAAGCTTACAGAGAAGATGCAGCCTACAAAGGTTCAGGAAACACTTCTGTAATTACACCATACCCTTTCACATCATCTGAGGATCATGTTGTAGTTAATGATATTCTCTTCTTTAGAGCAACCACTGATGAGTATGGTGATGCATTGTGGAAAACTGATGGTACTGCGGAGGGAGTAGAATTAGTCAAAGACATAAATCCAGGTTCCTACGCCGAGATACACCACGGCCTTACAAGATTCAAGGATTCAATATTGTTTAGTGCCAATGACGGTACGCACGGAGAAGAATTATGGATTAGTGACGGAACTGAAAATGGTACCTTTATGCTTAAGGATATGGATGAGGGTGGCGAAGACAGTGACAGTGACCCTTGGGGTTTCTTAGATGCAGGTGACGTTGCTTACTTTTCAAGTTCTGATGATTCTGAGGATAGAGAACTTTGGAAGACAGATGGAACTACCAATGGAACAGTTCGAGTTAAGGACATTGTTTCAGATGGAAGTTCTTACCCAAATAGGCTAACTTTGTTTGGAGATGAGGTCTTTTTTACAGTTGGTGATCAAGTAAATTCGAATCAACTATGGAAAACAGATGGAACTGAGGAAGGGACAATACGAGTATCAGGTGTAGGCAGCGTAACAGAATTAATTGTAATGGGAGATACCTTGTATTTCACCGGATCAGGTACATCGTGTGGAGGTAGAGAATTATGGAAAACAGATGGTACAAGTGATGGAACTGTTTGTGTTAAGGACATTAGGCCAGGCAGTACCTCCAGTGATCTAGATACATTTACTGTAGCCGGAGGTACTTTGTTCTTTAGAGCTAACGATGGAACTCACGGAAATGAATTATGGAAAAGTGATGGTACAGAAGATGGCACAGTTTTAGTTAAGGATATTTGCTCAGTACCAGGTTCTGTATCCAATCGAATAGCAAGTCTTGGTAACATAGTTTATTTCGGAGCAAATGATGGCAGTATTGGAGATGAATTATGGAGGAGTGATGGAACTGAAGACGGAACTTATCTCGTTAAAGACATTTATCCTGGTTATGGATCTAGTAATCCACAACAAATGACTCCAATTGGAGATCGTTTATTTTTCACAGCAGATGACGGTGAAACAGGCGACGAGGTCTGGATAAGTGATGGAACTGAATCTGGCACAGTACTGGTAGCCAATGTCAATCAAAATGAGTATAACTCAAACCCCGTAGAGTATGTGAAGCTCGGCAATCTCATTGTTTTTGCAGCGCATCTAGGCACTCTGCGTCTCGTATCTTACGATCCTACAGATATTTTGTATCATTCAAATGAAGGTATGCATTGGTCCATTTCACCTAGTTTACCAGAAGGTTTGAGCTTAGACTCAAACACGGGAAAAATCACTGGAATTCCAACAGAGGTAATTGATTGGACAGATTATACAGTAACTCTTACAGCTTCAAATCCTGAAACAGGTTCTTACTTTTACAACGGAGACGGATCAACGAGTCTTCTGAAAGATATAAGGCCAGGAGACTGGGGCTCAAATGCTCCATTATTTCCTGTAGTTATGAACGGTATTGCCTATTTCGGAGCTAGCGATGGAACCAACGGGCAGGAATTGTGGAGAACAGATGGTACCGAAGATGGAACCTACATGGTTAAGGATATTTATTCTGGCTCTAGTGCAGGATTTAGGAGCGATTTCAACACTAGGATGATTGCTTTTAATGATAATGTATTTTTTTGGGGAAACAATGGAACTACAGGCGTTGAATTGTGGAAAACTGATGGTACAGCAGAAGGTACCGTTTTGGTTAAAGAGTTAACCGAAGGTTCAGGAGATACGTATGCTAGTGGAACTTTTACTATATTTAATGACGAATTATTTTTCATAGCCAAATCACCAGATTTCAATAAATACGAGATATGGAAAACAGACGGAACTGAGGAAGGTACAGTTCAACTAACTGATATTCATGAAAACGATGGTGGCGTAATGGGCCCTCTTGTTGAAGTAAATGGCAAACTTTACTTTTCAGCTGGGGATCGTAACGAATATGGCTCTGAATTGTGGGTAACTGATGGTACCGAAAGCGGTACTGAAATGGTTGTTAACTTAAATGATAACGTTTCAAATAATGGCAACTCGATGGTTTCTCGCTTATTTGGAGATGGAGATTTAATTTACTTTGCAGCAGATCCTGTTGGAAATTCGGATGGAAATGGTTATGAACCTTGGGTATATGATACAACAGCCCCAGTATCCTCGACTAATCCTCAGATGCTCATGGATGTTTATACTGGTCAAAATAATGGAGTTTCGGGCACACATTCTCCGGGCTTTACCAAAGCAGGTGATTCAGTTATTTTCTTTGCCCAGCAAAATGGATTTAGTAATCTTGACTTGTTTGTTACCGATGGAACTCCAGATGGTACGTCTTTAATTGTTGACTTTGAAACCGGTATTGATCCTGGTATCTTTAAAGGAAGTATAACTTTTAACGGTGAAGCTTACTTTGCAGCCGACATTCCCGCACCTAATGAATACAATTGTCCAAGTGACGCCCTCTGGAAGACAGATGGGACTGCCGATGGAACTGTAGTCGTTGCAAGCTGTATTTCTACAGACGGCAGTAGTACTCAGTTCATTGAAACTTCGAATCAACTTTGGAGTGTTGTAGGCGACACACTCTTTTTCAGGGCTAAAGAATACCTTGAAGCTCCTGGTGATCCTTACAGCGTATTGTGGCGAACAGATGGAATACCAAACGGTTCAGGGACTTATCCGGTGGACTTAAGTTATTCAAATGAAAGATGTCAGCTAATGATAGATAACAACAATCTTTTTGTGCTTAACAACAAAATTTACACAGGACAGAGAGAGATGTGTTCTACAAGTACAGATAATGATTACTATAACGGTACAGAGATTCGAGTTTACGATCCTACGAATATAACGTTCGGAACGCCTCTAGAATATACTTTTGATTTCAAATTGCAAGTTTTAGAACAATTATTCCCAATATTCCCAAGTGAGGACAGTGCTGATCTTGCCATAGATGAGCCTATGGTGAACATCACCTTCCAGTATGATTTGAAGTCTGCAGGTACATTGGTTAACCAAAATATTGCGTTAGCTGCTCGCTCAACCTGTGCAATAGTAGAGAATGGAACAGTCGCCTGTTGGGGACATGGTGTTAGCAATACTCTAGGGAACGGCGTAGCTGCAAATTCTGGTACTCCAATTTTAACGGCATCTATGCCAGATAATCGGTCTGTTGTAGCAATAGATGCAGGCATGCTCCATGGATGTGCTCTCTTAGATAATGGCTCAGTCGCTTGTTGGGGTGGCGATAATGATTATGGTGAAATGGGTGATGGAGATACAGCAGTGCATACAGTACCCGAACTTACTAACATAATAGGAACGGAACTTTACGCGACCTCAATCTCAGTAGCTTATACTGGCGCCTGTGTAATACTTGATAACGGTTCAGTTTCTTGTTGGGGAGATAATCGATGGGGTCAAATCGGAGATAATACCACAATAAATCGGTTCTCACCTACTCAAACTTTCCCGTTTGCAGATGGTAAAAAAGCAGTGAAGATTACATCAGGTCATAGACATCATTGTGCACTGCTTGATGATGGAACAGTCTCATGTTGGGGTTGGAATGCTGAAGGACAACTTGGAGACAACACGACTAATTCATCGTATGTGCCTATACCTACCCACCCGCTTGGCGGGCCAGCTATTGCTATTTCCAGTAATCAAGACCATACCTGTGCAGTTCTTGAAAATGGTTCAGTAGTATGTTGGGGTAGGAATGATCACGGACAAGTTGGAATTGGATCTAGCAACCCAGATAAGGTTCTCGTTCCTACGGCGATTAATTCCGATATCTTAGATGGCAAATCAGCTATTGCTGTATCTACTGGTGATGACCATACTTGTGCAATACTTGATGATAATTCGGTAAAGTGTTGGGGAAGAAATAATGCAAAACAGCTTGGTAATGGTGGTGATTTTGGTGGTGATAAGGCCAAAATTGCTATTGAGAGTAACGGCGATCACACTTGCGTTCTGATAGAGGATGGTTCAATTTACTGTTGGGGCCGAAATAGTCACGGTCAAATCGGTGATGGAGAGGGTCCGTGTGGTTCTAGTGACAGTTGTAGTAGCGCACCAGTACAAGTTGATACATCGTATTCTTTCTTAACAGAGGATAATTCATTGATGAACAGTATCGTTAATGTCACCGGTGCAACCTGTTCAATTTCACCAGACTTGCCTGATGGCTTGACTATCGCTCAAGGCACGTGTACTATCAGCGGAACTCCCCTCGAGGAAATACCAAGTACAACATATGTAGTAAGTGCTGAAATTGATGGCAATACTTACACTACCAGAGTTAGTCTTTCAACTTATTACCGAGATTCTGATGGCGATGGCTATCCAGATTACTTAGATGATTTCCCAGATGATGATACTGAATGGTTAGATACAGATGGAGATGGAACTGGCAATAATGCAGATACAGATGATGATGGTGATGGTTTAACCGATGTTCAGGAACAAAATTCAGACCCAGCTACAGAACCATTAGATCCAGATACAGATGATGATGGCTACTGTGATGGTCCCGTTTCAGTCACTATCGATGATGTTCTCATATGTGAAGCAGGCCCAGATGCTTTCCCGACAAATCCAGATGAGTGGAATGATAACGATGGGGATGGGATCGGAGACAATGAAGATCCTGATGATGATAATGACCAGATTAGTGATGTTGATGAACTAGCATCCGATCCAGCTTCAGATCCATTAGATGGCTGTTCTCCTGATCAGAATTCAACTGCTTGTGATATAGATAATGATGGATTACCAAAGGGTGAAGAAATCGTAATAGGTACTAACGTAACCAATCCAGATACAGATGGCGATGGATATTGTGATGGCCCTCTAACTGTAATTGGAGTTTGTATCGGAGGAGATGATTTCCCACTAGATGCTGGAGCCCACAAAGATACAGACGGCGATGGCATGCCAGACAATCTAACAGGTCCTTCAACCTCTGAACCAGCACTTGTAGAAGATCCAGATGACGATAATGATGGTCTTACTGATATTCAAGAAGATGCAAATGGTAATGGAACGTTTGATGCAGGCGAAACTAATTCATTAGATCCAGATACGGATGACGATGGTTACTGTGACGGTCCCGTTTCAGTTACAATTAACGGTGTTTTCATTTGTGAGGCAGGCCCTGATGCTTTCCCATTAGATCCTTCTGAATGGTTAGATACAGATGGAGATGAAATTGGCAATAATGAAGATCCAGATGACGATGGTGACGGTTTGAATGATACATTAGAAGATGTAAATGGAAATGGAATTGTTGACGCAGGTGACACTGATCCTTTGAAGGTAGATACAGATGGAGATGGCTTCTGTGATGGGCCAGTAACTATTGTAGATGTCTGTGAAGCAATCGATGCTTTCCCAACAGACGAAACAGAATGGTTCGATACAGATGGCGACGGCATTGGTGATAATTCAGATCCAGATGTTGATGGAGATGGAGTTGATAATGAGCAAGATGATTTCCCAGATGACGCTTCAGCAAGTAAAGATACAGACGGCGACGGAATGCCCGACACAATTACAGGCAATTCAACATCAGATCCAGCTCTAGTAGAAGACCTTGATGATGATAATGATGGTTTAACAGATATTGAAGAAGATACAAACGGTAATGGAACAGCTGACGCTGGTGAAACAGATTCATTGAATCCTGATACAGATGGTGATGGTTATTGTGATGGGCCAGTAACTATCGTAGATGTTTGTGTTGCAGTCGATGCTTTCCCATTAGATTCTAGTGAATGGTTAGACACTGACGGAGATGGAATTGGTAATGAAGCAGATCCTGATGATGATGGCGACGGTTTGAACGATACCGAAGAAATTGCACTTGGTTCAAGTCCGCTACTCAAGGATACAGATGACGATGGCATTCCAGATAATTGGGATCCTAGCCCAGTTGATCCAGATGGTGACTATGATGGCGACGGAATTCTTGATAGAGATGAATATAATCCAAATTCAACTACAGGTAACCCAGCAGATTCAGATGGTGACGGTGTAAATGATATGCTTCAAGGAGTTGCATCTACTAACACCTCTTCGTCAGATGAAAGAAACTGGACTGAATTGTGCTGTTGGGCATTGTTATTACTCTTACTTCTTTTGATTCCATTATTGAAGAGGCAATACGACAACTCATTGGTATACGATCCTAATCATATAGAATATACTATCAATGATGACGATGCTAAAATCCGAATGGTTCCTTCATTACATGAATACACAAAGAATTACAGAAGTTACATGAAGTATGAGGATCTAAGAAGAGTTACTTATGGAATATCAGGAAATTTAGTAGAAGGTTTAGATATAGATTCAAAGACGGGAGTAATTTCAGGACATCCAAAGAAAGTTGGATTGTATACGTATGAAGTAATTATGAAGCATTCTGATGGAAAATTCAAAGGTGAAGTTTCGATTAACGTCATAGATAAGAGCGAAGAAAAACCAGAGGAAGAAGAATCAGAATCTGCAGCAATAGTTAACCCTGAACCCGAGAATACAAAATCCAAGCCTAAATTTGTTGGAGGGACAGGAACTGAGATGGATCCGTTTGTTCTATCTCCAGCTAAAGGCCTCGAACCAGGTGAAGAAATTTTATCTAAACAAGTTTTGACAATATCTGGATTAAATTCTGGTGGAGTGGTTAATGCTAAAGATTTGAATTCAAAGGACAATGGCAAGAGGTTCTCTGTAGTGTCTGAAATTGATGACTTAGGCAGTCAAACTTCATTGGTCGCAGATGAAGATGGTAAAATTAAGTTCAGAGTGAATTTCAAAGACGATGAGCCTAGTACCGATGGTGCAGATTATGAAGCATTAATGAAGTTAGGAACGGCCTCGGTCTACGTTACATGGGCTGTAGAAGTTCTAAAGGAGGAATCCGAACCAGAACCTGAACCGGAACCAGAACCTGAGCCAGAGCCCGAACCAGAACCGGAACCTGAGCCTAAACTCGTAGTTACTGAACAAGAGGCTAAGAAGCAGGAAGAAATCGAAAGAGTCAAAGCTAGAGCTGAAACAATTGATTTCAAGGTAATCGGTGCTGCGACTCAAAGTACGTTGGCTAACGAAGTTGAGGCAGGCGCATCAGAAGTTGAACTAGCTGATGCTTCAGAGTTTGAAAATGGAGGTACTGCAACTATTACTGATGCTGACGGAAGTGAGACATTTACTTGGAAAGGTAAAGACAATAACCAGTTAACGGGCGTTTCAGGAATTACTAGGACATTTGTTGCAGCGTCAATAGTTGTATCAAAAGATGACCTGCAGGTAATCAAGGGAATAGGTCCTTTCATCGAAGAAAAGTTGAATGCCTTAGGAATCTATACTTACAGGCAAATAGCCAATATGACGCCAGAATTGGAAGATCAAGTCAATGAGGCTATTGAATTTTTCCCAGGCCGAGTTAAGAGAGACCAATGGGTCGCTCAAGCCAAGATATTGATTGGTGAAGATGCAGAGATTGATGAAAAGGCCCTCAAGAAAGCTGAAGACTTAGACAGAGTAGCAGCTAAGGCTGAAGGTATTGATTTTGGAGTTCTTGGTATTGCTAGCGCTTCTGACAAAGACAATCTGCAAGAGATTAAGGGAATAGGTCCTTTCATCGAAGAAAAGCTCAACGCGTTAGGTATCTTCAAGTTCTCACAAATTGCTAAGATGACTTCTGAGATTGAAGAAGAGGTAAATGTTGCAATTGAGTTCTTCCCAGGAAGAGTCAAGCGCGACGAATGGGTTAAACAGGCAGCTGAATTAGCCAAGTAATGACAAATTACTGGTTAATGAAAAGTGAGCCACATGTTTACTCGTTTGATGAGTTAATCAAAGACGGTAGCACTTATTGGGACGGAGTCCGTAATTATCAAGCTAGAAATTTCATGCGAGATAAGATGCGAATAGGGGATTTAGTTCTGTATTATCATTCCAATACTAAACCGCCTCATATTGCTGGTGTTGCAAGGATTTGCAAGGAATCTTATCCAGACTTTACGCAGTTTGATAAGAAATCTAAGTACTATGACCCTAAAGCCACAGAAGAAGTCCCTAGATGGTTTCTTGTTGATATGGAGCCTGTAACCAAGTTTGATGAAATTATATCCTTAGATCAATTGAAAGAAAATGATGCTTTAGAAGGAATGCTTGTCATTAAGCGAGGTCAGAGATTATCCGTACAACCAGTTGAAAAGCATCATTTTGATGAAGTTTGTAGCATGGCGAATGCAAAATTATAATTTTTTACAAAAAATAGTTAAAAAATAGCGCGAAAAACAGCGTTTTCGCTCATCATATTTAAGTGTATCCGAAAGGCTCTATATACCCCCCTAGTCTGTTGTAAGTTCCCGATGTTTGGGAAACATGACCTTCGGGTTATGAAGCCAACAAACAAAGGGAAAGCATAGAAGGAAACAACTTAGGAAACTAAGGGGAAACGATCTTTGAATGCAAGAAGGAAACAACCAGGACACTGGGGGAAACAATCGAGCGGGATAAGAAGGAAACAACTTAGATCATAAGGGGAAACAATCTAAGCACGCAAGCCAGGAAACGAGTTGGATGCAACGGGAAACAAAACTTGTACGCCGGAAAAGGAACATGACCTTCGGGTCATGAACCAATTCCACCCCCGGGCAGAGGGATGTCATCCAACGCAAGAAGGTCGACGGAACTCTGCCCACTTTATTTTGGGCGGATGTTAGTCTGATACACTCTATTTATGTGGAACGGGTGTTTTGTTCCTATTTTTTGTCTTATTAAGAATAGAGCTCAGTCTTTCTGTTAGTTCACCTTTTATGGCCTCAACCATGGGCGTTTTACGATTCATTTTACAGTACCTATGTTCTAGCTGCGATCTTAATGGAAGGCTTGTGTTCTGAAGCTTCTAGCTCCTTACTTTCCATACGTTCCTTTATACTCAAACATCGCTTGCAAGTAACATCGCTCATTTTGATAAATTTCATTCTTCGAAATTCTTGAACGGTGGCACTGTGCCCACACATAGTCATCCCTTCTTCTGCCAATGAAGGCAGATGTCTTCTCCTCATAATGCTTTTTCATCTTTCTAATATAAAAGGAGTATGTTATGGTGCCTAAGCTTAGGCACTATCTCAAACCCTTTAAATGCAATAAACCCCACTCTAATAGCACTTAGAGGTAGTAGCATGGCGGACACAGATATTGCCACATTTGCATCAGAAGGAAATCGGGATTTACACATCCTATTCGGTTCTCAAAGTGGTAACTCAGAAGGGCTTGCAGAGAAATGGCAAAAGGAAGCTCCACGCTATGGTTTGAATCCAACTGTTCACGACATGGATGGTTTTGATATTAAATCTATGAGTGAAATGACCAGAGTCATGATTGTTTGCTCTACTTGGGGTGAAGGGGAAATGCCCGATAATGCTGAAGAACTATATCAGGAAGCATTAGATGCTGGCAGTATACTTTCAAAAACTAATTTCTCAATATGTGCACTTGGAGATACGGGATACGATTTATTCTGTCAATCCGGAAAAGATTGGGATAAAACATTGCAAGACATGGGTGGTTCCAGAATTTACGATCGTGTAGACTGCGATGTAGATTATGAAATGCCTGCAGAAGAATGGATGAAAGGAGTAATGCCAAAGCTGGCTTGCGTCGGTGACGACGGTGTTTTCGTTTCGGATCTTGAAGAAAAGATGGTTGCTTATGCTTCTGGAGTGGAAATTGATGAACCTGAAGAAGAGGTAGTGAGTGGAGTACCGCAGGCTGGAGTGATGATGATGCCTCAAGCTATGACTCCTCTTGAAAAGCCACGTCCACACCATTATACTGGCTACAAACAGAACTCATATTGTGTTAAATGTGGAAAGTATTGCTTTCATTGGCACGGTTCTTCACCGAACAATCCAAATCTTTATCCTAACTATGAGTGTAAAGAATGTGGATACATAAGGAAAATTAAGATAGCTTGATTGATAAACAATACATACAAGAAAGAAAAGAATTCTTTTATGTGTTTTTTGCGATAAGTACCATATTTGTAATTTATGCATTATTGTATATTTTGAATGGCTGGGAATGGACTGGTACGAGTCCTAGTGGTTACTGTGAAAGAGTCAGAGAAACTTGGATTCGTGAACCTACGAATACGGTTTCAAATTTAGCATTTGTATTTGTTGGAATGTATATTCTTTGGCAAGCGCAATATGATCCAGTTGAAGGTAAACCTTCACTTTCCACAAGAAGTTGGTTCCTCATCCTATACGGAATTTCATGTGTCGCCGTTGGTATGGGCAGTTTTGCTATGCACGGTTTCAATACTGGATGGGGGGGTTGGCTAGATGTCACAGGAATGATGATGTACATTTCAATGCCCGTTTTCTATAATTTTTCAAGATTCCTTAGATGGTCCGAAGAAGAATTTGTTACTTATTACTTAGGAGCAAACTTCGTTTTTGCAATCCTATTATGGCAATACAGTCTTCTTACTTTCCTGTGGGGTGCACTAATTGGTATTTGGTTATCTCAGGAGTTAGCACTGAAATACCAGAAGCAGCCTCATGTAATTTTTCTAGTTCCTACTTCGATAATTATGTTTTTGTATCTTTACACTTCGCCAAACAAGACACCAATAGATTTTTTCATAGATGAGATTGAAGGAGTTTTAGTTTGGGCAGCTCTAGCTTATTTCTTGTATAGTATTGAAGATATTAAATTGGAAAGAACTCACACGCCTTATTTCTGGGCAGGCTTTGCAGCTTATGCTTTAGCTACTATAATTTGGCAGCCAAGTAAAACAGACGGCGTTCTATGTGACCCTGATTCAATTGCTCAAGGTCATGCATTATGGCACTTACTTGGGGCAGTTTCAATGTGGTGTTTTTACAAATATTTTAGAACAGAAATTGATAGTTATTGACTTTCGTAAGTGATAACCCACATACGTAACTTAATTTCAGGCAAGTAACCATCAGCATCAGTTACGCTTGGATCATATTCCTCGCCTTGGTATAATCCTCTGTAGCTTAGTCGGTTTTCTCCGATACTTGATTCATCAGTAATATCTATTCGGTTATATTCAACATCTTGCCCTGGGCACCATCCAGCCCTTCCATAGACCCAGGTTCCATATTGGTTGGCTGAAACACCCTCATGCACTCTGTTGTAGCAACCGTAAGGTGTTCCGCCATTAGGATGTTCTAGTAGATCTAAGGTGTTTCCATTAATTGTAAACTCGTGTTGATGGTTACAGAATTCGGCACAATTTTCATCAGTACTACTGTGCCCGTGTCCAGTAAAAAATGTAACAATCTCAACTTTTTCAGTATTATCAGTGACATTGTAGCTAAATGGATTTTCACTTCCAAATATGTTGTTATAGTCTAAGTTAAATTTTCTTGTTGCGCCATGAAGATATTCGGCACCTACTGGAGTATATTCTTTATTTTCATTCCAGAAAAATAATTTGATTGTTAATCCGTAAGCATTTGGTTGCCAATAATTAAATTCATTAATATTTTCATTTTTTAGTACACCTAACATCGGCGTTACATCGGAAATATATCGTCCCTCACGATTGTATGCAGTGATATATCTTCCTACTTCTGCTTTCCATACTCTATTCCATTTACCTTTACAAGAAGGGGAACTGTCTTCTCCTCCGTCGTCCCATCTATGTCCAGCATTTTCACAAAGCTCTTGAGAGGTAAATTCAGGAAGAATTTGATTTATGCAATCGTTGTAAAGGCTAAATTCTATCAATGAGCATTCAGATTCGTATGCATTTAGGTATCCAATAAAGTCCCATTCATTACAACCTTTATGGTCTGCACACGCCTCATAAGTATAAATTGCAAATGAGTCGAAATCTTCCATATTTTCAGGTAATTCTACATTCCGAATATTTGTGCCGCCACCCCAGCCACCACCATGCGTGTAGCTATCTCCTGCATTCCATTCAAGTAATGTTACAGATTCTCCTTTTATACAATTTTTAGGCATATATTGTCGTTCATGGCACGGGATGCTGGAATGGTATTCCATAGCAGCTAGTTCTCTTTCAAGGCCGAATTCAAAATTAAGATAGGTTGGTTCATTTGCGATGAAGTGGAATCTGTACCAACTAAAATTTTGATTAAAATTTAAATCCCAAAAGCTTCCTACTTCTTGCCATCTTTGTAATTGGTCTATGCAAAACCAAGCAGGCGATTCTTTTGCAATAATAAAGTCTGCAATACTTCCTTCTAAGAAGTTTGCATCCATTGCAATGTAATGGACTCTGTTAGACCAATGTTCTCGGTCTTCTTCATTCATGGCAGTCAGTGCAGCATTTACTCGGCCGGACATGTAGGAAACGTCCCCCATCCAGCCCCCATCGCGATATGATCCAAAAAAGTAATGAACATTGTCTGGAGACTTTTCAAACATTAAGCTTAATTCAGTCGCTTGTCCAACTGGATTAGCAGAATTCCAAGTTATTACACTATCGGGATTGGTAGGATTGTATATGACGAAAACATAAGTATCTTTCCCGCTCCATTCTTGTTTAAATTTCCAATCATTTGTGAAATTTAAATTTTCATCAATTGGCTCAGGTATTGTGAAGTCTCCCGAAGTACCCATGTAATTAGTTGCGTAAGGCCCTCCATTCCAAGGAATAGGTTTTTCAAAGTAAGAACAGCCTTGTTCATCTACTTCTTCTCCATAAAGGAAAGGCCCATCTGAGCACTCATCATTGTCACCACATAAACCATCTCCATCAGAATCGCCAGTACTATCATCTCCCCAGCACAGGTCCACGGAATCGGGAATACCATCACCATCAGAGTCTCTTTGTGATGCTGAACAGCCTTCATCATTTGCAATTTCGTTTAGTGGAGTTTCTTCACACGAATCACTTCTGTCATTAATTCCGTCGTTATCATCATCCTTGTCTTCACTGTCATCTTTGCAACCGTCCATGTCCCAATCATAATTTTGGTTTCCAGCTTCCCAATCTGCAGCACCTCTGGGGCATAAATCAACAGTATTATTCATCCCATCATTATCGATATCATCATCAACTCCGTCAGGAATTCCGTCGCGATCGTAGTCGAGAGGTCTTGATGAGGGGCTATTTGGATTAGTTCCAAGTAATAATTCAATGGTATTATTGTATCCGTCTCCATCAATGTCATCGTCTTCGATTAACGAAGTATTACAGTTTTCTTTGATTGAGTCAGGCTTTCCATCATCATCCATATCATTTGTTGCACATTCATCATTTGGGAAATCATCTGAATTATCTCCAGTTCCATCATCATCAGAATCTTTCCATTCGTTTGGATTGTTAGGAAACTTATCAATGTTATCATTGTAACCATCTCCATCCGAATCATCATTCTGATTCTGGCTTCCATCATTCACATTATTGTTGTTTTCGCCATCATCTTGGTAGTAGTCATTATTGTAATCATCATTGTCATTATAGACGATTTCATCATTAGTTTCTTCTAAGCACCCGCTGCTAGCTAAAATAGAACTCAAAAATAGAAATGCCATGATTATTGGCGTGATTTTACTTGAGCTCATGTATTTTCTATAATATACCAAGAAATAAACTTTCGTGTCATCAAATCACATATTTAGTGGCTTTTACTTATGCACTCGATGTCAGTTCAAACAGCAAGAAAAGTAGCACTTGCTTATTGGGGATTTTCTAGTAAAGCTAGTGCTAGAGCTAAATCAGGAATAGACATAGATATAATCAAAGGAAATGGAGAATCAGATATAGAATCCGCAACTGGGCCTGAACAGAGATTTGCAGCAATAGTTGAAAAATCTTGGGAAGATTATACTGGGCAGATAGGTGGTTACGGTAGAATTCCTTTTGAGACGTTGGTAGATTTGGCTACGAAGGCAAAATCTAACAATGATATTGTAAGTAAATCCAGTATGGATGAAGTTGAAAAATGGGTTAAGCCACTTATCAACAGTAATTCAAATTACTTTATAGCAAAAACAACATATAAAAATCATGACATGAAAATCTTGATTAATACAAAGCGTTGATTACAAACTTTATTAATTGACAGGCTAATTCCTATTTAATGAAAATATACACCCGTAATGGAGATGAGGGAGAAACTGGTCTTCTCTATGGTGACAAAGTTTCCAAAGCCTCAACATTACCAGAAGCTTATGGTACGGTTGATGAAGCTCAGGCAATCCTTGGTTTAGTTAGAACAGAATGTGAAAAAGGCAGCGATTTAGAGGAGAAAATAATTCATATTGAAAGAGATTTGTATGTTTTAATGGCTGAATTAGCTACAGATCCTTCTAAACATGATAAATTAGTGTCAGGCAAAACAAAGGTAAACAAAGAAATGATTGATTTTTTAGAGAAATTCATCGATGAAATTTCAGCTAAATTTGAGCTTCCAAAAGAATTTGTCATTCCCGGACAAAATAGAATATCTGCATTAATTGATGTCGCAAGAACCGTTGTAAGGCGAGCAGAACGCCGTACAATTTCTTGTAATGTTTCAGATACATTAACAGTTCCTTATCTGAATAGGCTTTCAGATCTTCTTTGGGCTATGGCAAGATGGCAGGAAGGAGAATCAATTACTTCACGTTCAGTAAAATGAAAATTCCAGACCATCTAAGCAAACCCCTTTTGGAGCAATTAGCAGACCAAGCAGATTCAGAGGATTTTCTTGTTATGCGAGGAACTGCCTTGGGTTATGGCTTATTGAATAATACAGAAAAACGTAATGAATTCATTCAGAAATTTATTGATACAGATATACCTGATTTATCAGGGAATGAAATGGCCCGTGAATTACAAGCACGTGCAGTGGGGATGTTAGTTTTAGATCAAAAAGCAGATGATTTATTAGACCAAGCAAAAGATTTATTCGAGACAGAATTAGAGAAAGCGCTTCCAGATTTGCCAGAAGATATTGCAATAGATGTAGCTACTGAGCCTTTGAAGATAGCAAGACAATCACGTAGCGGTTTGATGGAAAATGCTTTTTTGAGTGAGGAATGGAAAACATGTGTAAATGAAGCTGAGCATGGAAGATTAATAATTCCAGATTACTTATTGTATCAGCCTCATAGGGATGGTTATCCAATAGAATTTGTTGCTAAAGGAATGGATAATGGCAATATGGATTTGGTAACAAAAGGCGTAGAAATGCAGGAAGAATTTTTGCAATATGTTATAGAGGTTGGTTATCTCAAACCTTGGGAAGAAGCATACTTTGTTTCTTACGCAATATCTATAATTTCTAGAGACTTACTCAAATAACGCAGTTATAAATAGCGTTCAGTTCATAAATAGTTGAGGACTAAATAATGTATATTATTAACTCAAAAGTTGGCAAGCAGGTCCTAGCATGGGCCTTGGTATTCACTTTGGTTCTAAGTACCATCCCTTCAGCTATTGGTGACGAGGACGACGATGAATACTTTTACTCTATTGAAGAAACATTGAGTGATGAAGATGGAGATGGTAGCGACGATACAATAACTATCGGGTATGATTCTGATACTTCATGTGACTGTTGGATAAATATCACAGTTATAATCGACATTTATGACGTTAACTTCATAGAATCTATTAATGAAACTTATGCAATATACAATGGTTATGGAGACTATGAGGATCAATCCTGGGATCCAGAATACAATGGTACGTTCGATTTTTATGTATCAATGTATGATGAGTGGGGTAATTTTGAAGATAGTTGGAATGTCACTGATATAGAATTAAGAAAGATGTCAGGCTCTCCTGATGAAACTATTAATGTGGGTAATTTTGTTTATGATAACGATGATGATGATCTTCCTAATGATATGGAATTTAGAGCAGCCATAAAGGATGAACCAATAGAGGGCGTTGAATTTAATGTAGAATTCTTTAATGGTTTAGTTTGGACATATTATACTAATGGAACAACTGATGGTGACGGTTTTTTCATGGTATTTAATGCTACAGATGGAGAGTATCGTTATGATGCCGAATTTGATGGTGAGGAATTAGAAGATGAAACCATTTCTTACACAGAAGTAGATGTCGCGAATAATTTAAGTCATGATATTATCCTTCTTGATTTAGATGATGCTGATGACTATGATGACATTGGAGCCATTCTTTTCGAGGATGGAGACACAGTTGATAATGGATATGTAGAAATATTTGACGATTCAGGAGATTTGTTTGATTCAGGATACACAGATACAGATTATTATGGGTACACCATTTACGCCCTTAATGATGTTGAAAAAGGTAATTATACCTATGACTTTTATCGTCAGGAAAATGGGGAATTACTACAGAGTGGATGGCTACATTCCTATGGTAGCACCCACACTAATCATGATGAGTGGTTTGAGGATTGGGAATATGCAACTAATGACACTAATGGAGATGGTGAAGCTAATAGTATTGTAGTAAAATATGATCCTAACACTGAATGTAATTGTACGATTGAAATAGAAGTTGATTTCTCAGTTTACAACAATGATACAGGTTCGTATGCTGATAGTGACTATTACTACCATGAAATAAATGGCACACAGGTAGATTCTTTTGAAACAGATGAATGGTCACCAAGTAAAAATGGAAATTACACTTTTGAATTCTACCTCTACGATGATTCTTATAATTATGAGGACGAATTTAATTTTACAGTTTATCTGGAGTGTGACCAAGGTTCAAACAACACATGTGATAACAACGAGTGGTTTGAAGATTGGGATTATGATACCGAGAGTACAGATAGCGATAATTTAGATGATACAATAAATATAGATTACAACCCGGACACAGACTGTGACTGTGAAGTGGGAGTCTATGTTTATATGGAAGTTTACGAGAATGTTTCAAGAAATTGGTTAGATTCTGAGAGCAGATATCATGTAATTAATGGTACTGATGAAGAATATTTCTTTTACTCATGGACTTCATCCAATAGTACTTCCTACGATTTCTATGTTTACATGTATGATGAAAATTGGAATTTTGAAGATCAATTCCTGATTTCTAATATTTATCTATATCAAAAGAGTGGAGCAGGTGGACCTGGTGATGATGATGAATATTTTGACTGGATTGACGCATATACTTATGATGAAGACAACGATGGATACAACGATACAGTTGAATTAGATTACGATCCAGATACAACATGTGAATGTAATGTGACTGTAACTTTCTTTGTCGATGCTTATGATAATGAGACTGGAGCTTGGGTAAACGGTACTGAAGAAGAGTATACCATCTATCATGATGATAATGATTACTGGTATAAATCTTGGTCACCTGAATATAACGGAACCTTTGATTTCTATGTCGAACTTTACGATGAGGATGGGAATCTGGAAGATGAGCGGGAATATCTTGGAATTGAACTTCATACTCGAACAAGCGGCGGCGGCGGAGGTTCTGAAGACGAAGATGAGTGGTTCTGGGGTATAGATTGGGATGTTGACCAAAATACAATCGAGATAGGTTATGATCCAGATACAACATGTGATTGTACTGTAGACATAATCGTTTACATCGACGTTTATCTAAATTCAACAGGCGAGTATTTGGATTATGTTTATGCTAACCACACCATAAATAATGGATATAGTGATTGGTTCACACAAGATTGGACTTCTTGGAATGATGATTATTATGATTTCCATGTTTACATGTATGACGAGGAATATAATTTTGAAGACGAATTTTGGATATATGATGAATACTTAGGCTCTGACGGTAGCGGAGGTAATGGAAGTGACGATGGCAACGGCATTGGGCATCTCGCATCAATCGAGGATTGGGAGGAGGATGGCTTTGTCAATGATTTCATCGGTGGAGTTCTTGAAGATGATGCGCTCAAAGAAGATGCATATTTTGAAATTTATGACGCGAATGGTAATCTAGTTGATAGTGGCAATCCAAATTATGTAATTCCTGGTTATGGTGCACTATTTATCTCTTATAATCTAAGCGAAGCAGAGTATACTCATTATGTTTTCTATGAAGAGAATGATGTTATGCTTCAGGCAGGAAATTTCTATTCTTACGGTGATACTACCTCTCAATTCGAGGTTATTAACGTTGAAAACGCAGTATTTGATGATGATGAATATTCAGTATACGATGATGTAGCATTCAATGCCCACCAAGGTGATTTCGACGAAGGCGTCGAGGGAGTTGAAATTGTAGTTTATGTATGGAATGATGAAGAAGAAATGTGGTATGATCATGCCTATTTAGAAACTAACGAGACAGGTGAAGCATGGCTCTACAATGAAGAATGTGGTCAATATGAATGGGAAGTTTATACTGATGGAATAGATGAAAGTGGATTCTATGAAGTTACGGCAGGATGTGATAGCGACGATAATACTAACGATGAAGACCATGATGAATGGTTCAATTCTTGGGATTATCACGTATATGCTCCTGATTCAGTTGAAATTTTCTATGATCCAGATACAACTAACATGAACGGAGAAAATGTCACCGTTTACATGGACATATACAATGGAAGCGGATACTATGTTGGTTCTTATTCTCGAGAAGGAATGATTTATGGAAATGAATCTGATAATTGGACAGAGTTTTTCACTGCAGATTACAGCGACGAATATGATTTTGAGCTGTACATATATGACGCAGATAATAATTTTGAAGACTATGTTTCGATTCTAGGTGTCTACTTGGAAGTAAATTCAGCACCCGAAATTTATGGAATTAATACCCAAGAATTATCAGAGGGCCAGATATTCACGTTCGAGGCAGATGTTTACGATGAAGAAGGTGATGAACTCGAATATATGTGGGACATGGGTGACGGTAGTGAGTATGGCACTGAGTCGCCTCGCCATGTTTACCAAGATGATGGTCAATACGAAATTGCTCTCAGAGTCTTTGATGGTAATCAGGAAACAGAAGCATTTTTCGATGTAAATGTCATAAATTTAGCTCCAACATTAGAGATATCTTACGATGACTTCGGTCAAGAAGGCCAAATATTGTCCTTTACATCTCAATCAAGTGATGTATCTGAAGACACAGTAGAAGTGACTTGGTCTTTCCCAGACGGAACGCAGGCTGAGGGTAATTTTGCACAATATATGTTTGTTGATGATGGAGATTTTATAATTGGAGTTACAGCTGAAGATGAAGATGGCGGCAAGACCTCAGAAACTGTCATAGTAACTATCGAGAATGTAGCACCAACTTTTACAGAATTCCAAATGCCAAGTGGTGGTCAAGAAGGTGAAACTTTAGATTTCAAAGTTGGCGCCACAGATCCTGGAGAAGACACAATTGTCTTTAACATCGATTTCGGTGACGGTACTACACCGTTGATAACTCAAGACGGCGGTAACATTTCACACAGATTTGCAGAAGGTGATACTTTTACAGTAGTTGTTTGTGCTAAAGATGAAGACGGCGGTGAAAATTGCAGACAACATATTATTCCAGTTTCATTACTTGAGCAGCTCGAAGATGAAGGATTATTGCCTGGTTTCAACCTCTTACTGGCAATTTCAGCTCTTGGAGTTGTAGGAATTTTAAGACGTAGAACACACTAAGTAGTTTAATGCCATATGGAGAATGGGAATCATGATTCCCAGACTTTCTACTAATTGTGAAGGAGTTGACAAACTACTTGCAGGAGGGTTTGAACAAGGAACTGTTTCTCTTGTCTATGGAGAAGCAGGTACTGGGAAAACGAGTATGGCCCTGCAATTATCTCGTGAAGCTATCAAATCCTATCCAGACCACGTTGTATTATTTGTAGATACAGAAGGTTTATCAGTTGAAAGAATGACTCAGATTTTCGGGGAAAATGATGCTTCAAAATTATTAATGATTAGACCTTCAAGTCTAAGCGATCTTCACCAGACATTAACTAAAAAATTAGAACAACATGATAAAATTTCTTTGGTTGTAGTAGATACAATCAACGCATATGTTCGTCTATCATACATGAAAAATAAGCAACTATCCTCACGCCAATTTTTGGAAATGACATCAATACTTCAACCCTTAGCAGAGAAAGGAGATTACCCAGTAATGATTACAGCTCAGGTCTATGAGAAAGATGGAGAAATAGGTCCTTATTTTGGAAAATCATTAATGCATTTATCCAAGACAATAATACATTTGGAAAAGAAAAAAACTCCTAGTTTGCGTAATATCCGTCTTAAAAAACATAGATCACTTCCTGAAGAGTCAGTGGAAGCCTTTACCTTAACTAATAATGGTATAGAGTAAGCTCAACTCTTTAATTGTCCCGTCATTCCCCATTTCTATGTCCGATTATGATGACTTCATAGGCAGAGTAAAGGAGCTGAATTTACTTGGTAGTTTGACAGGCCTTATGGGCTGGGACCAAGAAACAATGATGCCTCCTAAAGGCGGAAAACTCCGTTCAGAAATGATGGCTTTTCTTTCTAAACAATCCCATTCTAGAGTTACAGATCCAGAAATGGGAAGATTACTTGATTCATTGGAATCTCAAAATCTCGACGCTGAGCAATCAGCAAATGTTAGAGAAATAAGAAGAGGATATGAGAAAGCTACCAAGCTTCCTGAAGAATTAGTTGAAGAGAAAGCACGTCATAAATCACAAGCACTTCAGGTTTGGCAAGAAGCAAGATCTGAAGATAATTTTGAAAAATTTAAGCCATATCTTGAAAAAACTGTTGAACTAACGTGTAAAACTGCAGAATATTATGGATATGAGGATAACATCTATGATGCTTTGTTAGATATTTATGAGCCAGGAATGACAGTATCTCAATTAGACCCTCTATTTGCAGGACTAAGAGAAGCTATTGTACCATTGGTAAAAGCCGTAGGCGAGAGCCCAAATCAACCCGACACTAGTTTTCTTGATATTGGTAAATTTTCTGAAGAAAAGCAAAGAGAATTTTCTTTAAAGGTTGCAGAAAGTATAGGATTTGATTTTGACGCCGGAAGAATGGATACTTCAACGCATCCTTTTTGTTCTGGAGCAGGACCTAATGATGTTAGATTTACAACACGTTATGATGAAGAGTTTCCTTTTGGTTGTCTGTATGGAGTAATGCATGAAACTGGCCATGGAACATATGAACAAGGATTACTGCAAGAGCATGAAGGAACACCAATGGGGCAGGCAGTATCGCTAGGTGTCCATGAATCCCAGTCCAGAATGTGGGAAAATATGGTTGGCCGTAGTCATGAATTTTGGCAATATTATATTAATGAATTCAAATCGTGTTTCGATCACTTACCTTCTGATTTGGATGTAAATACTTTGCATAGGGCAGTCAATACAGTACAACCATCGCTAATACGTGTAGAATCAGATGAAGCCACTTACAATCTTCACATAATGGTTAGATATGAAATTGAGAAACAATTGGTTAATGGAAATATCAAAGTAGGAGATTTACCAGAATTTTGGAATAGCAAGATGGAAGAATACTTAGGGGTAACTCCACCTAATGATACTAAGGGCGTTTTGCAAGATATTCATTGGTCTATGGGTGCTATTGGTTATTTCCCAACCTATACTCTCGGAAATCTTTACGCCGCTCAGCTCTACGCAGCAGCTTTAGCAGATGATTCAAGTATCCCTGATAAAATAGCAAAAGGTGAGTTTAGAGTATTATTAGATTGGATGCGAAGTCATATTCATGTGCATGGCTCGAAATTACTTCCTGCAGATTTGATGACTCAGGCTACAGGTAAAGAGCCTAGCAGTGAAGATTTTGTAAATTATTTACAAACAAAGTATACAAAAATTTACAATCTATAAATTGGTAGCCCCCCTCGGATTCGAACCGAGGTCTCAGGCTCCAAAGGCCTGAATGATGGACCGCTACACTAGGGGGCTCCGTTTGTCCAAAGAATGGTGTCTTTAGGATTGTTCCCTTGGTAAACAACAATTAATAAAGGTCCCCCAATGTCTGAAACAGATATGACTGCAGCAGACAGGTTTATGAAGAAAATAAGTGATTATTACAATGACTTAGGTTATCCTGTCGTCTGGGAAGATGTAGGCTCAGAAAGACAGCTGGAAATCCAGTTCAAATCAGAATCAGGTTACTTTGTTACAGCTACACTTCTTGCAGAAGGTAATGATGTAATCGTTAAAGATGAATGGGGCAGAGCTCAAAAAATAAAAGCTACAAAAGGCAATCTTGAAATGATTAAAAGTTGGTCAGAAGAACGCTAATCAGGCAATCTACTCATACTTTTACTTCCGGGCCTAGAAATTATCTCTAAATTTGTAACATTTTCATTTTCAAAACTAAATACCCAGGGTTCACACCACCCAATTTCAGTTTTTAGTATTTGTTCAGAATTATAATTCTGTAAATGCATAACAATGGCTCTTATGCTATTCCCATGAGCTCCAACTATAATTGTTTTTCCTTCTAAAATATGAGGCATTATTTCATTTTTCAAGTAAGGAATTACTCTATCAGCAGTATCTTTCAAAGATTCACCACCTGGTGGAGGCGTATCAAAGCTTCTTCTCCAAATATGGACTTGCTCTTTACCAAATTTCTCGGCAGCCTCAGTTTTATTTTGGCCAATCAAGTCTCCATAATCTCTTTCATTCAGAGCTAGATTTTTAATAATTGAAATATTGTTTTGTTCAAGTCCTTTTAGGATAATATCTAACGTTTCTTGGGCCCTAATTAGATCCGAAGTAAAGGCTATATCAAATTTATAAGATTTTAATAATTTAACGGCTTGTTTAGCTTCATTTCTACCTTGTTGATTTAGATCTACATTTTTCCATCCAGTAAATCTATTTTGATCATTGTAGACTGAAAGCCCGTGTCTCACCAAAACAAGTTTTCCTTTTGACATAATTAGTTGAAGCTTTCGATGGCAACTTCTCCATATTTAGGTAATGGTCTCGCATTTATTCTTAATTTCTTCTCAATTTGCTTAGCCAATTCTTTGGTAGAACCGTGTACCGTATAGACCTGTTTTGGGTTGCATTCTTCTACAAATTTCATTGTATCTGAAAAATCTGCATGATCGCTTATTGGAAATCCTGCGTCAACGCCTCGCAAAGCCCATTTTGCGAATGCACACCATCCAGAAACCCTTGCTACTTTAGCACCTTGTTTTCTCATATTTTGTACTGCAGCATTGGGTTTTTTTCCATTAGTTGCGCTAGTAGATGTAACTAATAGTCCAGGTTTTTCTTTTTCGTCCAGATCTTCATATCTAATATATTCTAGAGGAACGCCATATTTTTTGTAAATATCACTTACAGCACCTACTTCGTTAGATACAGTTGGAGTTGTTCCTGCTAAATTTGCAGTTGCAATAACTTCTTGGGCTTTTCCTAGAGAGTAAGCACCAATTATACCTCCGTCATTAGAAGAGGTTGTGCTAATCCACGCTTGTAAATCTTCTAAAACTTGGTTCCTATCAGGTAAAGTTTGATTAGGTTTTCCATAAGTAGATTCTACAATCAAGGTATCACATTCTTGAGGTTCAGCTCTTCCTGATGTCACAGTTCCGTAGGGATTGTAATCTCCTGTATAGAGGAGTCCGTTACATTCAATCATTGCAGAACCAACTACGTGGCCTGCAGAAACAAATTCAAGTTCAAAATCATTTATTTTGAATCTTTCATGGTAATTATGCGTTGTTGCCTTTTTTGCTCCAGTTCTTACTTTCATAACATCAGCCGTTGGATTTGTCATATGCGTATTCGGCCTTAAATGATCAGAATGAGCGTGAGTTACAGCACCATCAGGTCTGCTGTTCGCAGGATCAAGATAAATTGCACGTTTGCCTTCTTTTAAACAAATTCCTCTGTGATTGAAAACTTCCAACTACTTACCACCTTTTAAGCTGAAAGAGTATCTAGATGGCTCTCTCCACCGGTGCCCAGTTAGATAACTACACAAATTACACTTGAATCCGATTGCAACTTTTCCACCATACAATGTAGCATTGTGAACTTTCTTTAGAGGTGATGTACAAACGGGACAGGGTTGTCCAGGAGAGGCAAATTCACCTCTGTGATGGTGATGTCCACTTTGGTCTTCACCAGGACGTATTCTTCTCCATCTTTTTACAACCGGATCATATCCAAGGCCTTGTTTTTTGAAATCTGATTCGTCAGCTTCAGGTGCAGCTCCAACGGATCTCGTTCTAATGTTGACTTTTACTTTTTTTGATAATATAGCTATAATTCGCATTCTTTCTGCAGATAGTTTATATGCAGAATCTTCATCCTTTAATTTTTCTAAAACCTTACTGTGCATTTTGGTTTGTGTATCTACAGAGCCTCTTTCTTTCAGAACACCTACTACAGCTTCAACAATTGTCTTTTTAGTAGGTTTTCGGTAGTCCATAAAGTCCTAGTGAGCGTATATGTTAAAGGCTGTCGGAGCTGATAGTAATTTTTATTAGCCCATTACAACAGTAAGTATACAACCGGAGGTTGCTATGTCACTTGAAGATGTGGATGAATTATTTTATTTGCTTGAAAATCCGACACGGCGTCGAATTCTTCAGTTATTGTCTGTAGAAAGACTATATCCTCTTAAGATGCACAAACAATTATCTAAAGATATGGATGTGACTCAACAAGCAATAGTTAAGCATCTTAAGATTTTAGAAGAACATGGAATTGTACAATCAAGAGATGAACCTAGTGACAGAGGTCCTAATCGAAGAGTTTATCACGCCTCAAAAGAGATTTCACTCCATATTGACGTAGGTCCATCAACTTACAAGCAAAAGGCTGAAACTGATTTTGATCTCAAAAATCTTTCAGAACAACACAAGCATGTTTTGGATGCAATAGAAGAGTCCAGAAGTATGGATTCAAAGGCTAGAATGGATTTACTTTCTCGTGTTTCTGAAGATCTACGTAAATCTGTAGATGATGTTGAAAATGAAAGACGCAGCTTAATAGCTCTCATGGGAGAATTAAACAGGGAAATTACCTCGACAGCTCAAATGGCAGAGTGTAGCTATCAGGAAAGAAGATTATTACATCATATACTTCACAACAAAGACTACACTATAGAAGGTGCAGCAGTTGCTTTAGGACTTCGTGAAGCTGAGGTTAGACTAATACTTGAAAGTTTACAAAATAGGGGTCTGACAAGGTAATTGCATATTCTTTATATAGAATAGTAAAATCTTATCATACATTACCATGAATTCACTGATGAAAGGTCTGGTTTTGATATTTGCACTTTGTTTACTTCTACCATCATCTAAGGCAGAAGATAGCGTTTATCGCGTAGATGGATTACCAGAAAATCTTTACTACGAAACTGCTAAAGTGTATAAAATAGATTTAGCAGCGAATGAATATTCTGAAATTTCTTCAGTTAATATAACAATTACTAACGGAACTCTAAGTCCATCAGAGGACATTACTCCAGATATACACGACTTAATTTTAGAGGCCAGTAATTCTGGTTGGACATTTTATTGGCAAGCACCTTCTGAAACATTTTCATTGGGGGAAGGTGAATCTGAATTAGCTATCATATTCAACCAAGACGATGGCTCTATTTGGGCTTCTTTTGATGCCGTTCTGAGACCTCCAGAGATTGTTGCACACAGTGAACCATCAGTCCCTCAATGGGCATTGTCATTGGCTTGGGGAGGTGTTAGCATTACAGTTCTCTTAACGATTATAGGTGCATTTGTACTTCGTAGAGATCGCTTAACGTAAGGTATATATGCTATCTCAGAAATAACTTTTCAGACTTAGGTCAGAGGATTGACATATGAAACGTAGATTTGTAAACGATGAAAAAGCCGTATCTCCAGTTATTGCAGTTATTTTGATGGTAGCTATTACTGTCGTCATGGCCGCTGTATTGTATGCTTGGGTATCCGGATGGGGCCTACAACCAAAGAACTCGCCAACAGGTAGTATGATGGCAAGCAACGACGGCACCACTTGGGATGTACAAATAATTAAAATGAATCCTCAAGCTTCGATTAATTCGGTGCACTGGTATTTGATGGACATCCAAGGCTTAACTAAGGCTGAGGGTGTAGTTACGGATATTTATGGTTACAAAAATGGTGAAGGTAAGTCAGTAATTTATATTGATAATGATTATAATGCCAAAGTAAGTCCAGGAGATGTTTTTAGATTCTACGCAGGAGAAGGTGATAGTTTAGCAGATACTTCATCAATAGATGATTTTTCATTCCGTTTGAAATTTGATCCAACTGGCGACACAATTGGTTACGACGTAGATTTTAGTAGTTAAATAATCTAAAATTTGACGTAAGGTATATATGCACTGCTAGCAGTGTCTTAGTTCTGACTTCGGTCAGAGGACACAACAATGAAACGAAGAATAGTAAACGATGAGCAGGCAGTTTCACCTGTAATTGCTGTCATTTTGATGGTAGCTATTACAGTCGTTCTGGCTGCAGTATTGTACGTTTGGGCTAGCAGTTTCCTTGGTGGTACAACCAAGAACGCACCAACCGGCAGTATGATAGCAAGCAGCGACGGTCAAGGCGACTGGACAATCCAGATTGTTAAGATCAATCCGCAGGTTTCCGTAAACTCTGTACACTGGTATTTACTAGATACACAGGGTAACACTAAGACTGATGCTCTAGTCTCTGATGTCTACGGCTATTACGAAGGACAAGGTAAAGCAGTAGTATTCATTGACAACGACTTCAATGGAAAGTTGAGCCCAGGTGACAAATTTGAAGTTCACCCAGCTGAACCCGATTCGGATTTAGCAGCAGTTAGTGATGTAACTGACTACCAATTCCGTTTGAAGTTCGAGCCTAACGGTGACACAATCGGTTACGATATAGCTCTATCACCATAGAGTTAGTCATCGAGAATAGAGTGGGGACTTTCGAGTCCCCTCTCGAATGTAATCGGGGGTTTCAGCCCCCAATTACCCATTTTTTTAAATTTTTAATCTAACCAGGGCATTCTCTGTACTGGTTGGGCACCTTCAAGCAAACCAGGATGTACTCTTGCATTAGGAATTAATTCTAGTATTACTTCATCGATTTTTGAATGTCTGGGAGGTCTTCCAATTTCTAATCTTTTACTGCTCAAGGTGGCATCAGGGTACTTTTTCAGAAAATCCAAAGCACCATCTTCCCAAGGTGGAGGGCCTTTGTGTGACACGATATCAGGTAACTCTACGGTAGCAGTTTCAAATACTAAAAAACAATTATTTCCTAAGTTTGCATTCCAAGCAATCGGTTCAAAGTCGGCTATTGCCTTGTTAATTTTTCTCCCTTGTCTTTGTAACCAAGGAAGTACAGTTTCTTCATTACCTCCTGGATGAGGAAGAGTTACAGTAGTAACAACTCCTTTAGATTTCCTAATCTTATTCTTTGGAAAGAAAAAATCAAGCGTAGGATTATTTAGAAATCCTTTTGCAGCTAGTATTGCAGTTCCCAAACCCTTCAAGGTGACTCCAGCAGAAACATTACGTCTTTCATCTACTGGATCTTTAATCATCATTACAGCTTTCGGTGCATTTTTTACGTCTTCTATAACAATAGGAGGTTTCCAAAGGGAAATTTTCCGGACTAAGTTTTCAAAATTTTCATACTTTATAATTAATATCTCTACCAAGTATCCGGAAAATCCTCCAATTGCTGCATTAGCTCCGTATGCTCCTGCACCCTTTAGGAATTGCTTTGCTAACCTTACTTCATCCTCTTTTCCTGCAATATTTTCAGCGACCCATTTCGTATGAAATGGAGTTCTATCAACTGCAGAAATTGATTTTGATGAGTCTTTGATAGCATAGCACGGTACTAAATCTATGCCAATACCTTCAATTTCGCCTCTAAGATAAGGATGCTGAGCATATAATTCTTTACCGTCAGTTAAAATTTCCCGAGCTACTTTTAGTCCTTCACTTTTCAAATCCGTATCTTCGTCAAACCTAATAAATAAGTCAATATCAGCACCCTTAAGATTTGTTCCCTTAGCTATGGATCCAACAATTAGCGAATCTAAATTCTGTTTAGTTATTTCATTTTTTAGATTATTGTAAATCTTATTTATTTTTGTGGTTTCATTCTCATCGGGACGTATTCTTTCTAAAACCTCATCAAACAGTGTCTTCACTCTTCCTCCTCAGGAAGTTTATTATTTTCCAAATCATCATTTCCCTTATCTTTTTCGTTATCCTCAGAATCTTTATTGTCTTTTTCAAACTTGCCTCTACGCCATGCCTTTATTCTTTCTTTTTCAGCTCGTTTTCTTAAGGTTTCAATATCATCCTTGATAGGTAAAAATATAGGTATAATAAATATAATTAGACCAAATATAAATGCTACTAATCCCCAAATTAAATACTCAGGTTGATATGTTATAGTTTCAATAAAAATACTAATTAGTATCATGGAAATAATGGTAGAAGTCCAAATAATTTTGCGATAACTTTTTTCACTAAAGTAATACTTGTCCCCTTCGTCAGGAATTTCCACTGAAAAGTCTGCATCAGGTATTGTAATTTCATCATTTTTGGTAATGGGCCTTTCTAGTTTTATTTTTCTAAGATATAGATGAGCAAATATTCCTCCAAACAAGAATGCTACCTGCCCGTATCCAGGGTCTCCCGCTGCAGTTGCAGCCCATATTGCGTATGCAACACAGAGCCATATTGCTACAATAATAGAATTATATAAATCCATCTAAAAATCTAGACTTTGCTTTCCATAGTTATTGCTTCCACAGGGCAAGCAAAAGCGCACAATGTACAACCAACACAAGTATCATCAAGGATGAGAGCTTTTTTCGATTCAAATTGTGAAGTTCTCGCATTTAAGTCCCAAGAAATCATATCTATTGATGCAAAATTACAATAATAAACGCATTGAGTGCATCCTATACATTTTTCGTTATCTACTAAAGCAATGTAATCTCTTCCCTGGGGTAATGATTTCAAGGTTACCTTTCTTAGTTCCTTAAACATCTCTTTTGCTTTTTCAATACCTGTTGTTGGTAGTTCATCTTCTGCCAACACTCCTTTGACTCGCTTTAACCACTTATTAGGTTTTTTGAAAAAGAGTGGAACTGTAGCCATGGCTTGGTAAGCGGTAGTTCCTCCAACAGCTTCAACTTCTTCTTCAGGCTCATCAATTTCCACTCCAGAAGCGTAAGCAACCATTTTTTCTTCAAGCTCAGGAACAAAATTTCCGTCATCCCCGACGCAAGCTAGCTTTGGCATTACTCCATTCATCCACTCTTCTGCAGGCATTTCGTAATCTACATCACAGTCTACGCGATCATAAATTCGGGCACCGCCCATATCTTGCAAAGTTTTGTCCCAATCTTTTCCGGATTGACAGAATAGATCGTATCCTGTATCTCCAAGAGAGCAAACTGAGAAATTAGTTTTTGAAAGTATACTGCCAGCATCTAATGCCTCTTGATATAGTTCTTCAGCATTATCAGGCATTTCTCCTTCTCCCCAAGTAGAGCAAACAATCATCACACGCGTCATTTCGCTCATGGATTTAATATCAAATCCATCCATGTCATGAACAGTTGGATTCAAACCATAGCGTGGAGCTTCCTTTTGCCATTTCTCTGCAAGCCCTTCTGAGTTACCACTTTGGGAACCGAATAAGATGTGTAAATCCCGATTTCCTTCAGTTGCGAATTTAGTAATGTCAGTATCAGACATTAATTTTCACCTTCTAAACATGCAACAAGAAATTGCATCAAATCCATCATTTCATAGTCGTGATGATGGCCGTCTTCAGGATTCATTCGTTCTTCATTTAACATACATTGCATGTGCATGTAGCATTTTGGACAGCCTCCAAGCATCAAATCAATACCTGCATCAGTTCCTTGGTCGAGTCTTTTTCTACGTACTGCTTTAGTTGCATCATTACAATACATCATAGATGATACGCCACAACATAATGCACGTTCTTTGTTATTTTCTAATTCGACCATGGTAGCGCCGTCTACAAGTTGTATTAAATCTCTAGGAGCCTCATACTCGCCCATCATTCTTCCTAGACGGCACGGATCGTGATAGGCAACGGTTACATTTTCAGGAGCTTTGAATTTTAATCCTCTACCTTGCAAGGTTTGGGTGATGTGTTCAACCTTAATTCCTAGCTTTCCAGGAAGATCATAATCTACTGCAAAAGTTCGATAGCATTCAGCACATGAACAGGTTAAAATTTTTATTCCAGACTCTTTTAATCTTCGCATATTATGTTCTTTTAGGGCATCAAATACTTCTAATTGGCCTTGCCATAATTGATCGTGGCCTGAACATTTGAACATGTTCATATCCAATATTAATGGATCAATATTTGCATAATTTAACAATTTTATTGAGGCGGCTGCAATTGAAGCATGGTCAGCATCGCCTTTGTTCAAGTGAGTAAATTTAACTTCAACATCCATAAAATCTACGCATCCTGGAAAATAGCCATATTCGTGAGGCCTTTCTGGTTTCCAGGAGCTTTCATCTTTATTCATGGCGTCTTCTACAATCAGTCTCTCAAATAGTGGATGTGGAATAGTTCTAGCATATGGCTTGGTTCTACTACTCATGATTCAACACCGCCTTTGGAGACTCGCCACCAATAATGTTTGGAATTGTCGTATCGGAATCTGAGCTTGCACCCATAGTAAAGAGTGCTCTTTGTTCTAAGACATAATCGATGTACTCTATATTTTGAGGGCAAACGGCAGTACACATTCCACATGTTATACATGACCACATTGCAGTTCCGTCATGTTCATTTTGGAATGTATTGTAAATAATATTTAATTCGTGCTCACCTTCCATATCTCTTACGGGGCAAATGTCATCACATAGACCACATTGATAGCAACGATTCAATTTGAATTCATATATTCTTTGCATTCTTCTGTCAGTTATTCCATTGACATACAGATCAAACCTCTCTTCATCAGTAAGTGGCTTTGCACCTTCAGACCTTCTTCTATCTAAAAATACGTAAGTCATTATTGCAAGAACAATAGGTCCCCATACTGTTAGTACCATCAGAATATCTGTAGTTACTTGAGGGTAATACAGTGCAATGTTAGCATTAATAGAGAATATAGATAGCATGACAATCATTACAATTCCGTAAACTCCTATCGCAGCTCTTACAGGATCTTCGACAGGTCTTCTCTCATGCCCGCGGTTTACGACATCTCCATACTGAGGATCAATTAGTGCACCAATTGCCCTATCGATAAAGGGAACTGCAATTACAAGATTTACTATTAAACCTTGAACCAAAGTTCCCCAAACTTTAGCAGACATCAAGAATAGCTCGATATCTTCTAATCCTAAGAATGGAAGCATAGATAGAGGTATAGTCATTTTGATATCCCATGCTACTTTTAAGCATCCAAAAGCCCACAATAGATACCAATCAGGTAATGGCGGAGGATAAGCAGTTCCAGCAGTTGGATCTGCAGCAGAATGTAACGGTGGCGGTACAAAAGCCGTTAGGTAAAACAAAAGTGCCATGATATATAGGGTAAAGACTCCGTCCCGTGTTACTTCGTGTGGGTAAAGCGGTTCTCCTTTAATCATATCAGCTTCGAGAACTGAGTGATCTTCTCTATTTTCCAGCTTATTTATTGTATCAAGGTCTAATTGCTCTTCTTGATGCTCATAAATCATTTCTGTTAAGTCGTCTTCACTCATCAGTGCGGTTCAGCCTCCCCTTGTATCCATACAATAGCCATATGAATTATCATAAGTACAGTTCCTACTAGAGGAAGCACAAAAATATGAAGCCAATACATTCTTGTTACAGTATCTCCAGTAATTTGGGTCCCTCCAAATACAATAGCTGCAATCGGTGGCCCCATGGCTGGAATTGAGGTAGCCATTTCAAGTCCGATAGATGCTGCAGCGAATCCAAGCTCATCCCAAGGCAGAATATATCCTGTGAAACCGAAAAATATGGTAACCATGAGTAATATAACTCCTAGAATCCAGTTAACTTCACGAGGATTTCTGTATGCTCCAACAAAGTAAACTCTCATCATATGTAGAAATACTGCAGCTACCATGAAATGCGCAGCCCAGTGGTGAATTGCGCGAATAATATAACCAAATGATACTTGAGTCATTATTAGCTCCATAGATCTGTAGGCTCCTGAGGAAGCTTTACCGGTCTCAGGGTCAGTAATAAATTCACCATCAGGTACATAATAAAATCCTAAATATATTCCAGTAATTACTAGAATTATGTATGAAAAGAAAGAAAGTCCTCCCAGTGAGTAGAATGGATACCAATACCATACAGCTTTTACATTGTACCTTTCAGTATGGGATTGAGGCATCGTTCTTCCTGTTGCAGGGAGTAAAGTGTAAACAACTGAATAGTATTCTCTCTTAACTAATGAAACATATCGGTGTAGTGCAAATCTTTCGTCTACCCACTTCCACGCTTCAAACATTATTCCAGGAAGTAGACCTGTGAAATACAAGTATCCTACTCCTAGTGCACCACCGAGTAAAGATAAAAATATCAGTGGGAAAGTATATTTGCGCATTAACTCTTCTATTAACGGAGTTTCAGCATTAGCAGGCAATGCGAAGAAGGTTAAACACCCTATTATAATCATTAGTATTTTGTTAATTTTCATTTTAGCCCTGCCCACAATATTTTAGCCAATCAATTTCAGTAGTTAATCCTATCAGTTCACCGTTTTCTTCAGCAACAGGAACTACAGGTAAGCCATAGGGCGCGGGCCCTTCCAATAATTCAGCAGCCATGACTTCTCTTCCCTGCTCGTCTATATTTTGTATTATAGATATAGGGTCAAATAGTGATAAATGGCAAGGACAAAGGAACATATTCTCATAGTCTTTCCCACTTATGGCACTAGTTCCAGCTTCAGTATACACAGGTTTACAACATAGATGCGGGCATTTGTAAGTATGATATGCCATCAAAATAGAACTTCCATCTCCAACACTTACTCCTAATCCTTCCATTCCCGGTTCAGCAGGTACTCTTGCAAGAGCTAATTGAATTTCGCAGGCCCCCAATTCTTCCTCTAAATTTTCGGGACCCCAATTAACGATTGCGACGTCCCACACATTCTCGAAATCAGCAACAGTGGCAACGTCGTTTCCTTTATTTTCGTACCACTTTCCAGCTTCAGCTTTGAATGTAAGCGTATCATGCGCATCATCTTTATTGCACCTAGTAATTGGAGGTGGCAGTAAGGTTTTCAGAGCAGGAACAGCAAGAGCCCCAGTCATACCGGCACCAGCTAATCCAATAGCTCCTTGTAAGAAGCCTCTTCGAGTAATTTCCATATTACCTCTCAAGTTTTGTAATAACTTTCCTCCTTCGTTTTTTTGCTTCTAAGATATCTGGCATGAAAGAGCGCCTGTAGAAATCAATCATAAGTCCTAAAACCAGAAATGCCATAGCTAGAACAAATGAAAGAAACTGCTGATCCCATCCTTCTAATATGCCATATATGAATAGAGAATCATACATAATTTCAAGAACTAAAAAAATAAGTATTATTGCGAATACTTCTATTTGTTCTTTACCAGGGATATTTCGTAGCTGTTTCCCGAGTTCTTCATCCCTGTATGTACCCATAAGTTTCTGAGCATCTTCTGCAGTTAGTTCCCCTTTGGAAACTTTTTCTAGGATTTCATTAACCTCGGTAATTTGAACTCCCTCCTCGTATTACTATGTAAGAAATAAAAACAGATAAGAAAACTACAGCTATAGCAATTAATGCAATCCAATATTGCATTATTGACACTCCCATTTCATGTATTGAGCTTTCGTGTGTTGTAGCTTGTGGGGTGCCTAAAGATACAGCGGTTAAGTATCCCCATTGGTCTCCATTAGTTCCTTGCCCATTAACTGCATTAAAATAGATTATGAAAACAGCATCTCCTGCCCCTTCGGTAGGTGCAGCCCATTGGAAAGTCCAATTTCGAACGTCGTTACTATTATCATTATGCGAAATGTAAGCACCTTCGCCACCTACCCAATAATTTTCATCAGTGATAAATGCACCTTCTGTAACTTCAGCTAGAAAACCACCATACCTTACTGCATCTTCTACCATAATAACAGTCGAATCATATATAACTAAGGTAATATTATAAGTTTCCTCAGGCACATATGAATTTGGTATTCCTTCCAAGCTATACATTCCTTCATTCAACTGTTCGTCCATGTGACAAGAGCAACCGTTTGCAATGGAGTCTTCAGCCCATTCATCACCGCCACTGACCCCACCGTTAGGATATCCTTCAGCACTTTTACCAACTATGAGTGCTGTTACAATCAGCAGTGCCATCAGACTGTAATTCTTTTTGCTAGCTGTAGACAATTTACGCCCCCGTGATAGGTGCATGAATGCAGAGTTGATGCTATATAAAAATATGTAGCAATTTAGGCACTTTTTTTGATAAAGATATAGCCTTAAAACATGCTGTTATTGCCAACATATGAAAAGTTTAAATTCGAGCAAAAAAACTAGCCTTATTTTACTCTTTTTCATGACGATTCTCATGCGTTATCCCTCTACGCCCTCTCCTACTGGAACTGATAATTTCTACTACATATCTGTTGCTAAAGCAATTCTTTACAATGGCCAAATTTTTTGGGCAGATAACATATTGACATTTTATGGCCTTTTTCCTGGTACCTCACCACTGGGAGCGACACTTTTCGCTTCGGTAGTTTGTTCTCTTACGGGACTTTCCATTTATCAATATATTTTTATTCACGGATTCATTTTCTCCACGATCTCAACGTATGGTTTTTTTATGTTAACTGGAGAATTTACGAATAATTATAGAAGTCGTTGGTTTGCAACGCTTTGCTTTTCTTTGGCACCAAGATTTTTAACTTTTTCAATTTGGAGACTTTCATTGAGATACTCTCTAATATCAATCTTACCTTTTTTCATCTGGTTACTTCTTAGATTACAGCATCACAAGTATGGACGCTATCCTTTACGAATTATTTCTCTTTTATTCATAACTATATTAATTTTACCATCCTTACACAGAATGGGACTTTTATTTCCAGGAATATTAATCGCTTTTATTTTGTCAAATATCTTGTACTATTGGCAAGAAAGCGCCACCAATCGTGAGAGGGCCGGTAGACAAGCTTTATTTTTCCTTTTATTCCTATCCAGTTATCTTTTTTATCTTCAGTATTTAGATTTTTCACCCTATTCTCCAGATGATGAAGTATTAGGTGCCTACCTATTTAGTGGATATGGTATTTTTTCATCAATGGGTAATTTGGCTTTATATTATCTTTTAAATGTAGGACCGTTTATTTTTGTGTCTGTCATCGGAATAGTATTTTGGGTTCAAGAGGGTCGCGTATCACACTCTTACTTCTTCTCGATGTCTTATTTGGCACTAGGTCTTTTTGTAATATCTGATTTAATTTACATTCCCTACTTGTGGAGTTTTGGCATTTTGCTTTTTATCGCTCCAGGCATGGATTTTTTTGCTGAAAACTTAGAAGCTAATCCCGATAGGCAATCACTATTGTTCGCATTTTTTGTGTTATTAATTCTGTCTTTTACACATTACGATTTGAACTACAGATTAGAATCTCACAATCGTGATGAAGTTTATTACAGTTATTCAGTCAGAGATAGCAGCTTTTCTACTTCAGTTTGGATCAAAAATAATTTAGAAACTTCGATTATGGAATGTAATGACGCAAAGAGAGATAGGAGGATAGCTGCATATTCCAATTTTATACCAATAGGAGATGCAGAAATGTTATCTTCGGGTTTAATAGATCATGAAAAAATGCAAGTAGAGAGGATTTCAATAAAAGACTTTTATTGGACAGCGACAAATCATCTGTGGGAATGGTCTAATCAGGATAACCAAACGCGTGGGATTAGTGAAAATTTATCAGTTTCCATAGTAAACTTAGCTATTCCTGATATGAGAGGCAAATCTTCTACATTATCTCTCTCTTTCAATTCTTATTATGAAAATATGCCGCTTTTCAATTATGCCCTATACTTAAACAAAGAATTAGCACTTTACTGGACGTCCGATTATTGATATTATGCTAATGTTTTTATACAGGCCTGACTGGCGCCATATCCTTCACAGGAGATAAATAACAATGGCGAGAATGCATGCACGACGCAAAGGCCGTTCAGGGTCTAGCCCACAAATCAGAGAAAAAAATCCTAGTTGGGCCCTCAAGCAAAAAGACGTCGAAAGCAAAGTCGTTGAGCTGTCATCAGAAGGAAAAAGTACTTCTCAGATCGGTATTGAATTAAGAGATGCGCATGGCGTACCTAGCGTAAAATTAGCAACAGGTAAATCAATATCTAAAATTTTGAAAGAAAAAAACATGTTATCACAATTACCAGAAGATTTAACAAATCTTATGAGAAAAGCAGTTAGGCTTGGAGAACATTTAAAAATTAATAACAAAGATGTTCATAATACGAGAGCTTTACGCCTTACAGAGGCCAAAATTCTTCGTTTAGTTAAGTATTATCGTTCAACAAATATTCTTGATGATGAATGGAAATATTCATTATCAAATGCCAAACTTCTGGTAGGTTAATTTTTTTATTTTTAATGAATAATTGGATTCTTTTAGTAATAGAGGGATCAACACATCTAGTAAATTTAGGCTCTAAAATTATAGATGTGAAAGGTTTTGGAAGATTTCCAAGTAAACTTTTGCATGGGAAAGAACTGAATGAAGAGTTTGAACTTTTTGATAAAAAAGCTAAATTAATAAACTCGAATCAGTCTGATTTTCATTCTAATTTGAAAAGAGGGCCTCAGATTATATCTCCCAAGGATGCGGCTTGGATAATTTACAAGTCCGGTATATCTGCTGGTGATACCGTAATTGAAGCTGGATCAGGTTCAGGTGCTTTGACCTTATCTCTTGTCCAAGCTATCAGTCCCAATGGCAAAGTGATAACTTTTGAGAACAATTCAAAACATTTTAAAATAGCTAACAGAAACATAAAAATGAGTCCTTGGTCAGATTCAGTCGACATTAGGAAAGAGGAATTGAGTGAAAATACGGAAGCTATTGATGCATCCTCAGTCATATTAGATCTTCCTAAACCTTGGACTCTTGTTAAATGGTCTACGAATTCGTTAAAGATTGGTGGCGTTTTGATATGCTATCTTCCTACAGTTAATCAAGTTCAAACCTTGCTTGAAACTTTAGGCGATTGGGAAGAAATAGAAATTATAGAGAATATCCAAAGATCATGGCAATCTAAAGTAAATGCTTTGAGGCCCCAAAGTAACATGATTGGTCACACTGGCTTTATTGTATCAGCCAGATGGTTGGGTAAATAGGCGCAGTATTTTACACACCTTGTTTATGGGTTATGATGTCAGATGTAAGAGATGTCATAATTATTGGTTCAGGTCCTGCAGGTTATACAGCAGGCCTTTACACTAGTCGCGCCATGCTTAATCCGTTACTTTTTGCAGGATTTTCTAGTGGTGGTCAATTAATGTTGACAAGTGACGTTGAAAATTTCCCAGGATATCCTAATGGTATAGAAGGTCCTGAAATGATGATGGAACTTAGATCGCAAGCAGCAAGATTTGGCTGTAAAATCGTTGATAAAAATGTAGATTCCGTAGATTTATCTCAACGTCCTTTTAGGGTAAATGTAGGTACTGAAAGTTATCTTGCAAATTCATTAATAATTACAACGGGAGCTGAAGCAATTTGGTTAAATGCCAAAAATGAAGAGATACACAAAGGGAGAGGAATTTCTACATGTGCTACTTGTGATGGAGCATTTTTTAGAGACAAAGAGGTAATTGTTATTGGTGGTGGAGATTCTGCTATGGAAGAAGCTAATTTTCTTACACGATTTTGTAGCAAAGTTACCATAGTACACCGAAGAGAAGGTTTACGCTCATCTCAAATAATGGAAGATAGGGCCAAAGAAAACCCTAAAATTGAATGGAAATTAAATTATCAAGTTAAATCGTGGTTGGGTTCAGACGGGAATTTTGAAGGTGCTACATTAGTAAATACAAAAACTAATGAAGAAGAAGATTTTTCTTGCGATGGAGCATTCATTGCGATAGGACATAAGCCTATTACTTCATTCTTAGACGGACAAGTAGAAACAGACGATCACGGTTATATTTTGTGGAAAGAAAATTCAATGACTAGCGTTGCAGGAGTTTTTGCCGGAGGTGACGTTGTAGATACTCGTTATCGCCAAGCAATAACTGCAGCAGGCATGGGTTGTATGGCTGCCATAGATGCTGAAAGATGGTTGGAAGATAACTTACATTAATTTAACCTAACACTTTTTAGAACCCCGTATTAATGTGATAATGTGCAGCGACAGCTATCCCTATCCAAATCAGAAGACGCCGTTAGTCCCGTAATAGGCACAGTTTTGATTTTGGCAATTATGATTACAATTACAGGAACTATGCTTGCATGGGGTATTCCACAGATACAGCAAAGCGAAGCATATGCGATTTATACTTCAGCTCAAAATAACCTATTAAATTTCGATGCAGATTTAGATCATGTTATTATTCAAGGAGAAGGTGCATCTCGAACTTCCACAGTTTCGTTTAGTTCAGGTTCTTTCGTTGAGAGGTCAAATCTTGATGAAATTAGATATTATTATACAACAGTACCTTGGTCAAATCCTAAAATAGTAGGTGTCGAGAATGGAGTTACTAGATTTGCAATGACAGATGAATCATTTGTCGTTTCAGATTATAGGATAACTATAACCTATCCTAATGGCACAGAGTGGACAGGTACAACTTCAGATAACTTAGTTACAGGTTTTCCTGCATTGGTTTATGGTGTTGATGTTACCTATACAAGCACTACTAACGATACGCAAGTTGGTGGCTTTTTCATTTATGGTACTGATTCCTTATCTTACAGATATTCATCCGTTTCAGGAGTTTTTAAGATGCGAATGTTTAATGGAGGTATAGTTTCAAAAGAGCCAGGCGGTCCGTTTTTTGTTACTTCAAAACCTTTAATTTACACAGTATCTGATTCAGATTCTTATGATTCTTTTACAATTTATCAAACAGATTATAACATGTCTTCATCATCTAAAAGTTTAACAGCAGGTAATTTCATATTTGATGCACGGAATCAAGGCGGTAATGATAATCTAGTTGAAGTCTACAGCATAAGAATTGGTTTTAGTGGCGACAGTTCAACAGCTCTCCAAACATACTATACTTCGACAGCTAATAATTTAGGTTTTAAAAGAGCAATTTTTTCATTCACACCCTCCGAATCCTTGATTGGAACGAGTCTGGGGTTTGAAGAAGATGTAACTTACACACAAGCAACGCCTTTTGATTTTAGGATATTAGAGAGAACAATCAATGTCAAATTTAACTTACGATGATTCTGCAGCTTCAGAGTTAATTGGCTATGTATACACAGCCTCAATCTCTGTCTTAATTTTGTCCTCGATGATGCTCACTTCAAGCACTATGTTAAATGGAAATATAGCTAATACAGCTCAAGAAGAGGCTGAAGAAATTGCACATTATTACCAATTAGGAATTGAAGATCTTTTGAATACTGTTAGAGAGTATCCTGGTTCTTCTCCTACAATTCGCTTAGAGTTTGGAATTGAATCTATTAATCATGGAATACAATATCAAGTGAATGGTACTGAAACTGGGCTCAAAGTTACTACGATACAGCCTCGCGGAGGGAGTTTTGAAGTGACTTTTCCATTAGAGCCTGCAACAGCAATTCAGACAGATACTGGCAAATCTCTAACTTCGACTACTTCTTATATACTCGCTTACTATGATGAGAATCTGAAGGTTGTTAAGTTAACCAAGGAATGATACGATGAGTGCATCTAAAGAAACCTTAGACGCAGGGTCCAACTTACTTGGAGAAGAAGAACAAATTGATGAATCAAAACTTTCTTGGTTACAGAGGCGTAGGCTTAGGAAAAAGAGAGCTGCAGCTAAGAAAGATGGTGTCATTCATGACTTGGTAATGGATGATATAGAGATAGGTGAAGATTTTGAAGAGTTAGATACTTATCCTGTTTATCCTCCTTTTTCTTACGTAAGAGTATTATTTGACAAGCGAGATTATTCTAGATTTTATTATGTTGTCGAACCCAAGGCAACTAAGCAAGAGCAAGAAGATTTGGATACAATTAAGGAAGTTCTTCAGCGAGCACTTAACATAAATCGCGAGACTCTTGATGAATCACAAGAAGATTTTCTCAAGCAGGCAGTTGATGACATTTTAGATAGTTACAGGCTGAAGTCTCGCAAAAGTAACCGTGCTAAGATTCATTATTTCATTGAAAGGGATTTGATTGGTTACGGTAAAATCGATACCATGATGAGAGATCCAAATATCGAAGATGTTTCTTGTGACGGTCCAGGAGTTGAAATTTTCGTTTATCATCGTCGTTTTGAGTCATTAAGAACTAATGTAATGTGGGAAGATGAATTAGAATTAGAACAATATATAATACGTATGGCTCAACGTTGTGGTAAGCACATTTCTATTGCAGAACCGTTATTGGATGCAACATTAATGGATGGGTCACGTATAGTGATGACTCTTGGCAGAGAAGTGTCAACTAAGGGTTCTACGTTCACAATTCGGCGTTTTAGAGATGAACCTTTTACTCCTGTTGATTTATTAGAATTTAAAACGTTTTCATCTATGCAAATTGCATTCTTTTGGTTGGCAATGCAATATGGTATGTCTATGTTATTTGTCGGCGGAACAGCTTCAGGTAAAACAACATCTCTGAATGCATGTTCACTTTTCCTTCCATGGCAACATAAAATTGTCAGTATTGAAGAAACTCGAGAGTTGAATTTACCTCATCCAAATTGGATTCCAGGTTGTACAAGACAGGGTTTTGGTGGTGAAGGTAGCGCAACAGGTGGAAAAGCGGCTGGAGAAGTTGACATGTATGATTTATTGAGAGCAGCTCTTCGTGAGCGTCCTGAATATATTATTGTAGGAGAAATTCGTGGTGCTGAAGCTTATGTTCTTTTCCAGGCAATGGCAACAGGTCACACAACATATTCCACTTTCCACGCCGATTCAATTCAAAGTTTAGTGCATCGTCTTGAGAATAAACCAATTGAAATTCCTCGTGTTTTGATTCCAGCCTTAGATGGAATATCAATTCAGATTCAAACGCGTGTGGGTGGTAAACGTGTACGAAGGAATAAAGGAATTATTGAAATCATTGGAATAGATCCGCACTCTCATGAATTGCTTACAAATGAGGCTTTCAGATGGGACAATACGGTAGATGAGTTTGTTTTTACCGGTAAATCTTATATTTTTGAAAAAATTATGATGAAAGCTAATCTCAATCGTGTTGAGATTATGGATGAGACCAAGAGAAGACAATTAGTTATTGAATGGTGTTTGAAGAAAGGAATCAGAGATTACAAAGATTTTGCCCGCGTAGTTGCAGAGTACTATGTACACCCTGAGGATGTAATGAGGCAAGTTTACGAAGACATGCAAGTTGGAGGCAAGAAACGCCGTCGTAAGGTAGAAGATCGTGATTTAGATTTATCACGTGAAGATGACGAAGTTGATGTTGGAGATTTTCCGCCTAAAGTTAGGCAAAAATATCAAAAGCGTGAAGCAAAAGAGCAGGCAACTCGAGCTAAAAACGATGCTAAAATTTCACAAACTGATGATCCAACTAAGCGATCTAAGTTAATTGCAAATGAAGAAACTAGAAGAGAAAAAATAGAGATAAAACTCCAAAACGATTTGTTAAAGGATCAAGCTTACTATGTTCCACTTAAACAATTGACTCCACTGGCTAAAGATATTGACTTAGGTGACGTATCCTCTTTGAATGAGGTTGAAGGTAGAAGGATGTTGAATAATGTTCGTTCAGAACTTAATAAAAGATCCAAATCAGCTGCAAAGATTGAAAAATTAGAAGGAGATAAACGATCAAAGGCAGTTGAAAATGAAGAAGCTCGGATTGCTAAGGCGTTGGTAAGTCTGAAATCAAGTTTAGCTAGCAGAGTTCAACGTTCCGCTAATCCACGTTGGTGGCACAAATGGCTCTGACCGGATTTGAAACTTTTAGCAGGATTATTTTCGGTTGGTTAGGCCGTTTATTAACTAAAGATTCTATAGGGTTAAAAAATCAGTTAGTTAAGGCAAGAATTCCTCTCTTACCTGAAGATTATGTTGCAACTTCAGTCATGCAGGTTGTTACGGCATTTATCGTAGGAGTTTTGTTAGTCCTTGGTATTTCAGGTTTTTTAATTCCTCAAGTTATAGAAACTCTCCCGGCTCCTGGAGGAGAAGAAGGTGAAACAATTAATGTTCAGAGAATTCACGAGGTTGTTATTGCCGTATTTTTATGTATAGTCATTCCTCTTTTGATAGCTTTAGTTCAATGGTTGACACCAGCTCTTCTAGAAAGTAGTAGAGGGACTAATATGGATAGGCAGTTACCTTTCGCAGCCAGTTACGTTTCGGCAATGGCTGCAGCCAATGCAACTCCAACTCAAACTTTCAAGTCACTTGCTAGAAATGAAGATATTTATGGTGAAATATCAGTAGAAGCTGCCTGGATTTTCCACAGCATGGAATTCATGGGCAGAGATTTAGTTACAACTTTAAAGGAAGCTGTTGAACGTACTCCTTCAGAAAGGTTTGCAGAATTCATCCAAGGAATTATTGGTACTGTAACTTCAGGAGGTAACTTGAAGTTATATTTCCTGAACAGGTCAGAATATTATGCGCAACAGAATAGAGTTCACGTAAAAGACGTTTTACAGCAAATGGCACTTTTCTCAGAAGCATATGTTGTTGTTGCGGTAGCTCTTCCTATTTTTGCCATGATTATCGCGGTCATTACCTTTTGGGTTTCTGGTGCAGGGATGCAGCTTGAAGAAATTCATATGTATCTATTAGTCTTTGGAGGCTTTCCAATAATTCAATTAATTTTTTCAGGTTTATTCTTTTCATTGAGTCAGGAGGTCTCGACGGACTAATGGGAATAAAGGGTAATTTACAAAAGAAAGTTTACAAGGACCGCCGTACCGGAGTCAAGAGGCGCTGGATGGAATATTGGAAGGTTCGCCAGTGGTTAAATGTCAGGGATAAAACTACTGATTGGGGTCCAGTCATTGTAGTTTTCTTCTCTATAATTTTAGCAATTTTCTTTTTTGCTATAGCCAACATAAATCATGAGAGCGATAAATCAACATTGATGGTCGACTCTGACAGAGATAAGCAATTTGATAATCCTTGGCACATGAATGATGGCCGTTTCTCTTTTACATTTGGAGGAGAAGGAAAAAACGATAATGGTGTAGAAATTGGTGCATCAAATAATGTAAATGATCCAAACAAAGTTTGTACGATAGATAAAGCAGGATGCATTATGCCTCTTAATTTATTTGGTTTAAATTCAAATGAGACAAGAGATTTAGATCCTGCAGTAGATGGCATTGAAAATGAAATGACTGCAACTATTTGGTTGCGTAGTTATCCTGAGGTTTCAGCAATTGACTACATAACCTTTGGACTAGTTTCACTCATGCTTCCTTATGGAATTTATGGTTGGCGTAGAGATCAAATTAGAGCACGCGTTGAGGAAAAATTTCCAGATTTTTTACGCGACTTAGCAGAATATTGGAAAGGTGGTCTAAGTATGACAGTTGCAATCCAAACTTTAGCTAAAGGAGAATATGGTAATCTAAATGACGAGGTTAACAAAATGGCTTCACAAATTTCTTGGGGAGTTTCTTTTGGTGAAGTTTTAGAGATGTTTACAGAAAGAGTCACTTCTCCGATTGTGACTAGAGCCGTTAGAATGGTTGACGAAGCAAATCGTGCCGGAGGTCGTATTTCCGATATTTTGTTAGCAGCATCATATGATGCTAAAGAAATTAAGGCATTAGAGACGGAAAGAAGGCAGGAAGTGGGAAGTTACGTTACAGTTATTTATGCGTCTTTTTTCGTTTACTTAGGTATTATTTTAGTTTTAGCAAGTACTTTTATTCCAGCAATTGTTGACTCTTCAGCAACTACAGGTGGAGGAAGTATGTCGATTGGTAATTTAACAATTAGAGAGATGAATGAAGTTTGGATTTCAACTATGTTTCTGTATAGTTTAATGGTTCAAGGCATGGGTAATGGTCTTGCAGCAGGCTTTATGTCAACGGGAAGATTATACTCAGCATTTCTTCGGGCCTCATTCCTATTACTATTGGGATGGTTTATTTTTGAACTAACAGGAATTGCAACTTCTATGATTACACCTCAGATTTGATTTGAGAGGCAACTTATTATGAAAAATACAAAGGGGCAAATGCACGTGCTTGAAGTCCTTTTAGTAGCTACGTTGTTTACATCTACAGTTAATGTTGCAGTTAATGTTTTACCAACTAGTGATGCCAATAATGTCGATGAATATGATTTATATTTCTCAGGATTAGAAATTCTCGAAGTTTTAGATGAATGGGTACCTTCAGATCCGCCTACAGCTGAAGCTCATCATGATTCAACATTGTCTTGGTGGTTAGCAACTGAGAATTTTGAATCTATAAAGCAGTATCTCGATGCAGGTCTTTCTTCCTCTATATCTTATAGGTTGGAAGGTGCGCATGGCTCAGAGTCGGAAGTAATAGTTGATAGAGTAGTGCCTGGAGGCTCAGTTTCCCAAACATTTAGATTAGTTTGGGCAGGGGATGAACTTTGGGAATTAAATTTACAGCTATGGTATGGATATAGAGAGGATTAATGAACAATAAAGCTCAACTTCTTTTAGTTTCAGGACTTCTTATGTCTATTACTTTAATTGCTGTTACCAGTTCAATATCGCATTCAGTTAACATAGGGAGCCACCAAGGTGAAAAGCACGATATTACTCCAATAATAAGTTCATTGGAGAATAGTTTTCCTTTAGCTTTAGAGCATGAGGTAGATAGTGCCACAGAAGGAGTCTCTTTATCAGAATCCTTCGAAGAAGTTGCGCAGACTTTTGAATCTATTTTGATATCTAGAGGATACTCCTCTTCTTTTATTTTGGTTACAGCTTCAGAGCAAGATGGAACTCATACATTTGTTTACAGCTATATTTTAAGCGATGGAGCTATGGGAATTGAAATTGATAAGACAATTACGTTTTAATTTATTCTTCTGAAGAAACTAATGAAGTCATTGCTCTTCTGAACATTCCTCCAAAGCCTAGAAAACTGGTTATAAGCATTCCAACGAACATGACAATGTAACTGAGATAAAGCTGATCAAGTTGTTCATCATAGTCTGCAGGTATTTGACCATCTTTAAGTCCTAGTAATCTAACTAAGCCTAGTATAAATCCTGCGACAATTAAAATAAAACCAAATCCCATAATCATTTCAGTTGCGGTTAATCCACCTTCGGAAGGATCAGGTCTACCTTTGAATTCTTCAAAGTTTTCACCGTTATCATTATCGTCTGACATAATAACGCCAGATATTACAGCTTAATAAGCTTACCCTGATTTTTTACTATCCAATGCAGCTTTTACAAGACCTAAATGTAGAGGGGATGGCGCATCGGGCCTCGATTTAAATTCAGGGTGGAATTGGGAAGCCACAAAATAGGGATGCCCTTCAAGTTCTAATATTTCCATTCTTCTTCCACTTACATCTCTCCCTGTATATTTCATACCCTTTTCTTCAATTTTTGAAATATACTCAGGATTGATTTCATATCTATGTCTGTGCCTTTCAAAAATAGTACTATTTCCATATAGTTCTTTTGCAATTCCCTTAGAAATCTTAACTTCATGATCTCCCAGTCGCATAGTTGCACCCATATCTTTTACACCTTCTTGTTCAGGTAAAATATCTATGACTGGATGCTTACTATCAGGATCTAGCTCGAATGAGTTTGCGTTTTTTAATCCTAATACATTTCTACAAAACTCTACCGTCGCTAATTGAAATCCAAAGCAGACTCCCAAATAAGGAATTTGATTTGTTCTTGCCCAACCTGCGGCCATAATTTTGCCTTCAGACCCTCTGCTTCCAAATCCTCCGGGAACTAAGACTCCATTTACGCCTTCTAGCGATTTAGTTGTTTTAGAATCTTCTAAATCAGGAGCTTCAATCCACCTAATATTAACTTTACAACCAAGAACTGCTCCCGCATACCTCAGTGTTTCTTCGTGAGAGATGTAGGAATCTTTCAATGCAGTATATTTTCCAATTATAGCAATTTCTACTTCTTCACCACCATTTGTTATTCTTTCAACAAAGTCTTTCCATTTAGTAACGTCTGGTTTTTTAGTTTTTAATCCAAGTCTATTCTCGATTAGTTCAGGAACTTTCTGCTCCAAAAAGATTAGTGGTACTTCATAGATACTTTTTGCATTAGGAGCTGAGATGACGGCTTCTCTTGGTATGTCAGCAAAAAAAGCTATTTTCGAAGCAATATCTTCGTCTAACTTTTCTTCGCTTCTACCGACAATTACATCAGGTCTAATTCCAAGTCCCTGTAGCTCTTTTACAGAGTGTTGTGTAGGTTTTGTTTTTTGTTCACCAACAGCGCCAAGAACAGGTACTAGTGTGGTATGAATAAACATTACATTTTCTTTTCCTTCTTCTCTACCTAATAGTCTTGCAGCTTCCATGAAGGGCATAGATTCAATATCGCCTACGGTTCCTCCCAATTCAACTACACAAACATCTGCTTTTGCATTTTGAGCAGCATGCTTTATTCCATCCACTATTTCTCTAACTATATGTGGGATTATCTGGACGGTTTGGCCCAAATAATCGCCTCTCCTTTCTTTTTCTATAACTTTTTTGAAAACTTTACCAGTAGTTATGTTGTGATCACTAGTTAAATTACATTTGAGAAATCTTTCATAATTGCCAAGGTCTAAATCTACTTCAGCACCGTCAGTCATTACGAATACTTCACCATGCTCATATGGATTCATTGTTCCAGCATCAACATTTAGATAGGGATCAATTTTTACTGCAGTCACTTCGTAGCCTGCACATTGTAATAGAAGGCCTGCTGAAGAAGAGGTTACGCCTTTACCTAGGCCTGAAAGAACTCCGCCGGTTACAATTATGTATTTCATTTAACTCAACGGACTAATACATGTTAACAGGACTCTATAAGGCCGATGGTTCACTTAAACCCCTATCTTATGATATCATGTGACAATATCAATCAAGAGGCATAGTGAAAATATATTTTGGTTCGATTTAAGTCCTAACAAAGAATTAGAATTTATATCAATTTATTTGGTTGTAGATGATAAAATTGCGCTGATTGAAACAGGTCCTGCTTGTTCACTTGATAATTTAGTGAGCGGTATAAAATCAGCAGGATTGAAGCTTGAAAATGTAGATTATGTAGTTCCTACACACATTCATTTGGATCATTTTGGAGGTGGAGGTCATATTATGGAGCTTTGTAAGAATGCAAAGGCACTTGTTCACCCTAAGGCGTACAAACATGTTTCTAATATAGAAAAATGGTGGCAAGGAAGTAGTGATTTTTTAGGCAGAGTTGCTCAACTTTATGGAAAACCTAAACCGATTTCAGAAGATAGGCTCGTTTCTACTGTAGATGGCTTTGAAGTTTCCCTAGGCAGCCTTTCTTTGAAGGCAATACACACACCAGGCCATGCACCTCATCATATTACTTGGATTTATGGGGATGAAGCATTTGTAGGTGATTCAGCAGGACTTTGGTATCCAGAGGTGGGTTCTTCATTTCCAGTTACGCCAGGATACTACAGGCATGATTTAGCGTTGGAAAGTATTAAAAAAATGGAATCACTTAATTTAAAAAATGTTTTTTACACTCATTTTGGTCCGAGGCCTGTGTATAATACGTTTGAAGAAACAAGGAAAGAATTTGAGTTATGGATGAATATAGTAGAAGAAGGATATAATCAACAATTGTCTTCTAAAGAAATATTACAAATGTTATTTAATAAACGACCTGGGTTATTAGAGACTAATCAAAATCATGGAATTCATCAAAAAGATACTCATAAAAGTACGGTGGAGGGAATGATTGGTTGGCTAAGGAGAAAAAATGAGAAATACTGAAAAAATTCCTAAAATTGTCAAGGAGCCTTACCCTCATGTGGTAGTGAAAGATTTTCTTGATGAACAAACTTTAGATTTAGTCACTTATGCTTTGGCAGGACTGGAATATGATTTTGATGAATCGGATTTATTTAGTTATCTTTCTTTTGGATTAACCGATGTCGATCATCCAGTCATAAACATTCTTAGAGATGATTTAGGCGATTCAAGTTGGCGGAAGAAAGTTGCAAGTAGTTTTGGAGTTAAGCCCTTGTCTAAGATTGATTTGAGTGCTTATGTTTATGGTCTTGGTTCTTTTCTTTTGCCACACGATGATCAAGTTGAAGGCCGTGTTATAGCCTATAGTTTGCATTTGACAGATATTGAAATGACTGATAAAAGTGGGGGTGCACTCTGTATTTACGAAGCAAATGAGGTGGGCAAATCAGAATTAGTAAAAACGATTATTCCAGAATATAATTCTTTGATAATGTTTGAGGTGTCTGATAAGTCTTGGCACCAAGTAGGCGAAATTTTAGAAGATATTCAAAGATTAACAGTCACGGGGTGGTATCATTCCTGAAATTAATTTTTACTATTTAGAAGAAGCCACAATTTCTAATTTGAATCGTATCTTCAACTCTTCAGATTTTCCTTTTGTTCGTCTTTCGAAGTTTTTAGATATAGACTCAGTTGAGTATAATCCTAGTTTTAGAAATGAGGAGAATATAGGTTATTTTAAGCGAAAGCAGTCAAAAGCAGTTCTTGAGGAGTTTTGGAAATCTTCAGATTTTGTTGAGTTTTTAAAGGAAGTAACTGGATTGACTTTATCGTTTAGAGGCGCAAAACATTTGAGTTATTCAGCAGGTGACTATTCATTATTACATGCAGATGAATTAGAACCAAATAGATTAGCAATAGTTTATGATTTTACAAAGAAATGGAGATTAGAGTGGGGAGGATATGATCTTTACACATCCCCAGATAAGGAACCTTTGATTTGTAATAGAGATTATGGATCACTCATGATTGTTAAACTTGATAAGGGCGATTTATCTTGCACAAGATACGTTAGTTTGAAAGCAAAAGAGGATGCAGTTATCGATTTTGTAACCTATATACCGGAATGACTACTCATTTTTGAGTATATACGCAATTATTTAATGCCTGCTTTTGGATTAATTTTCATAGGGATAGGTCTATCTTTGTAAAAGATATTATGCTAGATGTAGAAAAGATTAGTAAAACGCTAAGAAAGGGAGAACCTATCTTGGTTTTTGATGAGGCGGGTAGGGAAGGTGAAACAGATATTTTCTTTTCTGCAAAACATGTATCAAATTCAAGTATACGTTTTTTAAGAAAAAAAGGAGGAGGTATGATCTTCATAGCCTCAGATAATTTAGCATCTACAAAATTAGGACTCCCTTTTTCTCACGATATTTTTGAATCAGTTGGTAAAATAAGTGATGACTTTACAGTAGTTAGAAAAATGCTTGAACATACGATACCCTATGATAAGAAGTCTTCATTTTCTCTTTTTATTAATCATAAAGATACTTTTACAGGTATAAGTGATTATGATAGAGCCTTAACATCGAAGTCTTTTGCAGAACTATTGGAGGCATCAGTCTCACTTTCAGACTCTGAATCTCAGAAGAAAATATCAGATAGCTTCCGAATACCTGGGCACGTACCAGTTTGTATTGCAGACCAAGAACTTGTGAAAGCCCGTAAAGGCCACACAGAGTTAATTGTTTCTTTGTTAAAATTACTCAATATGAATCCGGTGGCAGTGGGTTGTGAAATGGTAGGAGATGACGGCAATTCTTTATCACCAGAAAACGCGAAAGCTTGGGCATCAGAAGAAGGGTATCTGTTTTTAGAAGGGCAAAGTATAGTTGAGGCATACCTATGAGAGTAGTAGCAACAGGTGTCTTCGATATTATCCACTCAGGACATGCACATTTTTTGAATGCAGCTAAAGAAAATGGAGATGAATTGGTTGTCATAATAGCCAATGATGATACAGTTCGCAAAATGAAAGGAGAACCTATACTTTCAGCAGAAATGAGAGCGGAGGTTGTATCTCATCTGAAACCAGTTAGCTCTACGGTTATTGGAAGAACGGGAAATATGCTTGATATCATAGTTGAAGAAATTAAGCCGGATGTAATTGCTTTAGGTTATGATCAAAGATTGTTTACCAGAAAAGAATTAGAATCAAAATTATTAGAGCGTGGATTAAATGTTAAAGTTGTTCGTTTGCCAGAGATGGAGCAAGATTTAGCAGGATCACGTAAAATAATAGCTAAGATTTTAAAGATTTACAGGAAAAAATATATTGAGGAAGAATAAAAATGGTTTTTAGTGGAATTGTAGAGGGGACTGGTAAAATTATTACAGTTTCTAAACTAGAAAATTTGACAAAAATTTCAATTAAAACTCCTCAAAAATTTTCGGATGGTATAAAAATTGGAGCAAGCGTTTGTGTTGATGGGGTATGCTTAACTGTATCCTCAATAAGTGATGACGTTCTTAGTTTTGATATTATAATGGAGACTCTGAATGTTACAACTTTTAAAAATATTAAAAAGAAAGATGTTGTTAATTTAGAGCGTTCAATGAGATTAGGAGATGAAATAGGTGGCCATTTACTTTCAGGTCACATTTCGACAACAGTTCAAATTAGTAACATAGAAAATCCAGAAAATAATCATATAATTACATTTAAATTAGATCCAGAAACTTTAAGGTATATTTTTCCGAAAGGTTATGTTGCATTAAACGGAGTTAGTTTAACTGTAGGGGAGGTTGAAAAATCAAATAATAGTTTCAATGTTTATCTCATACCCGAAACTTTACGTTTAACTAATTTGAGTAATAAATCTATAGGCGATAAAATAAATTTAGAAATTGAGACACAGACAAAAAATATGGTTGATACAATGCTCCAAATAAACAAGGAGTTAATACATGGCTAAATCAATAGCAATAGTAGCAGGAAGTTATCACAGAGAATTAGTTGAGAAAATGGTTGAAAAGGCTAAGTCAGTAGCTTCTGAGAATAATCTTATTGTTGAAGAGATAAACTGGGTACCAGGCACTATGGAAGTTCCATTACAGATTAAGCGCTTATTTCTTAGAGAATCAATTGATGGGGCTGCAGTTTTAGGAATCATTGAGAGTGGAGAAACTAAGCATGGCTTAGTCATGGGACAAGCAGTTACAAGTTCTTTAGTTGATTTACAGTTGGCCTCGATGAAGCCGATAGGCTTTGGAATTATAGGACCAGGGGCTAAGCCAGAACATCTTGAGGATAGACTGTTGCCATACGCAGAAAATGCCATTTTAGCTTTATCCGATATGCTATCTAATTAGATTTTGTTTTAATTCTCCAGTTTCTTTTTGCATATTTATTTTGTACATAATTCAATGCATGATAGAAACTTGGTAATGCAAATACAGCCATCAGTAACGAAAATAAAACTAAGGTAATAATTAAAGCAAAGAAATTTCGTAATCCAACAAATTGAGTTCTGTAAAAGGAAATAATGACACCTGAGAAAACTCCTCCCATTGTTGTGAATGTTGCTTCGACAACGGATTGACCAGTATTTTCTACGGCTTTTTGGATACCTTTTGGAGTAGCCCCTTCTTCTCTAACTCTTTCAGTTATTTGTATAGAATTATCTATACCGATACCTATGATAATAGTTCCAACCATTGCTGTAAAAATATTTAGATTTGTACCTCCAGCATCAACTGTAGCAGGATACCAGAGAATAACTAATAGAATTGGCAAGAACGTAACAAATCCATATTTTACAGACCAAAATATACAAATCATAGCAATTAAGACTAACACTAAACTCAATTTTATCGTGTCAAATTGCGTCTCTTGTATACCTTCGTTAATTGCTATAGATACAGGAGGTCCTCCTGTAAGCGTAGACATTTGTGCATTCTCAAATGACATTTGTCTGTCTCTGATTTCTGCAATTTGATCTATAGTTTTTACAACAATAGCCGTATCATCTATGTTTACGTATGGCATACTAACATAGATTAGAGCTTTATCGTATTCATCAGTTAGAAGCATAGACCTCATTTCATCAGTAAAAGATTCGTAAAAGACATCTATCATATCAGATCTAAGTTGTTCTCTGCTGTATATCTGATTTAAATCTACTAATGCATAATCGTCCCCAAAGAAATCACTGTGTAAGAAATCCCAGAAACTTCCTTCAAATTGATAAATTGCTTCCCCATCTAAATCTTCTATTACTATTGCAAAATAAGCAGATTTAAAAAAATCCACAATTGAAAACGCAGAGACATTAATGACATCTCCTGTATTTCTATTATTCACAGTGATGTTATTAATTTCCCCTTGAGTCCAATTCATAATATCGAGAACATCTAAATCCTTAGCAGCAGGTTTGTCTCTTGCAGTATCGTTATTTATTAATAAAATTCCAGTTTGACCTGCATCAAATTTGTCTGAGTATTCACTTAATTTTTGTATTGAATCAACATCCTCAGGTGCAGATTCACTGCCAGTTATGTTTTGATCCATAACTGAAATTCTAGCTATGGAATAAGTGGTTGTTAATAGAACAACTACGAGAATTGCCTTCCATTGTTTTGTAGATAGTATCGCAATGCTAGTCCATCCTTTATTCTTATGTCTGGAATAGTTTGTTAATTTCATTATTGCAGGCGTCATGCTCACAGTTAAGAAGAAAGAACAAATAACTCCAATAATCATCGTAAGGCCGACAGTTCTCATTGGAACTATCGGTGATATGAAAAGAGCCGAAAATCCTATGGAATCAGTAATAGCACATAGTAATGTTGCCTTCCCCGTCGTTAAAAGTGCTAAGTATGTAGCCTTAGGCATTTTATTTCCTTCTTCTTTGAATTCAACAATTCTGTTAGCTACATGCAGTCCATAATCAACACCAATACCTACTAAAATTGGACCTGCGGCGACAATCATCGGAGTAAGAACAACCCCAGATAGATTTACCAATCCTAATGTCCAAATTAGTGCACAGAAAATTGGGACTAAAACAACAGGGATTGCTAACCAATTTCGATGGAATATAAGCATCAAAGCAATGACTATTCCAAGAGACATAGGCAGCATTGTTAGCAAATCTTGGTATAATCTATCAGTAACTTCATGAAGAACAACTACTATTCCAGTTTGCGTCATTTCAGTTTTTGGATTTATTCTTTCATCAATATGATTTTGTATTTCTATTATTTTTTGTTTTTGTACTTCGTCATTGTTCTCTTCCGATGCTTTAAGAGCAAAAAGAATTACAGCTGTATCTATGATTCCATCATCATTTGTATCTACAGCAAAATTTTGGAGTGAAGATGCAGTTCCTGAAAAGATTTGGTCTACTCTATCCTGATCATCAGGAATTGCGTACGTTCCGGTTTGATTTACGAGATCATCGTCACTTTCTTCTACGGCAAGACCTCCAAATATCTTCCCTTCACTTGCTTCTATAAATCGTGCATTAGTTGAATTAAACTCTTTAATTAATGTAGAAATACTAAGTGTAAATATTATGTCATCTTTTTCGCCTCGATCGGCCTGGTATGTTCCTAAGTCAGTAGTTTGTCCATAGGGATCTATCGTTTGTTCAAGTAAGGAAATTTCTTTTAATGTTGGAACGTATGTGATGTTGTCTAGCACAGGATCGTTGTAAAATTGAGGGTCATTCGCATTTGGAGTTTCTAGGTAAACAATAATTAAATCAGTCGCCCAGTCTTCTCTTACTTCTATTAAAATATCCGTTGATTCTTCCCCTTCAGGAAGATAAACCTCAATGTCTCTAGTCATATTCTGCTCAAAAGTCATAGCAGATTGAAGGAGCAATATTGTAACTAGTGAAAGAGCTGCTACAGTTAGTACTGGTCTCTTCATAATGACGTCCGTATATTTTTGAACTACGAACTCTAATGTCTTTTGAAGCACGAACGGCTATCGGACCCCTCAATTAAATTTAATCTTCAGTCTGAATAGTAAAATTCTTTCTTACTTTTTTGTTCTCTATCTAACCTTGATCCTGGCTTATTTATTCTCGGACGATGCGTATTTTTATCTCTTCTAAATGTGACATCTACCTTTTCTAAAAACAAGTTCATTCCTTCTCTCATGTTGTAGGGGCCTTCAGCTTTTCCTTCTTTGCCAGCAGTACCGCCAAAACACAATAACCCATCAGACACATAATCTATGAAATAAACATCATGATCAACAACCAGTGCAGATTTACCACGTTGTTCAATGTATTTCCTTATAGTTTTAGCCGTAACCATTCTTTGATTGGCATCAAGATAAGCAGATGGTTCGTCTAATAAATATAAATCGGCTTCTCTCAAAAGACATTCAGCTACAGCAACCCTCTGTAATTCACCACCTGAAAGCGTTTGTAATTCCCGTTCCATTAAATGTTCCAATTTTAAAGGCCTATTAAGTTCAGTTTCCAGAGCGTGTTCATCGAAACCTTCTACAGATCTTAAAAGGTCGCCAACAATTACATTTTCATGTACCTCAATATATTGAGGTTTATAAGATACAGTAATTTCGGCTTCTATCTCGCCTTCGTCAGGCTTTAGATTTCCAGCAAGCATTTTAACAAATGTAGTTTTACCAGTAGCATTACCTCCAACAACACCTAGCACTTGTCCGCTTAATATTTCTCCAGGATCAGCTTCAAGTTTGAAATCTCCTAATGTTTTGGATAACTTAGGCCATTGAACTAATTCGAAACCATCCCATCCAGTTCTTGGAGGATGTTCTAGGAATTTAATTGGTTTATCGCGTATTCTAATGTTTTGTTCAACTAAATAACCGTCGAGATATGCATTAATCGCTAGTCTAGTAGATCGAGCAGGTGTGAAAACACCGTAAGCACCTTCTTTACCATATACAATGTGAGTTAAATCAGCTACAACATCCAACACTGCTAAATCGTGTTCTATAACTATTACTCTTGAGGTTTCAGCTAGCTCTTGAATAATTCTAACAATTCTCATTCTTTCATAAATGTCTAAATAAGAGGAAGGTTCATCGAAAAAGTAAGCGTCAGCTTCCTTTAGCAGTGTTGCACAAATTGCGACCCTTTGTAATTCTCCGCCGGACAATTGCTCCAGTTCTCTTTCTAATAGGTGACCTAAATCAAATTTTTCAATCATTTCACTATAAACATTTCTTTCATCAACTGAAGAAAGTAATTTTCCAACTTTTCCTTTGAATGCTTGAGGTATATTATCTATGTATTGTGGCTTTAGAGCAATCTTAATTTTTGCTTTGCTTGCATCGATTAAAAAGTCTCTTAATTCGCCTCGCGGCAAGATTTCTATTAATTCATTCCAACTTCCCTCAGTTTGCTCAAAATCACCTAAGTTTGGAATTATAGATCCGTTCAGAATGTTAAAGGCAGTAGATTTTCCCATACCGTTTGGTCCAAGGATACCAATCACAGATTCCTTTGACAAAGTAGGTAAACGAAAAAGTCGAAACCCGTTCAATGAATAGCGATGCATCATGTCACTTTCCAATTCCGTTGGTAGATTGATTATTTTGACAGCATCACCAGGGCACTGTTTTGCGCGCATCAAACACGGAGGACAAGCAGTTTCCAAAATCTTACACTTTCCATCTTTTACTTGAATACACTCTCCACTGTCGCACATTCCTGCGTATTTCTGAAGATATTCGTATGCCTGACTATTGGGTTTACATCTGTCTTCATTGAGTACTGCAATACGCATAATATCCTTCTCATGAGAGACTAATTAAAATAATATGTTGGCCAAATAGATTTTTGTTCCCCCCTTATAGGCCATTGTGCGAATTAAGTTTACTTTACCCGGAAAACCTGTTGCTCAAGGCCGTCCTAGATTTTACAGGAAGGGTAATTTTGTTGTTGCCACCGATCCGAAACCTAGTAAAGTGTACAAGGCAGATATAGCGTATATTGCTCAAAGAGCTATAGAAGAAGCAGGTCTCAAGGGACTTTTCGAAGGCCCTCTTGGGATGGAAATTTTCGCATATTTTCCTTGTCCTAAAAGTAAATGGAGAGTAAAGAATCCGAGGCCAGAGGAGCATCATTCAAAGAGGCCAGACGCTGACAATATAGCAAAATCAGTTAAAGATGGATTAAGCGGTGTCCTTTACCATGACGATGGTCAAATATCCGAACTAATAGTTAGAAAAAGAATTGCAGCTCAAGGTGATGGCCCTCGCATAGAAGTTGAATTGTATAAATTAGAGGAATTAGAATGAGTGCAAAATTAATCGATGGAAAGAAGATAGCAGCTGAAATAGAATCTGAATTAAAGATTAAAATATCAAAAATGGACAAGCCACCAAGGCTGTCTGTAGTACAGGTTGGTAAAGACCCAGCTTCAACGTCTTACATAAGAGCGAAGTCAAATGCAGCCGAAAGGGTGGGAATTAATCTTACACACCATCATCTTTCAGAAGATATTTCAAAGTCAGATTTGGAAAAATTAGTCATGGACTTAAACCAGACTGAAAATGGGATTATCATTCAACTTCCATTGCCTGAAGGTTTGGAAGATGCCTTAGATCTGATTCAGCCTGAAAATGATGTAGATGGTTTTCACTCAGTTAATTTAGGAAACTTAGTTCAAGGAAAACCTGGAATGAAGCCTTGCACTCCCGCAGGCATTGTTGAAATGCTGTATAGGTCAGGTAATAATCCACAAGGAAAACATGTAGTAATCGTAGGCAGAAGTACTATAGTTGGCAAACCTCTAGCTCTTCTTCTTTCACAAAAGGGAGTAGATGCTACAGTTACATTATGTCACAGTCGAACGCCAAATATAGGAGAATATTGTAAGCAAGCAGACATTCTTGTAGCAGCTGTAGGTTATCCTGATACAATAACATCAGATATGGTAAAACCAGGAGCTGTAGTAATTGATGTTGGAGTCAATAGAACAGAGAAGGGACTAGTTGGCGATACTTCCTTCAATGTTAGAGATGTAGCAGGACAATTAACACCCGTACCTGGCGGAGTAGGGCCTATGACAGTTGTAATGTTGATGTCTAACGTAGTTGAGGCGTCTCTCAAAACAGATTAATAACGCCTATTATAATTGATATTAAATGGCCGGGAAAGAAACTAGAAAAATCATAGGTGGAGGCTTATCTGGTTTAGCGGCAGCTATCAATTTTGCAAAGAACGATGAAAAGGTAGAAATTCATGAATCAAGAGAAAATATAGGGATGCAATTTCATCCTAATTATCAAGTTCTTTTGAAAGAAAGTCCATCTACTCCTTCATCTGAGGCAGATGCTACTTCGTATCTTAACAGATGGGGTCTGAATCCAAAATTTACATTTAGGGATGCTAAAAAATTTATATGCAGTACAGAAAAAAGAGATTTAACCATATCATTGAAGGAGCCTCTTCCATTAATTCTTCGGGGCGGAGAAAATTCACTTGAAAGAGGATTGGCAGATGAAGCAAAAGATTTAGGCGTAGATTTCCACTTTAAATCAAGGCCAAAAGCAAAAGCTGGAGACATTATGGCAACAGGATCTTATCGTACGGATATGGCGGCTTTTGGAGCGTATTATGAGAATTCAGACTTTCCTAGAGATCAATTTTTGTATATGCATGATGAAAAATATTCGCCGAGAGGCTGGTATTTGTATATAATTCCAATGGATAAAGATACTATTAAAGTTATGAATTGTTGCTCCAAGCCATATGCAAAAAATGTTAAAAAATTATTGTATAAGGCAGTTGATGAAAGGCCTATTTTGAAAAATATAATTGATGGTGCAAAACCAACGGGAACTGTAGGTGGTCAGGGTGGAGTTCATTTCCCTAAAACTGCAATAAAGGATGGAGTCTATTATACCGGAGAAGCTGCAGGTTTCCAAGATCCTTGGAGAGGTTTCGGTATGAATTATGCAATAGAATCAGGGGTTTTAGCCCAAAGAGCAATTTCGAACAATCAAGATTACGATAAAATGTGGAAATCACAGTTCCATGAAAGAAAGAAAGCAGATATTGCTCGAAGAGGTATCTTTGCATTATTAGGAAATCGAGCCTTTGAATATGGAATGAGGAAAGTTAAGGAAGGTGATGAGGTAGATTGGGAAGAGATAAATCCAAGTGGATGGAAAAAATCGTTAATTTACAATACTTTTTATTCAGTTGAAATGGCAAGAAAAACAGTTTGGGATTCTTGGTAATGGATTTCAGTGAAGCATTATCTTATGTTTTAGCAGTTGTTTGTATTTTCGCAGGAGCATTGATAATGTGGGGAAGTGAGGACTACATGGTTCCAACTTCGGGTCGCTCATTACGCATACCTTGTTCATTTCTTTTTTGGGTTTTAGCAGTAATATTTTGCGCAATGGCGATTGTTATAGAGGATGAAGATAATCTAATATAACCAATTGTTTAGTTAAGATTATGTCGGATTTTGAGGTGATTCGTAATTATTATTCCCAAATGCCTGAAAAGATAGAGCAGGCTAGAGCCATCTTGAATCGTTCAATGACTTTAACTGAAAAAATTCTTTTTAGCCACTTAGTTAAAATTAAAAAAGAGCCTAAAAGGACTAAATCTTATGTTGAATTACAACCTGATAGAGTAGCAATGCAAGATGCTACTGCTCAGATGGCTTTGCTTCAATTCGCACTTACAGGCCGCCCAAAAGTAGCAGTTCCATCTACAGTACATTGTGACCATTTAATTCAAGCCAGAGTCGGAAAAGAGGAAGATTTAGAGTATGCAAATGAAGTTAGTTCTGAAGTTTTCTCTTTCTTGAAATCAGCATCAGCAAAATACGGTCTTGGATTTTGGAAACCCGGAGCTGGAATAATCCATCAAGTAGTTCTTGAAAATTATGCATTTCCTGGTGGTATGATGATTGGTACCGATTCCCATACTCCTAATGCAGGAGGATTAGGAATGGTTGCTATAGGTGTTGGAGGTGCAGATGCCATGGAAGTTATGGCCGGCTTACCCTTTACAATCAAATGGCCAGGAATTATTGGCGTTCATTTAACTGGAGAATTGTCTGGATGGGCCTCTGCAAAAGATGTAATTCTCAAAGTATGCGAAGAATTAACTGTTAAAGGAGGTACAGGACACATCGTAGAGTATTTTGGACCGGGAGCCTCAACAATTTCGTCTACAGGTAAAGGAACAATTTGTAACATGGGTGCAGAAGTCGGAGCTACCACTTCACTTTTCCCATATGATAGTTCAATGGATGACTATTTGAGAGCAACAAATAGAGCTGAAGTAGCAGATATAGCAAAAGAGTATTCTGAGTATTTAGTTCCAGATGCAGAAGTTGAAGCTAACCCTGGCCAGCATTATGATAGAATAATTGAAATTAATTTATCGGAATTAGTTCCAGCAATCGTTGGTCCACACACTCCTGATTTAGCAAGGCCAGTTTCAGATTTAGGAGATGAGGCAAGAGAAAATGGATGGCCAACAGATATTCAAGCAGCCTTGATAGGATCTTGCACAAATTCGTCTTATGAAGATATGGAAAGAGCCTCTTCAATTGCCTTACAAGCAAGGAGCGCAGGTCTGAAATCAAAAGTTCAGTTTATGGTTACTTCAGGTTCAGATACTATTGACAATACTATCAGAAGAGATGGTCAAATGCAAATTTTTGATGATATTGGTGGAACTGTATTAGCAAACGCATGTGGGCCTTGTATTGGTCAATGGAAAAGAGATGACATCGATAGCGGAGATGTAAATTCCATCGTTTCTTCATATAATCGAAATTTTAGCGGTAGAAATGATGGAAATCATCAAACATTATCTTTCCTTACTAGTCCGGAGATAGTTACAGCCATGGCAATTGCTGGTAGTTTGGATTTCAATCCCATTACAGATAAGTTGACTGCAGAGGATGGGAGTGAATTTTTACTTGAGCCTCCAGAGGGAGATCAATTACCTGAAAATGGTTTTTTATTTAATTTAGAAGGTTTCATTCCACCTTCAGAAGATTCAGATTCTGTTGATTTGGATGTATCACCTGAAAGTCGCAGATTGCAACTATTAGAACCATTTGTGGCAACTAGTAAGAAAGATTTAGAAGATTTACCAATTTTAGTCAAAGTTAAAGGTAAGTGTACAACAGACCACATTTCTCCAGCAGGAGTATGGTTGCAATTTAGAGGTCATTTAGATAATATTTCAGATAATTGTTACATTGGCGCGCATAATTCATTTACAGAAGAACAGGGAACTGCGATTAATCAATTAGACGGAAATAAAGGGAAAATTCCAAAAGTTGCACGTAGTTATTTTGAAAATAAACAGCCTTGGGCAGTTATTGCTGATGTTAATTATGGAGAGGGCAGCAGTAGAGAACATGCAGCTATGTCTCCAAGATTCTTGGGATGTAAAGTTGTAATTGCAAGAAGTATGGCTAGGATTGCTGAAACTAATTTGAAGAAACAGGGAGTTTTACCGCTCATTTTTGCGGATGAATCTTCATGGGATTTATTGAGAATAGACGATAGATTAACAATCAAAGGAACTGATGAACTAGGACCAAATTCCAAGGTCACTGTGGAAGCAAAACACAGTGATGGAACTATGGATACTTTTGTCTGTAATCACAGTATGGATGAATTACAGGTAGAGTGGTTCAAAGCAGGTTCAGCCTTAAATTATCTAAGATCTAAGAATTAATCTGTTTAAGGGCGGATGAATACTGGTCTAAGAGAGCTTAGAATGTTCCAGTACTGCTATACAAGGGACTGTCTTGGTTCCAATTACTGAGAGTAATACGTACAGGTTCTTGAGGCAGAGTTATGTTTACTCTAATATAAGAGTCCTCAGTTGGGCATTGTTCCCAACCATATTGTCCACTATTAAGATTATAACCATCCAATGTCCATATTACATTTGAATTTGCGTCTGCTATTGAAATATAGTAATAATCCCAACCAGCTGCACTCTTACAGCTGCTAGTAATTGAATTTCCTGTTTTTTCAAATGTAGTACCTGGAAAAAGTACAGATGAATTTTTACTTGGTTTATAGGTTGTATCTGTCGTTTCATCAACGGATGTATCATCCGTATTCAGGCAGCCCGTAAGGGAAGCCATCGCTAGCAAAGCTATTGCAAAAATGACTTGCTTCATGAATCTGAATAAATTTGCTATTTATTCTTACTGCATTGCACTGTGTGAAATGCCTTGTCCGTTTCTGACAGATCCAATAATTTGTGCATGTTCACCAAGAATTGATACAGATTTCTCCGCGTCATCCTCGTTTACAATAATTACCATACCCATTCCCATATTGAACGTTCGATACATTTCTTTATCCTCAATATTTCCTTTTTCCTGTAGCCAATCAAAAATAGAAGGAACTGGCAAAGGATTATCTATTACATACTGAAAATTATTATTTATTCGACTAATATTGTCTAGACCTCCTCCAGTAATGTGAGCTATTCCATGAACCTCTACTTGCTTAATCAAAGCCATTATTTCTTTGACATAAATTCTGGTTGGTTCAACAAGTTTCTTTCCAAGCCCTTTGTCACCATCAAATAATTTCCGGATTAAAGTGTAACCATTTGAGTGCGGGCCACTTGATTTTAGACCAATCAAAGTATCTCCGTCAGATATTCTTGTTCCGTCAATGATTTCATTCTGTTTTACGTATCCTACGGAAGTTCCAGCAATATCAAAGCCATGAACTAATTCAGGCAAGATTGCAGTTTCTCCTCCGGAAAGTGTACAATTTGATTGTTTGCAACCTTCAGCCAATCCTTTTCCGATTTTAGCCATTAATTCTTCGTCAGGTTTGTCAAGTGCAACGTAATCGACAAAACTTAGAGGTTCAGCTCCTACACAGATTAGATCATTAGTGTTCATTGCGACACAGTCAATTCCAACAGTGTGAATTGAATCCATTTCTTCAGCAAGTAATAATTTGCTTCCTACACCATCAGTACACATTGCCAGTGCCCCATCTCCAAGTTTAACTAATCCTGCAAATCCGTTATCTAACTTAATTGCTTCACCGTCGCCTTTTCTGTTAACTCCCTTTATTTGAGCAATTAGGGCTTCAGTAGCTTTTTCACTTGCATCAATATCAACACCAGCTTCAGAATAAGTACTTACCATGGGGTTTACATCTTGGCGTAATAGTTTTGGATAACAGTACCAACCTGATTAATGTCAGTTATTCCTCTTTGTACCATGGACTCTAGAATCTTCTGTCGGTTTTGAGCCATTTCATCAAATTGCCTTGGTGAAACTCCTGCAGCCTTTGATATTTTTTCTCTTAACTTACTTGGGACTCCAGTTTCTTCTAATTTATTTGTTTGTCCATTCCATTTGAATAATGTGTTTAATCGAGGTTTGTCGCCTTCAAGACCTGCCAATTCAGAAACTTCAGTTATAGTTCTGACTTGTTTTCCACCAACAGCAATACGGCTTTGCATAACAATTAGGTGTAATGCATTCATCATTATTGGTGGTACTTCCATAGGAGGATTAATTAATCTTGAAACAGTTTCTTGTGCTGTATTTGCGTGAACAGTACCAAAACATCCATCGTGTCCAGTATTCATAGCAGTAAACAGAGTCTTTGCTTCTGGGCCTCTTACTTCACCTACAATTATTCTATCTGGCCTCATACGTAGTGTGTTTTTCAATAGTGAATCCATATCTACAGCAGGTTCTTCAGGTTTTGTTGAATTGAAGGTTTCAAGTTGAACATGATGTTCGTGAATTAATTGAACTTCAGCTACATCTTCAATAGTGATTAGCCTATCCTTTGAAGGAATAAATGAACTAATAACGTTCAGAGTTGTAGTTTTTCCTGAACCAGTTCCACCAGCAACTAGAATGTTACAGGGAGCAGCCCCCATACCGTCACCAAACATCCAAAAGAGAGATGCTAATCGAGGAGGTATAGTTCCAAATTTCATCAAATCTACAACAGTGAGTGGATCACTCATCTGTTTTCTGATAGTCATAGTAGGGCCATTTGGAGAAACAGGAGGTATTGTTGCATTTACACGACTGCCATCTGGAAGTCTACCGTCTAATAATAGATTGCCTGGCCCAATTTCTCTTCCAACATATTTTGCTACTTTTTGAATAATTGAAGTTGCTTCTTCACTGCTCATTTTGACATTAGTAACACACATTCCATGTTTTCTATGAGCTACCATTATTGGTTTCTCAGGATGGTTGTACATAATTTCTTCTAAATTGTCATCGTCCAACAAAGGTTTGAGTGAACCATACTGAGGAGATTTTGTTGCCTTTGTCACCTGATAGAGGTGACGCTCAGCACCGGGTCTTTCGACGATGTTGGCGGTAGCATACTGTTCGATAATTCGGCCTTGTTCCATGTTTATAATTGAATTTGTAATGATAGTATAAGAGCAGTTAGTGAATAAAATACGAAGATAGGAGTCCTCCAAATCGCAGTACTAGTCTTTTGCAAAATTACAGCCTCCATCCAAACACTGCTTGTTCCCATAACTACCATGTAGAAAAATAAAGCACTGTTGAGTCCACTCATATCAAAGCTGAGCGTGCTTGAACCTGCACTAATGTCTCCTCCAAAAATGGCTACAATCGCACCCAAGATTACTGGACATGCAATAGAACCGAAATAAAGAATGAAATTTGCATTACTTTGAGTTTTCATCAGCCTTTCTTTTTTGAGCATATAAATTTCCCAAAATTCATCAGAAATCTTCTCGAGTGTCGTAGCAATACTGCCAGATGATGCTAGCGCAACATTCAAAATACTTACAATTCGTGAAATCATAGGGGATTCACTTTTCTTTGCAAATGTTTTCATAGCATTTCCAAAGCCATTGTCTCTCATGTCACTTACAGCGTCTCTAAGCATCAATCCCATTTTGTCGTTTCTACCATTTGCTATGGCATCTAATGCAGATTCAACACCCATTCCAGCTCTTAATTCTTCAGCTAAATCAGCTAAAACGTCGGGCCATGCGTTTTCAAGTTCGGTAATACGCTCTTGTTTTCTTTTTTGAGGAATGTAAATCATAGCTCCAATTAAACCTAAAACACCAAAAGCTAACCAAATTAGCAGAGCAGTTCCTCCTATTCCTTCGACACCTAAACTATCTTCTAATGTGTCTATCATTCTATACACCTGGCTCCTTTGATTTTGTGCTTGTGATTAATCCTGCTAACAGGATTCCAGTAATAACGAATGCAACAGGGGCACACCAAGCAGGCATAGTCATGCCACCTCCGAATGCTGCAGCAGCTTCATTATCCATGATTCCACTAATTACAGCACCTATTACAACAATAATTGGCAATAGCATTGAAACAATCATGAATTGTTCAGAAGCTCCAGATAAGCTTTCAATGAATCCATCTAATTCAACTCTTCTGTCTCTGGCTTCTTTCTCAGCGATAGATCTTAATCTGTCAATTACATTTGTATCCTCTTCAACAGACATAACTAGCGTTGTGAGAACTCTTCTTAAACCGGGCGAGTCAGTTTTTCTTGATTGAGTACGGATAGCATCAGCAAAAGCTCTTCCACTATCTGTATCTCTGAAAATTTGCTTGAAAATACTGCTCAAATCACCATATTCTTCGTCGGCGACATGCTTCATTGCTTCAGCAACACCTACGCCGGATTCAAGCAATACTTCTATAGCACGAATAGCGTATAACAGTTCTTGATCAACAGATGCCAAGTATCATGTTAATACGAGGCCAATATAAACTTTTAACCTTTTAAATTCTTATTCCTTTTAATTCTTTTCTGTAAGTTAAAGCATTGGTGTAGAATGAAAACACCATTGCCCACTCGCAGAAAGCAGTAAGATTAAGGTAAAGAGATCTCTCAGTATCTATGGTTGGAGGATTATCCATGCGGTGGAAAAAATCATCTTCTTTTTGCATTAAATCAAGATTGTCCATCACACTAAAGACAATCATCAGAAAATAGAATATCCACCCAGAGTAAACTGCATATTTTCGAATGTTGTTTTTCTTTCCAGATTTTTCCAGTAGTATATATGCAAAAGTCCCCCATATTAGAAATGAAGTGAATAGAATGAATGCAGTAATTCCGTGCAACATAGGGTATAAGTTCCAATGAAAATTAACGGTTATAACTCCACAAATGGCACCGATTGTCGCCAATATACGCATTATATCATTTAGATGATCATACTCATTTCCAATATTTTTTGCTAAAGGTTCAAAAATTCTATGGAAAACTTGAGCTAAAATTAGAAAGCTAAAAATGCTAATTCCGAGTCCTGTGCCAAATATAGTGGATTCAGGTTCATTAAATGGCATTTCAGAGATTATAGGAATAAATGCTGCAACTCTTCCACTAGCAGTTGATACAATATATGTAAGAATAAGCGTACTCAATCCCAATCCGACAGTAAACTCTAGTAATGATTTGGCACTATTTTTCATCATTTAGAACTGCTTGGGCAGCAGATAATCTAGCGATAGGTACTCTAAATGGAGAGCATGAAACATAATCCATGCCTACATTATGGCAAAAGTGAACAGACTTAGGCTCTCCTCCGTGTTCGCCACATATTCCTACTTTTAGATTAGGTTTCGTATTTCTCCCTTTTTCTATGCCCATTTTGACCAATTCACACACACCCTCATCTAGGCTTGCAAAAGGATCTTCAGGTAGCAATTCCAATTCCAAGTATGCTGGCATGAAGCCACCGGTATCATCACGACTGAATCCAAATGTCATTTGTGTCAAATCATTTGTACCAAATGAGAAAAATTCAGCAGTTTCTGCAATTCTATTTGCAACAAGACTTGCTCTTGGAATTTCCATCATTGTTCCAACCATGTAATTATCTAAACCTTCAATTTTAGCAGCAACTTCTCTTACAATTTTTTCTTGATGATTGTATTCGGTTTCCATTCCAGTTAATGGAATCATTATTTCTGGGAAAGTCTTTACATTTTCAGCAGTGAGTTCGGCAGCAGCTTCCAATATTGCTCTAGCTTGCATTTCAGTTATTTCAGGGTGTGTTATTCCTAATCTAACACCTCTATGCCCCATCATAGGATTGGACTCTTTTAGTGCCTCGGATCTTCTTTCTAATTCTTCAGTATTTATTCCTAAAGCATTAGCGAGCTTCTTCTGTCTTTTAGCATCATGTGGAATAAATTCATGAAGTGGTGGATCCATTAGTCTAATTGTTACAGGCAATCCTTTCATTGCTCTTAATGTTTCTTTAATATCATTTTTCATGAAAGGAAATAAAGAGTCTAAAGCAACCCTTCTTTCTTCTTGGCTATTTGCCATAATCATTTCTTGAAGATGGAAAAGTGGTTCTTCAGATCCTTCACCATAGAACATATGTTCTATTCTGAATAATCCGATACCTTCAGCGCCAAAGTCTAAAGCTCTTTTTGCGTCAGATGGAGTTTCAGCATTTGTTCTAACCTTTAATTTTCTTACTTCGTCGCATAATCCTAAGAAATGTGTTAGATAATCACTACTGATATCAGTTTCAATTAATGGTAATTCTCCCTCATATACTTTTCCAGCAGTTCCATTAAGAGTAATTGGGTCTCCTTCTTTTATTGTTCTATCTCCAACAGTAAACTCTTTCTTGATGGAATCTACTTTCATTTCACCAGCACCAACAACACAGCACATCCCCCATCCTCTTGCTACTAAGGCTGCATGTGAAGTCATTCCACCTCTTGATGTTAAAATTGCAACAGAGGCTCTCATACCTTCGACATCTTCTGGATTTGTTTCTTCTCTAACAAGTACAACAGTTTCACCTTTTGCAGCCCAATCAACAGCATCTTGTGCAGTAAAAACAGCTTTTCCAGTTGCGCCTCCGGGTCCGGCGGGCAGTCCTTTTGCTAGTAAGGCAGTACTTTTCTCCACGTCAGGATCAACAATAGGGTGTAATAATTCATCTAATTGGGATGGCGTAACCCTACCAATAGCAGTTTTTCCATCTATACGGTTTTCTTTAACCATTTCAGAGGCCATGCGAATTGCAGCAGGACCATTTCGCTTCCCAATTCTACATTGTAGCATCCAAAGTTTGCCCGATTGAATAGTAAATTCAATATCCATCATATCACTGTAGTGATCCTCTAGGTTCAATCGAATTGTATCGAGTTCTTTGTAGAGATGAGGTGCAGATTGCTCTAAACTAGGTAAATCTCCGCTATGATCAGTTCTGCAAATTTCGTTCAAAGGATTAGGAGTTCTAATTCCTGCAACAACATCTTCACCTTGAGCTTTTTCTAACCATTCACCATAGAAGTTATTCTCACCAGTTGCAGGATTTCTAGTAAAGGCAACACCGGTTGCACTATCATCACCTAAATTTCCGTAGACCATAGCTTGCACATTAACAGCCGTTCCCCATTCTTCAGGTATATTTTCAATTTTTCTGTAAGCTTTTGCTCTTTTCCCGTCCCATGAATGGAATACTGCAGAAATAGCGCCCCACAGTTGTTCCCAAGGATCTTCTGGGAACGGTTTTTTTAGTACTTCCATCACTTTACCCTTGTAAATTTCTACCAAATCTTTTAAGTTTGTAGCAGATAAATCAGTGTCTTCAGTTACACCTTCTTGTTCCTTCATTTTTTCTAATTCGTGTTCTAATTGATTTCTAATCCCCATGCCTTCTTCAGGTTCTATTCCAGATGCTTTTTCCATTACAACATCTGAATACATCTGAATCAATCTTCGTTGTGCATCATAAACAAATCTTGGATCTTCACTCTGTGCAATTAATCCATCTCTTGTAAAATCATTTAATCCTACGTTTAGAACAGTTTCCATCATTCCAGGCATTGATGTTCTAGCTCCAGATCTCACAGACAACAGTAAAGGATTTTCTGAATCACCAAATACAGCCCCTACTCTATCTTCTACATCTTTTAAAGCACTTTTGAGTTGTCCATCTAACTCCTTTGGATATGTTTTTCCATTTTCATTGAAAAAAGTACATACTTCGGTAGTTATTGTACAACCAGGTGGAACAGGTATGTCTAGAAGTGACATTTCAGCTAAATTAGCACCTTTACCTCCCAATAAATTTTTCATGTCAGCCTTGCCATCAGTCATATTTGGACCGAATCGATAAACGTGCATTTCGCTCATTCTTACTCAAGGCTCTAACGAAATAGGTATAAATTCTCTTTCTCTTTATTTTATGGGGTCATGAAGTCTTCCGATTAGAGGCCAACCATGCCACAATAATCGATCGTCTAATTCAGTAAGAATACTGTAAATTTCATCATACCCCTCAACAACATGCTCAATTAAACAGGGTTTACATTCATCGCTTAACCATTTTTCAATTACTTTGTGATTACCGACATCTAGTATTTTTGAGATTTCGCTCATTTCCTTCAGTCTCGTGCGTAAATGTTCAAGAAAAATATCAGAATTTTTTAGTGCCATAGTCAAATGTAAAAATCTCAATCTGTCATCATTACTAATTTCTTTAATATTTTTATCTTCAGGTGCACCTTCTGCAACTAGCATTTCAAGTAATTTTTTCTCTCCGAATATTTTGCTTGCGGCTTCCAACAAGTATCCTAAACTTTCAATCTTTTTCTCTTTATTCATAAGTGCTAATTAGATAATCTACAACTGTCATAATATCATTTTTTGATGTAATTGCAGTTTCTTCGTTGATAATTTCACCCATCCCTATACAAAAAATTTTATTTTCTGAATAAGTATTCCATCCTTTACTTATTTCTTTAACTCTACTTAGTATAATAATTCTATCTGTTTTGGGTGTGCTCTCCTCAAGATAATTCCATAGTTCAATGAAGTGTGAATCTGGTTTTTTAAGTCCATTTCCTACGACAATTTGGACATTCGCTACTTTTAGCCAATCAAGCCACATTTTACCTGTTGCAGTAGGCGCATCTATCTCATAAAACATCAGATTATTTAATTCACAAGCATAATCTAGGAGCATATCTGGAACATTGTCAGGCAAAACAAAGTTTCCTTGTGGTTTTGGTAAATTTCTCATAAGCGTGGATTTGCCGGCCCCCATAGGTCCAGTAACCATTACATATTTCATAATTCTTCTCCAATTTTTTCTATACTCCACGTCCTTACTTGAACTCCTTTGCTAATATGAATTAAGTCTGGTTTAAGGGGGTTTTCAATACCTAATTCGTAATGCTCAGTTAGTGTATTGATTTCAATTTCAGCTTCAGCCTTATGATATTCCCAAGGTTCGTGACAAGTATATGCCATATGTGTTTTTTGGTTGTAAGTCACATATAAACTGTATCTCTCAAATAAAAATTCTTCTAGACTTCCTTTTTTGGCTTTTTCGACAGATCCTATAGGGCTAGATTTGCCTCTTAGTTCAATTCCATTGCTAACTCTTTTTGAGTACCACTCAAACCCCTCTTCAGTTTCTTTCACATATCCTTTTGAATATACGTAAGGAAGCCCATATGCCCATGGCGCATATGCACTTGTAATTCTACTTTGGGCATCAAGTGTCAAAAACAGTACTCCAGGAATTCCATTCTTTCTGACATAAGTTCTTATGTTAAATTCAGGAAAATTTGAAACAAAAGGAACAGATGGCAGAAAGCGAGGCCTTACTCTTTCCATTCTAAAAGGAATCGTACCAACATAAGCATCACCATCAAAGTCTTCAAGTTCAATATCTTCTGGAATATACTTACTAATCTTCTTCTTATCCACAATCCAATGCATGAAAGTTAGATTAACCCAATTTTGATTTAGGGACCAACTACGCGCAGGCATTGGAAATGGAATATGGTCAGTCCTCATCTCTCTTACCTTCTTTAATGGCTTTGAAGATACCCATTAGATTTTCGTATTCTCCCTGATCGGGATTTCCTCTAGAAATAAGTCTTCTTAGAGTAGTTTTTGATCTAGCCAATTTTCTCTTAGGATAACTACTATTTTCTAGCATTCCTATGATTCTATCGACGAGCCTCTCAAATTCTTCTTGAGACACAGACTTTCTTCGCCTTGGCTCTTTTACCTTCAAATTTCTATTAATTTCATACAGTAAAATACCTACTGCATGCGATAGGTTCAAAACAGGGTAATCGGGACTGGTTGGAATGGTTACAGTAGTTTCGCATAAGGCTAATTCGTCCTTATATAATCCATAATTTTCTCTTCCAAAAACTAATGCAGGCCTATCTCTTGAATCAATTAGTTCATTAATTTTTTTCACGTTTTGAGGAGCTCTAAACCATCGTTTATCTCCCTCAGCTCTGATTCCACTCGTTCCAATCACTATATCACAGTCAGCTAGAGCTTCTTGCATTGTTTCAAAGCGTTGAAGTTTTTCTAGTATTGGCCTTCCAGATTTGGATCTTGCGAAACCTTCTCCAGTAATCTCGCATCCTTTAACCAGTGCTAAATCATCTATTCCAAAATTTGCCATAACTCTTGCTACAGCTCCAACATTACCTGGAATTTGGGGTTCAACTAAGACAATTCTCAACAGCACTCAAAGGAGGACTTTTAGATAACTTTCTATGTATAACAATTAATAATTGCCTTTGTTGGAGTAATAGAATGGTAGAAATTTACATTATATTGAGTTTGATTCTTGGAATAGCAATAGGATATACTTTAGCGAATCAGAGCAATTCGTCAAGCAATGAAGACATAGATGCAATAAAGAAAGAAATGGAAAACACATTCAAAGCTTTAGCATTAGACGTTAATCAAACAATTAGCAGTAAAAATACGGAAGAATTTTTTAAATTAGCCAATGACAAATTTCAAGGATTAAGTAAGGAATCAGATACTAATTTAGAGAATAAAAAGAAATTAATAGACGAAAATTTGAGCGAGATGTCTAAAAGATTAAAATCTATTGAAGAGCATTCCATAAAGCTCAACGAAAATTTGGAATCTACTAATCTTCAGACCAAAGATTTGACTGAGACTACAGGTAAATTACGTGAAATTCTATCATCATCTCAAAAAAGAGGCCAATGGGGTGAAAGAATTGTTGAAGACATACTGAATGTTATTGGATTGATTGAAGGGATAAATTATACCAAACAAGGAGTCGTAGAATCTGGAGAACGTCCTGATTTCACTTTCAAATTACCAAAGGAAAAAATAATCAACATGGACGTTAAATTTCCATTAGCTCATTATGAAAGATATATTGACTCCGATGATGAAAATATTCGTAATTCTGAGAAAAGTGCATTTCTTAAAGATGTAAAAAAGCATGTCAGAGATATAACAAAACGTAGCTATATTGACCCCTCATCAGGTACTTTAGATTATGTACTTATGCTAGTTCCCAATGAGTCAATTTATTCCTTCATAAATAAGGAAGACAGTGCCGTTATTGATTTTGCCTTAGAAAACAAAGTTCTTCTTTGTTCACCACTAACACTCTACGCAATATTGTCATTGATTCATCAGGCTACGAGAAACTTTGCCATGGAGGAAAAAGCTACTGAAGTAATGAGTTTGCTTAATACTTTCCGAGTTCAGTGGGAAAAGTATATTGAAGTTATGGATAAAATGGGAAGAAGTTTGAATACTGCTAAAAATGATTACGATACGATGGTTTCTACGCGTAGAAAACAACTTGAGAAACCACTCAATAAAATAGATGAAATTACTAGTTTAACAGAGTCATCAAACGTAGAAAGATTAGATGGCGGACAGCAAAAACTTTAGAGTTCTTTCATTGAAGATACTAATTCAGTCATCATTTGTTTTCCATCGCCAAATAGCATCATAGTTTTATCTTCATAGAATAAATCATTATCAACTCCTGCATAGCCAACAGATAAAGATCTTTTCACAATTACAACTACACCAGCCTTATCGGCATCTATTATTGGCATTCCGGCTAGTGGCCCTTCATCGCTTCTAGCAGCAGGGTTTACAGTATCATTTGCACCAACAACTAGGGCAACATCACATTCTCCCATCTCTGAGTTTATATCATCCATTTCAATCAATTTTTCATATGGCACGCTGGCTTCAGCCAGAAGCACGTTCATGTGCCCTGGCATTCTTCCTGCAACAGGATGAATTCCATATTTGACTTCGCAACCATTTGCTTCTAGAATGTCAGCAAATTCTCTAACTTGATGTTGACATTGCGAAACAGCCATTCCATAGCCTGGGATGATTACGCATTTAGATATTCCATCACAGACCATAGCAACTTCTTCTGGATCAGAACCAACTTTAGTTCTAGTTACTTGCTCTTTGTCCGAACCTCCAAACGATTTGAATAGAACATCAATTAATTCTCTGTTCATTGCTTTACACATTATATTAGTTAGAATTAGACCTGCAGCTCCAACCATGGAACCAGCAATAATCAAAACATTGTTTCCAATTATAAATCCAGTGAATGCAGCAGCTATGCCAGATAATGAATTTAGTAAACTAACTACAACAGGCATATCAGCACCCCCTATTGGAAGGACGAATAAAATTCCAAGAATAGATGAAAGTGCAATAATGGCTATTACATAGTCTTGGTTTCCAGGTTGCTCTATTGTCATGTAAAGGAGCCCTATAATTGAAATTAAAATTAGTGCTTTAATGTAATTCAGCCATTCAGGTCCCCAAGTGGGAGTTCGATACCATGTTCCAAAAATTTCCACACCACCTTTCAATTTCATCATAGCTAGTAAGCTTCCAGTCAAAGTTACCCAACCTACCAAAGCAGAAAGCCCAATCGCAATCCATGCTACTCTGAGTTCTAACCAACCCAGATCACTCCATTCTCCACTATCTATTAATTTGAAAACTTCTGAAGCTGCAACAAGAGCACTTGCGGCACCTCCAAAACCATTGAAAAGAGCTACCATCTCAGGCATTCCAGTCATTTGTACTCTTACGGCCATTACATACCCAATTAAGGCACCTAATCCTAGTCCAGCACCAATAATCAACAGTGTGTCAGTTGCTCCAAAATCCATCTGAGCAATTGTAACTATTACAGCCAATAACATCCCCATTGCACCATACAGATTTCCAGTTGGGGCAGTTCTTGGATGTCCTAGTTTCTTTAACCCAAGAATAAATAAAATTGACGCAATTAGATATCCAATATCCCAAATTGCAGGATCCATTACTTTCCACCTCTTTTTCCAGCAATCATATTGAGCATTCTGTTAGTTACAGCAAATCCTCCAACAACGTTAATTGTTGCTAAAACTAGTGCAGAAAAAGCAAACATTTCAGGACTCATAAATGGTATGGCTGTAGAATCTTTCAACAAAATTAATGCCCCAACTACAGTAATTCCAGAAATTGCATTTGCTCCAGACATTAGAGGAGTATGCAAAGTCGGTGGCACTTTTGTGATAAGTTCAAATCCTAAAAATATGGCTAATATGAATACTGTAATCAGCCCAATTAATGTAATTAAATCCATTATTTCATAGCCTCCATTAGTTTAGTATGGTTTTCATGTATTTTCCCATCTTCAGCAATCAAGATTCCGCCATATCCTGCAGAAATTCCACCTTCGTCTCCTGTTAGAACTTCTTCTTCTTGATTAATGGTGAGTTTTCCCTCATCAACCAAGACTGTAACGAAATTAGTAACATTATTTGAATAGAGCATAGATGCAGTATTTGGGATAGTTCGGCAAAGGTTGGGAATGCCTACTATTGTGACTCCATTTTCTTCAACTATTTCTCCTTCTTTACTTCCAATAATATTTCCTCCAGTATCTGTGTTCATATCAACAATCACAGAACCTTCTTTCATTTCTTTAGTCATGTTATCATTATTTTCCTTTCCGAAGAATAACTTTGGAGCATCGCTTCCAAATAGTCTAGCAGTTGTGATTACAACGTCAGCATCTTTTACGGCACCCATTAATGCATCATCGAATGCATTTTGAAGATCTTTATCAGTGAATAGAGACGCATGCCCACTTGAGCTCTCGGCATCTTTCCATCCAGGAACATCAATAAATTTCGCACCTAAGCTTTCAGTGTCTTGTTTTGCAGCTAGTCTTACATCGATGGCTTGTACTGCAGCGCCTAATCTTTTTGCTGTAGCAATTGCCTGAAGGCCTGCAACAGCAGCCCCTTGGATTACAAATTTTGCTGGCCTTACTGTTCCAGCAGAAGTCATCATCATAGGTACCATTTTTGCAATATGTTGTGATCCCATTAGAGCTGCTTTGTATCCTGATAAATTGTCTTGACTAGAGTTAACATCCATTGATTGCCCTTTTGATAATCTTCTAGGAATTACTTCAAGTGAAAGCAAAGTTATCCCTGCATCAATTATTTCCTTTGTTTCTTTTAAATTTCTAAATGGATCAGAGATGCAAGCCAGCATCTGGCCTTTTTTCATCATTTTAAAAACAGGAATATCAATTGATACTACTAATTCTGATTTCATTACATCTTCTAAATCAGATATTTTTGCTCCCTTTTCCTCATACTCGGAATCCGAGTATCCTGAATTTTCCCCGGCGCCCTTTTCAATTACAATATCAAAACCTAGTTTTGCTAATTTGGGTATTGAAAGAGGAACAAGTGAAACGCGTGTTTCATTTTCATTCTTTTCTTTTGGTATTCCTATTCGCATTATTTACACCATTAAATTACATGACGACTAAAATAGTCTATACTGTAGCTTACAAACATACAGATAAAAGTTTTCCTATTATTTTCCTATTTCTCTAGCTATAACTAATCTTTGAACCTCTTGTGTTCCTTCATAAATTTGAGTTATTTTAGCATCTCTAAAGAATCTTTCAACAGGAAATTCGGTAGTATATCCATATCCACCTAAAACTTGTACAGCTTTTTCAGAAACCCACATTGCAGTATCTCCGGCATTTAATTTTGCAAATGATGCCTCTAAGGTGTGTCTTGCAGAACCATTTTCGTAATGTTCTTGTTTTGCCCATGCAGCTTTGTAGACTTGCAATCTTGCAGCATCTATCTTGAGTGCCATATCGGCTAGATAATTACTGATAGACTGGTGTGCAGCTATTGGTTTTCCGAAAGTTTCTCTTTCTTTAGAATATTTTAGCGCTGATTCGTATGCTCCTTGTGCAATTCCAAGACCTTGAGCTGCAATTCCAATTCTTGAATTATCCAAGGCATTCATTGCAATGGGAAATCCTTTTCCTACTTCACCTAAAACATTCTCTTTCGGAACTTTACAATTATCCAATATTAAAGTGCAAGTATCACTTGATCGTATGCCTAATTTATCTTCTTTTTTACCAATTTTAAATCCTTCAAAGCCTTTTTCGATTATGAAGCATGTAACGCCTCCGTGACTTTTTTTACCATAATCGGGGTGATCGGTTACTTTAGCAAATAGAACGAAAAGATCAGCAGTAGTTCCATTGGTAACCCACATTTTTTCTCCGTTTAAAACGTAAAATTCATCTTCCTCATTGGCCTTTGCTACCATTGCAGCAGCATCTGTTCCAGAACCAGCTTCACTCAGAGAATATGCACCTAAATATTCACCTGTGGCTAGTTTTGGTAAATATTTTTCTTTTTGTTCTTTACTTCCACTAAGAGCGATAGTCATTGAACAAAGTCCTACATGTACTGCAACCATTACACCTAGTGACGGATCTACTCTAGATAATTCTTCTATAACGATAGCTTCTGAGATGTCATCTAATTTCTGTCCTCCATATTCATTAGGTATTGTCATTCCTGCAAATCCAAGTTCTGCAAGTTGTTTAAATTCCTCAATAGGTGGTTTTTGTTCTTTATCTCTTTTATTGCAGGTTGGACCGGCTATTGTTTCAGCAAAGTCACGAACCATATCTCTAATCATTTTCTGATCTTCAGTTTCTGCAAAATCCATTTTAGCCCCCCATTAATTTGATTATAGCTTCAGCAGGCTCTCCGCCACATTCTTCTAAAGCTTCTTTTGCTTTTTCTTCTGAAACTCCAGCCTGTGCAGCTACTAATTCAATGTCTTCATCAGGTATGCTCGCGGATTCTTCTCCTCCACTAACTCCCCTTTCTTGCGGCTCTCCAACAATTTGGTATGATTGTTGCCCCATCATATTCATAGAGGTAACTGAAGGATTCGAAAAATAAATTTCTTTATCTTTAGTTTTGATAATGACTTCTGTAGCATCAATATCCTCAGTAGAATTTTGCAATTGCTTTTGCAGTTTCTTCATCATTCGGGGATTCATACGCCCCATGCCTGGCATCATATTAACACTACACAAAACCCACTAAAAGAAATTATGTTAAGCGATACCTTAGTATTACTGCAAAATCTCCCAAGCCAGTCAGCATTTCACCGCCGTGGTGATGAGGTGAAATTTCAATAACTTTAGTTCTTGTTTGCTCAGCTAGGTCCAACAGTTCGATTCCTTCTTCAGTTTTCGCTTTTTCCGATAAAATCAAAATTTCCTCAGCAGCACCTGCTTCGATAGCTCTCTTTACTTCAATTTTACCATAAGTTCCCATATCATTTCCGATAGCATCTTTCAGTTTCTCAACTGCAGTCATTTCTTCCTGTATCTTAATTTGAGCAACAGCTTTTGGTAAAGTACCTCTGCTTATTGCTTCATGAATTCCTGCCATTCCACCTTGTCCAGAATTTTCTACTACACAGCCTGAAAAAATTTCGGGAGATTCACTTCTTCCTACATTTACAAAATCTTCCTTTAGAAAACCAGGCCCCACTACTACTAGGATGGCCCCTTTGATATGTACATCCATCAGTTTTTTTACAGCTCTCGAATAAAAATCTCTTAACTCTTCACCACCAGTAGACTTTCCACTTCCTACACGGTTTAGCGTCTTTAGCTCTCTAAGGCCATATGTTCTTAATTCAGCCATTACTATACAGTCACTTTCAATAGCAATAGCTACTGCAGTTACAACGGGTTGTTTAGCTTCATTTAATCTTTTTTTGTGGTGACCATGCCAAACAGATTTTCCAAAATCAAAATCATCTCCTGGCTCCAAAATTAAAGTATGGTGCATGCCTTGATCCCTTTCACCAACTGCAATAGTTCCGTGACATCTAAGACGTTGACCAAATGCTTGGTATTCCACATTTTTTACGTCGATAGTTAGACGCATCTTTTGTTTTTTACCTCTTTCCTGTCTAATTCGATCAGATTGAGCAGCTTCACGTCTTTCAGTTAGTGCTCTAACCATATCTCCACAATCTAATAGTAGACTTAAGTGATACAAATCGTCTTCATGTTCAAGCCTTATGTGATAGATGTTACTATCACGTTTTCTTACTTTCAAGTCACTCTCACTTGTATACAGTTATGTCTAAGTTTTTAGCTAATTCTTTGTAACGGTTTCTAATTGTTACTTCCGTTACACCCACTGTATCAGCAATAGTTTTCTGAGTCTTTCTTTGATCGTAAACTACAGATGCTATGTAAATTGCAGCTGCAGCGACACCCGTAGGTCCTCTGCCTGAAGTTAATTCAGCTTCAACAGCTTGATTGAGAATATTAATTGCTGCACTTTCAACATGACCTGGTAGTTCTAGTTCCCTACAAAATCTAACGATATAAACAGAAGGTGAAGCAGGTTGTAGATTCAGTTTTAGTTCTCTTGAAATGTATCTATAGGTTCTCCCAACTTCTTTTTTTGATGCGCGTGAAGCTTCAGTTATTTCAGTTAAAGTTCTTGGAACTTCACACCTCCTACAAGCACCATACAAAGCAGCAGCAGCTACTCCTTCCACGGAGCGGCCCCTTACCAAGTTGTCTTGTACAGCCCTTCTGTAAAGCATTGCAGCTTCTTCCCTTACTTGACGATGCAAACCTATTTTTGATGCAAGTCGATTAAGTTCATTCAAAGCTTGAGCCAGATTACGGTCAGCTGAATTTGATGCCCTTGTGCGATTTTGCCATTTTCTCATTCTATAAACTTGTGATCGATTTTTTGTGGGAACATTATTTCCATAAATATCTCTTCCACCCCAACCAATATCGGTAGATAATCCCTTATCATGTACCATAACACTCATAGGCGCTCCACCTCTGGCCCTTCGTTCATTTTGCTCAGAATCAAAAGCCCTCCATTCAGGGCCTTGGTCAATAACTTGGTCATCAACTACGAGCCCACAATTGCGGCATGTAATTTCACCTCGTTTGTAATCTCTAACGATGTGTTCAGATTTACATTCGGAGCATTCAGTTAACTCTTCAACTTCTAATTGTTTAGATTTTTCGGAGTCACTCATAGGATATTATTTTACACACGATTTAGTCATTATAAGGCTTGGGCCACAGTCTTTAAATTCTGCATTATGAAAGAAGGTGGAACACATTTTTTTCGAGCAACTTATTTATGACACCCACTTGCCCTACATTATTAATGACAAGGGTCCGTGATCCCATCCACGACTATATTGATTTGACGCCTGTAGAAGTAAAATTAGTTGATACTTCAGCTTATCAAAGGCTGCGTTGGATTAAGCAACTAGGACCTTCAAATTTAGTTTATCCAGGCGCAAATCATACTAGACACGAGCACTGCATGGGCACTAGTCATGTAGTTGGAAAGATGGCAGATTCAATAGGGTTAGATGGTGAGCAAAAGCAATTAGCTAAAATATCGGGATTACTACATGATTTAGGGCATACTGCATTTTCACATCTGGGAGATGAAATAGAAGGTGTAGAAGATCACGTAATTAGAACAACACAGATAATTAAGGAATCAGAAATCTCAGATATTCTTTCAGACGAAGGTATTGACAGCAATGTTGTCAATCAGGTAATTACAGGAAATCATCAATTAGGTCCATTAGTATCAGGAGATTTAGACGGTGATAGGTTGGATTATTTGGTTAGAGATGCACATTACACTGGTGTTAATGTAGGAGTAGATATGGGCCGAATCATAGATACCATGACAATGGCAGATTCTCGAATTAATGACAAGGAATCTTGGGGGTCAATAGCAGAAGAAGTTGATTCAGAGTTGATGATTAAGCAAAATGGCCTTCCGGTAGTTGAAACACTCCTTACAGCTAGATCTATAATGTATCCTACAGTTTATTTTCATCCTTTCACAAGAGGTGCAGAATTGATGTTAGCAAGGTGCACAAATCATGCAATTGAATCAGGAAAAATGAATGTTTCAGATTTCACAAAATTTACGGACCATAAATTAATGTCTACATTAGAGCGTCTCGGAGGCAAATTTGAGCAAATTGTGAAGGACTTTGAGAATAGAAAAATTATCAAGCCAGCGTTGAGTATTACGAAGGAACAAGCTGAAGTTTCAGGTCTTGAGAAATCTAATAGGGGAGAATATGAGATGTCTATAGCCGATGAATTAGGCGTTTCTCAAGCAGAAATTTATGTAGATTTACCTAAATTTTCCGTTTTACCTGGTTTGAAGACACAAATTTTAAAGGAAGACGGGGAAGTTGATTTAGCACGTAACATGTCTAAAATCATTTCAGGATTATATGAAGCTCAATTTGATCATTGGAGATGTCGAATTTACGGCCCTTCTAAAATAAGAAAAGAATTAAAAGAAGTCTCTGAAAAAGTTCTTGGTGTATAAATGTCCAAAACAATGAAAATTTTTATAGAAAAATTAGGCTGGAAAGTCACTAATCACTTTTGGGACGGGAATGCCCAAATGTTTAATGTTGAAGAGCCTGAAGATTTAGAAAGAGATTTTGAAAATTTGCGTTTAGCTTTCAAAAGGGTAAATGATCTAGGAACAGAACGAGTGTTTCCAATGCTGAGACGAGCTGGTGATGAGCTCGTCTTAGTTTTGCTTCCCCAACCGTCTCTTGATTATGTACAAAGTAAAACGAATTTATATTTACTTTTTGCGACAATATTCTCGACTACGTGGGCAGGATGTTTTTGGTGGGCTTCATATTCAGATTCACCAGTACTTGATTCTAGTTTAGTCTGGTTACGAGTATTGATTACACCAGATGTTTTGTTAATGGGATTTTTAACTTACTCATTGCCTTTGATGGCCATTTTAGGAGCCCACGAAATGGGCCATTATTACTACGCTAAAAAACACAATTTAGATGCTTCACTTCCATTCTTTTTACCAATGCCCCCTATTTTGTTTATTCTTGGAACAATGGGAGCTTTCATATCTATAAGAGAGCCCATTCCGAATCGCAAAGCTTTGTTGGATGTAGGGGCTAGTGGACCTATCGCAGGATTGCTTGTTGCAATTCCAGTTACTCTTCTTGGATTTTGGTTGACCGAAAAAAATGGAGTACCAGTACCTCTTGATTCTGGTTCATCTATGTTTCTGGGTTCATCATTGTTCTGGGAATTCTTGTACATTCAATTTAGTTCTTTTTTAACTCCTTCAGGAGACTACCTTTCGCACCCTGTAGTTTTGGCAGGTTGGGCCGGTTTTTTCGTAACTGCATTAAATTTAATGCCTGCAGGGCAATTAGATGGAGGTCATATTGCACGTGCGGTCCTTGGTCCTAAATCAAACGGTATTTCATTAACAGTAATTATTTTATTAATTTTTATGGCCTTTTATGGAATACCAGGGCTGGCGGAACCATATTTGGGATGGGCAGTTTATGCGGTATTAATCTTTTTCTTAGGAACTTCTCACCCCCCGCCTTCTGAAGAGTTGTCAAATTTGGGAAAATCTCGAATTGGTGTTGGCTTTGTCACGGGCATCATCTTAATCTTTACTTTCATCCCTTCTCCATTAGTTTTTGGAGAATCTCAATTCGATTTAGATATAAGTTCAGAAGTTAATGAGTTCAATCCAGTCTTTGGGGAATCTAATACTACGTATTTAGTAATCTTGAACAGTGGAAAAGTAGATGGCTGGGATAATCTTACAGTTAGTGTTGAAAGCATTGAGAACTATACTATTGAACTTGTTGTTAATTTTGTTAATATTAGTGATTTAGGCAAATCTTACAATGCTACTAACCATAATTTTAGCAAATATGTTTATCAGGATGATACAGGATATAATTTGACCTTGAATTTGACTTCAAATTCTTATGCAAATTTGACTTTGATAATTACTCCTGAAGAGGTTCCAGTATCAGGCGAAATTAATTTTGATATAAATATTACAAGTAGAACCGAACGTGTTTATACAAGAACCTTTGTTTTAGTGACAGAGGAAAAAAGTTAATGGACGTTTTTGAGGGTAAATCTTGGATTTCAGGACATGGTCTAAACCAGGTGTGTGTTGGGGTTGAAGAGGGTAAGATTAGTTCAGTAAAAAAAATACTAAAAGGAGATAAACACACCAAATTTCAAGGAGTTCTTTTACCAGGTGCATTTGATATGCACGTTCACTTTAGAGATCCAGGTTATCCTCACAAAGAAGATTGGAAAACAGGCTCAGAATCTGCGGCTGCAGGGGGCGTCACAGCAGTTGTTGATATGCCTAACACAAATCCCTTTACTTCAGATTTAGAAACATTTAGAGCAAAAAAATCAATAGCCGCCTCTAAATCGGTTGTAGATTTTGGTATAGGAGTAAACGTTGATCAGAACCTTACTAAACAGGATTGGTTTGATACAATACCTGCAGCATTTTGGAAGCTATATCCTTATGGTATAAGTTCAGACGATTTTTTTTCTTACGCAAGCGAGGTTTTAGATAAAACAAAAAAGACCTTAGTTATACATTGCGAACACCCTGATCACATGCATAACAATCCCTTGAATCAATTATCAGATCATACCCAGAATAGATTGATTGCTGAACCTGAATGTTTAGCCTCTATGCCCTCATCTCCATATTTGCATGTAGCCCATTTATCAACTTTTGAAGGATTGAAGAAAGTTCCAAAATTAGCTAGTTCTGAAGTTTGCCCACATCACCTTCTTTTAAATCTTGAAAATTGTAAATCAATTGATTGCAAGGTAGATCCTCCACTTCGTACTAGCAAAGATAACTCAAGGCTATATGATGCATTTAGAAGCGGTCAGATTTCAATTCTTTCGAGTGACCATGCACCTCATACCATAGAGGAAAAACAATCCGATAACCCTCCCTCAGGGCTTCCAGGTGTTGAGACTATGGTTCCTTTAATGCTGAATGAAGTTTCGGAGGGTCGCTTGAAATTAGAAAGATTGGTAAATGCAATGTCTGAAGCTCCAGCACACAGACTTGGCTTAGAAAGAGGTAAAATAATAGAAGACCAAACCGCAGATTTTATGATTGTAGATATGAAAAAATCGTTGCCTATTAAGCTTGACCGCTTACATTCAAAATCTAATTGGACGCCTTTTGAAAATTGGCCAGCCATTTTTCCATCGCAAGTTTATCGTAGGGGCGAATTGATTGCAGAGGATGGTGAAATTAAGAAAGAAGCAGGGGGTCAGAATCTCTTTTAAGTTAAAATGTTTTTAACGAAACTTTAATACTGTAATGAATTCAATGTAGTACTGATGCAAAAACCATGGACTCTATTTTCGTATCTCGCATTTAACTTTTCAGTTGTTATTTTTACGATGTTCGCAATTTTGTTTTTAGCTACATCTGAAGCAGAAGGTGATGATTTTGCAGACGTAGACTTTCATTTATCAAGAGAGTGTATTGGGGAAAATTGTGAATTTTCATTAGACGAACCGACAGCAACTAGGCCAAAATATTGGGTGGCACAAAACGACCCTCCTGTTCAAAATGAATATTATTCCTTATCATCTTGGGAAATGAATATGGGTGGACCTGTAGAACTAGGCGATTCCTACAGCTATGTAATTTGGGTACAGTCAACAAACGTTCAAGAAATAAGCTTTCGAACTACATTATATATAACTTGGATAGATTTTTCTGAAGATCCTGCTAAAACAAGGGTAACCAATATTTCTATTGACGAAGTAGGCAAAACGGCACCTCCATTTCAAGTATTAAGTGGTAATTATTCAGTTGAATTAGAAAGTTCAGCATTAGACAAAAGCGATTTTCCAAATGGAGTACCTGCTTATACAACTTTAGGGATGAAACTCGAGACTATGGTTCGATGGGCACCAGATACACAAAATAATACTGCATGGATAAAATCAGATTCTAGTCAAGGTTGTGAGAATGATGCTTCATTTGTTGCCTGTGATTCATACATAACTATGAATCTCAGACACGTTGATATTGCAACTAATTATGAGGGCTATTTTGATAACAACAGAGTTGATGAGATGAATTCAGACTCATTATTAATCAAAGTAAATGTAACTAATGCATTAGGTGCAGATAATTTAGATACTTCTAGCGCCTCGATAGAAATCCAAGGAGTTCCAGGGGGTGGAACTTTCAAAAATTCAGTAGAGTCAAAAGACAAACACAGTTATGCAAAATACATTCAAGGAACTTGGTGGTACCAAGAAGATCAAAATATTGTTACAGGGACTTATACGATTGAATTTTCTATTGAAGACATATACGGAAATAAATGGCTTGCAGAGATGGACTATGAATTGATTGTGGATGAGTATAGTCTTTCTATAGAATTTGAGGAAGGTTATAGTACTAATGGCCAACTTCCAAAAGGAGGAAGGGCAGACTTTGAGTTTCAGGTTTTTAATCAGGGAAATACAAGAGATATTTTTTCCGTTGAAATTGATGATTCTTCTTTGCCTTCTGGATGGGAGGCCACATTAAGGTCACAGTCTGAGTTAGATGTGGCAGCAGGTTTGTATGGTTACGTACAAGTCAGAGTTGAGGCGCCAGTCTCAGCAGCAGGAGGAAGTAAAGAAAAGATTACAGTTACCGTAACTTCTTCAGGCAATAGCAATGTTTACGAGCAGATAAGATTAGAGACTACGGTGAGAACATATGGCGTAGTGTTTCTTTCACCTCCAGATGAAGTGAAAATTGATCCAGATCAATTAGATATGGATGGTTATTACACATTTAGTGTAACTCTTAGAAACACAGGTAGTGACAAAGACACTTACAAATTAGACGCAACTACAGCTCGTGGAGACTGGACTATTAGGATAGAAATAGACGGCTATGAAGTTTCAGCAGTTACTGTCGATAAAGCTTCTTCGCAAAGAATTGATGTTGTTGTTAGGCCTGTAAACTATGAAGATAATCTTGGGGAAGCTGTAACTTTTGTTATAAATGCAGATTCTATTTCACCTGGAGATGGTTCAGCAACCTTATCCTCCTCAATAATAATGGACGTTCCTTTAGATAAAATATCAGATTTATCCATTAGTGTAGATGATTTATTGATTAATGGTAAACCAATAGCAATTTTGACAGAGTCCGATGTACCTGCATCTCAACCAGTACAAATTCAGTTGACAATTTTTAACAATGGAGGTAAAAGTACAGGTTCTTTTGGAGTAAAATTATACGAAGGGTCTAGAGTAATTGATGAGTATACTGTTGTTCAAGGAATAGGCGGATTTGGTAGTGAGCCTGTAATTTTAGAATGGACTAATCCGTCCGCAGGAGCTAAAACTTTGAAAATTTATGTTGATTTTGAACAACAAGTAGATGAATCTAATAATAATAGGTTTGATAATGCGTTGACTCTCCCAGTAGTTATTGGAGAGCAATCTTCAGGTGGGGTTACAGATTCAGAAGGTGAACCACTCTTGTATGGGCCTAGCCATTTATTGACTATATTAATTTTAGTTACTTTATCACTAATTTATCGAAGAAGAGTTTAATCTTCATAAACTTCAAGAAATTCACCACAGAAAGGGCAAGCTTTCCATTCAGGTTTTACCGGTTTGTTACATTCAGCACAGAATTCTTGCTCATCGGCAGCATTCGTTAATTTCCCTTTCATATTGCTGAAATTTTGATTATGTAATGGTATATTCACGTCCTGTTCTCTAATAGTTATAGCATCTTCTTCATCAAATCCACTCAACTCTTCAGTATTTTTTTGACCCAGTAATTCATTAAGAATTTTATGCTCATCTTCGATAATTTCGCCTTTGAGTTGTCGACTACTTCCGTCAAGACTCTGAGGTTTTTTTATTTTAGTTTCATACTCCTCATCTATTGGTATTAATTTAGGTAGAATTCTAAATTTTCTTCTTACACTTCTTCCTCTTTTTGTTTTTGTTAAAATTAAATAAATGATAATTAACGAAGAGATGACTATCACAATTAACTGCTCTAAAGCTAAATTCTCTACTTCTTGTTTGATTTTATCAATAGATACGTCCTCTATCACATCTTGTTTAAAGTGGCAACATATTTATGATTTAGCGCTAACAAGATTTTATATGAACCGTATTTTAGAGTCAATTACTCCGGAGCCTGATTTATCCTATTTTTAACGTAGCGGGGTGGGGTAGCTAGGAAATCCCGTCGGGCTCATAACCCGGAGATCGATGGTTCAAATCCATCCCCCGCTACCATTTAATATTGGTAATTCTACAGTCTTTAAATTGCGTAAAATCTTTGAACATACAGCAGATGCAGGAATAACCGCAGAGGGAAGCACTTTGTCTGAGGCCTTTGATGAAGTTAGTTTGGCATTTACAGAAATAATTACGGGCGGTAAAATTCCAAATTCAAAAATTAATTTTGACGTAATCCTCGAATCAAATTCCTTAGATTCATTATTGGTAAATTATCTTTCTCACTTGATTTTTTTATTCGATACGGAAGATTTTTTGGTTTCTAAAACAAATTTAGTTCTTGAAATAGGAAAAGTAAATACGATTTCAGGAAAATTAAAGGGTGACTTTTACGATGAAACCAAGCACGGTTATGGTGTTGAAATAAAGGCAATTTCATACCATATGTTGGAAATTAGCGAGGGACCACCTGCTAAAATTGTAGTAGTTCTAGATCTTTAGAAAGTTTTAACCTATACACCTTTCTGAATATTTATGGCTTGGAAGGCAATCGCTTACAATGGCACAAAAAGAGCGTTACCAATTTGGGATTCAAATGGTTTAAGCTTTATGCCTTCCAATACAGATATTTTAGTTCCGGAAAATGATGAACCTTTATTGATAATGGATATGGGTGGAGTAATTCGCAATCGTCCTAATCCGTTTAAATTACCTACTAATCCTGAGAAGAATTACATTGATTTTGGATTAATATGGGGTGAAGATATTATTGATTTAATAATGTCCGATAGAGGGCGTGTTATTCTTCCTTTAAGAAAGTTACAAGGTTTAAAAGAATTAGATGCAGCTTTAGCGTATGCAGAAGATGTTACGATTGGAATAGATTGGTCTAACGTTGTTGAAGCTCAACACAGTGATTTTTCAATCGATATTGTAGATTTGTTAAAAGAGTTACATAGAAGAGGTCAAACAGATATTTTAATTTATAGTCTAACAGGCGAATGTCCTTACATTCCGGCTGGAATGAATGCAAATTTTGACATAAAGATAGCCTATTTTTCAGAGTTCAGGCAAATCCCTAGTTGGGAAAAAGGGGTTTTCGTTTTCGAATAAGAACTATGTTGCATATTGGAATGGATGATACCGATTCAGTTGAAGGAGGCTGTACTACTTGGTTAGCAACTGAGGTAATCAAAGAATTATCTGATTTTGATTTAATAGGCTGCCCTCGTTTAGTTCGATTAAATCCAAATGTTCCATGGAAGACAAGAGGAAATGGTGCAGTATCATTTACTTTTGGGAAGGGTAAAGGTAATAAGAAAAAAATAGGGGAAATTGATGGTTCTAATATTTTTTCTTTTGAAAATGGAGTATCAATTGATTACAACGGTCGGGAGATATTAGAAAGAATAAAGGCAGTAGTTCTGCAACATTCCCATCCAGATTCAGAGCCAGGAATTGTAGTATCTGATGTTTTTTTGCCAGAGGGTTTGTATTGGCAGGGTGTAGCAGACATTGTCACTGAGGACATATTATCAGATGCACTTCACGGCACAATTTTTCTTGGTTTCAGAGGCTCCAGAGGAGTCTGCGGGGCAGCATGTTCTTTAGCTTGGTCAGGAACTTCACATAATATGAATGAAATTCCGCATACTTGGGAATTAATAGGCTACAGAGAAGAATCCAATTGGGGGGGAAATAGAGATATTTCAACAGATTCAGTCAATAAGGTTTCAGACCTTGAAGGAGTTTTTTCCTGCATCGATTCCGACGGAAAAATAGCCATGGTTCCCAATTCACCTTGCCCCGTTTTATGGGGTTTTAGAGGTACAGAGGATTCGGTACTAATTGATAATTTTCACAATCTTGGTCCTGAAAAGCCAGTACGCTGGCTTCTTTACAGAACAAACCAAGCTACTGATGATCATCTTCGTTCTAAAGAAATATTAAACGTAAAAGAGGGAGACTGCATACGAGTAGAAGTAGCAGTTTCTTCAGTTCCAGAAACAATAGAAGGAGGTCACAGATTCTTTAGTGTCAAAGACTCTTTCGGCGAAATGATAAAATGTGCGGCCTTTGAACCGTCAAAGGATTTCAGACACATAATCGATAAATTAGAAGTTGGAGATAAATTGATTGTTTGCGGTAGTGTTAATAATGACACATTAAACCTTGAGAAGATAAAAATTTTAGATCTTGTTACTAGATATTCTAAGCCCCCTAATCCAATATGTGAATGTGGCAAAAGAACACATTCTTCAGGTAAAAATTCATACTATCGTTGCAAGGCATGTGGTAAAAAATATTCAAGACCTGAGTTGATTGCCTTTGAATCAGAATTAGAATTAGGTTGGTATGAACCGCCGGCTTCGTCTAGGAGGCATTTATCTACTCCTGCATCAATGATGTTGAAATTATGAATGCTGATAATCAAGAAAAAAGATTAGCCTATTTTGGATTATTAATAGGAATATTTGCAATTTCAACTTCTGCAATTTTAATACGTTGGAGTAATAGTGATCCTTTAGTTATTGGCTCATACAGGCAAACGTTTGCTACTTTTCTATTTTTACCATTTTTATTAAGTGATAAATTTAGAGAAATTAAGTCCCTTTCATTTAACGAAATTTTAGAACTTCTTGTAATTGGAGTTCTTTTAGGTGCACATTTTGGTTTTTGGATATCTTCAGTAAAGGCAACATCTGTTGCAGCTTCAGTACTTTTAGGAACTTGTCACATAGTTTACGTTTCCATCATAGGTTGGATTATTTTTGGAGAAAAGTTAAATCGAAAAGGAATTTATGGCACAATGTTTTCATTGTTAGGTATAATAATTTTATTTTGGGGAGATTTAGTTGAAGATCCAGGTAATTTCGAGGGTAATTTATTGGCATTTATTTCAGGCGTACTAGCTGGTTTATATTATTTAGGAGGGCGTAAACATCGTAAAAAAATTAGTTTACCTACCTACGCTTTTTTAGTTTATTTTTCGAGTGCACTAACTATGTGGGTTGTTGTTTTATTACAAAATTTAGAATATAGAGAAATATCAAATTCTGAATTTCAATTATTCTTCGTAATGGCGTTAGTACCTACATTATTAGGACATACAATGCAAAATTGGGCACTGGCATTTTTACCGGCCTACATAATATCAATAACTTTACTTGCTGAACCAATAGGCTCTGGATTATTAGCATGGTATTTCTTTAATGAAGTTCCCAGTTTCGGAGTTATTTTAGGCGGATTAATAGTCCTAATTGGAGTTTATAACGTAGCAGTTTCTGAGATTGATTCTAATTCAACAAATCAGACTTGAGTTTTTCAAATTCTCTTCTAGTAATAACTCCCGTCTTTCTTAATGAGTCTAATTCCTGAATTCTCCTTAAGTTGGGATTATTTTCTTCTCTTGATTTTTGTTTATTTTCTCTTTTTAATTCCTTAATTTTCGTATCTATTTTTTCTTTTCTATTCTTTCTTTCAGCTAACTCTTTTAGAATAGTTGCAGCCATTTCTAGTTCTTCAGAACCAGATATTTTTGCTAAAGCCTCGCTTGCTTCGTTTTTCTTTTTTTTTCGCACAACTCGTTTTTTGATTGCCATTTGTTTTTTTATTCATTATAAACTCATAAATAAATGTTAAAGTCGTGTTAAACGTTTAAAACACCCGCCTGTTGTCAAGGCATGTCGGATATAACACTTCTTGGTGGCGAAGAACTCAAGATGAAATTACGTCCACACATGTTTTCATTTTTTAATCTATATTTTGTATTCTTTTTACTCTTATTATGGGGATATTGGATTTATGATTTTTTTACAAGAGAATCATTTACAAATATTCCAGCTTACGAATTTTTAATCGGCATTCCATTTATCAACGAAGTAACGGTCGGAGCTTTGTGTTGGTCTTTGGGCCTTTTCATTGTAGGTTTTGCAGCACGTTATTTTTTCATGGACTCGGGAGGTCAAGGTATTTTCTTACTTTATTCAGGTATAGCTGTTTTTGGAATTTTAGTCTTATCATTTCATCAGTGGAAAAATTTAGATCTTTTAGGAGATACAATGGAGTTTGGTAGGATATTTATTCCAGGAATAACTTTTGCAGTCTCAATTATAGGAATTATGTTGGTAGATGCCTATCGTCGCTCATTTACGTACTTTTTAACAGATAATAGAATTGTTTTGAAGAGTAATTTTCTTATGAGTCGCAGTGAAAGGCAAGTACGCTATAACCATATAGAAGATATAAAGTTAGAGCAAGGAATTATTGGTAGCATATTCGGATATGGAACAGTTTTGCCCTTAACTGGTTCAGGTTTAGGAACTGGAACAGATGAATCTATGGTGGTGGCAGGAGCAGGTTCAGATGTAAAAGGTCTAGGAAGCATTGGGCTTGCAGGTGGAACGCGCAGTTCATCAAAGAAAGTACGTCATAATCCAAATGACTGCTTGTATGGTGTTCCTTCCCCTGGGAAAGTAAGGGATTTGATTACTGAAAACATTCAAGCAGATACTGGGGTAGAGCATTTGAAAAATATAAAAGAGCTCTTAAGTCAACAAGACGAAAACGAAGAATAATTATCCCGTTTTTATATTTATTTTAGCTTCTTTTAGCATATTAAGAGAAAGATTGAAATCTTCCATCCATCTATCAGGTATTTCGATATCTTTAGGATAGATAATTGTTGATACTCCTGCCTGAATAAGAGATCTAGCACACCTAGTACATGGGGGCCACGTGACGTAAGCAGTACAATCTTTTAGAGAAATCCCTATTCTGGCAGCATGCATTATTGCATTTTCTTCTGCATGGCAAATAAGAGGATATTTTATTTCTCTGTTATTTAATCTTTCATCATTATCTTCAATACCTCTAGGCAATCCATTAAATCCTGTGCTTCGAATTTCACGGTCTGGACCAACGACAACGCACCCCACTTTAGTGGAGGGATCTTTACTCCATTCAGAAATATGTTTCGCTAAATTTAGAAATCGTTGGTCCCAGTTAGTCATTGTTTTACAGTTCGTAAAGGGCCCATATAGTTATGCGTCATTTGTGGTTAAACAAATTTTACATTCACATTTGGTTTTTCTAGCTTGGCACCATTCTCTTCCATAAAAAATGATTTGTAAATGCAATTTATTCCAAGCTTCTCTCTTAAATATTCTTTTTAGATCTTTTTCAGTAGTTTCTACATTTTTCCCACTTGATAATCCCCATCTATATGCAAGACGATGAATATGGGTGTCTACAGGAAATGCAGGAGTGTTGAAGGCTTGAGCCATAATTACGGAGGCGGTTTTGTGCCCAACTCCAGCCAATTTTTCTAATTCTTCAAAAGTATTTGGCACTTCTCCTTTGTGATTGCTCAGAAGTTGTTGTGACATTTTTTTAATATTTTTAGCTTTTGTAGGCGCAAGGCCTATTTGTCTTATAATATCACGAATTTCATTTACTTCAAGCTTGTTCATGTCATCTGGGTTATTTGCTTTTTGAAATAGATTTGGAGTTATTTCATTTACTTTTTTATCAGTACTTTGTGCGCTTAACATAACGGCAACCAAAAAAGTAAAATTATTTTCGTGATCCAAAGGAATATCTGGATTAGGATATAACTTGTCTAGTTCAGAAGTAATAAATTCAACTTTTTTAGAAAGTTTCAATTTTTCCCCTATTTACCTTTAAAATTTGGTTTTCTTTTTTCAATAAAAGCAGTAATTCCCTCTTCCCCATCCTCAGAATTGAGACACTCAATAAACATTTCTCTTTCTAATTTCAATCCATCTTTTAGGTTCATTTCAGAAACTGCCTTGACGCTCTTTTTTGCACGTTCGACGGCGTATTTTGATTTCTCTCCAATAGTATTTGCAATTTGAATTGCCTCATCCATCAAATCATCAGAATCATAAACAAAATTTACGATTCCATAACTGAATGCCTCTTCAGCAGTTATCATTCTTCCGGTTAGAATCATTTCCATTGCTCTACCTTCCCCTATTAATCTTGTAAGTCTTTGAGTTCCACCAGCTCCAGGTATAATTCCGATGTTAATCTCAGGTTGTCCTAGCTTTGATCTATCGCTTGCAATTCTTAAGTCGCAAGACATGGCTAACTCTAATCCACCACCCAAGCAAAAACCATCAATAACTGCAATTACTGGTTTTTTTAAATTAGAAATTATAGTCGTAACAATCCAATCTTCTTCTAATTGTTTTTCAGTTTCAATTGTTTGATTTAAAAATTCTTTAATATCAGCACCAGCGATGAATGCTTTTCCTTCTGAACCGGTCAGTAGGATAACAGCAATATCTTTGTCATTTTCTAGCAAGTTGAACGCTTCAGCTAATTCAGACCTTGTTAGAGAATTCATACTATTCATTTGTTTAGGTCTGTTGACTGTTACGATTCCAATCTTCCCGCTTTTTTCGATTAGTACATTTTCCATATTATTTTCCCTCTAATTCATCGAAGACTCCACATGACGGACAAGAGCTATCTTCGGCCATTTCAAACATTGCACCGCACGCGTTGCATAGAAATTCTCCATCCATTTGAGTAAAATTAGATTTACTTTCATTTTTGTCCACAATCTCTTGTGATTCATCAACAATAGCTACTTCGGTAACAATATTTTCAGCAGTATTTTTACCAACGAAATAATATGCAGTACCGGCCAAAGAAATTAGTCCTACTAATCCAGCACCGATAAAAATTATATTATTTGTTTTCTCATTACCACTTTCTTCTACAACTTCTTGCTCTGTTTCAAATACAATAAATCCAGTTTCATTTTCAGATTCTAAATCCATCCTGTCGACTGCAACAACTGAATAATAATACTTGTAACCAATATCTACACTAGAATCTCTATACGATAAGTAAAGTTCACCAGATTCTAATTCTCCAACCAAAGTCTTATTGTTGTTATCATTGACAGACCTATATATTCGGTATTTTGTTAAATCTTGCGATTGGGAAGACATAAAGGAAATAACTACATCGGTGGTTCCATTTTTTACAATTTTGGTATCGCTAATTTCAAGGTTTCTAATTTTTTGAGGAGGGTCTTGATCAACGATTAGTTCTTGATAGCTTTCATTTAGGATATGATTCCTCGCAAAATCATATGCTACAATTTTAAAATAATAATGGAATTGATTGTTTAGCGGAATTGTGACGGGAAAGTCAGAAATAGTATAATCGCCGTATTTGTCCCAATTAATTGGTATAGTCTCTTGGTTTTCTCTAACTACTGAATAGTAAAGAGTTACATTGAAAGTATCCTCTAAGTTATCCAGATCAATTTCAACAGAATTATTGGAAGTTAAGGGAGGTATTTTCTTAATATTAGTATTTGGAGCTACAGTGTCTACAGTAATAGTTTCACTTATATTAGAGATACCTTGATTTCCAGCTTCATCTGATGTAATAATTCTAAACTGATATTCTCCGTTTACTGGAACATTAAATCCCACCCATTTAGCTAAACTATTTTCCTCAATATTAGTCCAGTTACCTTCATTTAGACGGTATTGTGCAGTATATCCCGTTATATTCGGATGCTTAACGTCCCATTCGATTTCTATGTAATCTAGATTAATTACGTTGCTATCAGTTCTTAGGTTTATTGTAGCATAAGGTGCAGAAGTATCAACAATTGTTTGAGTATCGTATTTATTCTCTTTATTTTCTACTAAACCTTCGTTGTCTCCCCCAATAGATCTAAATCTGTATCTATACCCATCCATAGCGTCTGTAAAAGTTCCAGAAGATTGCTCTGAACTAAAGTTTTGCCATACAACCCATTCACTCCATGAAGCACCGTTTGTTCCTCCATCTGTAATATATTCTATAATGAAATATTTAGTATCATTACCCATAATTTCATTATTTTTGTACCAATCTTCAACAAACCACCTAACCTCAAAAGAGGAATTATTTACTAATGCTTCAGATTCAGCGTAGGTTCCGGGAGGCAAAGTATCTGGAATAACGTATAATTTTGCAATTACATAAGTTTCAGTATCTAATTCAGAGCTTGCATTTCTCGAGCTAATAGTGATACTAATGTTTCCTATTGAAAATTCATTTATGTAGTCTGTAAGTTTTATTTTTAATTCTATATTTCTATCCTGATTGTATGGTATTTCCAAGACTTCGTTGTAACTTACAACATTAAAGGCCACAGTATCGTTTAATGAAACAAAAATGTCATAAGTATCTTTTACATTTCCTTTATTTATAACCCAAACAGTGAATACGTATTCTTCATCATCAATGTCTTTCTCAGAAATAGGAACCATAACCTCAAAATCATATGTTTCATTTACTTTCAGTTGTAATTCCATGTTAACTTCTTCAAATCCCCACAAGCTAGATTTTAGTTTTAAAGTTTCAATTTCAAGATCTAACCATTGTTGATTATTTCCGCCTTGATATGTTTCATCACGTCCTGCGATGGCTAGTAAATTTTCGCCTTCTTTCAGCCAAGAGGTGTCAAATGTTACTTCAGTGTCCCAATAATCTCCTTCACCATAACATTGCCAACTCCAGCTCAGGCAATCCTCAATTAATTCGCCATTAAGATACGCACGATAATAGTTGTCAGCAGCGATGTTTATGCGTATTTGACTGAAATTTAGGTCCCCGTCATAATTGAACAAGTGTCTAGCTGCAATATAGGTATAATTGTCATTGCTAGTTTGCCATATAGTATTTGGTTCGTTTCCGTTTAAATCGTCATCACCAAATGGTGCAGCTCCAGTGTTCCAGCTAGAATCATCATAATCAAAGGTGTAAAAGTCATTGGGAAAATCACTAGCATTCCATATTCTATAGATGTATTCGGTAGATGCACTAACTCCTGATTCAACTATTGTATTGGTAGTTTGTGAATAATATTGAGATCTTATTATGGGATACAGTGAATAATTTCCAGCGGGTGCGTCATCGCTTGTTGTAACATTTAATGTTATGTTTGCAATTTCATTGGGTTGTAAATTTGCTACAAAAGGGGAAAAAGTGTATTGCCAATCATTTGGAATCCCTGAAAGATAAAATGAAAAGTTGTCATTAACATCACCTTCATTTCTCACAGTAAAGTGAAATTGAGTCGTTTCGTCTAATTCAGATGTTTCATACGAGCTTGAAAAATTTATACTGTATGCGTAATAGCCTACGTGTATTGTTTTCGTTAAACTTTGATCTAAAATAGTTGCAGTTAAATTATGCATACCAAGTCTACTAGGAGTCCATGGAACTTTCCACTCATAGGTTTCATTATTTACTATATCTATAGTTTCATAGGCTGTTTCACTATCTTCAAATTGCAGTGTTACATTTACTTCGGTTTTATTTTCACTATCTCCATTAAAGAAATCAACTTTAATAATTAAATCATCACCTAAAATAATTGGTACATCTTTCCAAGTCTGAACCCTTATGTCTATCTCACCATCTAACCAGGTAGTATTATCTCCACCTTGCCAAAGACTGTCTCTTCCAACCAAAACGAGAGTATTATTTCCATTAATGAAAAAATTAGTATTGATGTCGATATCTTTATTCCAATATTCGGCATCACCCTCGTAGCAGTATCCACTATAATTTAGGCAGTCTTCTATTTCTTGTCCGTTTAAGAAAGCAGCATAGTAATTAGTGTAGGCGGATTTTATTGTTCCACTAAGTATTACAGATACATCTTCTATCACAAAATCTTTTCTTAAAATTATAAAGTCCTTGTTTCCATCATTTCCTCCAGCATCTTCTGACTGCCATATTGTTCCAGGGGTTATTCCTTCATGTTGTTTATTACCAAAAGGGGCATTCCCAATATCCCATTCTCCATCATCAAATGTGATTTCTTTCCAATCTTCAGGAAAGTCTTCGTCATTATCGAAGATGCGGTATCTGTATTCGGTCCCTTCATCTTTTCCACTTGATACTACCGTAATTGCTTCTCCGTTTTCAAAGTCATTTGTGTATTTTATGCTGTTTACTACAACATCAGAATCGTCTGCAGCAGTATAACTAGACAAAAATACAATAACGGCAGTTGCTAAAATTATTTTCAATTGGAAGGAGTACACAATTTATGTATTGAAAATGTATAATTAATATTTTGCTACGTTACTGATTACAGGTATTAATTCAGATAAATTTCTTGAACGATGATGATAATTTACTTTTTCTATAACTCTAGTATCTTCAGTGTTAACAGCTATACTGAATAGAGATCTTTCAAAGAGAGGTAAATCCACAACAGTATCTCCTACAGAGATTACTTCATTCTGTTTTATTTTCATTTCACTTAATAGAGATTCCATTACAGGTCCTTTTGTATTTCCTCTAACATGAATTATTGCTTTCAATGATCCATTTTCATCATCAATTATTTCATTAGCTAAGGCTTTTTCCATATTCCATTTCCTAGCCCATTTATCAGCTAAATATTGAATTCCACCAGATATAATTACAGTAATAATTCCCATTTCGTGCAATGCGTCTATTAATTCTCTAGCACCTTCTATTGGTTCAATTTCATCTAATATTGAATTTATATATTTCTCATTTACAGTTTCTTTGGTAGAGCTTTGCCATAGTTTGAAATCTGCTTTTACAAACTCTTTATCAGATATTTTTCTTTCAATATACAATTTAAGCATTTCAGTATTATCCGTACCAAAATGTTCGTGTATGTATGCCCAGCATGAGCGAGGATGAAGCAATGTTCCATCCATATCAAAGACAACTAATTTGATTTTAGTCATTAACCAAATGATGAGCTGAATCTATCACTAGGTCCAGTTTCTCTTTCTAACATCATCTTCATTTGTTCTTTTGACATAGAGTGTGCTTTCTGTGCCATCTCATATGATTCCTTAGCATCATTTTCACTCATTTCAACTTGAAAGCTTAATCCCGAGAATATAATCGATTCCTTTCCCTTCCCCGGAAAAATAGAAATAAGATTGACCTCTGGACTAGATTGGAATTCTACATTTTCAAAGACTTGGGTTTTTCCATCTTCAGGCAGGAATATAGTTATCTTTTTTGCCTTAAACATTATTAGACATCATGGGCCTATTCAAAAAACTTTTACTGGGTTATGATATCTAATTCTCTTTCCATTTTTCTACGGCATTCATAATTTTCATCTAGGTGATGCCAATGGTTTACGTTCCTTTCTCCAAGCCTATATGAAAGAAAAACAGTTTCTATTCCCCTTAGTGAATTAAAGTTTACAACCCCTAATGTAGGATCATCAACTTCTATTCCCATTTGGCCTAGGTCAAGAATTATATTATTAACATTGTTAATATTTTTTTCTAATTCTAGTTGCAGTTCTTCCCAACCTGGCTTTAGAGCGGCCCTGTAATCATCTCTGACTTCTTCCATTATTTCTTCTAATTGTTCTTCAAGCATCTCTTGCCTTACTGAATATTCAGACAAATTAGATAGTATGGGATTAATTACAGAGAGTAAGCTATCAGCTTCTTCCACGGTGAATAGCCTTGTGGCATTCCTTACCATGGAATTGTCTAAATAGAAAAGGGCAAATAAATAGAACGGTACCCCTGAGATACATGGAAACATTCAATAATCGGCTTTTCTATGCGCTTAAATATTGTTTCCATGACTAAATTACATTCCCATCCAGACACATTTGTCCGTAGGCATATCGGCCCTTCATCTGCAGAAATTACATCTATGTTAGAATACTTAGGATTTCAAAATTTATCAGACTTTTCTAATTCTATAGTTCCGGATGCTATAAGAGAACAGGGTTCATTGAATATCCCAAATGCTTTATCCGAATCTGAGGCCATCAGTAAATTAAATTCCTTAGCATCAGGCAATAAAGTCTTTAAAAATTATTTAGGGCATGGGTATTATGGGACTATAACTCCTGGTGTAATAAAGAGAAATGTACTTGAAAATCCAGGATGGTACACGCAATATACTCCATACCAAGCTGAAATCGCTCAAGGAAGGTTAGAGGCCCTTCTAAATTTCCAGACCATGATTTGCGATTTCACAGGTATGGAGATTGCTAATGCTTCGTTGTTAGATGAAGCTACAGCGGCAGCTGAAGCTATGAGTATGGCTTGTAATGCACTACGTGGCCGGCGTTCGACATTTATTTTAGATAAAGAAATTAATTCACAAACAGTCAATGTTGTAAAAACTAGGGCTGAGCCTTTAAATCTAAAAGTTAAGACTGATTTCGAATCGATTGATGAAGATACTTTTGCCATTTTATTGCAATATCCAAACAATATAGGTTCTATCGAAGATTATTCAAACCTAGTTGAAAAAGCACATGAAAATGGAACTCTTGTTATTGTTGCAACTGATTTATTGTCACTTTGTTTGTTAAAACCTCCTGGTGAGTGGGGCGCAGATATAGTAATAGGTAATTCTCAAAGGTTTGGAGTCCCAATGGGTTTTGGAGGTCCTCATGCAGCTTTTATGGCAACTAAGGAAAAATATAAAAGAAATTTACCAGGTAGATTAGTAGGAGTTTCAAAGGATCGTCATGGAAATAATGCTTTGAGATTAGCATTACAAACTAGAGAGCAACACATACGTAGAGATAGAGCAACTAGTAATATTTGTACTGCACAAGTTCTTTTGGCCATCATGTCTTCGATGTACGCAGTATATCATGGTCCAGATAAACTTAGAAAGATAGCGGAAAGAGTAAATTATCTTACAAACGTCTTGAATCATAGTTTATCATCAGGAGGTTATGAGGTAGGTTCAGATAGCTTCTTTGATACTATCAAAATTACTAAGAAGGATAAAAATATAATTAAGAAAGCCCATGCTCAAAAAGTTAATTTTTGGGATTATGGTAACTCTATAGGCATATCTTTAGATGAGACAACTACAGTTGATGACGTTCAATTTCTTTTAGATTTATTTGGAGTTAAATGGGTTGAGCCTTCGAAAATAAGCATTCCTAAACCTTTGATCAGAGAATCAGACTATTTGACTAATCCAATTTTTAATAAATATCATTCAGAAACTGAGATGTTAAGATATATTCACAAATTAGAATCTAAGGATTTATCTTTGAATACAACTATGATTCCTCTAGGCTCATGTACTATGAAGCTTAATGCGGTTGCAGAAATGGAGGCAGTTACTTGGCCTGAATTTTCGGATCTCCATCCCTATGCACCCATTGATCAAGCCTCAGGATACTTGGAACTGTTTTCAAATTTAGAATCGTGGTTATCAGAAATAACTGGTTTTGCAGGAATTTCTTTACAACCTAATGCAGGTAGCCAGGGAGAATATGCAGGTATGCTTGCTATTAGTGGTTATCATAAATATAGAAAAGATTTCGACAGAAAAGTATGTCTAATTCCGGAGTCAGCACACGGTACTAATCCTGCATCAGCAGTAATGGCAGGAATGAAGGTAGTGGGTATTAGCTGCGATGACTCAGGTAATATCGATTTAGAAGATCTTAAGGTGAAAGCAGCCTCTCACTCTTCACAGTTAGCAGCTATAATGATTACTTATCCCTCAACACATGGTGTATTTGAGGAAGCAATAAAGGAAGTTTGTGAAATTGTACACTCACACGGAGGTCAAGTTTACATGGATGGAGCTAACATGAATGCCATGGTTGGACTCTGCAAGCCTAGAGACATAGGGGCAGATGTATGTCATCTCAATCTTCACAAAACTTTCTGTATTCCTCATGGAGGTGGAGGTCCAGGTATGGGTCCTATTGGTGTTGCATCACATTTAGCTGATTTCCTTCCATCCAATCCTATTTCTCCACAAGGATTAGTTGGTCCAGTTTCAGCAACTAATTGGGGCAGTGCAAGTATTTTACCAATATCTTGGGCATACATTGCAATGATGGGTCCAGAGGGATTGAAGGAGGCTACCCAGATAGCGATATTGAATGCTAATTATGTAGCTAAACGTCTTTCAAAGAGCTATAATGTTTTGTACACTGGGAAGGGAGGTTTTGTTGCCCACGAATGCATAATTGATACTAGAGAATTATTATCTGAAGCCGGATTGGTGATAGATGATATCGCTAAAAGACTCATAGATTATGGCTATCATGCACCTACTATGTCTTGGCCAGTACCTAGTACCTTGATGATAGAACCAACTGAGTCAGAATCAAAAACAGAGCTTGATAGATTTTGTGAGGCAATGGTATCTATAAAATTAGAAATAGATGAACTTGGAGATTCATCAGACAATGTATTGAGTGGCGCACCTCACACGGCTTTAGAAATTTCTTCAGATGATTGGTCACATCCATATTCAAGAATGAAAGCAGCTTACCCCTCTTCTTACACAAAAGAATCTAAATTCTGGCCAGCAGTTGGCAGAATTGATAATACATGGGGAGACAGAAACCTTGTATGCTCATGCCCAGGTGTGGAATCTTATATGGAGGATAATTAATGCCAAAAATAAAGATGTATGGAACTCCAACCTGTAAAGATTGTGTAATAGCAAAACAGGTTTTTCAAGAGTTAAAAACAGATTATGATTTTATAGATATGACAAATGATGAGGAAGCAACAAAAAAGGCAATAGAACTCAATAATGGATTTAGACGAATACCTGTAATTGTCTTTGAAGATGAGTCCATTTTAGTCGAGCCAACAGCGGAAGAATTAAGGGCCAAGATGGCTTCAGATTAGCCATTTTTCACCTATTTTTTTTAAGGTAAGGCTTTTTATGGGTCAGTTAAAGTGCAAATTCGGTGTTTGATGCATAAGACACCTCTTGGAGAAAAATATGGCAACTAGAATCTCGAAAGCAGTTTTGCTTGCTACCCTAATGTTGGGTACAGCTTTGGTAATGTTCAGTCCTCCGGCTGAAGCTCAGGCAGCTGTTGCTTATTCAATTAGCTTTACAAACGGGCAAGTTACACTTGACGTTCGACCTGGAGCAAGTGGAGTAGGTTGTACCGAGATGGTTGTTACCAACGAAGGTCAAGCAACAATCGATGTCGACGTTGCGCTGTCTGGAGGAGGAGTTACTATTTCACCAGGTGCAGTTTCAGTTACGTTAGCTCCTGGAGGAAGTATTACAGTTCCGATTTGTGCTCTAGCTTTAACTCGATCATCGTATAAAACCGTTCAAGTTAATGCTTTAGCCTCAGGACGTGAAACAAATACACAGCTAAATCAAGTTAACAAAAACGCAGGTTTTGCAGTTATCGTTGAGCAATACGCTAGGTTGTCAGTTCAAGCTACACAACCTTTCCAAAGAATAGGACCCGGTAAAGAATTTGTCTTAACTTTTACCGCAGTTAACAACGGAAATTACCAAGATACTGTCGCGGTTGAGGTTCTGAATCAAAAAGATCTTGAAGAGGCTGGATTTACGGTTGCTTTAGCAGCAGCTCAGTACCAAATTGATGCAGCAGGAGAGCAGCCCGTTCAATTAACATTGGCAACACCCCGTGGAACGGTGGTAGGTTGGAGTAATGAATATCATACAGTAATAATGCAAGTTTCAACGACTTTACAAGGCGAATCCGAGGCCCGTTCTGTCACTGCAACACTTTGGGTTCGTGGTGTATTCTTACCAGGTTTCGATCCTATATTCACAATATTTGCATTAGGTATTGTAGCTTCAGCATTAGCACGTTCACGAATAGAAGATTAGGATAAAATTCCTGAACATAAATGATTATAGTCCAGCTTCAGCTCTGTAAATATGGAAAAGTCTTGTGGGATTATCTTATTCAGTGAGAACAAGGTTCTTCTTTTACAGCACAATGATATAGGCAATGTAAGAGGCCATTGGGATTTTCCTAAGGGTCACATGGAGAGAGGAGAGACTGAAATTCAAACCGCTTTGAGAGAAGTAGAGGAAGAGACAGGGCTGAAAGATTTAAAATTATTTTCGGATTTTAGTCATAAGATATCTTATAATTTAATTAAAGAAGAAAAAGAAATCTGTAAGGAGGTAATATTTTTTGTTGGTGTCACGAGTGAAATAAATATAATTCTAAGTGAGGA
>CACOJW010000002.1 GCA_902627615.1 uncultured marine group III euryarchaeote
ATTGCTAGTTTACCTTCTTTGGTAATTCTCGTATTTACTTTGCTCACTTCAACTTGGAAAAGAGCTCTTATTGCTCCTTTGATATCATGTTTACTTGCAGTGCGAGCAACATAGAATTCTAATTTATTTTGTTCAAGCATGTAAAGTGCTCTTTCTTTAGATCGCGGACTGAGTATTACCTTGTGTTCACTCACAGTCTTTCTCCTAAAGCTGAAACAGCAGCTTTACTGAATACTACCAGTCTTCCTGGATCCCCTCCAGGAGCTAGTAATTCTGTATTTAGATTATTAGCAGTAGTAACATCTACTCCTGACAAATTACGGAATGCTTTTTCAGAACCATTATTTTCTGAAAGAACTACTAGAACAGATTTAGGAGTTCGATATTTACGTCCACGTCTTTTTCCTTTTCCAGCCCTAATTCCTTTACCATCATAAGAACGATCTACATCTTCACCAACACCTAGGCCATCAAGTAATGCCATCGCTCTTTTTGTTAAAGATTCTCCTTCATGATCAGCAGCCATACTCTCAATTTTATCTTCTACTACGTAAGGTAGTGTGGCTTTTTCAGGGACAATGTGTCCTCTTGCATTAACGTAAGATTCTTGTGATGTAGCAGCTAGAGCTGAACGGAAAGCTTTCTTTCTTTCTTTGGAATTTATTTTGAGGTCCCATTCTTTCTCTACTTTGGGAGGGTGAGCCCTTCTTCCACCAACAGTGTTTGGAGCTTGAGCACCTCTACCGCCACCTCCATTTTTACGAGGCGTACGGGCCATACCCCTACCTTTACCGGGCCAAGATACAGAATGACGGAAACCAGCACCTTTACTTGCACCGTAAGGCTGTCTTCTATTAGCTCTTGCAGATCGAACGGCTCTGCGGATTAAATCTAATCTTACAGGTTCTTCGAAAGCTGTAGGCAATGTAGCGGAGCTTTTCGAAGCTTTTCCTTTGATGGAGTAAATAGGAACTTTCATTCTATACTCCCTGCTGACTTTCTTGTGAAACCATAGTTATCTCTGGTTTTACAACGGAATCAGCTTTCGATCCGTGAAATCTAACAGCTTTTCTAAATCTAATTAGACGCTTTGTCGGTCCAGGTAAAGATCCGTGCAGTAAGGCATAGGTTCCTCTGACTAAACCATAGTTAAGGAAACCACCTTTTGGATTAATTTCATCTGGGTTGTCTCCAATTTTTAATAATCTTTTATTGTATTCAGTTCTCTGGTGGTATCCAGTTTGACCCGCTTGTGGTACAGTCGATACAACATAACCAGGACTGAAAGGTCCTAAATTTCCAATCATTCTGCGGTGTTTAGAATTTTTATGTGTCAATAATTTGACACCCCAACGTTTGACATGACCTTGGAACCCGTATCCAGTTGTCACGGCAACAGCATCTAGCATTTCGCCATCCTCGGCGACATCATTAACTGTAAATTCTTTACCGAGCATACCTTTTGCGAAATCAATTTGAGCTTCAACGGAGCCTCCTCCGACAGCCATTTCCATAATTTCAGGCCTTTTCTTTGGTATTCCAGTTACTAGTTTAGGCTGAGTGTGAACTAATAATCTGATTTCTTCAAGATCATTATCTTTCATACTTTTCCAAGCAGCCTTACTATCGTGGTCTTTAGGAATAGGTAATTTGCGTTCTAATTCTGAATCAAGTTTTTTGTTCCATACTTCTGTGAGAGTTCTCAACCCGTAAGTATCTTGAACATAACCTCGAGCTCCAATAACTTTCATTGGTGGCATTTCAACAACAGTAACTGGCATACGAATTTCCTGACCGGCGGTGTTGGATTTCTTTCGATAATCGACAGCCATAATATGACTCATACCAACTTTGTATCCTGCAAATCCGAGGATTTTAGGTTCATCGCCATCGACAGCAGCCCAACTAGAGATATGTGGCGTTTCAGAGCGTGCTCTCTTGCGAGGGCTGAAAGCCATAGATCCGCGGTTCGGTTTGTTGTGTTTTGGCATTTTTTACTTTCTCCAGACAACGCTTGCCGTTGCTAACGACATCGAAATCAGGCGTAGTTTCCCACGTGTTGCACATCGTACCGTGACGCCGTTTCTCGTCGAGAACAAGTGCCTCGAGAGGTGTAGGGATAATTGCCCTAAACGTCTGGTTGCGTGATTGCGGGGTCTCTCGCACAAAGGGACCCTATATAAGGCCTAGTTTATTTTTTATCGAGGACAGATTTATTTTCTTCGTTTGGGATTTCTTTAATTCCATACATTACCCTAGTTATCCAATGCCTCTTTGTAAGTTCAAAAAATACCCAGCAACCTATTGTTACTAGAATAGTTCCAATAATCAATATTAGAATATCAGAAAGGCCTGTAGCCAAAAAGACAATAAGAACTGCGTAGACAATAGGTTGATGAATAATGTAGAAAGGATAGACTCCTTGATTAAGGTATGCTAGATGTTTACTTGGTTTATTGAGAAATTTAGCACCCAATGTGAATACAAACAAGCACCAAAACCAAGCATGAAAGCTGGTTATGAAACAAGCTATCAAAGTCAAATTAGTATGATAATCAATTCCTAAGTGTTTGTGTTCATTATCTGCCCATCCTCCATTCATATACGGAATTCCACTTTTTGTTTCTTCAGCTTTAATCCAAATAAGGGCAACTGTAGAAAGAATAGTTCCAATTGTAATTTGAATTCTAGAATTATCGATGAATTCAAAATATTGATCTTTGTTAACTATAAAAATGTAGCCAAAAAAGAAGATTAGCAAGTACCAAGGCCATTCATATCCAAAGCCGATGGCTTCTCCCATTAGTGGTTTAAATAAAACATCAGAAAATGAAAGAATAATTGGCAAGATAATTAATGGCCCCAATCGGAAAGGAATTTTGAAAATAGTTCTAAGTAATCTCGCCAATCGACCTTCTGGATAATTTCTTACTACATAAAAAATGGGAAGTAAAAGTAAAGAATATTGGAATAAGCTCCATATGAACCATAAATGTCCAAGAGAAAGTAATCGGCTTAGTAATGGCACAATCATCAGAAGAGACATAGCAATTCCAAAGCCAAGAAAAGCAAGTACTCCCTCTATAAAACTACTTGGAAAATAATCAAGTACGAACATCCATGTTAAAGGCGTTATAGTCCAAATACCAACAAACATTGGTATTAGCAATCTCTTTGATCTTTCTTTCAAAAATAGTTTCCAAGTTCGCCGTTTGAAAGCAAAAGCAGTCCCCATCCCACTAATCATGAATAAAGCTGCCAGTCGCCATTCGTGCATCCATGTTAAGATGTATGAAATAACTCCGCTCCCAAGGAAACTATAAACATTTACAGCATCTTCACCAGCATCAGCATTTAGATTTTCACGTTGAGCTTCTTCTTCAACGCTATATTCCGGCTGTACGAAGTCATAAGCTTCCCAGTACACTCCAATTCCAACATGGAATGGAATTAATAGTGCAAATAGAATCACTCTGAGCCAATCGATATCATATCGCCTTATTTTTTTTGGAGTATCTTCCACGATATCCTATAAACTCATCGATTTAAATCTATTTTGAATTTAAAGCAGGCCAAATCATTGTTGTAGCAATTGTAACAAATATTTGTATAACTACAAAAACAACTAGATTAAATCCAATGTCGTATACGAAAGAGATAATTAGAGAGAGAATGACAGAAAAAATTATACTGCCAATTAATAGATTTTTGAAACCTATTTCATCCCAGCCACTAGACGTCCTTCCATCCCTCCTGCAATTTCTATAACTTGACCAGTTATATGTCCAGAAAGTGAATCAGAAGCTAGCATAATAGCAGAATTGGCCACGTCTTCAGGCCTACCTAGTTTTTTCAAGGACATGGTAGAAACAATGCGATCTACGCGTTTTTGATCCAATCCTTCGTCAATTTTTTTCTGGCTAACAGTCCACCCTGGCGCAATGGCATTTACACGAACGCCGTTTCCAATTTGAGCAGCATCGTTTTTCAGAGACCGTAATAATCCCGAAGTTATAGCACCTTTTGCAGCAGCATAATCAGCATGTCCTGCTTCTCCATATATTCCTGCAGTCGATCCAATTAGAACCAATGATCCTTTTTTTGTTTCAGAAACATGTTTTAGAAAATAATGACACGTATTGTAAGTTAAAGATAAATTTGTAGAAACAGTATTATTCCATCTATCACTTTTAATTTCCCATATTGGAGCGGCGCCTTTAGGATAGTTTCCCGCATTGGCGATACAAACATCGATTCTCCCCTCTTTGCTAATTATGCTGTCAAAAAGATATTTGGCTTGTTTTGTGTCTGTTAAATCAGCATTAATTGCAACACCTCCAATTTCCGTTGCAATCTCTTCAGCTTTACTTTTTGAGCCGTTATAATGTACGATTACTTTTGCTCCTTGTTCAGCAAAAGATTTGGATATCACACTTCCGATTCCTCCAGCCCCTCCAGTTACTAAAACGACTTTATTTTCTAAGTCAGATTTCATGTTTCAATTTCTATAGCTGTCGCCATTCCGCCACCCAAGCAAGCAGTTGCAAATCCACGCTTACCACCTCTAGCCCTCAGGGCATAAATTAAAGCCAATACGATTCTGCAACCGGAAGCTCCAAGAGGATGCCCCATAGCTACAGCCCCTCCGTGAACATTTAATTTTTCATGCTTAAGTTCTAATCCTTGCATAACTCCTAAAGATGCAGCTGCAAAAGCTTCATTATGTTCGTAAAGATCATAATCTTGTTCGCCTCCACTTCCTTGCATTCTCCATAATTTTTGAACTGTAGGTATTGGTGCAGACATTACGTCTTCCGATGCAACACCTGTCGCACAGTAATTAGTTACGGTAGCTAGCACATTAAGATTTAACTCTTCAGCTTTTTCTCTTGACATTACTAAACATGCTGCAGCTCCGTCAGATATCTGACTTGCATTTCCGGCAGTTACTACGCCATCTTCATCAAATACAGGTTTTAATTTTGCTAAAGAATCTAGTGAAGAATTAGGCCTGATTCCTTCGTCAGTTTTCAAAATCCCTTCTTCATGTTCAACAGGAATGTGGTATTCTGCAAAAGCCCCTTTTTTGTGAGCATTCTGCGCCCTAATATGCGATTCTAATGCAAATAAATCAGCTTCTTCTCTGGTAATATTGTACTGCTTAGCAATGCGATTTCCAGTCTGAGCCATAACCATCCCATTGAAAGCATCAATTAACCCATCGTTCATCATACTGTCAACAGGATTTTCCATACTAATCTTTCCATCATGGTCTCTCGAAACTGTAAATGGCGATTGAGACATAGACTCCATACCTCCTACCATAATTATGCTAGATTCTCCAGCACGTATTGCATTACCAGCAAGCATAATTGCTTTCATACTGGAACCACACATTTTGTTAATTGTAAGAGCCGGAACTTCATTAGGAATTCCTGCTTTAATTGCAGCTTGTCGTGCAGGATGCTGCCCAATACCTGCACTAAGAACATTTCCCATTATAACTTCATCAATTATATTAGGGTCAACTTTGGTTTGCTTTAAAGTGGATTTTATTGCTAAGGCTCCTAAATCTACTGCAGAGGTTTTGAACAATGCACCTCTAAACCTTCCATGAGCAGTTCTTACCCCCCCAACAATTACAACGTCTTTGGCGTATTCCATTGATTTTTTACAATATAGGACCCAAGTAAAATAGCTTCGCAGAAACTTTAAGAAAACCCAGATTAGGCCAGAACTAGCAACAATCATGGCTAAACCGAAGATAAAGGAGAAACGTTGGACAGTGGATTTAGAAAAAAAAATCCAAGAAGAGCATTTCGCAGAAGGTCAAAGATACACATTTAATCCGAAATCAGAAAAGGAAATTTTTGTTATCGACACTCCACCCCCTTATCCATCTGGAACGTGGCACATTGGAGCTGTAGCGCAATATTCTATGATTGATGTTATTGCGAGAAGCCAAAGATTACTTGGAAAAGAAGTTTATTTTCCGTGGGGAGTCGATAGAAATGGAATTAATATTGAATTTACGGTAGAAAAGAAAACGGGCCGTAAGATGAAAACTTATGATAGATCTGAATTCTTAGATATTTGCAGAAATGAAATTGAAAAATACACTCAGGAAATGAGAAATATTGCAAAAAGAGTTGGCCTCTCTTGCGCTTACGATAATGAATATTTGACAGATGCGCCAGAATATCGAGCAGTTACCCAATCAATATTCATAGATCTATTCAAAAAAGGGGATATTGTTGAAGAATTAAGACCTAATTTGTATGACCCCGTAGAAGGTACAACACTTGCTGAAGCTGAAGTCGAAAGATTACCAAGAAGGACGAAACTTGTAGATGTTCGCTGGTCTGTAGAAGGTGAAGGCAGCTCTCCAGTGATTATTTCAACAACAAGGCCCGAATTGATTTGTGCATGTGGAATAGTTATAGTTCATCCTGATGATAAAAGATATCAAAAACTAGTTGGAAAGAAACTGGAATTACCTATAGATACAGAGGGCCGGTCAAAGACTGTAGAAATTCAAGCTCATTCCAGCGTCAACATGGAATTTGGTTCTGGCGTATTGATGGTATGTTCTTTTGGTGATCAAAATGATGTATCTGTTTTCAGAGAATTAGGATTAACGCCTTTTCAAGCAATAGATCTCGAAGGGAAAATAACGGATGTTGGAGGGCCTTTAGCAGGTTTGCCAGTAATTGATGCCAGAAAGAAAGCTCTACAGCTCCTTGAAGAATCTGATCGAATTGAAAATGTAGAGGAAAGAGATCAAGAAATACCCGTTTCTGAAAGAGGGAAAAACCCAATCGAGATTATCTTGTTAAAGGAATGGTATGTTCGACAAACGCACATACAAGAGAGATTAAAGGAATTATCGGATGAGAGTAATTTTGTTCCAGCACGTAATAAACAATTTTTGTTAGATTGGATGGAAAATATTTCCATAGATTGGCCCGTTAGTCGTAGACGTTGGTACCATACGGAGATTCCGGTTTGGTACTCTGAAGATCGAAAGAAAATCATCACTCCTCCACATGGAACATATGTTCAACCATGGAAAGACTCGCCACCAGCAGATTCAGTCGTAATGGACCGTGAAACTCGAGAGGAATTAGGCAAATATTCAGAAATGAAAGGTGAATTAGGTAACTTAGAAGGAGAGGAGAAAGTGTTTGATACCTGGATGGATTCTTCAAATTCCAATTTGTATGTTTCAGGCTATTTGTCAGATCCTGAATTATTTGATAGGGCTTTTCCAACAGGAGTAAGGCCACAAGGTAAGGAGATAGTCCGAACTTGGTTGTATTATACGTTACTAAAATCAGCACTATTGCTCGATAAACCAGGATTTGCAAATATCTGGATAGATGGTTTGGGTATGGATCCCTGGGGCCGTAAGATGTCTAAATCTCTCGGAAATGGTATTGATGCAGAATCAGTGTTGGAATGCGGTTTTGGTGGACGAACAGGATCTTGGAAAATTAAAGGACCAGAAGGCAAGCAAGTAACACTACAAGCTAAAAAAATAGGTTCAGAATGCTTTAGATTTTGGAAAGCAGCAGATGCACAGGTCGGAGATGATTTCCAAATAAATCCTGAACAAATAGAATTGAGATATTTTGGTATACTTACAAAGATTTTCAACGTAGGTCGCTTTGCGTCGCAGTTTGATTTCGATGGCGATTTGGATACGGTTCCAGATAACCTAGAAAACGAAGACAAATGGATATTAGCCGAATTCTCAGACTTATTAGAAAAAGCAGAATCAGGTTATAGTGAAATGGACATTTACACTGCAGCTCAAGGAATTAAGACTTTTAGTACTAATATTCTAGCATCCCATTGGCTTGAGATGGCAAAAACAAGGTTGTACAATGATGATGCATCAGCAACATGGACCTTACATCGCGTTTTTAGAGATATGATGTCTATTTTGTCACCAATCTGTCCGTTCTTTACACACCATTTATCAACTACATTATATGGAAAATCAGCAGTAGATGTAGATAGTTTCCCAATAAAGCCTTTGTCAGAAACTTCAAATTTTACAAAGATGACTGAGCCATTAATTGAGTTTAATTCTAAAGTTTGGAAAGCTAAAAAGGATTCAGGAGTTTCTTTAGCAGCTCCAATATCAGGACACAAAGTACCTGAAGAATTGAAAAGTATAGAGGCAGCCTTAGTTTCTATGCATAAATTAGAGTAATTTTAGCAAAAACTATATTAATTTTCAAGATATAGTATATTTATGAGGCATCCGTATGAAGTTAGACTTGAAGAATTGGAAAAACGGGTTGCTCGGTTAGAATCCATTCTAAAAAAGTCTAGAACTACACGCAGGTTAAGAGCTTAGGTCAACTTACTGGCAAATTAGCCTTCTAAAATATTGTTGATGTACGATTATTTGACTGTATTTTTTTTAACAAAATTACTTGATATTTTTAAGATTGCTAAACCAAGTATACCGCTTAGTGTAAAGAGAACTACAGCAGAAATTCCAGAAGCACTTATTGCAACTCTTAAAATTACAGTTGACAGAATAAAACCAGTATTCCGAGCTAAATTAGCAAAGTCAACCGTAAATCGGTATGAAAGTAATAGAATTAGTATGTCTGCTAAAATCAGTATGGTGAAAAAATCAGAAAAGAAAATCTCCCTGTCTACTCCACCACCACCTTCAATCAATGATATAGTCCAAGTTCCAAAAGATAAAGCAGCCATTAATACAAATGCTACAAACAGCATAAGTGCGATAGCTCGTTTAGAATAAACGAAACTGTCTAATTCGTTTTCATCAACTTTACTGATTTTTGAGACATCACTAGATTGCTTGTAGCTAAGTGCGGTGAAAAATAATATCAAAAAAGTCATACATTCTAGCAAGATAAGACCTAGTTCGCCGTCTACAGCCCATTCATTTTTAGAATCAAAGTCCGCAAGTCGTTTGAAAACATCTCTTACTACCAGCAATGTAACAACCTCATACTGTTTGCCGACTGACGTTGAAAATGAGGAAGGCAATGTTCTAATTAGTTGATAAGTTTCATAGGTAAGTAATATTGAGAAGGGCGTGTACAGTGAGGATAAAGGCGAGTTAACAAGAGTCTTAGCTTCGCCGGTAATTTCAATCACGCCTAGTTCGTTTAAAAAATAAGTACAAAGGTGTCCAAGAAATGCAACCAAAGAGAAGATTAGCACAATTTTCCGAATTTTCTCATCGGCTTCGCCTCCAAGAAATTTCTGATACCACTGATCAACTCCCATAATTCGATTTCTAGGAATAGGTTAATATTAGTTAGTTTTAATTTGATTAATAGCGAACATACCATTCAGTGTTTGGTTTATGCCAATCTCGTAATTGATCAGTTTCTAATAAAATCACGTAATTATTTCCGTTGGGAGAGATTGTAAAGTTAACCGTTTTAGTGTTTGTTGAAAAAGTATCATCAAAAATAACATCTTGTGAAACTAGACTATTGCCATCATACTCCTGGATTGTAACTCTTAGATGGCATTGCTGGATAGAAAGCCTTTGAGTACAGTCCTCAGAACTTCCGTCATGAGTTACAGTGGTTTCACCAGAAATTTCTTGCGCGTCATTTTCAATTTTTAAATCGATAGTAGTTTCTTTTGCAGTGGGTGCACATGTACATTCCATATTATCTGAAATTACAAATCCGTCGAAATCAACAGTAATTTCGATTTCATCTTCACTTTCAGTTTTGCCATCACTTATAGTTAGTTTGACAACAAACTTTCCGGGATTTTGGTATTCATGTGAAATTTCAATGCCTTCACCCTCACTTCCATCTCCAAAATTCCAAATATAAGACGAAGCGTTCCCCTTAGATGAATATGCGTTGAACTGAAAGTTGTACAAGGTTTCTTCGACAACTTCTTCTTCGTTGTTGTCACCATCATCTACCTCTTCCATGTTGTATTCATTTATCCCAAAATTAGTATTTACAAACGCAACAGCAACTAAATCTTCTAAAACAGGTTCAGGTTTTTCTTCAACTTCCTCAATTTCTTCTTCAGTTGAGTTGTCAGCAATTTCGTCTAAAAATTCATCTCCAAACGTGTAAGCTCCGACTCCACTTACAATCATCAAGGTTGCGACAACGAGTAAGGTTGTTTTTTTCACAAATCGCTCTTAGCAGGCTGGTAATTAGCATTTATCGCAATAAATGCGTCAGAAATATTTGGCATTCTTTTATATAGTAATTCAATTTTAGGATTAATATGTTAGAAGGCAAAGCGCTGTTTGTGGCAGTCATGATGCTCACCGCAGCACCTATAGCAGCAACCGATCAAGGACAAGCATTCATAGGTGATGTAACTTATGAAATTGGTGAGGTATTCACTGGCGAAGATGGAGAGGCCGAAGCCTTTGACAAAACATTAGAAAAAACCGATATTGAAGATAAAGAATTATTATTAACAGATAAAATTGTAGAAGAAGATTGTCTAACATTAGCACAATACAAGGAACTATTTGGTGAGCGTGAGGAAATATTAGAACAACGCAAAGACAAAGAAGGCGCTCGCGGTGAAGATAAAGAAGATAAAAAATCAGATGATAAGAAAGAATTAGATTTAACTAAAGAAGAATGGGCGGAGAAAAAAGAAGTTGTAGATGAAGAAGCTTGTTTATCTGCAGAAGAGTGGGTATTGAAATTTGAATCAAAAGAAGATAAAGAAGAGCCCTGTTTTACAATCGATGAATTAGAAAATAAACTAAAAGACGACAGAAAACACCACAAGAAAGGCTGGGATAGAACCCGTCATGATGAAGAAAAAGAGTGGGATCGAGAGGAAAAAGAGTGGTATGAAGAAGAAGAATTTAGATCATATCTAGCCGAATTATCAGAGGCATGTGATGAAGGTAATGAAGAATCCTGTGAAGAATTGAGAGAAGTTCGCGAAGAATTAGCTGCAGACCGAGATGAAGAAGGCGAAGAACGCGAAGAAGAGGATGAAGAGCGTCAGGAAGAGGAAAGAGCACGTAGCAGCGATGAGTCTGAAGGCAATGAAGCTCGTGAGGATGAAGAAAAAGAGTTTGGCGAAGAAGCTTGTCTAACGATGGTAGAGTGGAAAGAAGTCATAGATGAAGATAAGAAGGAAAATGAAGATCGCAAGGATGATGAAAATAGTAAAAAACAAGGCCCACACAGAGATGCTTTTGTTCGTGAAATAATGGAAGAACTTGGAAATGCTTGTGAAGAAGGTAATGAAGAAGCATGTTTAGAGTTAGAAGAAATGTTTGCAGAAGTTGAAGAGATAGAAGGCAGTTGCGATAAAGAACGTGATGATGAAGAAAAAGATGAGTCTGAAGATGAAGAAGAATGGGAAGAAGACGAATCTGAAGAAGAAGAAATCGATGAGGATGAATCTGAACAAGACGAGTCCGGTGACGAAGAAATTGAAGAATAATACAAATGACTGAGTCAGATGGTGAAGGAATCGTTAAGCAAATTTTGCGAAAGCTAACAGGAACAGTAGGTTTTGTTCTCTGTGCAGTAGGAATTTTAGGATTTCTAGTATCGGGCTTTGCAATTGACTACATCGATGGAGAATTAGAAAAAGAGTGTGAGGGTGCCAAAGGCAGCATTGTTCAAGGAACTGGATTAGATGAAGGCAAGTGTGATGAAGGAAGTGCGACCAGAGACTTATTGGCAGTTATTCAATATCCGCTACTAATTGCAGGAATAATTTGTGGTTTAGTTGCTGCCAAAATATTCTGAATTTAGAGTAAACAATATTGATAGTTCTTTAATCTTTGATCAACCTGTTTTGCATTAGGAACTACAGTATCTAATTCGTTCCAAAAATCAGGTCCATGATTTTTAACTCTAGTATGAACTAATTCATGTAGTAAAACGTAGTCTATTAATTCAGACGGTAGATGCAGTAAATTAGCATTTAAATTTATGTTGTCCTTAGTCGAGCAGCTCCCCCATCTCGTTTTTTGTTTTCTTATCGAAATACGATTATAATTGAAACTGTGAGCTTGAGCTAATTCAGCTATTCTTTTGCATAAAACTTTACGTGCAACTTTTCTGTCGATTTCAGGCAATTTATTTTTCTTTTCAAGTTGAGAATCCATATGTCTTTTATTTTTTTTAATCCAATCAAGCTTTGATTCCACAAATTGTTTGGCATTTTTCAATGATTGCATTCTAGGAATGACTACACGCACGTATCCTGGTTTCAGGGAAATTATGATTCTTTTTGCTCTATTATTTTTGAAATATTTTATAATTCCAACCTCAGGATGTTCGATTAGGTAATCCACGTTACTTATCCGTTTATTATTATTCCACAGACGGCCAAGCCGCTTAAGCCAAGAAGCATTGAGAATCTAATTATGTTTCCGACTTCTTCGTCTCTTCCTTTACTTAGATATGGTTTAACTAAAAGTACACATCCAATAGAAGGCACTACGAAAATGGCTAGTTTCCAAGGTAAATAGTCAAGGATAAATGGCATAATTAGTAGGAGAGAGGCAGCTACACACAAGATCCATACAGTTTTTCGGGTTTTTTGATTTCCCTTAATTTTAGCATAAGTATTTCGATCAAAGTCTCCGCTTACATCTTTATTGTCCATAATAATTTCTCTAGCAGTAGTCAGTATGCACGCAGCTGAAGCTACAAGCCATAGTAAAGGATCTAGCGCATGATCAATTGCGGCAGCACCAAATAGAATGGTTATTGCCATGGTCATTGCAATTGTTAAATTACCCCAAAACATCCGTTTCTTCAATGCAGGATTGAATGGCTTTCCATCAAGTTCATAGGTGATCATCATTAGCAAAGCTACCAACCATACGATTACAGAATCAATCCAAGCCATTCCTTCTATGTGCTTTTCATCATTCATGATTATCGCCATTAAACCAACACCAGAAAGGATCATCATGCGATGACCATATTTTTTTGCGCTTTCTTCGGAAATAGATTCAGAAGGCAAAGGTCTCTGAGGGTGATTAATCCTATCAATTTCAATATCTAACAAATCGTTTATTGCAAACCATCCAGCGATGAAGCATCCGATAGTAAAAGCATGCAGAGCGAGAGTGAATAAATTTTCACTATAGTCAACACCTACCATCACAGCCCCAAGAGCTATAGTAGAAATCCCCCAGATCATATTCCATCCACGGGATAAGTCCCACCAATTTCTTACATATTGGCGACGAGTGACCATGTCAATGTAAAATATAGTTATAATTTAACGTTTCCGCTAGTGTAACGCATATTTTTATATCATCTCAAATCATCGAAAAATTATGTTTTCAAAAAGTGCAAGCTCTATGCTAGTCGTATTTTGCATGGTAGTAGTAGCCTTCACAGGCTGTCTTGACGATGCAGAGGAAGTTGAAGAGACATTGCCAGAAGAAGTTAAATGTTTAATTATAACTGGAGAGTATCAAATTGTAGACCTTGAAACAACAGCATCAGCAGGTATGTCCTCAGGCAATGAAACAAATAATATAGTCAAAGGCCATATCAAATTTTCAAATTCTTATTACCAGCAAGATGTTGAAAAATGTATTTTTGGTTATTACATAGTAGATGCAGATAGTAATTTACATGTTAATTCAGATAATTCAGTTTATGAATACATGGCCGAAATATCCGGTAATTCCTCTAACATGGTAATTATTGACACAGACGGATCCGTAATTCTAGACGATGATATCGAAGAATATTCAGGAAGTTTGGATGATTCGGGTAACATAACTCTATCCGGCGTTGCAGTTCTAGTTCCGTGTGACGGTTGCTTTGATGATGCCAAAAAGGGAGAACTTATCGTTGGTATTGATGGTAATGCACCAGGCGAAGATGCAGGTTGTGTAGATTACGAGGATGAAAATGGAAACGGGCTGTATGATTCAGGAGAACCGTGTAATGATGATAATATAACTGAGGAACCGGAAGAAAACGTAACACAAGATTACAATATGACAGTTACCGAAGTTGTCGATGGAGATACGTTTTATCTTGGAAACGGCGACAAAGTCAGGATGATTGGAATTAATACTCCAGAATTAGGAAGGCCTTATGCTCAAGAAGCTACAGATTTCTTAACAAATATGATTCTTGGGAAAGAAGTCATACTTGTAAATGATAGTAAAAATCCTGACATTGATTCTTACGGAAGATTACTTTCGCATGTATTTGTCAATGACTCGCTCATTAATTATGAGATGATTCAGGAAGGATTTGCTTTTTGGTATCCTTATACATCAGGAACAGATTTTGATACACAATATGAGGAAGCTCAGACATCCGCATCAAATAATGCAGTTGGTTTATGGACAGAATCTTCTTACAATTTTACGATAGATTACATTGAATATAATCCAGAAGGTAGCGAAGCAGATGGAGAATATTTAGTACTAACAAACCATGAAAATTTCAATGTAAGTATGGTTGGTTGGTTCTTACAAGATGAAGCCGCTCAAACAGCATATGAATTCAATTTTACTATTGCTAATAATACTAGTATTCGAATTTACACAGGAGAAGGAATTGATAATTCAACAACCTTGTATTGGGGATGGTACCAAGGTATATGGAACAATAGTGGAGATTTTGCTATAATCCAAGACGAAAATGGATATATGGTTGCAAATTACAGATATTAAAATTAAGATAACCTATTAATCTCTGGTATACCAAATGCAACTAATGAGTAACGCATTGGTTTGGTTTTACAACGACCTAAGACTGGCGGATAACCCAGCACTAGTCAACGCCATAGAATCAGGTAAACCAGTGATTCCTATTTTTATCTGGGATGAGAATGATAGTGATTTACATACAGGAGGTGCAGCCAAGTGGTGGCTACATCAATCTCTCGATAGATTATCAAACCGTATTGAAGAATTAGGCAGTAAACTAATTTTTAGAAGTGGAACTCCAAAGACAATTATTCAGGAAATGGTTGATGATTATGATGTTTCTTCAGTTTATCTTAATCGACGGTTTGAACCTCATATTATCGAGAGAGATAATGATATTTTAGAGGGAATCGAGCACGAGATAAGTAACGGTAATTTGTTGTTTGATCCTGAAGATATTATGACTAAACAGGAAAAACGATACACCGTTTTTACACCGTTTTGGAAAAATTGTAAAATGCAAACCGAGCCTCATGAGCCATTTGCAGTTCCAACAGAAATTCCAGCTCCAAGTGAATTTCCAGATTCATTAGAATTAGATGAAATGAAATTGTTACCGAAGATAAAATGGTACACTACTTTCGAAAAGAAATGGAGACCTGGCGAAGAAGAAGCAAAAAGAATTCTAATTCATTTCTTGAAAAGCGAAGCTAGAAAATACGGTAAGCAACGTAATATTCCTGGAATTAGAGGAACTTCACGATTATCACCATACCTAAGGTTTGGAGAAATTAGTCCAAACACAATATGGCATGAATCAAAGCCTTACGATAACCCAGGTACAGAACATTTTGTTAGAGAAGTTGGATGGAGAGAATTTGGTTATCATTTGATGGCAAATTTTCCCTTCTTGGCAAATAGAGCTTTGAGAGAAAATTTCGAAGACTTCCCGTGGAGAGACAGCGAAGAAGATTATACAGCGTGGACCAAGGGAATGACTGGATATCCGATTGTAGATGCAGGAATGAGAGAATTGTATGCAACCGGCTGGATGCATAATCGAGTAAGAATGATCGTAGCTTCGTTCTTAGTCAAGCATTTGCTGATTGATTGGAAAAAAGGAGAAAGATGGTTCTTTGATACTTTAGTTGATGGAGATTTCTGTAGTAATAATGCAGGATGGCAATGGACTGCAGGCTGCGGAGCAGATGCTGCGCCTTATTACCGAATATTCAATCCGATATTGCAAGGTAAAAAATTCGATACAGCTGCCAGATATGTTAGAAAGTGGGTTCCAGAGATTGCAGACATTCCTAATGAGAGCATACATGCGCCATGGGAGCTATCTGAGGCACAATTGCAGAGCTACGGAGTAACTTTAGGTAAAACTTATCCAGAACCGATTGTGAACCATGAATTTGCTCGTAAAAGGGCGTTAGAAACTTTCGATACAATAGCTCCTAAGAAGTAAGTGGATAACTCTACTCGGATATGCTAAATGCTACGTCCAAACCAGCGTTCAATTCTTCAGAATTAAAGTAGAAGTAAATATCTTCCCACCCTTCGTACCAAACTTCCACACTGAAAGTATCTTCGGGTTGCAAAATAATTATTTCATTAATGGTAAAAGTCTCGCCACTAATTTTGTCACCGTTACTTTGACACGATTCCTCGTATGCTTCACTTTCATCATTCACATAAAACACGAAAGTCCACTCGCAATCGGCCTCATAATCAGATTCTTTTCCTTCCCACCAGACAGTAATGCTTTCAATAGTAAGAGTTGTTACAAAATCAGCACCGCTAGCGCTCCAATTTCCAACATAAACTGGCTCGCGATTGCTTCTAAAAAGTAGAGACTGATCATATTTAGCTTCAACTTCAAGATAAACCGAATCATCTCCTATTTCAGGTTCAATAGTTTGATTTACCGTAAAGTAGCCATAAGTTGTAAGTAAAATTTCACGAGATTCATTAAATGCAGTTAGGTATTCATAAGGCGTTTCGACCCAATCTTGAAGACTATGAGTTCCGTCTTCATTAATCATTGACAAAACACCTTCCATACGAAGCAAGTCAGATTCGCCATCTATAAGCTCATGAACATAGTAAACATCCCATAAGTCCAAGTAAACAGTTTCATTACTGCTTATTTCAAATTCGTATTCAATTCCATCAATCCAATAGCCTCTGTTATTGAATACATCCAATGTTAGATGAGCTAAAACATTGTCATCAAAAGACTCTACATCTAAAGCTAAAGTGATTGAGTCATTATGTCCGTCTTGATCTAAGTCGGCAGTGTCGTAAATTAGTGAATCTTCGTTGAAGAATAATACTAGATCATCTTCCTGATCTTCATAGTAATCTTCCATGAGTTCAACCCATTGAGACTCTTCACTCATTCCTTTTGATCTCTCAGCCCATTCATTTTCTAAGTTTGGAAACAGAATTGAAACTCCAGTCATCCCTGTAGTATCTATGTCACTTGGGTCGTCGTTAAATTCAGCTTTCATAATCATGGCAGAAAGATTTACTGCAACTCTGTCAGTCCAGATTTTCACTTTACTATCTGCAGTATATTCTGAAAGACTATTCAGTAAGTGAAGCATATCGACAGCAGAAGAGGAATCTCCAGGTTCAACGTGTACTGAATTATATCTTACTGCTTCCAAATCCGAAATTAAGCTAGTTGAATCTTTTAGCGAAGTAAGGTCATTGAGTGTACTTATCACATGCTCAGCTTTGGACATGTTCAGCATTGTAAGAGCATATGATTGCTCGGACGTTTGGCCTTGCGCTACAAAAGTATCTACTATTTTTGCACCTAATTGTTCAGGAGTGGTTGAAGGATTATCAACAATCAATTGTAAAAAGGAGTAATCCCAACCGTCACCAGGTTCAAGAATTTCACTTCCTATCATGATATCAGAATAAGGCGCTACAGCTTCTACCACCTCAATAGTAGCCATCAGACAAGCATCGAATCCAACAATATCGAGTTTGTTTTCTCCATTATTTGTTATTTCATTTAAAGCAGTATCAATTTCACTTAATTCTAATTTATCAGCTTCATTTCCATACTCCCAACAATAATCTGGGCAACTCTGCTCATATGCAACTCCAGTTGCACCAGAACCATGGTTCCAGATATTTAGGGCATAATGTTCTGCAGGATAGTTTGTTTGGGCCCACTGAACGAACTCAACAAGTTCATTGGGATTTCCAGTATTTATTTCTCCAATATCTTCTATTGGAGTGCTTCCAATAACATGATCTCCCTTATTTTCTTTTGTTATCAAATATCTTTTTGCAGTTTCCCAATCGCCATTTGATTCATCATTCCAGTCAGGTTTGTCATAACCATCCCATCTATCAATTTGGACAACAATATTTACATCATCAGTAGAGCCAACTCTTTCCATTTCAATCATATCCTCAATAGCAAAATATTCTAAATCAGAGTCTGATATGTAGGTCATAAACGTCCAATCAGCAATTTCATTTTCTGATTCTCCGATACCACCTACCAATCCAACTGTTCCAATAATGTAATTTGTTACATCATTCTGTATGTCTAATCTCCATCCGTCATAAGCTGGCCCAGTGTCAGAACCATAAATTAGGAATATGTCTCCAGCCGATAAATAACCGTCTCGATCGACATCAAAGAATTTTACAGGATATGTAGCCCCATCACCATCATCATTTATCTCTTCAGCTCTTGCTTTAAGATTTTCATCATCACCGTCATAATAGGCATCTATGCCATGCGGTTCACCGCCTATCATTTTCATCCCAACATTGCCAAATCCATTACCACCGACATATGTACTTCCTGAGCTATCTCTAAGAAAGAAACTCAGCTCTGTCAAGTCTATTTGATTTTTTGATTTAATTACTTGGGCGATGTAATCATTTTCACTGCCTTTTTCGTTAAAATCTTCATAAGCAATTAGCCCACCGATTTTAAATTCTACATCATTTCCGACCCCAGTATTATCACTATTCTCATTCTGAGTAGTTTCTTCTTGGGTTGTTTCAGTATTGTCTTCTATACATCCAACAAAGGATGCCGAAATCAAGCACAGTATGAGCAAATACGCTTTGTTCATGCCGTATACCGGTACTTACTGGTTATAACTCTTTCAGTTTATTAGGTGAAATCTATTGGCAAGGAAGCGATAACATCTCCAGTAGGGTCAAACACTAGTTCTAGAGTCCATCCAGTTTCTGCAGGCCCATTACTATATTGGCTTGAACCGTAGACGTAGAATTGGTCGCTGCTTGATAATAAATTGTTGTTATAGTTTTTCATGAAGTGAACCGGATATAAACTTCCGTCATCGTCATATATGGTTTGAGCTCTTGTTAGGAGATTTTGGTCATCTCCTCGCCAAATATAGCTTTTGTCAATTCCCATTTCTTGTCCTCCCTGATATTGCATAGCAATTTCGCCAAAGCCATTGCCTCCAACATATGTTGAGCCACTGTCGTCTTTCAAAAAGAAACTAACGTCTGTTAAAAATACCACGCGGTTAATTTTATCAAGTTGATAGACATTTGCTCCATCATAATTGTTCGGTTCGTAAAACTCGACTTCAACTGGTAACTCAGGACCGTCGGCACAGTCAGTAGTATTAAACATACTAAAGTGACTTTCAGTCAAACCAAAAAGTCCAGTTTCCATGTAATATTCCATTCTCTCAAAATCCAAGTTTCTTTCGTGAACGTAATGAATAAGGTCTGAACTAATGCTTCCATTATTATCTTCAGCAATGAACATAAAGCTAGTGTGAAGACTAATTGCACAACCATATTGCTGCTGTCTTACTGAATCTATTGACCATGTGACCTCAGGATCATTTGATGCATTATTATTCAATGTTAAAGCTCCAGCAATAGGTGTTTGGTCTTTGACAAAACTTCCTGCATCTTCGTCTACCACAACATCGATAGTTTGGTCCAGATTCAAGTCAAATCCTGCATTCGCAATTGTTCCGTCATAATCGATTGCAGACCAATGAACATGTACTGAAAAGCTAGCGTTATCAAAATCGTCAGCGTCATCCGTAAGTCCATCGTAAATCACGAATTTATCACCGTCATTTTCCCATATTCCTGCATCGACGTGGGGTTTTGAATTAGCCGAGCTTCCAACAGGGGTAATTAGTTCGTCATCAACGTTTTCACTTTGAGTATCGTCATTAATTTGATCATTTTCTTTTTCTTCTTGGGCACTCTCATCCACAGAATTGTCTTCGGTAATTGTACTTTCAGAGGAATCCTCAATGCATCCGACAAAGGATACAGAAACTAGCATTGCAACAAGCAGAAAGGCTTTGTTCATAATTGAGCTATAAATTTCATTATATATCAATTTCCGAATAATTTACTATTCTTTTGATTCTTCTTTATTCTCATCTTCCGAAGATTCTTTAGGATAATATCCCCAATCATCGTCTCCGTCGTCGCATGAATTGTCCCAATCTATGCAAACACATAGTTCATCATTTGGGCACATTGGAACGACGCCGGGACCTTCAGGGCATGCAATTCCACCCTTGCTTTCTGCGTATTCCTCTCCATCATTAGAGCAATAATAAATCGCACCATCGTCGAATATTTCATCAAAATTAAGAGCAACAACTGAAGCCACTATTACAAATAGTGCAAATCCTCCAGCAATAAGGTTTTTACGCCGCATTGAGTCTTCACTCATAATCTCCTGACGCTTTTGTTTAATTTAAACCTTCTTCTAAGAAATAAAATTACATTGACCACATTACAGGGCCGAGTTTTAGATCTGGTGGAGCAGTGAAGAATTCTTTCATTCCACCCATGATTTTCTGTATCTGAGGTAATGCATCTTCTGCACTGGCTTTGCTGTCGTAGATTGCAACTCCAGTAGCTTGTCCTTCACTAGTTTCAATAATACAAATTGATTGAACTCCAGTGATATTTTTCATTTCACTACGCATTGAGTCTGCATAGGCCATGAATTCGTCTTTTCGGCTGGCATCGAACGATATAGTATTGATTCTGTAGTACATGATATGTACAATATCCGTATAGTATAAGGTTTTTCTTTACAGTGTATGTTTAATTTAAGTCTTCAGGCTTTCTTATCTGGTTTTTCCACTTACTTTTATATATTGATAATTTGGTGTAAATCATGGTCAAAGTAATTATGAATTTTGAAGTTGAAGATTGGGACAAATGGCACACTGCTTTCTTAGCAAATTCTAAGATGAGAGAAGAAAATGACATTAAGGAAATTTATGTAGGACATGAATTAGAAAATAAAAATAAAGTTCATGTTATTTATGACACTCCGGCACCAGATACTATCCAGAAGATGATGCAAAAACCAGAGGTTCAGGAAGTAATGAAGAACGCTGGAAACAAAGTAGAAACGATGGTCGTTGCTACTTGTACTGATTAAGTTAACCAATCAATTTAAAACCCTATTGTAAGGTAAAAGGTTATTACTAAATATGTTATTATAGTCTAACCTGTGAAGGCTTACGATTTGGTAGATTTAATAATCACGGCTCATGAAAAAGAGTCTAATGAACACGTTGAGATAGCTCCGGGCCTAGCCATTGAACCTATGTTGAATTATACAGGAAGGATGGCAAAATTTGCATACCGTAAAGGTTTCCCAAGTGCTAGAAAAACTTGGAGATACACAAAACATAAGGATCGCAAGTATTGTGGCAAATTTGACATAAGAATTCATGACAGCACAGGTAAAATGGAGCATGAAGTATTGCTGAAATCTTGTGTTACTAATTTAAGTCGAGAATCAGTCCGTGAGATTTATCACGGAAACGACCCTTATGAAATTGGATTAGAAGGAGAAGCATTGGAGATTGGTTGCGATATTCAATGTGCGTTTGCTGAACAAGAAATAAACTGGGGAATCTTTGACTTCCAGCTTAGTACTCATTTTGGAGATCCTAATAGAAAAGAAGATGATGATTTACTTTACAATGCAGTACCTAGAGATTTTTTTATGTTATATCTTGAGAGATGCTTCCACGAAATAAAGGAAAACGGGCATTCCGTAGAATCAGTATTTGAGTTAACTGTAACTCCATACCTGAATTCGTCAAGAGAAGCAGCAAATCATGTTCTTTGGCCTCCAATTTCTAAAGGAAGGATTAGGGCTCCGTACAGGCAATTTATTTACAGCAGTATTTCAATTCGGAAAGTTGAAAGATGGATTTCACCTTTTTTAGATAGAATCAATAAGATTTGTAAATCTGGCAAATATAATCACATTTGGATAAAAAATTATTCGCAGCAAAAATTTAAGTAATTTTAAATATATTTAACCGATAACTTTATCTTGATAAACAAGTCATTTGAACCTGAATTACGAAAAATTAATCCAGAATGGAAGAGTAACTCTAGAATTTTTGGTGAAGTAATAGAGTTGTGGGTCTCTAATAATCTCAAATGTAAGTGTGGAGGGGCTTACGATTTGTATAAAGCCAATAAAAAATCGGTTGATGCAGTCTGCATTGAATGTGAAAAAACCTTACAAATTAAATCAATGTCTAAACCTTATAAGCCTAACAAAAATAATGTATTGAGAATTCTGGCAGCAGAATATACTACTACACTCAACAGCATCAGAAATAAGCAAGATTGGGATTTGATGCTAGTACATTATTCAAAAGAAATGTTAACAATAGAAGAAGTTCATATTATTGAATCTAAAGAAATTAATGAAGATTGCGTTATTCCAAGAAAACCGTTAGGCCCTAATGCACGTAGAGCTGGCTGGCAAGGGTGCTACTTAGACTTTAATTGGGATAAAGTAGAAAAAGTTATAATTTAGGCAAAATTGATATTATCGGGCCCAGTTACGTAATTATGGATATAACTGGTGTTTGGGCACATAGATTTGCAGATAGAATCCTTAACGGCGTTGAAGAATATGATGAACTAATTACAGGACTAAAATCAATTCCAACTCCAGTATGTGAAGGTTTCAAAAGAAAACCATACGATGTTAAACAGGGTCTATTGAACACTATGATTGATTATACTTTTGAAAAAAGTGGATGGGAAACTCAGCCCTATATTGACACTCGAGAGAATCGAAAGTCATCACAAAAAGGAGACTTTGCTAAAACCTCGAAAGAAGGGATTAAGATTTTTGTTGAAGTTGAGTTTGGAAATGTAGCATCCACCTTTAGGGATTTTTACAAATTCAACTTAGCATATTCGTTAGATACTTATGATTGCGGAATATTTATTCTTCCAGATCAACCTTTAGCCCGTAGGATAGATACAATCCAAAATTTTAATGGAGCTAAGAAGTTAGTTCAAGAAGCTCGCGATTTTATTAATTTACCATTGATAATAGTGGGCATTGGGGCTGGAAAGGAGATAGATTTACTCTCAATTGTAAATGATGTTAATTATTGGAAGACCTATAAAACAGAAGATTTCAACACCATAATTAAAGATCACAAAGAATTATTGTTTTAGTGTAACCATCATTTCTGCAACAAGTGGAACGACTAGCGCATTGCCCATACAGAAATATCGAAAGTTAAGCGGCATAGTATCTGTTAACGTCCAGTCATCAGGAAAACCATTCAATCTTTCAGCTTCAATAGGAGTTAATCTTCTCAATTTTTTAGTTGAGTCTTCAACAACATGTTTGAAGCGGGATGGAGATTTTCCACCTTCACCTGTAATCATAGTTCTCGAAGGCCTGTCTAAAGGATCGGGGAATGGTAGTGCACCTTCCTTGTATTGAAATTTGAATCCGCTTGATTTTACAGTTCTTTCTTCATCCTTAGCACCTTTTTGATATTCCCATGATTTAGTTTCTTCATCATCGAGGTAAAACCATTGATCATCCACTTTCGGTTCTAAAACATCTCCTAAAAGTTCCCTCTCACCATCATAAACGGCTTTGTAATTTGCAGTCCAAACTTTACCCTTAGACATTATCCCAGCTTTTCTGAAGGGACTTAACTTGTACGCTTGCCAATTGTTTGAAATTTCCAATAATTTTTCATTATTAGCTGGATCACTACTTTTCTTAGCCTTAGTTTTCTTTTTGGTTTCCCCGGCAAATTCAGATAAGGTAGTTTGTTTTGGCTCTAAATCAAGTTCAGTCATTGTTTCTAATTCAGTTCCAAATGTTGTCGAGAAAAGTCCACTTTTACCTAACCATTCTTCATAATTCTTACATTTTTTGAATTTCTTTCCCCATTCAGTATTATTTTTCCAAGCGAAGATGAATACTCTCCTTCTTCTTTGAGGATATCCGTAATCAGCAGCATTGATTACTCTCCATTCTACAGTATAACCTAGTTCAGCAAATGTTGCTAACATTATAGCATAGTCTCGCCCCCTTTGGGAAGTTGGTGATTTCAATAATCTATCCACATTTTCAAGAAGAACATAAGGAGGCTTTCGCAATTTTACAATTCTTGCAATTTCCCACCATAGTACTCCTTTCTTTCCTTGGATTCCTTGAGCCTTATTTCCCTTAGCAACAGAATAATCCTGGCAAGGAAATCCTCCAACCAGTAAATCATGTTTTGGAATATCTCGAATAACATTTGCAATATCGTCGTTCACTGCAACAGTATCAGGAAAATTTTTGGTATAACAATCAAATGCATGCTGGACTTTGACTCCAGGCTCCCATTGGTTTGCCCAGATTACATTCCACCCACTTTGTTTCGCTGCGAGGTGGAAGCCGCCCACACCTGCGAATAATTCGACAACAGAATTAGACATTATGAAGCCAATTCTCCTATAGCAGGCCTACATATGAAGCTTTGGATCGATTTTCGGACTTGTTATTCTTAATTGAATATAACATTCAGTGGCACATGGTCACTATGTTCTATCCAATCCTCGAATTCAGGTATATCCACATCAATCATTTGTTCCAATAATTCTTTAGATGCCAAGCAATAATCTATGTGAAATCCCCTTTGTGAGTCACGTCTAAAGTAGTGTGTATTCTTTGTTTCCTTACCATGTTCTTCGTTGAATTTCTCATGATAACAACTACGGGTTCCATTTTTTTCTAATAATTCTAAGAATTTCGTATATTTCTTACTATCATTCCATTTTTTATTAGCGTTCAAATCTCCTGCAATAATTATGTTTCCAGAAATATGTTCCATGTATGTTTCAAGAGATTCTGTAACTCCTTTGATATATTCAAATTCTTTCTTAGCCCAGCAAGCAAATAATGTAAATTCTTTAGTTCCAGTTACCTTTACGGGAATAACATCCTTGATTTCTTCCTTGTATTCTCGGTGTAATTCTAGACTGTAATTTTTAGAAAACGAAAAGATTCCAATACCTTTATTGAGATTATCACCTTTCCAGACAATATCATTGAATTGGATATTTTTGAGTCGTTCTTCATTTTCAGATTCAGTAATGATTGCAATATCGGGTCCGAAAGAAGTCATAAGTTTCTGATAATCATTTCGAAAGGCCATTTGACAGTTCCAAGCAGTGATTTTCATTGAATATGTTTCCACACGGCTCTCAGTGCCTTCGTATCTGCTAACGCCCTATGTGCGCCTTCCCATTCGTAACCAACAATCTTAGTGGCATTGCCTAAATTAATCCATTTACTTTTATTCCAGTCAGCAAACTCGCGCATTGCACATCTTACTTCCGCAGCTTCTTCTAATTCTGGTAAATACTGGCTGTCGTAAGGTGCATTGTAGATTACAACCCTAGTATCCCTTACAGCATCTCTAATTTTGTCTGTTATTTGTTTTTGAGTTGGAGCATGTCTTACATCTATTGGAGAAATGCCGTGTACTCTTTCAGCTCCAGGCCAATAAGTATGATTCACAGGTTTCATCAAAGTATTGATCAGAACTTCTTCATTGTCGTCTATGATAGTCAATTCTACAATTTCATCTTCTGCAGATAATCCTGTCGTTTCAGTATCTAAGTAAACAGTTTTCATCTAATTCATCAATCCGTGTTCACGCATACCTTCGAACAATTGGAAATATTCACAAGGTTGATCTCCTTTGTATCCAAAACCAGTTTGAGCATGTTCAGGACAAGTTTTAGAATCTAAACATTCCTTTAATTTCTTAAGTGTAGGTTCTATCCAAAAAGTATTTACTAAATAGCTAATTAGTTGCACTTCAAAACCCATATTTGCACGACTTCCATCTTCATTTAACATTCCATCTTCGAAATGTTGATCTCCATTAACATAAACAAAATACCCTTTGTTACTGGCCTTGAATCCTTTTTTCCTCAAAATCCAAGTGTAAACATCCATCTGTCGTTTGTATCCTTCCTTGTAGTGCCCTTCCAACGATATCTGCTTAAGTCCATCCTTTGAACTGTTCATTGAACCAGCAGTACTCTTGTAATCTACAATATGTATTTCTTCAGTTTGAGTATTATACCAAACATCATCTAATCCTCCCCCAATAATCAAGTTTAATTCTTCAAATTCATACCTTAATCCTAGTTGTAATGATTTTGTCCATTGTTCGAATTCTTCGTGTTCAAACGGCACTAAATGTTCCAAATCTTGATTTATCATCAAAGGATGCGGCCTTTGCATTTTTCGATATTTATCAAAATCTTTTTTCAAAAGTGTATCTGTTGCAGAATTCAACAGAAATGGAATCATCCCAGGAAATTTTATTCCTTTAACTCTATCCATCCAGAAGCAAGCCGGACACGACATAAATTTTCCAATTTGGTATCTACTAACTTCGTAAGGTTCTTCTCTCTCCGGCTTGTAGGTTCCCCTATGCCTCGGCATTATTTGAATAATGGCTCAGCAGTGTGATCCGATGTAGCAGCTATTTCCTTTAGAGCTTCTTTGGTTTCTTCTTCAAAACCCTCAGGAACTCCCCATTTTTTAACATAAAATTCTATTGGAATAGCACCACTTCCTCTATCTACACCATAGTTTGGTTCATACATGCCCTCTACAACAGGAGCAGGCCCATCGTAACTTAGATACCAATCTTCAGGTACACCAGGACCGCTTGGAGTATCATCCGGCCCCATCCAGTTCTCTCCGGAGGGCGCGTTATCGGCATTATTTTTATCCATATTTTTTTTGGCAGTATTACCAAACATTTTTGATATTAGATTCATTAAGAATGCGTACATATTCGTCTAAAGCACCATAGGGTTTATAGCGCTAATCATGAATTTACAGCTTATTTTCTTCGAAATACGGCGATAAGTCCGATTGATATCACAACTGGAATCAGCGAGAGTGCAGGTACTTCCTCATTCTCTTCCTCGGCAGTCTCGTTAGCAGAATCTTCAATTACTTCTTCATCACTCTCAGGAATGGTAAAATTAAAGCTATAATTGGTAGTTCGTGTTTCATTCGTCGATGTTACACCGAATTCGAAATTATAAACTCCTGCTGTAGCATTGTTAGGATAAATTATAGAGACTATACCTTCGGCAGAATGGGTTGCATTTACTGACATATTGCTATGTCCAGTTAGTACCTTGCCATCAGCCATTCCTAAACTTACTGGCCAATATCCGGTGATATCGTTCTGAAGATTAACAAATTTTTGTCCCGATGGGGAGGTTAGAGTTGAGGTGAATTGATAGGTATCTGTATTCCATCCTAAATTTGTCAATGTATAGTTACACACAATAGGGTTACTTGGATACACTTCACTATCTCCAGTATTTGACACAGTACCGCACGTTACTTCAGATTCGTATTCAACCCAAGCATTCAACGTTATAGTTCTTGTATTGGTAACATTGCTTGAGGCTGATGCGGGGCTAGTATCGTTTTTACAATCTGAACTGCCACAAGTGTCTGTAACATTACCATCATAATTGTAAAACTTAGGATCAGATAGGCCATAAATCTGAACCGTATTAGTATCACCAGAGGAGCAGAGTTCATCACAACGAATAATAAGACTGATAGTCTCCTGCCCGGCCTTATCCATTCTGATAAGATTATTATCCAATTCATCGTAATTGGAGTCTACAAAGGTAGCATTCCAAGGAACGCCAGTGACCCAACTAGCTACGAGATATACCTCTAGACTCCTATAGCGTGTGTCTTCATTATCTAAAGTGAAAGTAAACATTATAGCATCTCTTTCTAGAACATTTCCTGAATTTTCGTCAGAACTGATCACAACTGCAGAGGGTGCAGCCTCTGCGCTGTCAAAGCTGCTTAAAATAAGTACAAACAAACCAAGAATCAAAAAAAATGGCCATTGTTTCATAATCTCAAAAATAACAAGAACTATTTAACTTAACTGTTAAATTTAATTAAGGCAAAGATTAATTGAATTTTATGACAAAGACCGCACTTGTTACTGGAGCTTCATCAGGCATTGGGAGAGGAATAGCCCATAAATTTGGAGAAGAAGGTTGGGAAGTTACCCTAGTTGCTCGTAGAAAAAGTAACTTGGAAAAAGTTGCTAAAGAAGTAGAAGATGCAGGCGGGAAGGCTCATATTTTTGCTACAGACTTGACCGAAGAAGGAAATCCAGACGCAGCTGTCCAATTTGCCATAGATAAAATGGGAAAGGTTGGTACGTTAGTAAACAATGCTGGAATGGGTCGTTTTGAGATGGTACCAGATATCAAAGATGAATCTTATCAAGAACAATTTCAGCTTAATGTTTGGGCTTGTATGGCCATGGTTAGATCGATTGTTCCACACTTCAAAAAAAACAAAGGCGGACAAATCGTCAATATCGGCTCAATTGTAGGTTATCTTGGAATATCAAAGGGATCTATCTATTCGAGCACTAAATGGGCTCTAAGGGGCCTTAATGAGAGCTGGAGAGAGGAGTTGTATCCTGACAACATCAAAGTCTGTTACGTCGGTCCAGGTTTTGTGTTAACTGAGTTTAACGGTAGAAAGGAAGGCGGCACTCCTGAAGAACAGGAGTGGGCCATGGTTCCAGAAAATGTTGCCCACGTAGTTTATTGTGTCGCTACACAAGGTCCAAACAGTGATATCAAAGAAATATCACTTCAAGTTTTAGATCGCAGTTAGATTTAATCTTTGGAGAAATGCCAAACTTTCTCGCCGTAACTAGTTTCAACGCCGTTAAACATACTGGCCATTTCTTTCATCATTTCTGCAAATTCAGTTTTACTGTTTTCTAAATTTTCTTCAGTGTCGTATTCTGCAATTGTAATAGCTTCAGTCTCACTAACTCTTACAATTCTACTGTTCTGCAGCCCTTCAAAATTTTCGAAAAGCTCACGTTTGCTTTCAACTGCCGCCATTATGCTGTCATACTTGTCTGAGTCAAAAGAGACTCTGTTGATTCTGTAATACATATGTTAATATCAAGAGTATGGTTTTATTGCTTTCGATAATATTAAGTCAAATAATTTCTTAATAACATTTACAAAAATAATCAGGAACTAGATATATTTTTCGAAAAGATAACATACAAAAATACACCAAGAGGCATTAGCATTACTCCAAAAAATACCACCGTCGTCATCTTCCATTTTTCAAAACCTAGTCGAAGGCTCCTTTTCCACATCCATCTTGTTGCGAATATATCTCCAGCAACCATGTGAGCCCAAACTGCTGCTGCACCTGCCTTAGTACCGATTAGAACTGCAATTTCATCTAAAATTTCTAGTGGATTAGTAAAACCTTTAATGAGTTCAACAAGGCCTTGAGGCTCTAACATTGTCAAAAAAATCCATATTAGTATTGGGCCTAGGAAGAACATTGGCCCCTTAAGCAATTTTTTAGTTGATTCTTCATCTGGGTATATCAACATTGCTAACCAGAATGGGCCTACCCATAACGTTGTCAAAAAGAATGAAATATCGTATAAATCCATGTTAAATTTTACTCTTACAATCTATTTAAAGTTGTATCATGTGTGTTGCTATATTACTTTTGACAAGGCAGTTAATCTTCTAAATTCAGGTATCCTGTAATAACCATGGGAATTGCAAATAATGCTGTAAATACTAGTGATTCAAAATCGAAACCATCATCAAACATTACTCCACTGTAACCAAAAAGTATGCCAAGACCAATCATTGCACTACCAAAAGTAAGACTCAACTTTGCCTGCTCTGAACCTTTCAACCACAATGCTCCTGCAAATAAAATAGGAGACCACATCATTCCTAGCCCCCATGAAAAAAACTCATTTTGTTGAATTTTATCTATTAACTTTTGGTTATCTGCAAGCTCTGGATCGATATCTTCCTCAATGTAATTACTAACTTCATCGTCATCATTAATGAACGGCATAACGTCCATAGTATATCCAACAGTATGTAAAAGACCGAATAGAATCATCCAGATTGCAGGTTTACGCAGTGTACCTACTACGAATAATGAAGCTAAATAATCCATAAATCCTTACTCATCGTCCTTGTGTAGATATCCAGAAGCACCGATTAATGCTGTCAAAAATAACATGACATATATCATGCCACTTTGATCAGAACCGTAACCACTTTCGTTGGTTAGGTAAAGCATTCCACCGCCGATAAATACTGCTATTGAAACTGCTGCAGCCATTGCCATTTGAGCTAATGCTCTGCCACTCACAATTAATCCAGTTGCAATTGACATCGCTGCTAATGGCATTAGATGTAATGCCCACATTTGCTCGTATTCAGCATCGTGCTCAGCTACATTCTCTTTGCCCCAACCTGATTCTGCCCAACTTTGCCCATCCATTACTCCAGATAAGGATGCTAAGAACATCAATGAGCCTACTCCAATCAATAACCATTTAGGGTTTAAGATTTCTTTTGCGTCCATAATTCACCTTAAAGTGGTTGTGTAACGAAATTCGCAATTAATAGAATGACTGTAAAACCTGCAGTTACAGCAGGATACATTTTGTAAAAGAAATCGTCACTATTTGAAAAATCTTCTCCTGCAAAAGTCATACCGTCTTCTACACCTTCTTCTCGCATCTTGTAATATGCAAATATATTCAAGAACATTACAAAGGCACTAACTACAATATTTGCTGTAGCAGTACTGGTATCTTGTGTATATGGTGAATTGTCATCGCCAGGGATTACTTGGTCATTAGCTACTAGATTTCCAACTATTATGGACAAAGCAAAGAAGGTTATTCCAAAGAGTAAGATGTGAGCTACAGCCCAGTTCCCCTTAGCTCCGTTAGTTAGTAAAATTAATCCCATCGAAACATAAATAACAAAGAACGAAGCTAGAACTCGATAAGATAGTGGCGTGGCAGCTATCGGATTAGTCCAGTAAGTTCCTTCTTCAAAGCCAGAAATTAGAGTTGATCCTTCTCCGCCAGCATATCCATCAGCAAAAAAGAAATGATTTATAGAATATAATGTGCCAATAATCGAAGAAAGAATTACTGCATATTTTGCTTCGTTATTCAATTTAATTTCCATATTGAAAGCCAAGCCCTCATCAACACCTTCTTCTTTCAACATGAAATAAGCTGCAGTGTACAATCCTAAAGCAGCAATTGTAGCAAAAAGTGGATTATTGTTTGCAGATTCGTAACCTCCTTGGAATGGAGGTGCTAATACGATTGCCAAACAGGTAAATCCAGCAATAGTCGGTATCATAATTGTCCATTTGCCGCGTGCGCCTTCATTTAGAATTAAGAGATTTCCTGTAATAACTCCAAACATTAGAACACCCGCAACATACAGCGTTCCAGCCCCTCTTCCGTAGGCTTCATCGTCAGGAGTTGCTCCGTTTGGTATTAAAGAGAAACAATCTCCATCACCGTTTACAACAGAACACGATGAAAAGAATATGAAGTTTATCGAGTACATTATTCCAATCAAGAATGAAAGACTCAAACAAACTTTAGCAGGCATGGACTTGATGTTGTCAAACATAAGCCTTATTTTAGAATACATTACTTAAATATATTGCACTGCAAACAAAATAGTTATTATTTTTTCTTTCGATGTCTTCTACTGGCCTTTCTTCCTCTTTTCCAGTTAGGCCGTTTTTTACCCTTAGAATAAGGGGCTTTTTTGCCCTTTGAATAGGGTGGCCTCTTCTTTGCTCCACCCTCATCCTTTTTAGGTTTGTTAGGTCCACCGTATTTTTTTGGGGAGCCATCTTCATTAGTTGTCAAACCTTTGGCACCATAGGTAGGTTTTTTTCTTCTACGTGGTCTGTCTTCCTCTCTTGGAAATTGTTTTTTCTTTCCTTGGTTTTTATTTTTATTTCTGAATTTATTTCGACCTTTATTTTTTCTGAAGAATGAAGCTTTTTCAACTTGCTTTTCAACCTTACTTAGAGCAGATGGTTCTTCTTTTTTCTCGGATTTTCCTCTAAATCTAGATCTTCCTCTTCTTCTCCTTCTGTTCTTAGCCAAAGGACTTTGCATTCTTTTAGGTCTTTTCGGAGGAGTGTATTTTACTCTCTCAGGCAATTTATCAAATTCAGGTGAAGTAAAGTTGACTTTAATTCCAACTTGTCTTTGAATTTTGTTAAAATCACGCTTTTGAGGTTTTTGAACAAGTGAAATGACAGAACCATGAGCTCCAGCTCTTGCAGTTCTTCCACTACGGTGTTTGTATGCTTTTCCATTTTCAGGTGGATCATAGTGAACCACACATTGAACTCCTTCTACATCTATTCCTCGTGCAGCTACATCGGTTGCAACTAATGCAACGCATTCGCCATAGATGAATTGATTCATTGCTTTGTCACGCTGGTTTTGAGACAAACCTCCGTGAATTACGGCAACTCTCAAATTTTCAGCCCTTAATTCCTTACCAACTCGATCTACGCCTCTGCGAGTACGACAAAAAATCATACTTCTTCCTCCTTTCTTCACAGCATCTGCAGTCAATTTAGATTTTCGAGTGTTTGGCATTAACCAAAAGAAATGTTTCATACTTTCCATCGATACTTCTTTTGGTCCAACTTCAATTTTCACTGGTTTACGTTGGTATTTTTTGACTAAAGTGGCAACCTCATCATCTAGTGTAGCACTAAACAAAATAGTTTGACGAGTTTTAGAACAATTATCCAAAATATGGCATACTGGATCAATAAAACCCATATCTGCCATTCGATCAGCTTCATCGAGGACTGCAATATTCACATCGTCTAAGCGAATACTTTCATTTTCCATTAAGTCAATTAACCTTCCAGGAGTTGCTACAACTATATCAACGCCTTTTGAAAGAGCCTGTTTCTGTTTAGTGTATGAGACTCCCCCATAGATTGCTATTACTCCTAGGTCTACTTTCTTTGCTAACGGTTTTAAAACATTACTAATTTGCTCAGCCAATTCTCTAGTCGGTGTTACAATTAGAGCGGTAGGATAATGCGGATGTGCAGGTTTACAATTTGTAATAATTGGTAAACCGAATGACAAAGTCTTTCCAGATCCCGTCGGAGCCCTACAGCATACATCATTTCCATCTAATATATCAGGTATGGATTTGGCTTGAACCTCAAATGGTTCCTTAATGCCTTGTTCTTTCAGGACATTAACGACAGGTGGCACTATGCCGAGTTTCGTAAAACTCAAATTAGTGACGTCCCGAAAAATCTTCCATGCTTCGCGACGAAGCGCCCTCTATATTATATGAGCAGAGGGCGTTTTTCGTCTAAATTACTTGTTTGTAGTCTAAAAACTTCACAGAAGTCTAGCACTTCCAATTATATTCCCAGTCAAATCAAACTGAATATCTAATTTCCAGTTATCTGCTGCTGGTCCGTTTGCTGAGTTACCCATTCCGTAGACCATGAATTGGTCTCCTGCTGATAAGAAACCATCGCGGTCATTGTCTGAGAAATGAACAGGGTAAACAGAGCCATCATCATTACTGACATTGGTTGCTCTGTTCTTTAATTGGTCGTCATCACCAGTGTAACTCGTTTCAATTCCGAATTCGCTTCCACTAATAATTTGCATAGCAACTTCACCGAAGCCATTACCGCCTACATATGTTGATCCAGTGTCGTCTTTCAAGAAGAAACTAAAGTCTTCCAGAGGTGCTGCCCTTGATACTTTAATTACCTCTATGTGATATCTCCCTCCACTGTCTTCAGACACGAAGAATGTGGCTATAGGATCTGAATTTGGCCCACCTCCACAATTTGGATCATCAAACAAGTCTTCCATGTCATCTGTAATGCCAAATAATCCAGGAAGATCATTTTTTATTTCCATCATATCATCATAATCTATCCAATCTCGTAAAACGAACTGTACTAATTCGATACCTGCGGCGCCTTCATTATCTAAAGCAATAAAAGCAAATGTTGTATGGAAAATCAAACCACAAATATCATTATTAAGCACAAAATCATAATTCCAGTTACTGTTTTCTAGCTTTAACGTTTCATTGTCGGCAGATGTATTATTTATCAGTATACCAAAATCTTCCTCTACAAATACATCAATATTCATATCTAAATCCAAATCAAATCCTGCATTTGCGATGCTTCCGTCAAAATCTTTTGCAGCCCAATTTACATAGATTGCCATCCTTGCCTCATCATCATAGGATGGATCGAAAATAACATAATCATCATTACTCAACCAGATTCCTGCGGCCACATACGGAGCCATATTTGCAGTTGTATTTGTTCCAACTGGAGTTATTTGTTCATCACCTTCTACAGTAGTAGTTTCTTCTTCGGTGGTAGGTTCTTGTTCAGATAATTCATCTAAATTTTCATTACCAATGCATCCTGTAAAAGACGCAGCTAGCAAAAATATTGCAAAAAAATAGGCTTTGCTCATATTAACTTATTTTAGTAAGGATTATAACTATATCTCGCAATTTTTTAGATTCGTTAACTATAGACAAATCACAGTAATAATCTAATCATTATTTCTTCTTACCAAATTTCACAGTATTTTTTCCAAATTTTAATTAAACTATAGACAAACTCAGTAAAATAGCTTATGAATTACCCGTATCGTCCCCGAGAAAGCTATAGTATAAGATACCACCACTAAAAAGAATAAAGGTTCGAAAGATCCTTGAATAATGAACCGAATCAGCGCGCCAATTGCAATAGCAGAAACCCAAACTCGTAGGCTTTTAACATATTCAGGTTCTTTGTCTACAGTTATGAAACCAATTCGGTACAATAATCCAATAATTAGTGCAATTGAAATCAAAAAAGGTAATAGAATTTCAATGAAACTTCCTTCCGAATTATGCGTTTCTCTTCCTTGGCTTACAAAAAAGAGTAGAAGTCCAAAGTCACCGATGAAAAATTTAACGTTCATTTAATTATTTGCCGTGATAAAATCTGCGATGTGTTCTCCAATTACCTTGTGTCCTTCTTCGGAAGGATGTACTAAATCATCGCTATAGTATTCAGGAGTTTCCTCGGGGCTCATAATCTCTTTTAAACTTATGAAATAAACATCACCATTTACTTCAGCATATTCCTTGTATCTATCATTTAGAATTTCTATTTCTAGTATTAAATCCTCGAATTCTGACCCTTCAGGTACGTTATAGTATCCTAAAATCAGAACTTTACTCCCATCATCTTTTACTTCGTTGATTAAATTAGGAATGAGGCCTTTGTTATCATCAGTTATAATTTCATCTAATTTCTCGTCACATTCTTCATCATCGCCTTCGCTGCAGTAAGCCATTGCATCATTTCCTCCACCGTCAATAATAGTCCATTCCCAATCTCCCGAGACATACTGGCTAGGAATTCCATCTTCTCCTATGATTGTTGCTCCAGGAATTGCGTGATCTGTAACTCTAAGCTCTAATTTGAGACTCATAAAACCAGCTATACTTGCACATCCATCAGCATCAGAACCAAAAAGAGAATCTCCAACTAGTTGAATGTTAGCCTCTTTCATTTCCTCTATTTCTGGACAATATCCTTCATCAAATAGAAATATGTAAGCAGATGCTGCAACAAATGAATAAGCAATTATGACAATACCGAGAGTATTGCTGATGCTTTTCATCGTAAAATCCATTCTTTCATTTTTTCTTCGACTTCTTCAACGGCATTTTCCAAAGAATCAGTATTAACGCCTTTTTCCTTTAGCCTGTTAATTAAAATTCTTGTTTCATCTAATTTATTGGTAACTCTTGATGAACTACGGTAAAGTCCATACGCGTGACTTGATGATATAAACGCAGCGAATAAGAAAAGCATGAGAGCTCCTACTTGCCAACCTGCAGTCAAAAAACGGTTATTTGGCATGACGTCAGAATTATCTCCAACTCCATCACCGTCTAAATCGCTCCATTCATTTATATCATTTGGAAATGCGTCACCGTTATTTCCATAACCATCACCGTCTGAATCTTCCCACTCTAATCGATTTAACGGAAAAGCATCTAATATATCACAAACATTATCTGAATCGAAGTCATGCCAATCGTTCGGATCATTTGGACAAGCATCTTGTTTCTCACAATAACCATCTCCATCTACATCGATAAATCCGTCGTAATCAGGACATTGATCAGCATTATTACCGACCCCATCTCTATCGTTATCATACCATTCGCTTATATCATTTGGAAATACGTCGCTATTATCTCCGACACCATCACTGTCGCTGTCTACCCATTCTGCTGCATCTGTTGGGAAGAAATCTTCAATATTTGGAATTCCGTCACGATCAGTATCTGCAAGTATGGTCACATTAAATTCTACAAAGTTGCTACTAATTGTGCCATGATTGTCTATGGCATAAATAGTAATAATATGGAAACCAGAATCAAGACCTAGAAATTGGTATTGACTATGGTAAGGGCCTAATCCAAAAGAGGCGATGCTTTCTGTCGAGCAATCCTGCGAACAATACAAGCTTCCCCAACCACTAGCCCATTGACTACTTTTCCACTTATATTTTTGAATATATCCATCGTCATCATAACTTGTTATGAATAGTACATCATTTATTTCACTATTATGCTGTACGAAAGTATAGTTCTGATTTTTTAATAATGTTTTAGATTGTTCTAAAAGGCTAATAGTTGGTGGTTTGTTAATAAAAACAATTTCTGTTTTCAGTATGTTATTCCCTACAATTAAATCATTATACGGGGTCATTTTATCAGAACAATAAAAAGACATACTGTCATTTGGATGATAAATATAGTGTCTGCTAGGACTAATAGTAAATTCTTCAACAGAACATGAATCGACAATAGAGCTACTATATTCTGATGAACGGTTTAGTAATTCAATAGCTATTTCAAAGGTAGTTTCATTTGAGACAAGAGGTATATTTTGATTATCATAATCAAATGCAATTTCAATTGATTCTTTAACATGTAAATTAGTTATCGTTTTATGACTAATTAAAGAAACGCCATTGGATATATCGTAAATGGACGCCTGTAGGTAGCCAAAATCGATATTTTCGTTTCCATTATTAGTATAATTTACAACTATTGAGAAATTACTCGTGATGAATGTAGATTTAGGTGCTGTTATGCTAGTACCTTCAATTTCTTTACCGTTTGAGTACAAGGAAAGATTATAGATTGTCCATGAACTGTCGGAGTCAAAATATGCACCCCCCATTCGGAATCTGAATTTGATATCATTGATATATGCTTGAGGTATTGTTTCTTTTTCAATAGTAATGGTAGTATATTTTATACCGCCAGAAGAAGATATAAAACCTTCAGATCCTCTTAAAGGATTTCCATAATATTCACTTGCGAAGATTTGGCCCTCATATCCATTAAATGTAGGTGTAACTACATTGCATTGATAGTCATTCAGATAGGTAGTTACTTCAAAACACATTTCTACTCTTCCACCATCGTATTGCTCAAAAAAGTAGGCGTGTTCTAGTAAAATGTAGATATTTGATGATGCACCGGACAAATCAAAAGTAGGTGACATAATGCTATAATCGTCTCCATTATATGGTGTTCTTAACGTATCATTACCAGTGATCCAGGATCCATTCACTAATTTCCAATTACTCTTTTCTTGAATTTCTTCAGAACTGCAGACAGAATTTTGACAAAAGTTAGTCCAGCCCAACCAATGGTTGCTATTGTATGCTAGATTATTTTCTAATACGTTAAAATAAATTTGATTGTTTTCATCGTTCTGATCAATTTCATAATTTGCAAATATACCAAATTGATACCGATGAGCTAAATCAATATTATAATCAATTAAAATATTATTTTTTTCTCCTAAATGCAGCGTTCCCGCAGCCATAACAATATTCTCATGTTCTAAGAAATAGACTCCGTCCTCATCTAGTTTCCAAATTTCGAGTTTGAATGTAATATTATCCAAATTAAGATCTGCAAACCCCTTATTTCTTAGCGTTAGGTTCAAGAATCCATTTTGATTAACGACGAGAGTATCTACCTCATTTTCTATATTATTTGGGCCGTACAAAGAATTTATAGGAATTAGGTCTTTGGATTCAATTTTAATGATTTCCACATCATACTTCTTTAGTTCTCCAAAAATAACAACATTATCGAAACCATATCCTCCATCATATCCCGCAGTTCCACAAGATAGAGATGAAAATCCAGAAGTCCATCGGAGTTTAACATTTGAATAGTCTTTATTAGTGTCCAAAAGAGAAGACAAATCGACCACAACTTCACTAGGTGAAGTTCCATACACCCAATCACTCTGATACCCTCCATAATTTGAGTAATCGGTCCAGGCTACATTACCTCTTATTGGGTTTCCATAATATGACTGACTACCTACGCTTCCAGGGTAAGGATTTTCAGGCGTTATTGTGGTAAATCCCTGCCCCATATCAATTTCTAAAAACGTACCACCGTAATTGTAATAAAAATAATATGAATGTGAAAATTTTAAATATATATCATAGCCGACATTTAAATTAAATGAAGGACTTGTAATTGAGGTTCTAGCAGGATTGTTTTGTGAGCATCGGTATCCTGAGAACATACTCCTGTTTCCATTTGCGTCGTTAGTATAGTTCCAAGCTTGAGATTCTGAGAAATCCCAGCCACTATCCTCCAGTGTACCTTCTTCAAAATTTTCTTTAAAAATTAGAAACTTAATAGCAGTCTCGCTATGAATTTTATTATTAGATATGTTTTCATCAGAAATTATTAAAGATACACTAATCGTAATATTATCATTATTTTCAAACTCCAAATCCATAAGAATAGGAGCTATAAATTTAACTTCGAGTGGTGCCCTATTAAAGCGTTCAAGGAAATCAATATTTTTTGTGTGAGTATAGAAAACTGCACCGTCGTCATTAAATAATTCGAAAGATACATTGAAATCAGTTTGATTTTTAGTCCCTATATTTCTGATAACTGTTGTTATTGTTTCATTAAAGTTTAATGAAAAATAAGAATCATATTTTAGTTCTGACACTACTAAATCATTTTTGGGGATTGGTGGCGCATAAAAACGCACAGAAAACTGCGAATCAAGTTCTTTCATACCGCCGTGATGATATTGCAACCCCACCTCAGCAGAACCTTGTATACCTATTCCAACTGTTCCATTGTAATCACTCCCTCCATTTGAGAAGTTATTATTGTACTGGAATAGAATGTCTCCTGTTTTTTCAAATAAAATAATTTGAAAATTATATAATCCATAATGATCACTACTGCACGAACTATAATCGCGTAGATTATCATATTGTATAATCAAAGTTCGATTATTGCTGTTTCCAAATTTCTTGTAACTTAAGTTAGCATAGATTTCACTATCGCAAGTACCTCGATGATCTCTCCAAAAAGGAGCGATTGCGGCACCAAATTTTGTAGTAGGTATGGGGTCTGGCGTCCATGTCTGGGAGACAACGCTACCTAGAGTTATGTACGCATTATCACCACCAAGGTACCACTGACTATACCACTCTCCATAAAAGAAAAAATCAAAACCTATATCATAAGGACCTCTCACTGAATCTCCGTGCAAATTAAAACTCGTTCCATTCGAAGAAATATCTATCCAATTATATGCTGGCCCATCAGTTTCATTACTCTCTTTGAATGTATAACCAAAGCTGTCAGGACCTCCGCTTTCAGCAGAACCTTGTTGACTTGCGCAAAGTCCGATAACAACAAAAATCCATAGAAGATATGGCCACTTATTCACAATTCCTCATTTTCATCCCTTAATAATATTTTATTTTAGAAATGATATTGCATTAACGGCAGTTACCGTTTCTTTGACATCATGAACTCTTAGAATATCAACACCGCCTGTAGCCCCCATTATTGCAGCAGATAAACTTCCAGTTAATCTATCGCCATCTTCATTACCAGTCATTATAGCGATGAATGATTTTCTACTTGCCCCTAGTAAGACACCACCAGCCATTCCTTTGAATTCATTTAATCTTCCCAACAGTTCTAAATTATGTTTTAAATTTTTACCAAACCCAATTCCTGGATCAACGATAATATCAGAACGTTTGATTCCAGCTTTTTCAGCAGCATTTATCCGTTCTTTTAGCCATTCTTTGATATCTTCCACTACATCACCATATTGAGGGTTCTTTTGCATATCTTCAGGCGTTCCTTGCATGTGCATCACTATTACTGGAACTTTCATTTCAGCAACTGCAGAAATCATATCCTCATTTCGTAAGCCACCAACATCATTTACAATACACGCACCAGCTTGTACTGCTTTTTTGGCAACTTCAGCCTTTTGAGTGTCAATTGAAATTGGAATATTGTAATTTTTTGAAATATACTCAATGGCAGGAATTACTCTTTCTAACTCTTCTTCTGTAGTCACAGGTTTTGATCCAGGTCTAGTTGATTCTCCACCTATATCTATTATTTGGACACCTTCGTTTATCATGGCATCTACTCTTTTTTGTGTATCAACTAAATTAAAATGTTCGCCACCGTCATAGAAACTATCTGGTGTAACGTTTAGGATTCCCATAACATGGCATTTGCCATCTAATTCTAATTTACCTAACTTGAGGCTCATTCACGTATTACAAATTGAGAGCCACACATAGGACAGCCGACTTGAATTGGTCTTTGAGTAGTTGTTATTGAGATTAATCCGTTACAATTTGGGCAGTTCAATTCCAGAGGTCCAGGAGTGACATCTTCGAACATTTCTTCGAAATCATCTCCACCGCCACCACCCATTCTCTTCAAGCCCATAGCTAATCCAGCTAGTGCTACGACGGCAACTCCAGCAATACCTGCGAGCATTGTTGTACTGTAGCCATCTTCCTCACCATCTCCTCTATTGACACCACTGTCGCTAACAGTTACAGTAGCTTGCCAAGTAGCAGTTCCACCTCTTTCATCAGTAACTGTCAAAATGGCAATATAGGTTCCAGGAGTGTTGTATATTTTATTGAAGGTTTTAGAGTTTTTATCACCTAGAAGATTGATTGAAAATCCTTGGCCATTTACAATACTCCAAGAATATTCTAGTTTGCTATCATCACCATCAGGGTCGTATGAATTAGCTGCGGAGTAAGTAATTTCTTCTCCAGTTTTTGCAGATTTTAGAATATCACTAAAAATTCCTTGGCCATTAATGAAAATTCCAGCTTCTGCTTTAGCAACAGGATTTATATTTTCAGGTAGATAAATTCTAATTGGAATCAATGGAGACCAACTACTAGCAAGTATGTCATCAGCTCCACTTTCATCGATTTCTCGAGCCATTAATTGTGCACTAAATATTTTTTCATCAAATAGTTCGGGCAAGGTATAGTTGTAACCATTTGTTGTCACTTGGCTATCTACTACTTCAAGTAAAAATAATCCTTCTCCGAGGTTTAGGTTAGCAATAGCGGCATTAGAACCGTTCATAAGTCTGAAAATTCTATTTATTCCAAATTCATTTTGTACTACTTCTTCGCCACTATCTAGCTGCAACTCACCTCCATTAGGGCCCGTGAAGAAGGCGTTACGATATAGTCGAACAGTTTGTCCTTCTTTTACCCAATCAGAGAAAACATTATCTCCGAAATTAAATCGATATTCTAATTCAGCACGGTAATCAGGATCATAGGAGTCACTAACATCAAATGTTATGAAAGCACCATCAGAAGCTTCAGTTATGTTCGATTTTAATATTGCAATAGGCTGGGTGTTCGCTTTAACTTCTACAGTGATGACTTGTTGAGTAGATTCTTTTCTTCTTTCATCTCTTGTCTGCACAAGTATTTCTTTTTCACCAGGCGTAGAAAAACTTAGATCCCACGTATAGTCTGAAACCCATGTAGTCCAACTTCCATCGAAATAGTATCTGTAAGTTAAATCAGGGTTGCCGTCTAATCGATCCATTTCACCATCTGTAGTTTCATTGTCGTATGAATTTCCTGCATCTACGCGTGCCGCTTCGTCAACCCAAAGAATGGTCTTGTCGATAGTAGCTTCGACAACGGGTTTGTCGTTTGGAATTTCTTCTATTTCTAGAATGGTATAATCCTTATTGTTACTAAATCGAGTTTCTTGTCTAGGTTGGTTGGTATCTTCCGCTAGTCCATAAATTTCATGATAGCCAGGAGTTGTTTGAATTCCATACCAAATGACTTCAAAAGAAGCAGATTCTCCGTTGCTTAGTGCTTTACATCCGTCACGTTGATTTTCTTCAGTTGCATCACAACTAAATTCGGTTATTTTCTTTCCACCAGCGTCAGGATCTCCATCGTATATTTTCACTCTCCACTTAGCAGTATCGGCACCGCCGTAATTTACGATGCTTAGATTTATAGTGATATCTTCATCCTCGTTTGGATTTTCAGGAAGATAACTAATTTCACTTCCTTCAATAGCCAAATCAGGCTTATTGGTTTGACCTTCAGTTGTGAATAACCAGAGGTAAGCATCACTTCCTACAGCCATCTCCATTGCACCATCATTATCAGCATTTCCAATAGCTATTCCTCCGTAATGTCCAGCTCTGTTAGATAAAGCACTGGTTTTTGCTTCAAAAGTTCCAGGCTCTATTCCGTCATAAATGAATAATTCTCCTCCTGAAGTTCCGTAGATCAATTCAGCCTCTCCATCACTATCAAAATCTCCAACTTCGATACCCCAAACGGAGTTACTGTCTACATCTTTTGAATAATCCTCAGCATGAGAATCTCCATCATAAATTATCAAACGAGGTTTATTCTCGCCTTTTTCACCAGTACCGACAATAATTTCTTCAGTTCCATCACCGTCTAAATCTCCAACATCAATTCCATAAGCAGTATATCTTGCAGTATTCATGACTGAACCGTCTAGTGAATAACTTCCACCAGTTCGCTGGTATACTCTTACCTCTGCATTAGCTTGCGATCCTTCTCTGTTATCACCTCCAGTTCCTACCACAAGTTCATTGTCCCCATCATTATCAGGATCTCCACTATCAATTCCTCCAACAATTTGTCCGATATCTCCAGAAGTCCATTCTTGGGAAAAGCTAGAACCGCCATATCCCCAAACTTTGACTGCACCGTGTAATTCAGTAGTTCCAGAAGTTGCCTCAATAATTTCTAAGTATCCTGTAGCAATTCCGATTTCAGGGTGGTTTGTTCCATCTAATTCGGAAATAGTTACTCCCAAAGAAGCGTCAATATTTCCACTTTTGAAAGCTTCAGTGAAGCCATCTCCACTTCTTTCAAAAACATACAGATATCCTTCACCTCCATCGCCCTCCTCACCTTTTGGTTCTCCAGGGATTCCGGTGGTTACAGCAATATCATTATTCCCATCACTATCTAAATCACCAATTGCAACTCCAATGGGAATTTTATCTAATTGTGGACTTACCCATTGGGTTTCGTAAGTTGCACCATCGAAGACATAAATTCTTCCGGAACCAGATCCAACGACAATTTCTAAATTATCGTCATCATCTAAGTTAGCCATATCTACTCCATAGTTGCTTCCACCTTCCAGTGTAGCTAATAAATTGTCATTTTCTCCAGCTTCACTGGTCCATGCTAAAGCATGATTTGTTTGAGAGGTCACTTCCCAAGCTCTTACTATTCCAGCATCACTTCCATGAACAATCCAAGGGTCATCATGTCCATTCATAGAGATAGTTACTCCTCCTCCGGTATTCATTGGAAATCCGCCACTCCATTCTTGGTAGGTTGTTAAACTGGAACCAGACAATCCCATGATTCGTATGTTTCCACTTCCATCGGCAACAACTAATTCTTCATTGCTATTTCCAAATAAATTTTCACTTGCTAGTCCATATCCACTTTTTACGTCGTTATCGCTAATCCTCTCGTCACGATCACCGTCCACAAAAATAGTTATTTTTGATTGTTGAGGAACAATCAACTCATCAATTCCATTTCCATCTAAGTCGGCTGCGTGTAAACTGTAACACAAGCTATCTGCGCCACTACTTCCATCCATGTCATATTTCCATTGCATTTCTTCAGTTTGGCCGTCAAAAACTGCGACCCAGCCCTGCTTACTTCCAACAGCTACCTCTGTAGCTTCATCGTCGTCAAATTGTCCAAATGTTAAGCCCCAAGTATTTTCTAAATTACCGCCACTAGTTTTAGCTCCAAGATCTACATACCACTCAGCTTCATCGTAAGTAATATCTCTGCCAACATAAATTTCAGGTTTATCTGTATCTACAACCCATAAAAATCCACGATCACCACTCATTGCCAATTCAGCTTTTTCATCCCCATCCAAGTCGCCCATTGCCAGCCCATATGGCCATCCTTCAGTCCATTGAGTGTGTGACCATGATACTCCAGAAGACCAATTTGCTTCTGCAAGAAGAGAGATTCCATCAATAATTTTTACTTTTCCAGAATCTGCATTCCAGTTGTAACCAATTGCAATTTCCAATTGTGGGTCATCATCTATTTGTGCTATTTCCATTCCTTTTACAGGACCACCCATATCTACGGTGTGGAATGTTTCAAACCATCCTTCGTTACTAGAATCCCAGTCCAAAATGTGGACATATCCTTGTGAATTACCAAAAATTAACTCATCCTCACCATCTATATCTATGTCAGCACTTTTAATCGAATTTAAAGCACCGACACCAGTACCTATTCCAGTATGCCATTTTTCGCTTAAATAACCAGTATCCGTATCTGTTCTAGCATCATTTGCAGCTTCAACATTTATTCCAGAGGAAACGGCAGAAATCAAAAAGACGATAGCCAATGCTAGAGCTTTTGCTGGATTCATGCTAGTAATGGTAAAGCGTAACTATATCAAGGTTTTGACATAATGTCTAAGACATTATGGTTTATTCATTTGACAGTTCTTTCATTATAGCTTCTTTAATTTCGGTTTGATCCATTCCAGCCGTATCAATTCCTAGTCTTTCAGCAGAAGAACGAACCTTATCATTTTTAGGAAGTTCGTTGTTTCCTGAGGTATATCCACGAAATTCACGATAGGCTTTTCCTAGTGCTTTAGCACCTTCAGCCATTTTCCGTGGGCCGAGAAAAGCCCACGCCAAAAATAAAATAATTACTAATTCAAGCAATCCAGGAGCGTTCATTAGCTTGTCAAGGCCCGTTCCAAATAAGCCTTAAGCTCATTTTGATTTTCAGCATTAATTCCAAAATATTCCATAAAGGCTTCAGTTACACTTAATTCAAAACTTCGTCCTTTTCTCTCGCGCTGAACCATTCCCAACTCAACCAATTCACCCACGTGTTCATAGACTTTATCACCTAATTTTTGTTTCAATTCTTTTTGCATCATTGGTTGTTCATGAGCAATTAATGCTAAAGTTCTCAAAAGGTATGAAGGAATTTCTTGAGGAGCTAGCCTTCTTCCATATTCGACGGCTTCGGTTTTCAATTGTAGTGCATATTTGTGTCCTAATCTAACAATTTCCAAAGCCCCTTCTCTGTGTTTGTAAAGCTCAACTATGGAATCTAAAGCCCCTATTGCCTTATTTCTCGATAATCCAGTAGCTTCAGCTACTTCGGTAGCATCCAAAGCTCTACCAGCAGAAAATAATGCAGCTTCAACAGCCATTAATTCGTTCATCCAGCACTCTCCAGGTTTTTAATGTAAATATTGTGTTTTTCTAAATTTTTCTGTATGATATCTATTCGCCCTTCTCTAGCCAAAAATAAAGATCCGACGAAAGTACGAACAACACTTGCCTTTTCAGGTCTATCAAGTAAGTCCCCGATGGGAATTGGTTTTCCGTTAAACTCGTTTATTCGTTGCCAAACTTTCTCTTTGTATTGGCTTGGATCATCATTATGCAACTTTTCACCTAATCTTTCAGCCACTTCATTTAATACAGATTCACGAGCTTCTCTCAATTTCTTTCTTCTTTCTAATCGTTCTTTACGCTCAGCTTCCATATTTTGAGCGTCTTCTAAAGCGCCTACTAATTCCATCAGGGTCACGCGTCTTTCGCCTTTAAACAATACACTTTCATCAATTGGAGGTTCCACACTATCTTCTAATTGTTCAGCATACGTTGGCTCCCATCCAAAATCAAAATCGACCCATTCAGGTTGAGGTTCAGGTATTGGCTCAGTTGCTTCTATTGCCCCGTTGGCTCTTAATTTTAGAACATCCCAAGCCCAGCTAAGGACTGAACCTGCTAGTGGTAAATCTAAATCATCTTCTTTGATGGCATATTTTTGATATTCTTGGATAGTATGTTTAAGATCTAGAGACCAAGGATCTAAACCATGGTCCTTTACAAGCATAAAAAGAAGGGTAACACTTCGAGTAAATGGATCTTCTATGGTCGATACTTCAGCAGTATTTCCAGCACCTGATGCAATTTCTATGTATTGATCAATCTTATCAGAATCTACTCCGATCATTGCTTTGTGGAATAACAAGTGATTTACGACCTGACTCAAGCACCCACCTCAGCTTCAACAGGCAGAGTTGATAGGAAAGTTTCAACATCTCTAATTTGATGCAATCTAGATACTCCATCATCGCCCATAAAGACTCCAATCACATTATCAGATTCCCTTAAGGCTGCGTGGTGTAAACTAACAACTAAGAATTGAGCAGCATTTGCTTGTAAGGCAATAGCTCTTCCGATGTGTTCAGTATTAACACCATCTAAGTTCTGATCAGGTTCATCGAGTAAGTAGAATGGACTTGGATCATACCCTTGAATTGCAAATATAAAAGCCATTGAAACTAGCGATTTTTCACCACCAGACAGGGCTTCTACAGGATATAATTTCTTACGAGGCATTCTTGCTTTTATTGTTACACCGCCTTCAAACGGAGATTTTTCATTCTCCAAAACAAGCCTTGCTTCGCCACCACCAGTAATTTCCTTGAAAGAAGTTTTGAAACTTTCACTTATGCTGTTGTATACTCCCATGAATTTGGTTTCTTTTTTATCTGAAATTTTCTTTTCCAAAGTATCCAAGCGCCTTACTTCATCTTTCAGATCTTTTTTATGTTTCTTAATTTCATCATATCTTTCAGCTTCTTGCCTGTAATGATCCAATGATAACATATTGACATTCCCGAGTCTATTTCGGCTACGGTCTAGTGATTCCTTCTCAGATTCTAACTTATCTCTACTTGGTACGGTCTGTGGTGTTTTTGTCTTCTCTGGAATGCGGGCTTTTGCTTCTGCTAACTTCGGTTCTCTTGTTGCTATTTCAACTTTCAAGTCATTCATAGCGTGCTTACGACTTCTGCGAAGTTCTTGTTTTGTAGAGAATTTGCTTCTTAGGTTAGTCAATAAATCATGTAGTTCATCACGTTCATCTCTTAAACCTTTCAATTCCTTGAACTTTTCTTGTTCTTCTTTTCTGAGAGATTTCAGAGTTTTACCGAGCTCTTTTACATTTTGAGTTTCAACTTTACGTTTTTCTTGAAGTTCTTTCTGTTCTTTTTGATTTAATTCCAAATCACCCTTTAATCTTCCAACTTCAGACTTCATTGCATCTACTTTTGCATCTAGTGAGGCCAAAATAGCCTGTTCTGTAGCTAATTCTTCTCTACTTTTGTCTAAGCTAATTTGCATTTCAGCAATAACTTTAGAGGACTTTCCATCAGCAACAGCTTGTAAGTTTTCAGTAGCTTTGCTAATCTGTTTTGCACCTTTTTCGATTTCTTTCTCTAGTTTTTCTAATGAATCACTTCTTTCAAGAATTTCACCTTGTAACGCTTCAATGACTCCCTCACGTGTTTTTACAGCTTCGTTAGCTTCTTCGAGACGTTTCTTTACTTCTTCAGCTCTTCCGTCATAATCAGTAACTCTGGTCTGGAAAGCAGCTTTTTGACTTTCTAGTTCCTGTCTAGCTGTGGCTAATTTTCCAGCTTCCTCCAACAATTCGCCAAGTTGGGATGAAAGTAGCAATTTTTCAGTTTCCAATGATCTTATTTGGTTCCTTAATTCATCGATGTTATTTCTTTCAGATGTTCCAAAGTGAATTCCAGTTCTTGGTGCAGCCCCTCCGACTAAAGCCCCTCCAGCTTCTAGTAATTCGCCTTCAAGAGTCACCATGCGTCCCTTTCCTAAGTGACGCCTTGCTTCAGTTAGAGTTTTCATAATGACAGTATCTCCAAATACGTTTCCAAAAACATCTTTGTATCGCCCATCAAATTTAACTAAATCTTGTGCAAAACCCAAAGCTTCTTCCTTTTTCGATATTAGTAAGGCATGAGCGCTCGGTTTGTATGAGTGTACTTTGTTGAGCGGTAAAAATCGAACTCTTCCAATATTATTTTTCTTTAAGAAGTCGATAGCAGCGGCAGCAGCACTATCATCTTCAGTTACAATTGATTGCAATCTTGCTCCGGCAGCTACTTCCAATGCCGTAGCATATTTTTCATCAACTCTTCCTAGTTCAGCAATTGTTCCAATTATTCCTCTTAGTTGGCCATTATCTCTACACTGTAATAATGCTTGAACGCCCTTTGCATATCCTCCAAATTCTTCTCTTGCTCTTTGAGCAGCTTCTTGGGAGGCTAACTTCATCGAATCGTTTCTTAAATCCGATTCAATTTTTGTTATTTTCTTTTGGTGAGATTCAATTGTTTTAAGCGTGGAACTGTGTTTCTCTTTAATTTTCTCTAAATTCTTTGCAGCAGATTTATTGCCAACTTCTAAATCTTTCAGTTGGAAATCAGCTTCTTTTGCATCAGTTTCAATAGATTCAAACCATTGCTTAGATCGAACTAGCTGTTCTTCGGCATTTTTTAATTGAATTTCTAGCTGTTCTTTTTCACCCTCAAGTCGATGTCTTTGCATTTCTAGTTCTCCAGCATCTTTTCTGAGTTTTTCTAACTCTTCCCGTTGAGAGGATACAGCTTCAGAATCATTAACGGCATTACCTTCTAGCTCATTTAATCTTGCAATTTTTGCATTAACTTTACTATCTAATTTTTTTACTTTTTTCTTACCTTTTTCTAAGTTTAAGGTTAAATTTTTCAATTCTTTTGACGAATGTTTATGGTCGCCGTTTAGTCTTTTTCTTTCATTTTCTAGAGATTCTAGTTCCTCACGAGCGCTTTCGGCATTTCTCTCGGCAACAGCGTGTGCAACTCTTGTTTTGTCTAATTCTTCTTGCAATTCTCTAGCTTTATTTCCGCCAGAAACAGCAATATTATTTTCAACATCTTTGAATTTCTCTTGAGCTTCTTCAATATCGGCTTTTCTTTTATTTTGTTCTTTCTCTAATGTTTCTAATTCTTTAGTATAAGTTTGAACTACTTCTCTTCTAGATTCTATTTCCGCTTCATAATCGAATACAGTTCTAAATTTTAGTAATAGTTCATTTTCTTTGATTTCTTCTATTATTTTCTCTAATTTTTCTGCTGCTTCCTTTTCTCTTTCGAGTTGTGCTAGAGTTCTTTTAGACTCTTTAGCGCGTTCATTGAGTAAAGTTAGGTCTGCTTCTACAGAATTACGGGCACTTCTTGTACTTCTAAGTCTAGTATCATAAGCAGTGATTCCTGCAACATCCTCTATTTTTCTTCTCCTTTCAGTGCCAGACATCAAAGATGTTTGGATTACGTCTCCCTGTTGAATTATGTTATAACCGGTTGCATAAAGTCCGGCCCTTGAGAATAAAGCTTCAAATTCACCGGCTGATGATTTTATTCCATCAAGTAGATAATAGGTAACGGTATCTTTTCCTCTTAAACGAATTCCTTTGGTAAACGTTACTTGATCCTTTTCAATCGCTAAGAATCTATCACTATTGTCAAATACCATTGAGACTTTGCAAGATTTTGGTCCAGTTTTCTTCTTACTACCTTCTTGAAATCCATGAATAAGTTGTTTTAATTTTCTAGCTCTAAGTAATTTTGTCGAACGTGATCCAAGTATGAAAAGTATAGCATCAGTTATGTTTGATTTACCGGAACCATTTGGTCCAGTTATACAGGTAAACCCTGGTCCGAGAGGGACGGTAACGTGGCCTTTGAAAGATTTAAAATTCTCGAACTCAAGTTCGAGAAGCCTCAATCAGAAGGCCTCCAGTTGAGCTTGGCGGGGTGAAAGCCGCATAGAATCTTTGCCGCCCTCAACGCTAGGCCCATGTTGCCTTTTGTACGCTTTCCAGAAGCTTTTGATAAGCTTTGTTCGATCCCCACGGTCGCCTGCTACTAAACCGGATAAATAAATTGAACGGTCCTCCTTTTGCCATGCAGTAGCTGACAAACCGGCCCGAATTAACATTCCATCTAGGATTAATCTACCAACTAAACCATTACCAGATTCAAACGGTCTAACTTGCTGGAATCTATGGTGGAAAAGTATTGCCCTTTCAAATGGATGTAACGGTGAGGGATCGTGCCACCACTGCAACAATCCTTCAAGCTCATCCTCAATTAGAATTGAAGGTGGAGGCATGAAAGCGGAACCAGGCAAGCTTGCAGATTCCTCTCTAAGTATTCCGCCTTTTCCAGTACCTTCGAATAGGTCTTGATGTAATTTTAGAATAGTTCTTTTGTCAAGTCTGGCGATTCTATCAGTAATTTCATCATTTAATCTTCTAAGCGATAATGCTTCTAGAACTTTTGAAAGTGGCACTCCTGTTGGAGCTCTATCTTGTTCAAAGATTGATTGCACGTTATCGATAGACAAAGGAGCCGAGGAAAGAGCCATAGTTCCATTTACGTTTAATACACTATTTCGTGCATTAGTAACGCTTCTTTGCTCCGGAGATTCTAGTCTGTGCATGGCCCGATTAAGGAATCTCATTCGTTCCAAACCAAGTAAAGCAGATTTATCTAAGTAGGGAGTTCTGTAAGTTTCAGAAGACATAATGGCCATTCTTTCAATTGCAGCCAGTTCTAAATCTATGGTATATTGTTGCTTTAGTTGCTCTAACTCAGTTTCGTTTGGTTCGTCTGAACCAAGGTATTGTTGTACCTTTTCGACGCGACCATCATATTTGAAAGACTTAACGAGATAATAGTATTGCTGACCTCGAGTCGTCTTTCTTGTTAGATATACCATTGTAATGCAATGCATTGGTTCCACCTTTTAAAGATTTACTACGGAAGTGTTTCTCTTAAAAAACGCACATTACCCACTTATTTAGTAGTAACAAAAGAAGGTGGAACACAACACACAAACCAGTCCCCGTTTTAATGTTTTATAGACGAGGCCTATAGTGAAATATGGTAATGGTTTTGTTTGTATGTACTGGGAATGCAGCGCGTTCTCAAATGGCAGAAGGATGGCTGAAAAATCTTAATTCAGACGTTAGTGTAATAAGCGCAGGTACTAAACCAGAAGGAGTCAGTAAAATTGCGATAAAGGTTATGAAAGAAATAGGTATAGATATTTCAGATCATACTTCAGATAATTTAAACGATGTCGATTGGCAAGGTGCAGATTTCGCAATAACTCTTTGTGGTTCAGCCAATGAAACTTGTGTTTCTATGCCGTGGCCAGAAACTTGTAAAAGATTGCATTGGCCAATTAAAGATCCAGTATCAGAAGACGAGTACAGAAATGCTAGAGATGAAATTAAACAAAAAATAAATAATTTCTTAATAAGTCTTTAGATGTTCGGATTTTAGAAATATCAATAGAATATAAAGATAGTATAGAAAGCCGAACTTCATTTCGTTAAAAGACGAACCTAATTTCTTTGATTATTTTTCTTTTGTCGTCGACAAAAGATTAAAGATAGAGCTTCTTAATGGCATAAGATTCTGCATATAACGAAATAAGTAGTGTTAAATACAGTCTCAAGAAATAACTAGTTTATGAAGCAAATCTACGCGCTAATAGTAATGCTCATGATGGCAAGCGTAGCCTTTACAGGCTGTGTAAGCGACGACGGAGATGCAGATGACACAACTGTAGATGATACTACAGGTGATACAACTGTTGAACCGGTAGGAGAGGAAGCCAAGAGCACTCTCGATGTAATCATTGAACGCGGATCATTGAAATGTGGAATCAAGACAAGCCAATTTGGTATGGGATATCTTGATTCAGATACTGGTGTTTACTCAGGTCTAGATGTTGAATACTGCCGAGCAGTAGCTGCAGCTATTGGACTAAACCCAGATGAAAACATTGAATACGTAGTAGCAAGTGCAGGTGACAGATTCACCAAGCTAGCAGACAAAGAAATTGACGTTTTAATCAGAACCACGACCTGGACAACCAGCCGTGACGCAGACTTGAACGCAGATTTCGCAGGAATTAATTTCTATGATGGTCAAGGAATGTTGGTCAACACAGGTGCTCACGCTGATGCAGATTCAATTATGGATTTGGACGGAGCTAAAGTTTGTACAACAACTGGAACCACAACAGAAGGTAACCTAGCAGATTATTTCACAACCAATGGTCTCACTTACGATGTTGTAGGTGTTGCAGATGATGGTCAAGCAATGGAAAAATTCAAAGCAGAAGACTGTACTGCATGGACTGGTGACATGTCTAACATGGTTGCTCAACAATGGGCAGTTGGAAACGACGCAAATGTTACTTTTGGAATGGCAATTATGCCTGAACTACTATCAAAAGAACCTTTAGGTGCAGCAACTCGTGATAACGATGCAGACTGGAACGAAGTAGTCACTTGGGTATGGTATGGTATGTTGACAGCAGAAGAACTAGGTGTTGACAGCTCTAATTACGGAGATCAAGACATGGAAAATCCAGCTTACAGCAGATTGTTGAATAACAATCTTGGTCTAGGAACCGAAGCTAATCCATTATCAGCCACATGGATGCAAGATGTGCTAAATCATGTAGGAAACTACCATGAAGCATACGATAAGTCATTCTGTGACGGTGATGGAACTATGGCTAACTGTCTAGTAGACAGAGCTGGCACAATGAACGCACCTTACTGGGAAGGCGGACTACAATACGCCCCACCAATGAGGTAAAGTTCTAAGAGCTAACTAAAAACTAAGTAGAAGGGAACTCCGGGATTTATTCCCGGGGTTTCCAACATATACTCCTTTCTCGTAGGAGAAATGAATGGAAAAACAAAATATCGATAAATTTAAGATTTCTAAATATTCTTTGTCGGATTTTTTACCATATGGCAGTTTTATTCTTTTATATTTTTTTATATCTAATATTTTTTTAGATTTAACCTTTCTAAACCTAACGCCAAATCGTCTTGAGGCTTTAGATCTTCCTTTCTATGTAGAATCTTCATCTGTTAACCTGGTTTCAGATATATTTTCAGCAATAATTAGTATATTTCTTGCAATAGGAATGTATATGCTACAAAAAGGAACTTTATCTCCGAACAGAACAGATATAGGCATTCAAGTTTTAGCAACAATTGCTTTTCTTCCAGTAGTATCATATTTCTTTTTACATGTGATGTGGTTAAGACAAACAGACTCTTCATGGGAGTTTGATTTCAGCCTAATGGATGAGGCCGCAGGGTGGCAAATTTCGAATGAATGGCCTTTTGAAACTAAACTTCAAGATCCAAGATGGAAATTCTACCAAGTTGGCGTTATCAATTCGGTGAGAGTTGTAATATTTAGCATTTTCTTTAGTACAATTCTTGGAGTTATAGTTGGTGTCCTAAGACTTTCTAAAAACAAACTTTTATCAAATTTAGCTAAGATCTATGTAGATTTATTTAGAAACGTTCCTTTAGTAGCTCAGTTATTTTTTGTATCAGTTTGGTTTTTAACAACACTCGAACCTTTTAGAGAGGTTCAAAATAATAATTTTTTGGGTTGGTTTTATTGGAGCAATAGGGGGTTCGTTTTTCCCCACCTTGAATTTTCTAATACCTTATTCTTTTTCTTAGCTATAATTCTGATACTTGGATCTCGGATTTATTTTAGGTTTACAGAAAGAATACCAGTATCCAACCAGAATTCTCCAGCCTTCTCACTAAAAAGACCTCTTATTGGCCTAGGATCCCAAAAAGAGCCAATTGTTGTAGATATGCTGTATTCGTTTTCTCTAATCTCCATAATTTACAGTGTTTTCAAGGTAGTATCTTGGGATTACAAATTCACTTTAAGCGGATTGATTTCTTGGTCAGATTCTTATTCAATTTTTGTTTTCAGCTCTTTATTATTGGCTTTATCAATGCGTTATAATCGAAAACTTGATGAGGACGGGTTGAACAAATTTACAGATAGTCAGATTCTCATTTTTCAAGTAAATCCTCTACACATAAGATTAGTCATTTTTATCTTATCAACTATTCTAATATATCTTTCCTTATCCATCGAAAAACCAAATTTAATTACTGAGGAAAATGGTGAAGAATTATCGTGGGGCAGATGGGAGTTTCAAGAAGGAACATTTGAGGATGTATCTTCCGTCTTTTTAGTTTTGATGATAGGACTTACACTTTACACCTCAGCACAAATCTCAGAAGTAGTTAGAGGCAGCATCCAAGCACTTCCAGTAGGTCAAGTTGAGGCATCTATTTCATTAGGCCTTTCATCTTACCAAAGATTAACTCTAGTTATTCTTCCACAAGCACTTAGAAGTATGATCCCTTCTTTAACAAATCAATATCTTAACTGTTGGAAAAATTCTAGTTTAGCGATTCTCATAGGTTTTTCTGATTTTTATGCGATATTGACTAATGTCGTTAATAATGCAGGTCATGCCGTTGCGATATTTGCTATCATTCTACTTACATATCAAGCAGGAAGTTTAGTCATTTCAACAATTATGAATGATATTAATCAAAATGTGACAAAGGTGAAAATATGAGTTTTAATTTCTTTCTTCTAATATTCATTCTGTTTGTGCTATTACCAGATTTATTGAATCGGTATCATATTACAGTAAGAGCAGTTCAGGTTTCCTGCCCAAATATAAGAGAAATACTAAATCTTCTTTATGGTAAACTTCCAAGATACACATATTCGGCTGAATTAGCCTTTATTATTTCATTATTATTAACCTATTTTGCAGTTAAATCAGAATTATCGTTTGCTTCATACTTACCATTGGTTACATTTGGATATATAGCGCATCTTAATTCAAAAGAGTTGTTTGATACTCCTTCGAATTCATTTATTACTATCCTCTCTTTTTTCATATTATATTCTTTCTTTGTTAAAGCTCTGGAGTTTGTTTTTATAGAGAGCAATTGGGACGTCGTATTCAAAAATCGAAGATTTATTTTTCTTGGCCCGTATTTTATCAATCCATACACTGGCGATGAAATTTGGAGATTCTGGCCTCCTTTCTATGTTTTCTTAGTTATATTTTGCGCAGGTTATGGAACATTATCCGAAAGTAAAGTAAAGTTTTTGCTTCCATATTCGATTTTCTGTTTGGCTTTAATATTCTTAATTGGTTATGATTCAGATTATTATTCTTATAAAAATGGAATGAAAATAAGTAATAGAAATTATGAAGCTACTGAATCCCTTTTTCTTTTAGCAGGCGCTCTCATCTTAGGACTAATTTCTTATTTATTGATGCACCAAAGATGTAAGATTTTAGAAGAGTTTCAAGTTAATTACATTCAACAAGTTCTAATTCTATCATCTTTCCTTTCGTTTATTGGGATGCTTTTCTTACTGGATCCGCCAGGTGATGAGGGTGTAAAGCCTTCATACTGGGGTGGTTTCGTATTGAATCTTATTTTTGCATTTGGTTCTTTAGTTATCGGGTTTGGAATCGGCATTGCTCTTGCTTTTGGAAGGCGTAGCAGTCTTCCTGTATTTTATGTTCCCTCGGTAGCTATCATAGAATTATTTCGGTCTGGTCCTCTAGTTGCTTGGTTATTTTTTGCCCAATTTTTAGTACCTGATTTATTTAATCCAGTATGGGAAGCCGATATAGCCTCAAGAATCATATTTGTGTTTGCTTTGTTCTTTGGCTGTTATTTAGCAGAAATACTGAGAGGAGGTTTGCAGACAGTTCCTCATGGCCAGTTTGAAGCAGCTACAGCATTAGGTTTATCTCCCACACAAATCAAACTTAGAATTCAATTACCGCAGGCTATTAGGACTACATTGCCAGCTATTGTAGGACAAATGATTGCTATGTTAAAAGATACATCATTAGTATATTTCTTTGGAGTTTATGATGCGTTTAAAGCAACAAAAGATATTCCTAGCCAAAGGGATTTTCTTGCAGAATATGAAGAACCATTGGTTTTTGTAGCCTTTTTATTCTGGGCAGTAGCTTACTACTTGTCCCGACTTACGACAAAAATCGAGAAAAATCTAGGTTTAGATAATGAAGGAGGCGCCGGAAGAACATGAGTGAAGAATCCATAATCCAAACTAAAGACGTGACAGTATCATTTGGAGATTTTCAGGCACTCAAGGGAATAAATGTAGATATTAAACAAGGAGAAATTATAGTTGTCTTAGGTCCTTCAGGTTCAGGTAAATCGACATTTATCAGGACATTGAACAGATTGCAACCCCACGATGGAGGAGAGATAGTAGTCGATGGTATTCAAATTAATGAAGATACAACAGTTTCAGATTTGAAGCAACTTCGTTCAGACATTGGCTTCGTATTTCAACAGTTTAACCTTTTCCCCCACATCACAGTCCTTGAAAATATTGCTCTCGCACCTCAGAAAGTCAGAGGAATGTCCAAAGAAGAGGCCGAAGAAGTTGCAATGAAATTATTGGAAAGAGTAGGTATTCCAGAACAAAAAAACAAATATCCAGCAGCACTTTCGGGAGGTCAACAGCAAAGGGTGGCTATAGCACGAGCACTGGCTATGGATCCAAAGATTATGTTGTTTGACGAGCCCACATCAGCTTTAGATCCAGAAATGATTAAAGAGGTCTTAGATGTAATGATAGATTTAGCTAAACGAGATATTACAATGATCGTAGTTACACATGAAATGGGCTTTGCTAAAGAAGTTGGAGATCGTATTATGTTCTTTGATGAAGGGCATTTAGTCGAAGAATCAACTCCAGATGTTTTCTTTGATAATCCCAAAGAAGATAGAAGTAAATTATTCCTGGAACAAATTCTTTAACTTACAATTCTCGAGGCAGAAGTAATTCTTCTAAATTCCAATTTCCAGGTTTTTTCCACGATTTTGAATTATCCTTTATTGTAAGTAATGCAGTTGCAGCAGTAGGCATTCGATGCCATTCTCCACACAAATGTTCAAGAAAGTCGGCACAGCCAGGATTATGGCCAAGTATCATAATTGTTTCATAGTTTAATTCATCTGGAATATTTTTCATAATTTTTTTTGGTTTACTGTGATAAAATTTCCGAGAGTATTTTACATCAACGTTTTTTATGTATTTATTCATTCTTTTCCAAGTTTCTTTAGTTCTAGCAGAATCACTGGAAAATAATTTGTTAGGGATCCATTCTAATCTCATTAGTTCTTTAGCAATTTTTACAGATGCTTTTCTTCCTCTTTTTTTCAAAGGCCTCTCATGATCAGATAGGTCAGGATATTTCCACGAACTCTTAGCGTGTCTCATCAAAATTAGTTTTGATATCATTTTTTGTCTTTTTTTGCAGAATAGTTTATTGTTGCTTCAGAGATATCTGTAGAATATGCTATCGTCCTCATAATTGCATCAATAGCTATTGAAAATTCCAGCGGATGTTCCATTTCTTTTTTGTATTTATTCTCGAAATATGTTCTGGCTTTTTGCATAGTTTTCTTCCCTTTATCTATATTATTTGTGGCTTTACGCGGTTCGTTATTGATGAAACTTTTCATAGCTTCTTTCATAATGTACTCAGCATCTTTTGCTAACGGCAACATTTTCCTTCCAGGGATTAGTCCAGCAACGTATCCTATTTCGGCAAGCCTACATGCATGATCCGCAATTCTCTCAAGATAGCGCGCTACATTTGAATAAATTACACCTTCAAAAGAAGTGGCCTGAAGTGGCCTTGATAGGCTCGAGTCTTCAAGCATCATGTTAAATTGTCTCTCAATAAACCATTGTAGCTTATCAGCTTCTTTATCTCTATCAACAACATCAGCAGCCAATTCCTTTGACCCTTCTAAAATTAATATGGAATCGCTGTACATTGCGTTAACAATTTTGTATAATCGTTTTATTGCAGTCCTTAGAGGCAAAGCGCCTGGATTTGACATATCATTTAAAATGGCGATAGTGGCTTCTTCTTCTATTATTTCTAAGCCAATAACACTTGCGGAAAATTTACGTATGGTCTTTCTTTCCTTAACTGTAAGTCTGGGGTTTCCTACAACTTTTATTTCTGTCGCTCCTGCTAAATAAACTCCGATTAAGTCTCTGAACAGGTGCTGGCTTTCTTCGTTATTACAAGTTACAGTTGATATTTTTTTCTTAATGTTGTAATTTCCTGGGTCGATAGTCATAGTACCGTCAGGCTGTTTTATCAATCGTACTTCTGAACCTGTTTTTAGGTTATTTTTCTTAATCCATTTTTTTGGTAGTGAAACGATTAGTGTAGATCCTCCAGTTTTTTGTAATTTACGACTTTCCATAATTTTTTGGTTTCCTTTGTGCTCACTAAAATATATAGGCTATATATAATATTTAGTATATATTTATTTAGGTGCAGTTTTGAAGGCAGACATGTTTGGACTGGATATAATGATTTTTCTTGCAATATTGATCGCAGGATACATGGCTTGGAACATCGGGGCAAATGATGTTGCCAATGCTATGGGAACAAGTGTCGGTAGTGGAGCTTTAACTTTTAGAAATGCTATAATTGCAGCAGCGGTTTTTGAATTTTTAGGGGCTTTCTTTGCAGGAGATGCAGTAACAGATACAGTAAGAAAAGGAATCTTAAATTTTGAAGAAGCTGATTTAGAAAAATATTCTACCGAATTGAAATATGGATTTATTGCAGCTATGTTTGCAGCAGCTTTGTGGTTGACAGTTGCAACAAAATATGGTTTACCTGTGTCCACTACTCATAGCATAGTTGGAGGAATCCTTGGTATTGGAATATATGTTGCACCAGACAACGTAGATTGGGAAGTGGTGACCAAAATTGTGATGAGTTGGGTAGCATCACCTTTGCTTGGAGGAATTTTAGCGTACACAACATTTGTAATTGTTAAGAGAGTAATTATGGATGCAGAAGATCCTATTGAAAGATCTAGGATAATGGCACCAATTTTGGCTCTTCCCACATTTTTTGTCCTCGGTTTAGCACTTCAATATAAGGCAATGAAAGGAATGATTAAACGCCTTGATTCCGAAGGATTTTTAGACAAGGCAGAGTGGTTGCCAGCTAGCGAAGGTACAACATTTAACATTTTTGAAGAAGGTGCTTGGTTACCTTTGTATTCTCTTCTCCTAGCCCTATTCATAGGAATTGTAGCTAGCGGTGTACTCTATTGGATCTTAAGGGAATATGAATTTGATGAAGAAGGATATCAGGGCGTAGAGAAAATTTTTGTATGGTTGCAAGTTATTACAGCTTGTTACGTAGCTTTTGCTCATGGAGCAAATGATAGAAGTAATGCCATCGGTCCGATGGCCGCAGTATGGCAAATACATGAACAGGACGTCCTTCAGTCTGAGGCAGCAATACCAACATGGTTGATTCTTTTAGGAAGTGCAGGTATTACGCTTGGAGTAATGACCTGGGGAGCCAGAGTAATGGTGACTGTTGGTAAGAAAATTACCCATATTACACCAACAAGAGGTTTTGCAGCTGAGTTTGGAGCGGCCACAACAGTTTTAATTTTTTCAATGCCTTTCCTAGCAGTTCCTATCTCCACAACACACACCCTTATTGGCTCTGTAGTTGGGGTAGGTTTGGCAGGTGGTACGGCTTCTGTAGACTTCAAAGTATTCGGAAGGATAGCTGCGAGTTGGGTTGCCAGTATACCTGCAGCAGCCATTGGCTCGATTGTGCTGTACATGATTTTTGGACTGGATGAAACAAGATTTATCATATCAGTTGCAATAATTTTATCAACAATAATTTGGCTGTTATACAATGCAATTGTAACCGAGCTAAAGTCTGATATAAGGTCAGAGGCTGAAGGTTAGAGATGAAATTCTTTGAAAGCAGAATTGGACCTAGCGTTTTCAAATCATATTACAAGCATGCTGAAAGTGTTTTTGAGACAGTTGAAAATATGAATGCTTCTGTTAAAGCAGCATGTGATGGTGAAGATATAGTACCACACATCAAAGCAACGTCAGAATCCGAACTTAAAGCAGATAAGATTAAAAACGAAATAAGAGATGTCTTGAGAGGCAGCGTTCGTTTAGCTATTGACAAATTAGTTTTTCTTGATTTAGTTTCTAGGCAAGATAGAATTGCAGATTATGCAGAAAATGTAACGGAAATTTTATCATTTAGAAATTTATATGAAAATAAAGAAGCCCAGTCTTTGGTTCTAGAGTTAGCAGATTCAGTCACATCTACAGTCGAGGAGTATCGTAAAACAGTAGAGAGGTTTGAGTATCTTTTAGAATCAGCATTTTCAAATAAAGAAAAAGACATAATGCACGAACATATTGCTAAGGTTAATGATTTAGAGCACCAAGCAGATTTAGTAGAAGCTAAAGCTGCAGCCTATGTTTTTTCTAACGGCGATGATCAACCTTTGGCAGCAGCACATATGTATCGATTGATTCAGAGACTTGATGATGTCGCCAATGCAGCAGAAACTGCAGCCAATAGTCTTCTACCAATAATTTCAAAGTAGGTAAACATTATTTGGCCACTCCTTGAATGGTTAATATGAATCTCGAAGTCCCGTTGTATACTCAGTCCATGGATTTTAGTTGTGGTTCAGCTTGTGTAGCAATGGCTCTGAAATATTTTAATTTTGTTAGTAATATGGATAGAGATCTTGAAGTTGAGCTATGGAGAGAAACGAATGCTGTCGAGATGAAAGGTGCAGGCAGATATGGCGTTTGTGCTCCACTTTCTGTTAGAGGCCTCCACCCACACATCATAACAGATAATCCTGATTTAGGGCTTATTGAAAGGGCCAAAACATATGTCAAGTCTAATGGTGGAAATGAAAATTATCTTATTTTCTTCCATGACATGCAAAAAAGAGTATGCGCACTTAATGGAACCACTCAAGAGATCAGAAAGCCAACATTAGAGGATATTCGTGAGGCAATTCAAACAGATAGAATTTGTATTGCACTAGTTTCTACAATAATCTTTGAGGAAGAAGATGAAGACATTCCACATTGGATTGTCATCACCGGGGAAGATAATGGAATTCTGACGGTAAATAACCCAATTGATGAAGATACAGCAAAATCTCATCGACCTATCTACTTTGAAGATCTTTACACTAATGTTGAAATGTATCAAGAAACAACGTTGATAACAGTCGGCAAGAAAGCTCTTGAAAAAGAATTAGTCCCTGAGCCGGAATTATCCACAAAATACCTAGAATATGTTCGTTGAAAGGTAGTAATACATTAGGTAAATACCTATCACTATCATAATGATTCCACCAGTCATTTCTATTTGGCGAGTTGAGGCTTTCATTCTATCAACAATTGTAGTTTCAGATGCAGCCACCATCATTGTGAAAGCCACCATCAAGATTCCAGCAGTCATTGCGAAAATTAAGAAAACTAGTAGTCCCGTTATTATTCCTTGACTAATACTTGCAGTTAACAGCCCTATTACGACAGGAGCCACACATCCTGCAGCTGCAGATCCGTAAGCAACACCATACCAGAATAGACCAATTCGAGTTCCGTCTGAATTATCTGAGAAACTGAAGTCTTTTCCTGTTGTGGCTTTAATTCCTTTTTCTATTCCTTGTTTAGCCATAAGTGCAGGGGCCGAACTTCCTATTTGGGCTACAAGTTTACGGAATGGCTGGACTATCTTCTCAGAATCATATTCCATTACCATCACAACACCTAATCCAGTAAGTACTATTCCAATTAACAATTCTAAATGTCCTAATAACCCTCCAATAACACTCACAAATGGAATCAGTAATATTCCAATCAATAGCAAAACTCCTGCCAAACCTGCCGCAGCAGCCAATCCATCAGGCAATGTTTCTCTTGCAGCGGTTTCATCAAATTTACCAGTTCGTTGCTTCTTGTTTGCTAAGTAAAAAGACATGTATCCGGGAAGCATAGGAAATGAGCATGGAGAGAAGAAAACCATCACTCCAGCACCCACTGCAAATAAATAAATTGAAGATTCTTTTAGATTAACAACGCCGCCTTGACCAGTAAGTGCTTTATCAACTTCATTGCTTAGTTCACTTTCAGAGATAGGGCCAACATGAGAATAGGTGATTTTCCCTTCTTTATCTATGATGAATATTTTAGGAGTTCCAATAACATTGTAGTCTATCTCAATATCTCCATTTGAATCTCCAAGTGCATGTCTCCAATCATGTTCTTCAGCATAATTCCTCAATTTAGTTTCATCATCGTTACCAAAAACACTAACAGAGACTATTGCAATATCATCCTCGTCCATATAACCAGAATAAGGTCCTAAAGCTTCCTTTACGAATTTCTCACATGGTACACAAGTACTGAACATAAAATCGAGAATTACTACTTTCTCACCTTCGTAATCAGATAAGGAGAAAGTTACACCCTCAGTATCTTTTAGTGTAAAATCAGGAGCCTCATTATCTCCTCCAATCATACCGTATAGTACAATTGCTAAAATAAGTATTACACCAGTTCCAATAGCAAATAGAACTTTATTTTCTAGTATAGAGTTGTACCAATCACTTTGATTAATATTCTCTATGAATACATCCCAATTAGTTTTTTGCTTAGCCACCTAGTTACACCTAGTTTTTTCGTCGATTTAATCCAATAAATAGAGCACACAGGATTCCAATAATCCCGAGTCCGGGAGAATCTTGTTCATTATTTCCAGTTCCAGTACCTTCGAATTGCTTAGCTTCACTGGCTGCAAAACCTTGTTTTCCGTCAACCAACAAAATTCGATACCAAACAGGATCTCCGTCACTAAATTCAATAGATGCAGAAGCTACATTATTTTCATCTATTTCCATAGGCATTACTCCCCAAGCTTCATCATTGTATGAACCATTATGGAAATTATAAATTATATAAGCTGAACCGATTCCATCTTCATCTTCAAGAGTGGCACTAACTTTAGCTACGCTTCCTTCTAGCTTTTCATCATAACTAACAACTTTTGGAGGCTCGTTTTGCTCGTCATATGCAGTTGATTCAGGAGTTGCTGAATTAGCAGCTCTTGGGGTATCTGCTGCGTTGCCCGTTTTTCCAGATGAAGTAGTTCTGGAAGTATCATCATTGTCGTATACTACAGCTACAACAGAAATTTTGGCAGGATTGATTGGTGTAAGAATAGGATGTTCACCTTCTTGGGGATTTCCATCATGATCTTCGTGACCACTTGGATACATAATTGTTTCAGGAATTATCCATTCAACTTCATTACTCCAGGTTTCACCAGGTAATAGTTCAACTTGAGCATTATGAAGAGCCGTTTCTCTGAAAACGTTGTGAGTCATAACTTCTTTATCTTCGACAGAACTCCAAGCCATGATGTCATCTTCAACTACAAACAAGTAAACGCTTGAATCAAGTTGATCAGGATCAGTTGGAAGGCGAATGCCTCCTTCACCCAAATAAGTTAAGTTTACAGTAAATACAAATCGGTCTTCCCTAAATTCTTGCCAGACCCTTAGTTCTGTTGGTTTAACCTCTCTTTCACCACATTCAAAATAATGATCTTTGTAAGTATCATAAGTACCGTCTCCACCACCTAATTCTTCGATGTATCCTCCATCAAATTGAGCATCAGGAGTACCCTGCACTGAGTAATGGTTGTAACGGTCTTTAGCTTCTTGACTAGCAAATTCATCATCTGATCCACCATTTATTTGGTGAAATGATACAAATGTTACAGGGTGAGAAGGATCTTCTCGAAATTCTTTCCATAGTTTTGCCACATCTGGGTCAATACCCATACATGGAGGGCAGCCTAAGCTGGTAAATTGCTCCATGAGAGGCCTGTGAGTCCATCCGTTAGGATATTCATCTGGTTCAGTATTGCTAGCCCCGGTAGGAATTGAAATTGATGAAATAACAAATATAAAACAAACAGCTATGGTTAGTAAATTTAGTCTCTTGCTCACACTATCACCTTGAACTAATATCCTACAGCACGTATTTTACACTTTTGCTCTTTCTAATCCCAAATTTCAGCATCATCCCAAGACCCTTCGGCAGGCCTTCTAGCCCACATAACAAATCCTGCGACAGCTCCCAAAACTAAGGTACCAACGGCAATCATCATAATTGGTAAATCTCTTTCTTCAGAAGGAGGAGTTCCGCCATCTGAACCTACAAATTGTAAAACATCAGTTCTACTTGACGTTTTATTTCCATCTGAGAAAATAACTTGATAATAAATTTCATTATCGCCAGAGTAGGGAATTAATGAAGTTCCTGTAGCTCCAGAGTATGCGTAACAGACTCCGTTTTCGTCACAGACTTCTTCACCTTCAATTTTCATTTCATCAGTCATCCATTCACCAGTAAAATTACTTGATTCATAATTATAGACTACAAATGCAGCACCTATGCCCTCATCTGCATCGAAGTTAGCGAGTATTTCTGCACCTTCATCAAGGTATTTTTCAGTTTTTTTGGTTATCTCAGGAACATCTCTCTCAGGGTTATCATATTCAGTTGATTGAGGTGTAGCAGATTGAATTGCCCTAGGTGTAGGATATGTGTCGTCACCGTTTGAGTCCTGATCGTTGCCAGAATCTGTATCATCGAGATCAAAAACAGCTGCAATTGGAATTATTCTACCTGGGTTGATTGGTATTTTGATGTCACCACTTACTCCATCTCCATCAACTTGGGTGGTTGGAACTTTCCAAACAGCACTAACTGTGGTTGATTCACCTTCAGCAAGAGTAAATTGTTCATCATTTATTCCATATTCTCGAAATACCATTCTATTATTCCAAACTTCGTCTAGATATGAAGAATAAGCAGGAACTCCATCTTCAACCATGAAAACAATTAGTTCACCGTTTAAATCAGGACTTTCTCCTAAAACATCATCAGGTTCAGTAGGGATTCCATCATCACCTCCAGTCTGTCCATGGTATGTGATATCAACACTTAGTCTGAATTGTCCAGCTTCACCTTCAGATTCAGACCCTATAAATTCACTGTAAATATCTAAATCTACGATTTTGAAAGGTTCGTCATTTCCTTCACCCTCTCTTTGTCCAGACTCAGACATTGCATTAGTGTAATCTTGATAGTTTGAATCTCCACCACCTCCAACATACCTATAATTTCCATCAAATTGAGCGTTGGGCGTTCCAGTTTGACCATAGTGGTCTCTCATTCTGGATTTGGAATCTTCAGTATGGAAAGGATCATCACCAGCACCTCCATTTGTTTGATGGAAAACAACAACATTGTAAGGATTTGATTCATCCATTTCGCCATCATGAATTACTTCTTCCATAGCAGGATCAGCATAATTCATACAATACACACAGCTCAAACTCGTAAAAAGTTCTCCAAAAGGCCTGTGTGTCCATCCATTAGGGTAAGTTCTGTCAGAATTAGTTGTTTCGTATTCTATCGTTTCTTCAATGGCTCCTGAGGAGCAAGGAGAACAAAAGGATAGTGCGACGGCCATCACTATAGCCAGTTTAACTGATTCCAACATATTACTTCATTAATTTGCTAATATATTATACTATTGTCAAATACCGAAAATACTTATTTTCTGGTTTGCATAGCATCAGTTGTGTTAGCAAGATATAGATTAACAAATAATTTTTTCCAAGACGCTTTAAAGATTTCCAAAGAGGAAGGGAAGAAGTTGTTGGTTATTGGTGATCCCTGCAGTGGAACATATTTTCAATTTATAACAAATTATTTCCTTGATTATGGACATGGTGATGTTACAATAGATTTGTTTGGATGTGGAAAATGCACCAGAATGGACATTAATGATATGGAAGCTTGGTCAAAATTTGAAGATAATTCCTTTGTAATAATGGAGACTGGCACTCTGTCTTTTTCGAAGGATATACGTAAAGTCTTAGCTCAGATTAGAAGAATTTCAGGGGGAGATTTCCTTTCAGCTGGAGGAACACACGGTTATCTTTGGGAGAATTTTTTACACAAAACATATGATAAGAATTTGAAATATTTAACGCATCCATTTGATTTTAGGGAAGATTCTTTTCATAAATCAAAGACTTTAGCAGGTAAGGAAGTTTTAGAGCTAGAATTTATGAAATTATAGTATGCGTATCTTTTTAACCCACTTATTTTAGTTTAAATTGTGGATATAGCAGCGATTGATGTGATTTTTTTAATTTTAGGATTTGGAGTTGGATATCCTGTAATGATATTCGCTAAGAACCGAGGTCCAATTCCTTGGCTTATAGTTCCTCTTGTTGGTTACTCTATTCCACTATTTACTATAGGTCTTCATCCAATTGTTGTGGGACTATACTTGCCATTAGCTATCTACCTGATATACTGTGGTTGGATTGTTTTCCGGAATCCTAGTGCGATTAATGAGTTATGGCTTAACCTTGAAAAGAAGGATAAGTGAAACTAAAGCCAGCTCATTTGCGTTTTAAGTACACTTATGTCCTCGACAAATGGTAGTGTACAGTAAGCAATTTCGGGACCTTAAATCGCACTCACTAACATTACAAAATAAATAGCCTCAGGCTTCCTCATCCGGCTTGTCTCAGTCTTCAATTTTTTCGACACATTTTGTGCAGCCAATAATTTGATTTTGTGCTCCACCTCTAATTTTAGCGCATCTCTCTTTTTTGCAGTTTGGACATTTAGATTTGAAAACTTCAGCTACTTCATCTAAGTAAGCATCTACAATATCTCCTGCATATTCTCCAGCTCTCAGAGCTAAAGCACTTATTCCAAGTGCAAAACCAGTGGCACCGCCTATTACAAATTCTCCTGCATCTAGTAATAATTTTATTCCCTTCATACTCTCCCGACACTGTTGTTTAATTTAAGATTATAGTTTTTCAGTGATAGGGTACAAATTGGTCTTATCCGTACTCAGTTATTAGGAATAAGTTCTCGTCAGAGGATACGATGGCGCGGGGAGGGGGATTTGAACCCCCGTGGGATAAATCCCATTGGATTAGCAATCCAACGCAATGGCCAGACTATGCGACCCCCGCTAAACCGTCTCGACAAACCGGCCATATAAGGCAATTACGCTGAAACCCTAACCATTAAAGTGCCAAGTCAAATGCACAGCTTGTGAATATTAATCTGGTTACTTCCAATAGTGGAAAAGTTGAAGAATTGTCTTCAATTTTAGAACCATTTGGTCATTCAGCATCTCAGCTCAATGTTGAATGCCCTGAAATCCAAACATCAACACTAGAAGAGGTAGTAGATTTTGGATTAGATTGGTTAGCCTCTAAAAATGTCCAGACCCCTCTTATCATAGATGATGCAGGAGTATTCGTTGAAGCATTGAAGAATTTTCCAGGCGTTTATTCTAGATATGTTTATGACACAATAGGCCTTTCAGGTATTTTGAGACAAATGGAAGGTGTTGATAATAGAGCAGCCACTTTTAGATGTGTTCTAGGATTAATTCTCGATGATGGTTCTAAGCGTAAATTTGTAGGGGAATGTAAAGGCAATTTAATTCACGAAATGAAAGGAACAGGAGGTTTTGGCTATGATCCTATATTTGTTCCAGAGGGATATGACAAAACTTTTTCAGAATTATCTTCTGAAGATAAAAATAAGGTTAGTCATCGAGGCAGTGCTATGAAAAAATTAATTAAATTTTTGTCTGAGTTGAAATAATGGATTCGTGTAAGAATTGTTTAAAACCTATTACTGAATCTCAAGTATATTGTAGCACAAAGTGCTGGCAAGATTATAAGGGCAAGAAGGAATCCACAAAATCACCTTTTGCAGATCTTAGTTTTTCACAGTGGGCTTGGGCCCAAGCATATTCCTGGATTTCAATAATTGGAATGATGTTTTCTTTATTTTTTATAATAATTTTAGTAGGCTCAATTACGGACGTTTTCCACTATCAAATTTTAATATCAACAGCAGTATTGTCAGTATTTGTTTATCTGGTACTTAGATATACTAACGATTCGGAGAAATTAAGCCAGTTATTAGCTTTTCCAAAAACTATGGAAACTTGGAAACTCATCGGTTTTGCTCTTGTAGTAGATTTATTCGTTGTTAAACCTCTCAATATTGTTTTTATGCTTGAATTTTTCCCAGATGCACAAGAACAAGAGGTTATTACTGCCCTGCAAGAAATGTCATTATTATCCTCGATTATAACTGCTTTTTCCGTATCAATATTAACTCCGATTTTAGAAGAGCTCTTATTCAGGGGTTTCATATTAGGTATGTTTTTGAAATGTTATGATAATAAAGTAGCCATAATCTTTTCAGCGATTATTTTTGCTATAGTCCATGAGCCTATTGCAATAGCGATGGCTTTTGGAATCGGCTTGATATACGGTTGGCTCCGCGTTAGGACAGGTAGTATCATTCCTAGCATGATTCTACATGCAATATGGAACAGTTTTGTAAGTATTTTAATTCTTTTTTAGTGACAGCGTTTAATATATAGCGTGAATTTTGCGCTTCTGTGAAGAATATACTAGTATGTGTGGCTTGGCCTTACGCCAATGGACCTTTACACTTAGGTCATATGGCAGGTTGCTATTTGCCTCCAGACATATTTGCAAGATATCACCGTCTAAAGGGTAACAAAGTTTTGATGGTTAGCGGAAGCGATATGCACGGCACTCCGATAACAGTAACAGCACAACAGGAAGGCAAAACTCCTGAAGAAGTGGCAATGCATTATCATGCAATTAACAGTAAATCAATTGAAGAGATGGGAATATCTTTTGACTTATTCTCTCATACACATACTAAAGAGCATTTCGAGTCAGCCAGATGGATTTTAGATACACTTGATAAAGCAGGATATATCGAGCCAAGAGTTTCAGAAGAACCATATGATCCCGTTGCTAAGCAATTTTTGCCAGATAGATACGTTGAAGGCATTTGTCCACATTGCGAATATGAATCAGCAAGAGGGGATCAATGTGATAATTGCGGAAAGACATTAGATTCGAAAGAATTAAAAAATCCACGTTCCAAATTAAATCCCGATGCCGAAATTGAATTTAGAGAAACTGAACATTTATTTTTCAAATTATCAGAATTCAGAGACACGTTACTTGAGTGGCTTTCAAGCGGTAAGGAGCATTGGAGGCCATCAGTAATTAATTTTACTAGAAATTGGCTTCAAGAAGGTTTGATAGATCGCCCAATTACTAGAGATTTAGAATGGGGTATAGACATTCAGCGTGAAGGTTATGAAAAGAAACGAATGTATGTGTGGTTTGAAGCTGTAATGGGTTACTACTCAGCTTCACTTCATTGGGCTAAAAATCAAGGAGAACCAGATCTTTGGAAGGATTGGTGGGAGAATGATGAAGCAGAGCATTATTATTTCATGGCCAAAGATAACATTCCATTTCATACTATAATATGGCCGGCAATGCTTTCCGGTTGTGGACTACACTTACCACATGATGTTCCAGCTAATGAATATTTGTTATTAGATTCAACGCAATTTTCTAAATCAAGGCGGCACGCAGTTTGGATACCTGATTATTTAGATAGATACGATCCCGAATTGTTACGATATTATTTAGCCTCGATAATGCCCGAGCAGAAAGATGCCAATTTTACATGGGAAGATTATGTAACTAGAATTAACAACGAGTTGATAGGCAATTATGGTAATTTAATGCACCGAGTAATTTCTTTTGCTCATAAAAATTTTCCAGAAGGTTTGAGTTCGAATGAATCTACTTTACCTTCACTTAATGATAAAGTAAAAGAAGTGCATGAGCGAGTGCAGGAAGCCCTTGAAGCTTGTAAATTTAAGAGAGCCCTTCAAGCTATCATGGAATTATCTCAAGCAGGAAATATAGAATTGAACGAAGTTGCGCCTTGGAAACAAGTCAAAGAGGATCGAGATGCTTGTGAAGCTACTTTAGTTACGTTTTTGAATTTATGCAGAAGTTTATCAGTTTTGATGACTCCTTTCCTTCCTAAGTCATCACAGAAAGCATGGGAATATTTGAATCAGGAAGGAAAAATTGATGATGCCGGTTGGAATTCAGCTTTGGAATTTAAAGCAGAATTCAAACTACAACAACCACTACCTTTGTTCAGTAAATTGAACATGGAAGAAATATTGGAGAAAGAAATGCCCCCAGAGGAAGAAAATGAGCTAGCTAACGTCAAACCAGAGATAACATTTGACGATTTCAAGAAATTGGATATACGAATAGGAACTGTAGAAAAAGTACAAGCACATCCTAATGCCGATAAGCTTTGGTTATTAGATGTGAATTTTGGTGGCCCTACAAGGAGAATAGTAACCGGTCTTCGTGGAATATATGAATCTGAGGATTTACTCGGGAAAAGGATTGCCGTTTTGGTTAATCTAGCTCCAGCTAAATTCAGGGGTGAAGAATCAAACGGGATGTTGCTTGCGGCTGAAGGAAATGACGTAGTTAGTTTACTTCAACCAGATAAAGAAATAGAAGACGGTAGCGAAGTACATTAAATTAGATGAAAATAGGAATAGTAGGCGCAGGAATTTCTGGCTTAGCTATTTCAGTAGCTGCAGAAAAAGCAGGACATGAAGTAGTTCTTTTTGAGTCTGAGAGTGATGTTGGTGGTAGAATGTCTTCTATACGTTTCGGCCCTTACATAATCGATATTGGTTTTCATGTTTTGCACACGGCTTATCCTTCACTGCATAGATGGATTGATTTTAGACAACTTGAATTTAAAGAAATGGAAAAATGCACAGAAAGTATTGATCCTGATACAGGTCAAAGAAAATTACTTGCAGATGCAATTAAAATGCCTCTCAAGCTTTTTCCAACACTAAGAGCAATTGGCTTACGAGATGGTCTTAGACTCTTGAGGTGGAGGTTAGCCTCAAATGGTAAAGATATCGAATCACCTCTAGATTTTAAATCTGAAAAAATAATTGATGGATTCAGACAACGAGGTTTTTCAAACAATCTTATTCAGAATATTCTTCGTCCATTGTTTGCAGGAATCACCCTTGATCCAGATTTAGAAGAGCGTATGAGTTTTGCTTCTTTCACTTGGGCTGCAATGAGTTTAGGTTCCATGATAATGCCAAAAGGAGGTATCCAAGCTATACCTAATCAATTAGTTAACAGACTAGTTAGCACGAAACTCAGATTTAGTTCTAAAGTTAATGCCGTTTCGTCAACAAGTATTACCTGCAGTAAAGAAACAGAGAAATTCGATAAAGTAGTTTTAGCTACTCCGCAAAATGTAAGTTTTCATCTTCTAAATCGTAAGCCATTGAAAAAGGTAAGAAAAACTGCAACAATTGTTTTCAATTCAAACAAAAATCCATTACCTAGGCATAGATTACTAATTAACGAAAAGTATGGCCTGAATGGAAATAAAATTCTTCACGCTCATTCACATCCTTACCATCCAGAACTAATAATTGCTACAGTTATTGGGAATGATGCAGACTCATTACAGGAAAACCAAGATGAAATTTTATTAGAGTTTGAAAATTGGTTTGGTAAGCAAGTTAGAGAATGGGAGTTTGTAACAGTAACAAAAGTCGATAATGCATTACCTATGATTGATACGGGACACGTAGGAAGAATTAGGGAGCCAATCACTGAAAAAGGAATATTGCTTGCAGGCGATTATACCACACACCCATCAGTTCAAGGGGCATTGTTTTCAGCTGAAAGAGTTCTAGACTATTTAGGTATTCCAATACCTGACAAAACAATAAATGCAACCGCCTCTCAAACTAACCTAGGGCCTGTAGCCTAGCCTGGAAGGGCGTCTGGCTTCTAACCAGAAGATCCAGGGTTCGAATCCCTGCAGGCCCGCCATTATTCTAGAAAGGTAATTTTGATAAGTCTACATTTCCACCAGTAAGTATGATTCCTACTTTTTCAATACCTTCTAGCTTTTTAAATTCAGGACTCATTACTACTGCGAAAGGCGTAGCGCAACTAGGTTCGATTATTATCTTCATTCTTTCCCATATTAATTTCATTGCTTTTACTACCTCTTCATCGCTAACAGTGTATATGGTTTCAAGATGGTCCCTTAGTATATTCCAGGTGTTTTCACCCAGACTAGTTAAGAGCCCATCGCAAATAGTATTTGGATTTTCTTGAGGCAATAAGCGTCCCTCTTTGAGAGAGCGGTAGGCATCATCTGCACCCTTTGGTTCAGCACCAAAGAGCCTTGCTTTTGGAAGAAGGTTTCGTGTAGTTATGCAAGTACCAGACATCAAGCCTCCTCCACCGATGGGGGCAATCATTGCGTCTAATTCACCTAGATCTTCAATCATTTCAAGTGCAGCAGTTCCTTGTCCAGCAATTACATTTGGATTGTTAAATGGGTGAATTACAGTAGCATCAGTTCTTTCAGCAATTTCCTTGAGGGTTGATTTTCTTGCATCAAGCGTAGGTTTGCAAAGAGTAACATTTGCACCATATCCCTTAACGGCATTAATTTTGACGTTAGGTGAATTATTCGGCATTACAATATATGCAGGTATTCCTCTTTTTTGTGCAGAGTAGGCAACGGCTTGGGCATGATTTCCACTACTATGTGTACAAACGCCTTTTTCAGCTTCGTCGTCACTTAACATAGAGACAGAATTCCAACCACCTCTGAATTTGAACGCTCCTATCTTTTGAAAATTTTCACATTTAAAGAAAAGTTTTCGACCTGCCATTTGATCTAAAGTTTTACTTGTTAGTATTGGTGTTCTGTGTCCAATTCCTTTAATACGTTCAGCTGCAGCACGAACGTCATCTATAGAAGCAGCATATTTTTCCATTGAAATTTAATGGATGCAACTAGGATAAAAAAGGTTAATATGAAAAAGTAAGTAAATTCAGTCGGATAAATTTTTTTATTTATTAGGATATTTTTTAAGAGCTTAGTATTTAAATCTTTAAATACCCTCTTTATATACAAAGTTCTCCACATAGGAGTAACACATGGCAGAAATAATAGTGGTAAATGTTGTAGCTAGTGCATCGATTGGTAAAGAATTGATGCTTCAAGATATAGCTTTTCAGTTAGAAGGCGCAGAATATGATCAGGATAGATTTCCAGGATTAATTTACAAATTGGCAGAACCAAAAACAGCAGTTTTAATTTTTAGAAGTGGTAAGGTAGTTTGTACTGGTGCAAGATCCATTCCAGATGTTCACGTTGCAATCAATAAAGTTGTAGATGAACTTAGGGTTTTGGATATGCCTGTTAAAGATGAACCAGACATAGTTATACAGAACATTGTAGCAACTACAAATCTTGAATCAACTTTGAATCTTATCCAAATTGCAATGTCTCTAGGTTTTGAGAATGTTGAGTATGAACCCGAAGCTTTCCCTGGCTTAGTTTACAGGATGGATGACCCAAAGGTCGTACTTCTATTATTCGGAAGTGGAAAGATGGTTTGTGTTGGAGCAAGAGAAGTAAATGATATTAAGAACGCAGTTAGAAACATAAAGGAAGAATTATCTACTGCCGGCTTAATGAGAACTTGAGCCGTATGATTACAGTAGAACAATTAATTGAAAGATTAGAAGCTCTGCATGAAGATACAGGTGACCAATCACTTGAAGTAGCAGTGGATTTGTTTAATAGAATGCGCCGCAATATTTCAGGCAGAAATACTCTTTATGGTCATCTGTCGGATGACAAATGGCGAGATTTAGAATGGTGAGATAGTATGAGCCAAACATCGATACAAGAAATCAGAACATTGAAAGTCGGCAGGTATATCGTTATTGACGATGAACCTTGCAAATTGGTAGAATATACTACCTCAAAGCCAGGCAAACATGGTGAAGCTAAGGCACGTATGGTTGCTATTGGTCTTTTTGATAAACAAAAGAGATCACTAGTACATCCAGTCAAGCATAAAGTTCACGTTCCACAAGTAGACCGCCGTAAAGCGCAAATTTTAGCCAATATGGGTGCTGAAGTTCAAATGATGGATCTTGAAACATTTGAAACGTTCAACATACCTTTGACAGATGTACCTGAGAAATTCCATGGAGATATGGAACCAGGTAATGAGATAGTTTTTCTCGCAGCTATGGGGCGTAAACTGGTAACAGACTAAAGTGACAGAATTCTTTGCGGACGCAGAAAGTTCATTTGATGAAGCAAAGTTCGTATTTTACGGCTACCCTTACGACGGTACTGCGTGTTTCAGAAAAGGTACTTCAGAAGCTCCGGATGAAATCCGTAGGCATAGCTATAATTTTGAAACATACTTAATGGAATTGGGTATTGACTTATGCGATGTTTCTGCTAATGATTGGGGCAATTTAGAAATTACTAAAGATCAAGAGAAGAATGAAGCTCGATTAGAGGAATTAGTAACAAAAATAGTTTCTTCAAATAAATTTCCAGTGGGTATTGGCGGAGAGCATTCATTGACTCCTGCCGCAGTGCGTGCGGTCCAATCAAAATATCCAAATTTAGCAGTTGTAATTTTAGATGCACATCTTGATTTTAGACAAGAATATGAAGGTAATGAAAAATCGCATGCAACAGTAACAAGGCGCCTTACAGATATTGTAGGTTTAGATAAAGTCCGTCCAGTCGGAATTCGTTCAGTTTCTCAATCTGAAATATCAGAAGCTAGGACAATAGGTTTGAAGTTTATAGAATCTGGTTGGACTGAATTAAGAGAATATTTAACAGATATTATTGATGAATTAGATAGTCCCGTTTATCTTAGTTTAGATATGGATGCCATAGATCCTGCATTTGCACCAGGAGTAGGTACTCCAGAACCATTTGGGATGACTCCATACGAAGTATTACAGACAATTAATTTCTTTTCAGATAGAATTGTTGCTTTTGACTGTGTAGAAGTTAGTCCGCCATATGATAATGGAAATACTTCAGCTCTTGCAGCTAGAATTATCCGTCACTTAGTTGGTGCCATTTGGCAATCTCAAGAACGTTTCAAGTAATCAATATTCTACAGGTATAGGATCTAAACTTCTCCACATGTACCAAGTTGCTACAGTACACCATGGCGACCATTTTGTTCTGAATTTTTCGAGTTCCTTTTTGTCAATTCGTTCAGAATTATAGTAGTGTTTCTCGATTCCTCTAATTAATCCTATATCTGCCAAAGGCAATACATCTGGCCTTCCTAAGTTAAAAATCAGAAACATTTCAGCAGTCCAAACTCCAACGCCTTTTATCTTACATAGCCTATCTATAGCCTCAGCATCAGATAATTCTCCCCAATTTGTAGTCAATACATCTGAGGAGGCTATGTTTTTTAGATAGGTTATTTTTTGTTTAGAAAGCCCAGCACTTCTCATTTCTTCATTTGATAAATTAATAATCTCTTCCTTGTTTATATTTCCATTACAGAGATCTTCGACTTTGGTCCAAACGCTATCTGCAGCTTTTACAGAAATCTGTTGCCCAACAATAGAACGGCACAGCGTTTCGAATGGCTTTCCCCTTAATGCCATTTTTTCACCACTATATTGAGATATTATTTCTTCAATCGTAGAATCTCTTCTACTGAGTTCCTCAACAGCCAATTGCCATTGTTCAACTACATTCATATACTATACCTAACCGCGCGCCTAAAATAGTGCTACGTTCGTGGAAATAAAGTGCGGGGGTCGCATAGTCTGGCCAATTGCGTCGGACTCAAAATCCGATCCTTAGTGGTACGTGGGTTCGAATCCCTCCCCCCGCACCATTTTTGAATTAATTTAAATCTCAGAGTAAATAGTTTCCAATTTAGGCCTTTTAATTTTAGGAGGAACTTTCCCTATTCCAATGAATATGAATCCAATTATTTTTTCCTTTTTAGTATCAATTTTAGTGATTTCATAGGTTTTTTTATCTTCGGTAATTTTCCCTGTGGACCATTTAGTTCCAATATCTTTGCTAGCTAATGACAACATGATATTTTGTATAGCGCAAGAGCAAGCTGCATAATTTTCTAAATCTGTCTTAGTATCTTTATCTTTAATTTGACTGGCCACTACTAAATGCGATGGGTTCATAATTTTACGCCTTAGCTTTTGTTTTATGTTTTTTCTTAAGATTTTATTTTCAGATTTTATTTCTAAATATCTTTTAGCTATTTTTAGCCTGTTTTCTTGTCCAATATTTTTGAATCTCCATGGGAAAGTGAGGCGGTGGCAAGGTGCAAGATTCCCTGCTTTTATGGCTTCTATTACTAGTTTGTTTGGAATTTTTTTATCTTCAAACTCATTAATGGTCCTTCTTAATTCAAAAATTTGGTTGAAATCCATACTTTTCACTGATTATAGGTTTTAAAAAGTTTTAGCAGTATTCTCGATTAAATTTATCCAGATTTTATGAAATCTTGTGTCGTTAGTTAGTTCAGGATGAAAAGTTAGAGCCATATTTTTTCCACTGGTGCAACCCACAATTTCTTTATTTTTCCAAGCGATTGGCTTAACACCATTCCCTAGTTTCTTAATCGCGGGCGCGCGTATGAAAACTCCATCGAAAGATTCATTATTTTCTAAGGTTATTTTGGTTTCAAAAGAGTCTCTTTGTCTTCCGTAATAGTTCCGGTCAATTTCAATGTCTATTTTTGCAAACGTTTCATCTTTGCATTTACCCAAGAGTATCGCTCCGGCACAAGTCCCCATTATCGGTAATTCTGAGTTTTTTATTAAATCCCACATTTCTGAATTCTTTAGTAATTTTCTCAATGTAGTAGATTCTCCTCCGGGCATGATTAAGCCGTCTAAACGATTTATGTCTTTATTCTCTCTGACTTCAATTATATTGATGTCTAATTGGCGCATAATTATTTTATGTTCAGATACTGCGCCTTGCAAAGCTAGGACTCCGATATTCATTTGTCTCTACATTCTAAACGCTAACCTTTATATTAGAATGGCGTCATGGTAGGTACCCTTCAATGGGCTAACGCCCGTTGATACAAGGACTCAACCAAGGTGTATACATATGCAAAAAACTCATAATGTAAGCAAGAGAAATTGGGCTGCAAAGCTGATGGCGATTGTAGTCGTCGTGTCTATGGTAGCAAGCACGTTAGTGCTATTCGCTCCAGAGGCATCGGCAAGAACCGGAAGTGATTCTTACGGTTATACTTTTAAGGATAATGCTGAGGCAGATGGTCCAGTATACGATGATGAATGGATAGAATTAGTGGGCAATGATGCGGCTGAGCTATTAATTTCATCTAGTACTGATGCAGGTCAATCCGCAGTTGATATTGGTTTTACCTTTGAATTCTACGAAAATGAATATACGACGTGGGGTAACGGAGGAGACAATGGATATATCAATTTAGGATCTGCAGGTTATTCCTCTCGCTGGACTCCATATTCAATCCCATATAGTGGATTGGGTACTGCAGTCATTGGCGGATGGTTTGACGGCGGTTTCTGTCGAGCAAGTAATCCAACAGCAGGAGTTTACTACGCTACTATAGGTACTGAACCAAACAGAAAATTAGTTGTTCAATACCAAGATCAGGGAGCATGGTATCCTTCAGTTTATCAATGTCCAGGTGCTGCAGCAGCTAATGCTTTGACCTGGCAGATAGTATTGCACGAAAATACAAATTTAATTACTATGAATTACAAGGATACTAATGGCGGATATAGTTCAGATAATGAATATATGACAGCAGGTATCCAAGGTGTTCCAGGTGGAACTTTAACCGGTTTACAATATGCATACCGTAATAGTCCAACTTGGTCTGATGAAACATCAGTAAGATATGCACCACCACCTCCAGCAAGAAATGATTTGAGATTGAAATCAACAGCAGTTCCTGATCCAATGTCTTTGGCAGAGGAAAACATTCTTGGAGCTACAGTATCTAATTACGGTGTAAACTGTGACACAGCAGGTGAATGTACTCCAGTAAATGAGGACAATGTAGCTGTAAAAGCCAGTATTTTCTCAGTTAAAGAGAGCGTTTCCACTTTCGCATTTGACGGTGAAGACTCAGATTCGTTCACACCAATGAGTATTCAAGGTCAAAACAAGTGGACTGCAGCTTTGAATGATGGTAAAGGAGACCACAACTACGGTGATGAAGGAAGTGACGATGGTTCATGGTCTTCAGGCCGTAAATCACAGACTCTTGGCGGTATGTTTACAGATCAACAAAAAATCCATTACGATGGAACTAATATTTTGATTGCAGATAAAGGCTCAGACAGTGTTTTGAAATTGGATATTGCCACAAATGCAGTAACAACAGTTATTGCTGCAAGTAGCACTTATCTTAATGATGTAATTGATGTTACAGATGATGGAACTTACTACTACACTTTGGCTAGAACTTCAGGAACTTACTCATCTACAACTAAAGTTTGTAAGTGGTTAATTTCTGATACAACCCAAGCACCAACATGTAGCGGTTCGACTGCAGTAAGGTACGGAACTTCTTTGACCCATTACGGCGGTGAACTCTTTGCACTACAAACTTCATCAAGTTCGACATATCGTAAAGTCATAATTTTAGATGCAAGTGATATGTCAACAGAAGGCAGTCTTTCCTATGCAAGTGGAGTTTCATCTTATTATTATGCAATGGGAATCGATGCCGATGATACTAATGGTGATTTGTATATTGCTTACCGTGATTACTACGGACGCACTAGAGAATATACTAGAGATTCAGATGGAGATTATTCAGCATCTGATTATAGGCAATTCTACACATACGCAAGATATCACCACGCATTGGATGTTCAAGATGACTACGTCTACACTAGTGGATTCTACTACTCATCATGGTATGGCGGTATGAAGAAATGTTCAACAAGTTCATCTAGTTGTTCAACACTTTGGAATTCATACACTGGAGCGAACGGATACAAAGGTTCAGTTGCAACAACTGATACTGGAGATATTTACGTATCTAGTAATTACGCATTCAGTTACTACAGTTTCTCTAATTGGGACGATAAAATCTGGATTCACGAAAATGATGGTGGCTACTCAGGTACACCAGATACAACCTTGGGACCAAATCCAGCTAGTTTGGCAGCATTGTCAACTCCGGCATTTGACACATCAGATGCTATTGGAATGACAATGACTTTCAAGTATTCATACCAATTTTACTACAGATGGGAAGGTGCTTACCTTGAGTCATCTGTTGACGGCGGAAGCACTTGGGACTATGTTTCAGGTGATAAATTCTCAGCCGGCGGATACTATGGAACTACATTCGGAGTATACGGAAATCCAATATCTACCTCACTAGATACTTGGACTTACTATAACACGAACGATAGATACAGTTACAATACAAATTCAGCCCCATGGGCCACAGCTTCATTAGATCTTGGAGATTACACTGGTTACAGTGATGTGAGATTCCGATGGGTTGTAGGTTTCAATCAGTATGATAATACATACTACTATGATTCCTACTTCAGGATTGATGATGTAGAAATAACTACTAAAGAAGCAGATACTACTTATGCAGAAGAAACTCAAACTATAGCTTCTCTCGGGTTTAAAGAGGAAGCAAGTGTAGAATTCTTTACAGTGGATACTTTCCAGCCTTCGTTGGAAGGACTATCTGTTGGAGATAAGCTGGCAGTATTGATTAGTGTTACTGGCGAGAACGGTGATGAGGATCTCAGTAACAACCGAGATATCCAATTCAGAGAAGTCAAATACGTTATATTTGCAGATGATTTCGAAGATGGTGATGCTAGCAATTGGGAAACTGGTAAGGTTAGATACGGATCAGGAGATACCTGGGAAGTTCGTGATAGAGATTCTAATGCAGGCTCTTACTCCATGGACAGTGACTTTAGGAGATCAAATTCTGTTCCGGCAGATAACTATGTATCAACTCCAAGTTTAGACTTGACTTTGCCTGTAGAAGCCGAGCTTCAGATGGCAATATCTTTCTACGGATACTACACGTATGATGGATATCAAGTGCAGGCTTCAGGAGATGGTGGAGATACCTGGGCAGCGATACAACCTAAAGCCAGTGATCCAAGACAGTATGGTACAATCTATAATACAGCGTACTATTCCAATCCACTACGTGGACTCAAGGGATACACATCTTATGGAACAACAACTGGATTTACCTATTCGCCTGATCCTCAGGGATGGGTAAAAGCTACCTTTGATTTGACAGAGTTCTGTGGAAAGAATGATGTTAAGGTTAGAGTAGTTACAGGTTGGTCAACATTATCGACAGGTCCAAGTTACTTCGAATCATTCTTTAGGTTTGATGACGTAGCAGTTACTGGATTGGTCTTTAATGATAATATAGGTCTAGGAGGATTTGAACTGCCGGACCCATTGGGCGTAGATGCAACAGTGCCTGTAGAAGCAACTGTCATTAACGCAGGTATCAACGCACAAGCTGCAAATGAGGCAACTGTAAGACTACAATTAGGACCTATGGGATTGGAAACATATGATTCCTCAGAAGATATGGAAGACTATGCAGATGAAGCTGCAGCAGTAGTTGCAGGCTGGGCAACCAGTGATGACTGTAACACAACCTACAGCACATGTAGCAACTGGGGATACTATGGAGGAGATCCAGGTTTTGTCATGAACACTGATGAAGGAGATGGTGACGAAACCAACTCTTGGGGTTCAGATGGCGATGAGTTCCAAATGTATTACGGCGGAGGAAGTGTTAGTGCAACAACACCAACAATTGATTTCTCTGGTGCAGCTAGTGATTTAACATTCACAATGGTCCACAGATACAACTTTGATTACTATGCAGGATATACAGCTTATAATGGTGCTCAAGTTCACATATCAACAGATGGTGGAGACAATTGGGAATTACTCACACCTAGCGGTGGATACCCAGGAACAATGTACAACTATGCACCATACGGTAATCCATTGTCTGGACAAGCTGGTTTCGTAAACTGTGGTTCTTGTCCAGGATCTGGAGCAGCCAGTGACGATGCAGACGAGTATATCTCTACTGAATTCGCTATGGCTGATTACGTAGATATGACAGATGTAAAGCTCAAGTTTGTTGTTGGAATGTACAGATATCAATGGCCAGGTGATGGAGAACACTGGCATATTGATTCATTGTCATTCACAGGAACAGGAATGGAGTCAGTTGCATTTGAAAAGCAATGGGATATCACAGGTGCTGGTGCTGGTGGAGAGTTCCAGAGTGGTGAAGCTCAAACAGTTGGTGTAGATTATCATTTCCAAGTTCCAGGAGAATACAAAATTGTATTTGACGCATGGATAGGAGATAATCCATCTGATGGAGATGACTTTGCTGGAGACAACAGCGTTGCTCTTGCAAGGGAAACAATGTTCACAGTTGTAGGAACTACAGGAGATGAGAGTGCTATGACTAAGAAGAATGACGAAAACAATGATAGACACTATGATAGTGGTTGGCACGCCTCTGTAGATGGAGGACCTAAGGATGGATTCCAATGGCAACCTTCAGCTACTACTGGAGCAAGTTCTGCACCGGTATGGTGGAATGGCCTTGACACCTATGGTAGTTCGTATAATGGTGATGATACTAGCTTAGTATCTCCAGTTTTCGACCTTTCCAAGGCAACATCTGCTAAACTAGTATTCAACCACAAGTTTGCAATGCATGGATTTGAATATTCATGGGCTAATTACTACTATGATGGTGGTCGAATTGAAATTAGTACAGACGCAGGAGATTCCTGGTCAGCATTGAATCCAACCTCCGGTTTGGGCTATGGTGGAACTATCTACAACTATGCATACTATGGCAATCCATTGAGAGGTCAATCAGGTTTCGTTATGGGCTCTGATGGCTGGCACGAAACACAATGTAGATTAGATTCTTACACAGGTCCGGGAATGGATCAACTTCAGATAAGATTCCGATTGGGTGGAACGTTCTTTAACAATCCAACAAATTGGGAAATTGATGATGTAGGAGTTTATGGACTTGGTTTCGATCTTGCTATGACCTCTGAAGCAGCACCGTATACCTTAGAAGTAGGTGAATCATTCACGATGTCTACTTCATTCAAAAATCAAGGTATGGGTAACCTAGGACCTGGAGGCGCTGTGGAAACTGCTCACGCATATGCATATGTTAATGATATGGGTGGCAACGAGCTTTGGTCATCTGAAACATCACTCGGTACGCTAGCAATGGCTTACTACGATGACGCAGGCAATACAGTTGCAGGTGCAGAATCAGCAGTCATTGACTTTGAATTCCCAGGAATGGATACGGCTGGATTATACACAGCAGGTGTCAAAGTAGCAGATGCCGATGGTAACACATTAGCAGACTTGTTCATGGCTAACAATGATGCAAGCCACATGTTGATTGTAGGTAAGAGCGCAGATATGGGTTCACCACTATTGACTGGCGGACCTAATTGGGTAGCAACAGAAGATGAACCTGCAGAAGTCGGTGACGGCGCTATGGGCGTTTCATGGGACCAAACTGGCGTAGCTACAGATGCATTAGCAGTGTCCATTGGAGGACAAGCTACTGGTTTTGTTCCTCAGAACCCAACAGTTCAACTTGGAACTGAAGTAACATGGACCAATGCAGATAGTATAACACACACAGTAACAGACAAGGATGCACAATTCGATTCTTTCGATATGCTACCTGGTGAAAGTTATTCATTAACCTTCACGGAAGTAGGAGTGTTCAACTATTACTGTAAGTTCCATCCAATGATGGAAGGATCTATAACCGTACTATCTTCGCAGTCGGCAGATGAGCAAGTCAGAACAAGCTACGTTGAAGTTTGGTCTGCTACAGCTTATCTAGTATTCTGGGCAAATTTCGATATGTCTGACGACAGTGAAATTAGTATTTATGCACAGAAGAAAGGCGCATCTTTAGATGATGCAGACACTCTAGGACTATGGGGAGCTAATGGATTCACCATAATGGACGGATCAAACCATGAGGAAGTTGGAGGAACACTATCTGGTAATTCAGATGGCTGGAACCCATACTACATGTCATTAGATTCAAAGAAGCTAGGATACAGTAGTTTAGATTACGATCCAGCAGATGACAATGCATACTCATTCGTTTTCCGTGCAAGAGGTGTTGAAGGAACAGCTCACATAGGTGGAGTTGAAGTCATTAGAACACTTGACACTGGATTCTTCATGACAAAAGATGATGTTGGTAAGTTGACCTATGATATATTCCCAAGTTTAGCAGTCGAAATTGACTACTTCACAAAGAATATAGGTACACAAGACAACACATTCCGTATGACTCCAGAATTGGAAGCACAAGGTAAATCCTATGATGGAGCTGCCTTTGATGTTTCAATCAATGTCATGATGAACGGTAATACCTTCGAAGATATTACTTCAAGCCAAGATGAAAACGGAGTTTGGACATACGAATTTGATATGGCTCCAGATGATGAAGCAATGATTACTGTCCGTTTCGGCGCTCCAGACTACGATCAAGAAGCCGGTGAACCAGCAGGTAACCGCAAGTTTGATGTAATAGTTAATGGATACGACGTAGGCAGTGATGAATCTCTAAGAGAACCTGTCGCTGCAACTTTGTTCATTAAACCATCACAGTTTGTGCTTGGTGAAATGACATTCAATCGTGCAGGTGTAATCGAAGGAGACTCTTTAGATATCACAGTTAAAGCATGGAACGAAGGTAACTACGCATCTGATGTGTTAGTTGTTTTCTACGCTATGGATTCAACTGGTGATGCATACTCCACTCCTGAAGGGGTCAAACGTATGAAGAGAGTAGCTTCAACAACCGTACCACTAATGGCACCTAAGCCTGTTTTAGAAAACGACGGAGTTTTCCAAACTTGGTATTTTGCAACTGCAACATGGGATGAGACATTTATTCCAGGAACTACAGTCCAAGATTTTGAAACTGTAGAAATGTATGCAATGATCAACCCAGACGCAGAAGAGCAAGATGTTAAAGACGGAGTAAAGACTCAAGATGAGTATCTAAATCAGAAAGATGATAATGATGCAGTTGGCAGTATTGCAATTGTCAAAAACAAGGCATCTACACCGTCTTTCACAGTAGGACTCATTGGTCTTTCTGTAGCAGCCTTAGTCGCATCTATTGGTGCTTCTCTTCGTAGAGAAGAAGAATAGACGAAATAAGTCAATGAAGGAGGGAGAAGGCAAGTCCTTCTCCTATCCGATCATGTAAGCTCCAGCGTCAGCTTTAATTCCATAAGGAAACAATTAGTGTTATGTTTGAACCAGCTTCTTCAACAGGAACGATATTAGTTGTGGTTGTGGGATTTCTAGTTCTTAATTATTGCCGACAGAATCAGTTTATGGTTTCGCAATCGCTAGTTTTCATTAACTTTAGTATATTTGCTACTTGGTGGATTCTAGTTTTTATTAAACCTTCAATGGCAATTGATGCACTATTAAATTTAGGATTCAAGCCTTTGTATTTGCAATCGTTAAATTTTGAACTATTGACTCTGTTTAGTTCAATGTTTATGCATGGAAGTCCTATGCATTTACTAATGAACATGCTGATATTGATATTATTGGGCGTTCCTTTTGAAGATCGTATAGGTTCAAAATCTTTTTTGCGAATTTATTTGATCAGCGGTCTAATAGGATCTTTACTTACCGGAATAATCTCAGTTTGGAATGAAGGGAATGACATAGAAACAGTCCATATTGGCGCTTCAGGAGCAGTTTTCGGCATTATGGGTGCATTTGTCTTATTGTATCCTAGGCTTGAGATACCTATGCTTTTAGGGCCAATATTTATGCAAAGAGTTCCTGTTTTACTATCTACTATAGTATTTGTTGGAATGGAAACTCTCTATGTGGGTTTAGGTACTGATGATGGTATAGGGCATGGAACACACATGGCGTCGTTTGTTGGAGGTGTATTCTTAGCTCCTTATTATGCATCTAAAGTAAAAGATATTAAAGAAGCAATTAATTTTGATTTATCCTTTTTATCCAAAATCAATGAAAAAACAGGTATGGGGAGTCGTGAGCTCAAGATGGTTGAGGATTCTGATGAACCAGAGTTGATAGAAGCTTGGATAGATGAATTTTGGAAAATTCAAAAGTGTCCTAATTGTGGGGGAGATATATCTCCAAAAGGCAAGTGTTCAAAGTGCAATTCTAATTTTATAGATTAAGCAGTTAAGAAATGGTCATAGAATAGAGCAACAACTATTGATCCTATTGTACAAGTTATAATCATAACAGGAACACCTACACCTAGCCATTCTTTGGTTGAAATTTTGTGCCCGCCTCTTTCGCTAATAGCAATAGTCATAACGTTCGCACTAGAACCAATAGGAGTAGCATTTCCTCCAAAGCCACAGCCAATTGCTAAAGCCCAATATAGGGGAATAATATCTACCTCAGCTATACCTGTAACTGGATCTTTACTTAATTCGCCTATTTCTAGAATTACAGGTAACATAGCTGCACAAAAAGGAATATTGTCAACGATAGCAGATGCAATAGCGGAAACCCATATGAGAACAATAACCAATACTATGGGACTGTTATGTATTGTTCCATCAGGTCCAAAATTATCAAAGATCATATTAGCTATGGCCTCCAGGTATCCCATAGCTTCCAACCCTCCAACCATAACAAATAGCCCTGCGAAGAATAAAAGTGCACCCCATTCGACTTTATGCACAACTTCATGGATATCCATACGTTTTTCTTCAGGAACACCTAGCATACTAATTGACATGGCAATACCAGCACCACCAAGAGATACTGCTGAAATTTCTAAATCTAAATGCAAGAGTTCCACTGCAGCAAACATTACAACGGTTACTGCTAAAGCCCCTAAAGTTCTGTACATCAAAGTATCGTTTTTTACAGCAGCCCATTCATCTTCACTAGTTACTTCTTCCACGTTCTGGGGTTTAACTTCTCTCCAGTTTTTGAAGTGACGGTGCATAAACCAGAGAGTAGCACCCCAAGCAACTATGGCCAAAGGAGTTAGATGGTAAATAAAACTCATAAAACCGAATCCTAAGCCTCGAGCACTTGCATATGACGCGATTAAAACGTTAGGAGGATCACCCACTAATGTTGCTACGCCTCCAGTGTTTGAGAAGATTGCTAGAGCAATTAGTGGTGGAATAGGACTAATTTCAATCTTAGAGCAAATTTTTAGCGTTACAGGTGCTATTAGAATCAAAGCTGTAACATTATCAATAAAGACAGAAATTACTGTGGTAAACGTTCCTAGATAGAATACCAATTTCCAAGGATCTCCTCCAGATAATTTTGTAGCTTTTATTGCTACAAATTCAAAGAAACCGCTTATTTCTAGCATTCCAGCAAAGATCATCATTCCCAATAGCAATCCTATGACGTTGAAATCTATAGCCTCAAACAGATTATTTTGACATACTGCGCCAGCTTCACCATGACCGCCTCCCGTACACCAAGTTAGGGAATCGTAGTAAGTTCCAACCAAGAGCATTCCAACAGCACCGCCCCAAGCTGCTAAAACACGATCAACAATTTCACCTAAAATTAAAGCAAATGCTACTAGGAAAACAAGTAGAATAAGTATAGCTTCGATTGAGCCAGTATCTGCCACGTAATCAGTTGTCGATTCTGTCGCCATGACTAAATTATCTTAGGGGCGGAATAAAAGCTTAAGCTAGCCGGTTCCATATTGGTTTAGTCCATTTATCTCTGATTTCTTCAATTGTTAATTGTGCTATTCTGTCGTTACCACTTTTGAAGATTATTTTTTCATTAATATCACCAATCTTCTTAGCAAAGTCAAATCGTTTACTAAAAGCATCTTCATATTTAGGATTAACTTGTACAATCCATCTTCCATTAGATTCACTAAATAATTCAACATCATTTCTTAATTGACCATCGAAAGTAATCTCCGCTCCAATACCGCTCATACACATTTCAATAATTGAAAGAGCCAATCCACCGTTTGAAATATCATGACAAGCTACTACTTCTTCATTTTCTATAGCTTGAATTAGTTGTTCCATCCTAGGAAGAAAAGTTTTGAAATTAGTTGAAGGAACTTTTGCACACTCAAGTCCTAAAGTTCTGTAGTAAAGACTAGCACCCATTTCCTCTTTTGTTTGGCCTACAAGCCAGATACTTCCTTTGCTTTTCATATCACTGGTCACACATTTTCTAATATCATTTACTAATCCAATGCCCATCAAGACAGGAGTTGGTGGAATAGCCCCTTCCTGAGTTTCATTATACAAGCTTACATTTCCTGAGACATAAGGGACGTCTACAGCAGTAGCAGCGTCTCTTAGAGCCTCACAACTAGCTTTGAATTGACCCATTACGTCAGGCCTACGAGGATTTCCAAAGCATAAACAATCTGCTAGAGAATCGATTCTAGCTCCAACGGAAGCTAAATTTCTGCAAACTTCTTCTACGGCACTCATGGTTCCGTGGTAAGGATTTGCTTCCATGAGGTATGGATTTACATCTGAAGTCAATGCCAATCCTTTCCAGGAATCATCAACGGGTTTTATTACAGATGAATCTCCGGGAACTTCTTTTCCAATAGGGCCTTGTATCGGCTTCAGAGCAGTTTTTCCTCTTACTTCATGATCATATTGCCTAATTACCCAATCTTTTGATGCAACCTCTGGTTGATTAATGATATTGATTATTTGTGTTTTGATATCATTCGGATAAGGGGGTAAATCAGAAGGATTCCCTATATCATATTCAGGTAAATTGTAAGGTCTTTTGTAAACAGGACCTCCGGTAGTAAATTCCAAATCTAGATTTAAGATTTCGGTGCCATGATAGTTTACGATATTTCGTTTTTCAGCAATGACTTCCCCTATGCTTACAGCTTCAACATCCCATGAGTTACAAATTTCAAGTACTTTATCCACATTTTTTGGCGTTACTGTAAACATCATTCGCTCTTGAGATTCAGAAACCCATATTTCCCAAGGAGGCATATTTTCGACTTTCAAATGTACTTTTTCTAAATCTACTTTTGCTCCAAATCCAGCATCTAATGCAAGTTCTCCAACTACACAAGACAGCCCTCCGCCTCCTAAATCTTTCATTCCAGTTAATAATCCCATTTCGTTTAATTCTAAGCATAAATGCATTAGAGGCTCTTTGGTTATAGGATCACCTAGTTGTACAGCTCCTATATCTTCTTCAGACCCAGCATCCAAATCACGTGATGCAAAGGTTACGCCGTGTATTCCATCGCGTCCAGTTCTTCCTCCTGCGAGTATGTAAATATCCCCCACACTTCCAGCTTTACTGTGAATCATTAATTCTTTTTCAACAATACCTACGCATCCAACATTCACCAAAGGATTTCCAGTATATTTCGGATGGAATGCAACTTGACCTGCTACGGTAGGTATTCCGACTCTATTTCCGTAATCACGTATGCCTGCAACTACGCCACCCATAAGATATCGAGGATGTTTCACTCCTTCAGCTAGTGTATCGCGAGGCGTATCTAATTCTCCAAAAAACAAGGGATCTACCAATGCAATTGGTTGAGCACCCATACAAACAACATCTCTCAAGATGCCTCCAATACCTGTCGCTGAACCTCCGTAAGGATCAAGTGCAGATGGATGATTATGTGATTCCAATCCAACAGCGTAGTAATGCTTGTCATCAAATTCCATTATTCCAGCGTCTTCTCTTGCTATCACCTTTTTGCTAGATTTAAGCCCGAAAACAGTTTCCTCTAAGACAGGTTTCGAGGATTTGTAGCAGCAATGCTCAGACCATGCTTGATCTATGGCTTGAAGTTCAACATCTGTAGGCCTTCTTCCTTCATTTCGAAAATAACCTTTAACTTTTTCCATTTCATCAGGTAGTAAACCTAAACCTAAATCATTTACAATTTTAGATAAGTCTTCTTCTAAGTTAACATAAAAAACTTTTTTTGCGTTGGGAACTGGCTCTAGCATCAATTAGCCACCGCAATAGAATAATCATGAACTACAGGATTTGCTAGTAATCGTTGACACATTTTTTCGGCTTCAGAAAGAGCATATTTTTCATCGCCTTCTATAACGACTCTGTAGCATTTAGCTGATTTGACAGTATCAATATTTTCAAAACCTAAAAGGTTTAATGCTTTTTGGACATTCGCACCTTCAGGATCCGCCATTCCTGATTTCAATCCGATTCTTATTTCGATTTCAGTAGACATAAAACTCTGAATTTCACAGATAAAACTAGGAATAAAAATTAAACGGCTACTAATTACCTAAATGACATTGGATTGAATCATAATCAATAATAGAATTAACGTTTGAATTCCGGCAGCAACGTCGTCTAGAATGATACCATGCCCCCCTTCTAATTTTTCTAGATCTTTTGCGGGCCATATTTTTAAAACATCGAAAATTCTAAAAAATAAAAAAGATAATATCCATAGGGTTTGATTCATATTTATTCCAAATAGTAACAAAGATCCAATCGCAATCAAGTATCCTATGACTTCATCAATTACATAGATTCCAGGATCTTTGCCATATTTTTTTTCGCACCAAGGCGCAATTTGCATTCCACCATAGTATATAATTCCAGCTAGTAACATCAATAAGTAAGCACTATACTCTAAAACATTCTCAACAATAAAGTAAGCTACAATCAAGGCTCCAAGTGAACCAAAAGTACCTGGTGCCAATGGAGATTTCCCAAGAAATAGAAAGGAGATGAATCCTTCTTTAATGAAATCACTTTTTTCATTCATCTTTTGCCTCATTCCAGAAATGCAGCATTCGTTGTAGCGCCGTTAAATTTCCTAAAATAGCTAATATGGCAACAACAATAGTGATGATAGTCTCTACATTACCTACAAGTTCTCCAATTAATAGTCCCATTCCTAAGACAAACCATCTTTCAGGTCTCTCAATTAATCCTATACCTTCCTGTGATACGCCTAATCTTTCTGCGGCTGCACGGCAGTATGAGGTTTGAAATGCACCAACCATTGCAGCCATTGCCCACATCTGCCCTGAAATAAAGTCTAAAGAATCAATGGGTAATGGTTTCACCCAATTACAAAGAACTAGCGCACTAAACGCAATGCAATCAGCATATCTGTCTAAAGTTGCATCAAGATAGCCACCTCTTATCGAAGTAGTCTTTGTAGCTCTAGCTACTAAACCATCAGCACCATCAAGTAAACAAGCAACAAGCCCAATTGAAAAAGCATAGTATATTTTTTGATCGTATAGTAACCATGATGCATAAAACGTCAAAGTCAGACCCATTATAGTTATATGATTTGGCTTTATTCCTAAGCTTCCAAGAAATTTTCCTAAGGGGTCCAATACTTTTCCTGCGGTAGTTTTTAGTGTTTTACTAAGCATGATGTTATTGAGGCAGGGGAGTGGTTATTTTAGTCCCTTCCGTAGTGAGGTAATTACACATGGACCGTGACTTGATAAAACAGCAATTAAAACATACTTTAGAAGAAACTAATTTTGATGATCAAGGAGAACTGTACAGAGGTAAAGTTCGAGACAATTATATCAATGAAGATACTATAACAATGGTAACGACCGATAGAATATCTGCTTTTGATAGAGTATTAGGTACAGTTCCATTCAAAGGGCAAGCTTTAGTTGAATTGGCAGATTGGTGGTTTGGCGAGACTGCAGACATAGTTGCTAATCATGTTATGAGGCGCCCTCATCCTAATGTGTGGACTGTGAGGAGATGCGACCCTATACAAGTAGAAATGGTGGTTAGAGGATACATAACGGGTGTAACTTCAACTTCTGCTTGGACTGCATATGAAAAAGGAGACAGAAATTTTTGTGGAAATGAGTTACCTGATGGAATGAGAAAAAATGAGAAGTTACCCGAACCCATTATTACACCTTCAACAAAAGCAGCTAAAGGAGATCATGACGAGTCAGTACCACCTTCAGAATTATACAAGAGAGGTGTAGTAGATCCTGGTTTGTACAAAGAATTAGCTCGTATTTCCATGAGACTTTATGAAAGAGGTGTTGCTAGAGCTGCAGATCACGGATTAATTTTTGTAGATACTAAATACGAATTCGGAATTTCAAATGGTAAAATTATGTTGATGGATGAAGTTAATACGCCAGATTCAAGCAGGTATTGGATTTCAGAGGATTATGAAAAGCGTTTTGAAAATAATGAAGAACCAAGAAAATTAGATAAGGAATATGTTCGAACTTGGTTAGCAGACCAGGGGTTCAAGGGCGATGGAAAACCTCCAAAATTAACGGATGAAATCCGTGTAGAGGCAGCATCTAGATATATGGAAGTAGTTGAGAACTTTACTGGAGAACCTATGCAACTTGAAGTAGGTCCTGTAGGTGAATCAATTTACTCAATTTTGAATCCATTTGCATATTAGTATTAATCGTCAGCTTTATATCTAAAGTCTAAACGTGACTTTTACCGATAGATAAAATTTTATTGGCCTTGTTAACAATGAGTCAAAAAAAGAACCGAACTCAAAAGAAGCCTAAATCAGAAATTAGATTGGCAGAAGAACGTTTTCAAAATTGTATAACTAAAAGAAATTCTCTCAATGAAGAAGCCCGTACGCATCGTGACGAGCGTAATTCTCTCCATGATCAAAGAAACAAAGTTATGGAAGAAATAATGAAGTATAGAGACGAGATGAAATCTAATACAGTCAATAAAGTTAAACATCAAGATGCGCGAAATAGTTTCCAGGAAAAGGCTAAGAAACTAATTGAGCTTAAACAGCATAAGCGAAAAGGAAAGAAAGGTGAAAAATCTTTAAGAGATACAGTTCAAGCACTTCATTCTGAAATTTTAAATTTAGAAAAAAGAAGAGAAACTACAGAAATGCCAATAGCTAAAGAAAGGGAAGTCATGGATAAATTAGCTATTTTGAGGAGAAGTCTAGGGGATCAAGAAGAAAATCTTTTGAGTCAAGAGCACCTTAACGCAGAAGTATCTGAATTAGATAAAGACATAGATTCAGAGTTTTCAAAGGCAGACGAAGAGCACAAATCAGTTGTAAATCTAGCTAGAATTAATAAGAAAATATATAAAAAAGTTAGTAATTTAATGAAAGAAGCTTCGCATTTATCTACAGAATCAGACAAAAAGCATCAGGAATTTGTTGAGTATAGAAAGAAAGCGGATGCTCAACATTTGAAAGCTATGGAAATGCTTGAGACATTGAAAACACATAGGAAAACGGCTAACGAAGAAAGACAAGCTCGTTGGAAAGTTGTTAAAGATCATAGGAAAAATATCAAAAAAGAGCTCTACGATGAGAAGAAATTAGAAAATGCTGCAGATGATGCTTTACAGCAACTGATGTCAGGTGGAAAAATTAATCTTTAATGGATTCTATCATCCTTGCAGGCGGTTTTGCTAAAAGGATGCTTCCTTTGACTAAGGAAGTACCTAAGCAATTACTTGACGTTTCAGGAGTGCCTATGCTTTCGCATGTTCTTAGCTCTTTAGAAAGTATTAAACCAGATAGAGTCATAGTTTCAGTGAATAGTCATTTTTCACAGCAATTTCAACAATTTATTGATGATTACTCAGGTCCTTTGAATCTCGTCCTCTTTGTTGAGAAAAGTGAAAATGAAGAAGAAAAATTAGGAGCTTTAGGTGCTTTAAATTTATTATTTACAGAATTGAAAATTAAAGGTCCAGTTTTCATAGCAGGTGGAGATAATTTATCCGACTTTGATTTAGGTGCCATGGTTTCTAAGTTAGACAGAACTGGTAAGGATATCATTGGATTATTTGATGTAGAGGATATAGAGCTTGCAAAACTTTATGGAATTGCAGAATTAAAATCAGACAGGATAGTAAATTTTGTAGAGAAACCATCTGAGCCTAAATCTACACTGGCAGCTACAGCATATTGGCTCTTGTCTAGAGAGGGAATCTTAAATTTCTTTGAATATATAAAATCAGGAGGAGATAGAGATGCTCTTGGTAATTTTCTAGCTTGGAATGTTGATAAGAATGAAATCCTTAGTGTTTCTTATCGAGGAAATTGGTATGACATAGGTGATTTAGACTCGTACGAAGCAGCACAAAAGTGGCTTGCGGAATAACCACAGGGTTTTTTTAGAACAACTTTGTCCTAATTATGATGGCAACTGATTTATCTTTACTTGGAGAGGTTTTTGTCATAAGCTCTTTATTTCTTTTAGGAGTAGGTTATTTCTTTTCAGGTAAAGGACGCAATTTTTCAGGAAAGCATTTTCCTAAAAAAATAGGACATCAAATTTCAATATTAGGTTGGATTTGTTTAGGACTATTTTGGTGGATTGAGGTAGAGCATTATATTCTGATTAAAGATCCAGTTAATGCTTTAATTTGTGCAGCTGCAGTTCCATTTTTTGGATATTTAGCCTATCATGAATATTTGAGCATACTTTGGAAAGAAACTTACGAGCCATTGAGATGGTTAGCAGCTATGACTGTTGTTGCTGGCGGAATTTATTTTTTCGTAGAACGAGTACCAATTCTAGCAGGGTGGTTAATTCATATTGTTGCAGAGCAATCAGTTTGGTTTTTACACATATTCGATTTAGAAACAACATTAGATCCAATAGATTATGGAGAAGGATCAAAATATTACAGACCAGGTTCAGAGCATCAAGAGGTTAGAGTTGGAATTGAAGCCGATAGTTGGAAGGATCCACTTTCTCCTTCAGTAAATATCGTTCTTGCTTGTACTGCGCTTCAGAGTATGATTATTTTTGTTGGCGGAGTAATTTGTACTAAAGCTCCTGCACGCAGTAGATTGAATGGTTTTTTGGTCACAGTTCCTCCCATTTACATTTTAAACTTGATACGCAATGCAGCAGTTATTTGGTTAACATATGAGCACATTTGGGGAGAAGACACTTTCTTTTGGGCCCATGCAGTCTTAGGAAAAGTAGGAAGCTTAATTGCATTAGTATTTTTGGCAGTAGCAGTTTTTCACTTTTTACCCGAAATGCAAGATTCAATTCTTGGAGTTATAGATCTTCCTTTACGTAAAGCTCCCGAGGGTTCTCCACCAGTTCCGTTTGCAAAAGGTATGCCTAATGCAGTACTTTACGTTTTGATTTCAGGATTAATTTTGTTCCCGTTTGGTGCATCAGCAGGTTCAATAGAAAATCAGGGGATAAATGTGGAGTGGCCTCTTGAAGAAATGTATATTCTTTCTTTGTTATTGTTATTTTTGTCCTTGTTTCTTCTATATTTTTACAGAGATCCTTATAGAAAAATTGAAGAAGGAATAGTCAGTCCTGCAGACGGTTTAATTCAAAAAGCTATTAAGAAAAAAGGACGTGTTAGAATTTCGGTTTTTATGAATCTTCACAATGTCCACGTTAATAGATCGCCACTGAAAGGTAAAATTATTTCACAAAAACATAAGCCAGGTTCCTACAAACCTGCCTTTTCAAAAGATTCAGATAAAAATGAAAGATTAATAACTAAATTGGAAACAGATTTAGGCGTTATTAAAATAACACAAATTGCAGGTTTTCTTATAAGAAGAATTGTGAGTTACGTAAAAATAAATTCAGAGGTATCTAAAGGTGAAAGAATAGGGCTTATTCATTTTGGTTCACGTGTAGATTTAGATTTTGAAGAAGCCGGAATTGAGCTTAAAGTCAAGGAAGGAGATCGAATTTTAGCAGGTCAGACATTAGCAACTTTTACGCCCTTATCGGAGTTATCTACAGTAGAAAAGATTGTTGAAGCCCCTAAAAGAATTTTATCTAAGTTGAAGGCAACAGCAGACGATGAGGCTAAAAATGTTACAAATATTATCAATAATATACAAGACAGTATGATAAACAGAAGTAATATTAGTTCGGAGACTAAGAAGAAAAAATGAATTCTCTTAAGAGATTGTTTAGGCCATTGACACTTATATCTTATGCAGATTTAGCTACTTTGACTAGTGCTATCTTAGGTTTCTTAGCGATTACTTACATTATTGATGGCACTGTTAAAAGTTATATTGTAGCTTTATTTTTACTTCCAATTTCAGCAATTATTGATGGAATGGACGGAGCCTTAGCTCGTAAGTTCGGTACTAAACATGATTATGGTAAATATTTTGATTCTATATCAGATTCTATTTGCTTTGGTATAGCTCCTTCAATTCTAGTCTATTCATTGTATTATGATATTAGTAAAGGACCAGCTTTAGATATTTTGAATGATGATATGCAAATTGAATTTCGATATAATATAGATAATCTGGTAGCAATTACGGCTTCCTTGATGATTGCTCTATTAAGTCTTTTCAGATTAGCTCGTTTTACTACCGGAGAACAAGGCACCAACAAATATTTTGAAGGATTACCCTCTCCAGGACTTACAATGTTTATTGTAGTAATATCAATAAAGTATTCTTTAATTAATGATTTTGATAATGTTTTAGTTCCATTGTCTATAGGTTTAGTATCATTACTAACAGTTACGACTATACCCTATGCGAAAGCTAGAGCAGGTTTTCTACTACCTATATTGTTTGGTATTTTAGTTTTATTCACTACAGTAATCCTTCGTTATTTTGATAATGATATTTGGGAAACTACTTGGTATGCAGCTTTTGCACTCTACATGTCTTATTTTGCTTTAATACCTTTCTTAATATTCCAAGGTTATTTCGACGATTGATTACTTTCTTTTTCTGTAAACGATTATTGCTAATAATGATATAACCGAAATAAAGGAAGGTCCAGGTAATAAGGAATCTTCTTCAGCACTATCACTACTGCCGTCTTCTATTACATCTCCTTCTACTATGACAGTTACAGTTACTTGTTCAAGCTTTTCGAAAACGTAACTTCCTCCGCTTGCTTCAGTAGCTTGTAGTAAGTTTACAGTGAATGTGTAGGAACCTGGTGAAACTTCTCTAGCAATTACTGCAATAGCCCCCCAGTCCATCGAGTCTTCTGCGCCAAGAGCGATTGGATACAAGTCAGTTTCAGTAGGCGAAAGGGCAACTCTCCATTCCTCTACACCATTATGGAAGTAAACTTCAGATCCTGAGGAACCGTCGGGCATTACAACTTCAAAAGCAATTTCAGTATCAATGTTACCTATATTTTCAACAGAGAAACCTACAGAAGCAGTTTGAATTTTATTTGCTTCTATGGCAACTTCAAAGTTTCCAGAGCTTAAACAAATACCACTTAAATCAGTTAAACAGAACATAAGTTCCATGTTTTCTTCAATTTGTTGTTGAACAACTATATTTGAAATTGAACTATCAAGTTCATCATCTCCGTTCATTATTATTACTTCCAGCCTATAAGTTTCTTCAGAGGTTCCAAGAGGGATATCAACCGTTACAGTAAAAGTCGTACCTCCTCCAACATCTAAGTCAATCTCAGTTAATGATGAAGTTGCCCAATTTCCTGCACTCCCTTCAGTCATAATTGTCAAACTCTGCTTTCCATTGCTATCACTGAGCAATGTGAAATTAAATACGCCAAATTCGCCTGGAGAAATAGTAATCAAGCCGTCACTATCGCGTCTCAGGGTTGCTCCATACTCTAATTCTTCCACCACCACTTTAATTGTTTTTTCATCGAAAGCACTCTGCTCATTTTTAGAAGTTGCACTAATATCAATGTAGGAGTTTCCATTTTCAGTATCAGATGGTACACTAATTACTCCACTTATCTCAGTTTCACCATCTGCTTCTATTGTGATTTCATTTTCATTAAATGTTACCCAGTCTTCGCTTGCTTCCAAGACAAAAGTATCTTGAACATCACCTTTATTTTTCATAGTAACAGTAAATTCAATATCTTGTCCTGCGATTACTTCAGTATTCGTAGGATCTAGTTCGATTTCAATTTCATAATTTGCGGGATTATCAGTGACCTCCACAATTAGTTCTAGCTGTACTGCAGTTCCATCGCTAGCAGTAACGAAGACTGTTAAGTCATACTCTCCATTATCTGCGTCTTCATCGATTTTTAGAGCCAATTCCAAATCTCGGCTTTCATTACTTTTTAATGTCATTTCATTAGCAATTTGACCCCAATTAGCCGCACTACCCGTCATTTCTATATACATAGTATCTGTTCCTGAGGCTCTGTTACTTATTACTAGATCAAATATGACGTCATCGTTTTGTTGTGCTTGTTTTTTGTCATTAAATGTACTTATTTCAGGAATACAAACCATTACAACTTCTATATTTTCATCTTTGGCATTATTACGATGATTTTCGTCTTCCTTTAAGGTTTCAACAATTATGATAACTTCTTCAGGATTTCCACTTCCCCATTCCCATTCTACAGTTTCTTCTTGTCCAGATTCTAAAGGACCTATCAGCTTTGTTTCTGACCATATTTCGTCTCCACTCGAATCCGTCACTTTAGCTTGTACATAGAATGCGGCCTGATCTTCAGAACCATAATTTTTGATTATGCTAGAGAATTCAATTGTTGAATTTTCTTCAGTTGCACTCTCCACTTCCAATAATTTGACTCCAACATCATCTGCGGCAGCTGCAGCTCTTAACCAATCTAAACCTTTTCCAATTAAGTCTTCTCTGTCATCGGTAGTATTTACAAAAGCAAATGTAAATGGAGAGACAATTATTCTGTAGTCTCCATCGTGATATAAAGACACGTTGTAAATGAAGGGAGTATCAGTCCAACCATTCATTCCTGATTCCATATCATCACTGAACAAAGAACCAGATACGTCAGTTAATTCCACATCATCAAAATACCAACCTTCATATGCGTCGCCGCTTCCATCAGCTCCAAATCTAAATTTGAATCGAACCTCTTCACCTGAAAAATCACTTAAATCAAAAGAAGCTTGAACCCATCCGTTTGAATTCCCATAATATCCAGGTTCATAATCTAAACCTACAACAGAGTCTGAAGGATAGCTTCCATTTCCATCATTATCGGGATCTTCATTTGGAGTAATTACTTGCCAATTTTCACCATTATCTGTTGAAATTTGTACATTTCCGCCGTCATAAGCAACTGAGGCACTTTCGGTATCATAATAGTGTTGGAAAGTTAATTGTCCTCCAATACCTAGCTCGTAGGAATTAGATGTGTAGATTGAGTAATCCCAATTGTTTCGGTATTCTCCGTTTTCTTTAGTCTCATCTCCAATCCACATTGAATGTGTCGGGCTATAGGCTTTTCTATTTTCATCTTCATTCGTGTCTACGATATGCCACCAATTTTCATTTTCAGTATAAAAAGCACCTGTAGCTTCATTATTGGGTTTAATCCAGTCTGCGTAATCGTAATAGAATATGCTTCTGTCTCCCATATCATATTCAACCTCACTAAATATTTCATCATCATTAACGCCTACTAATGGGTTCGGCGTTCCCTCACTATTACTAACTTTTTCAATTTTTAGATAATCGTATTCAAAGGTTCCAGGTTCTCTTTCGCCATTATTTGCATTTAATGCGCTAACAAATTGCTGACCCATAATCCACATGTTACCTCCGTTGTCTAGGTAATCACTAATGCAACTTTTCCATGCAGTTAAATTTCGCTGGCTATGACTTCCTTGTGTCCATAATACAACATCATAATATGCCATTAAATCAAGTGTAGGATAAGGATGTAGTTCTCCATATACACCAGCCTCACTATCATATGGTATAGTGTAAACATCATATCCTCTACTTTCACCCTCTCCAAAGTAGGTCTGTAATGTATCTTTGATTCTTACGTCAATCTCGTCAATATCATTGTAGTAGTATCCATTATTCACGCCATAGTTAGCATCAATCAATAATACTTTGTCGCCACCAGTTTGCTCATAGTAGAATGGCGTTGCAGATATCTCTTGTTCATCATAAGTTTCAGGATCATCTCTGCTAGTTACAGTAACTGAAAATTGATGTTCATCTCCGATAGGGGCTAAAGTAGGTGCGATTACTACAGCTCTAAAGTCTTGGCTTGAGCCAGCAGTTAGATACAAAGAACTATATTGAGAGATAATGTACCACTCATCTTGATTACTAACATAATCAACAGTTACATCATAGTACCCACTATTTTCACCAGTATTTGTAGCAGTGAAGTTAAAGAACACAGATTCTCCAGAAAGAACATCTTTTGCTTGTTCTTCAACTGCTAGAGCTACTTTGTACCCGCTTTCAGCGATATCTATTGCCTCTTCCTTAGGATTATTGCCAGCTCTTTCGTCATCATCTAGTAAAGTTTCCACTCTGATGGTGTATGTTCCGTTTGGACCGCCTTCCCATGTCCATTCTAAGGTTGTATTGTCTTTGGAATCTAAACCATCGACTTCCTGAGTTTCATTGTAAAATTCTGTTCCATCATCTTTAGTTATAGTTCCTCTTACATCAAAAGTGTCTTGATCTGCAGTACCAAAATTATAGATATTAGAAGTAAAAGAAACTTCTCTTCCTGGCTTTGCAGTATCCGGAGCGTTCAAATCTTTAGTTCCAACATCATTAGGAATTGGAGGAAGACTGAATAGGGTAAAATCATCAACATATAATCCATTGTATTGAGTGTATGTATTCGAATAAAATCTTAATCTAAAACTAGCATCTCCTTCATATTCGCTTACATCAGCTTCTACATACAACCAGCCATTATCATCAGCATCATCGTAATCTTCTGAAAAGTCTCCATTATCTCCAGGGAAAGTTTGTATGGTTTTCCATTCACCAGAAATATTTATCTCAAGTGCAGCATAATCGTAAGGCCCATCTATTCCAAACCAGACCATAGCAGAGACATATTTCTCTGAACCATCACCTAAATCAATAGTTGGTGTTTCTAAAGAATCATTTAGTGAAGCACTGTAGTATCCAGTCTCAGTATTACCCAGATACCACGCATAATCTCCTGAATATGCCTTTCCATATTCTTCATTTTTAGAATGGTGACTCCATTCACTTAAGACAACATCAGCTTCCCATTCGCTAGCGCCATCTTCAAAGTCTTCTTCAAATTCAGTACTCACACCATTAATAATTTTGAAGTTATCAATATACCATCCTTCGTAATAATTGACACTTGAGTCACTTCCAAATCTGAATTTAAATTTTACATCTTGTGAAGAATAGTTTCCAAGGTTAAAGTTTGCAGTCTCCCAAGTGGCGTTATCTCCATCTCCAGAAGTACCACTGTATCCGGGCTCATTATCAAGTCCATAAACATCGGGGTCTGGGTAGCCACCATCAGGAATTATAACCGTCCATTCTTCTCCCCCGTTGGTTGATATTTGAACATTGCCACCATCATATGTTGACTCAGTGTTATACCAGATATCTACGGACATAGTAGGATTTGCTCCAAGGGTATGATTATTTGCAGTGTAAAGTGAAAAATCCCAGTTATCTTCGTATTCTCCATCTCCTTTGGATTCGTCTCCAACCCACATAGAGTGAGTAGGGCTTGCAGCTTCTCTATTTTCATCTTCATCTGTATCGACAATATGCCACGGATTACTCAACGATTTGTAATGTTTCCATCCTGTCGTTCCATCTTCCATATCATCACTGAATTCAATATCAACACTTCTCATTATTGCAGTACTTTTATCATTTTCAGGAATTTCATCATTATCATCCTGTACTTCAGCTTCAAACCAGAAAGTTCCATATTCATCAGGCGCCCATTCCCATTCAAGAGTAATAGAATCGCCAGGACTTAAATCGTCTATAGATTGTGAGCCTCCGTTGTATATTACTCCACCAGTACCATCGTAAACTTTACCAGTAATATCTGAATTCATTGAAACGTCTCCTGTATTTGTTACCAAGACACCCATTAATCGGTCGGTATCTTTTTCAGCAATCATTGGATTTACTCGAGCGTCTGACAAGCTAACATCGTAATTTACGTAAGTATTAACTCTAATTTGTTTTTCGTTGTTATCTTCTTTTTCATCATTTGCAATTTCTGCATCTACTTTAATTTCATATTCATAATCTTCATCATCAGGGGTGTCCCATTCAAACTCAACAAATGCGCCTTCACCAGCATTTAAGGATATTGTAGTAGAATCAGTGAAGCGATAGGTGTTATTCAAACATCTAATTTCTAAAGAGACTTGAATACTATCTTGATCTTCAGTTCCTCTATTTCGAACTGTGACATTTACAATATTTTCAACATCTGGTTCAACGGTATCTCCCTCTGTAGGAGTATTAAATCGACTAATGCTAACATCATTTTCTAATTGTTCAATTAAGTATTCCACCATTAATTCCATCAATTCATCACGATCATCACTGTTTGTTATAGAACTAAAATCAACTGTCATGAACACTAATTTGAATTCATCTTCAGTTCTAATTGAAGAAATATTGTAATCATCAGGAGCGCCTGAGCTAAAAATTTTCTCAAAACTAGTTCGTGGATTGATATCATCTGCAAAATCGGAAGAAATTGCATCAGCTTCATACGCAATTCCATCAGAAATAGGATCGTCATCTACACCTTGTAGCATGGATGGAGTTGTCCTGTCATGATCTACATATGCAACTCCAAGATAATCATATTCAAAGTCACCGTCACTACGATCACCGTCTGAAGTATCAAAATCATAAAGAATATCTTGCCCAATAGCCCATAAACTACCGCCTCCGTCAAGATAGTCAGCAATATTTTCCTTATCATTGGTAGTAAATGTGATATCAGTTTCACCGCTCGCATAGTCTGAACCGCAAGCCCAGATAATTAAGCCGTATTCACTCAGAGTTTCAAAATCTGGAGCATCTTCACCACTATCTACTACAAAGATATCATACCCAATTGAAGTAGTCATGTTGTCTAATGCATTAGCATAATATTCTGCAGTATCTGTTCTATATCCTCCATTATTAGCACTATTATCGTCATCTAAAAGAAGGATAGGTGGATAAGCTACGTTAATTTCCTCTTCTTTTTCGTTATTATCTTCATCAGATTCACGGGTAAAGTTTTCTTCATCTACAATTACCTTGATGGTATGTGTTCCTCCGACAGCTCTCCAGTCCATTTCTGCATCGGCAGTATTACTCCCTGGAACAGTTATGGTGTCTTTTCCAATGAAATTATTATCCCAATAGAAGCTAACATTGGTAGTCACGCTTACCAATCCGCTAGCACCTCCATCATTTGCAATTTCAGCAGTTATAGTTATTATATCTCCACCAGTAGGTGTATTATCGCTAAATGTTATCTCATTTACTTCTAAATCAGGATCGCCTTCATCGGCTATGACATTCATAGCAGAAAGAGGCAACATTAGTATGGCTAGCAAGAAAGCAGTTAGTTTGCGTGACATAGTCGCTCTAAGTCGGTGAGACGTACTTGTTATAAAAGATGTGTTTACACCCTACGGGTGTAATTTTTATGCATCAAATCTGTATCTTCTTTAAGCGGTTTTGTTTCTCCCTCTATCCATTCAATTCCTATCTCTGGGAAATAAATGCACCCTTCGCCACTAACATTATCTGGTACTAATGTCATATCTATCACATCGGATTTTAGCATCGCTTCTTCATAAATTCCTGCCCCGCCTATGAACCAGATATCGCCTTCACAAGTTTCTAAGGCTTCATCAATACTCCGAAAACAATCCGCATTTTCTATGGAATTTCTGGAAATAACTATATTTCTTCTATTTGGTAAAGGTTTCAAAGGTAGAGATTCCCAAGTCTTTCGCCCCATAATAATTGTTTTTCCAGTCGTTAATCGTTTGAATCTTTTCAAGTCAGCCGAATAATGCCACGGAATAGTATTATTTTTTCCAATTATACCCTCAGGAGATACAGCAACCAATATTCCCTTCATACAGCAACCTTAAACGGAATGAATGGTTTTGGGTTGTAATTTTCTAGTTTAAATTTGGATAAGATAGTTTCAGTGTCTGCGCCAAGTAAGTCCATTACATCATCCAAAGTCTTGATACTAGAATCAATTTTTAATTCAGGCAGAGTTCTTATTTCTCTAGTTAGTTGTTCTTTTAACCCTGGAATGTGGTCATATTCTTCCATAGATCCATCGGCTTTTTTTGTGTAGATATGTGCATCAACTAAGGTATGCCCAAATGTCCCTACTTTCATTCCTGATAGATGAGCAAATAAATGTAACAAAAACGAATATCCTGCAATGTTGTAAGGTACTCCTAGAGCTACATCACAACTTCGTTGCGTCAAGTGTACACAAAGTCGAGGTTCGTTATTCTTATCATATTGTACATTAAAGATAAACATTAGGTGACAAGGAGGCAATCCGCTTGTTTGTGCATTACCAGGAGCCCATGCCGTAATTACCATTCTACGACTGTTTGGATTCTTCTTCAAGGTATCCAAAACATACCTTACTTGATCATTGTATTCTTGTTTACCATGTATTGGAAATTTTCTCCAAAAATTACCGTAAGCACTGGGCACATATCCTTCTTTATCGGCCCAGTGGTCCCAAAATTTACAACCGTGCTTTTTTAATAGTCCTATGTGCAAATCTCCAGACAAAAACCATAGATTTTCTATTACTATATTCTTCCATGATATTTCTTTGGTTGTTAGGAGTGGAAATCCTTGATTAAGATCTACAGAGTAATTGATGTTAAAGGCGGAGATTGTATCGACGCCAGTTCTATTTTCTTTCCTAGTTCCTCGGTCTAAAACTTCCTTTACTAAGTCTAAGTATTGTTTCACAAAGTCCTAGTAGAAAGGGGCCATAAAGCGTTACTCTAGATTCGTAAATTATAAATAAATTAGTGTATTGTGTATAGAATGCCTTTTCGTATTATTGATCACGAATCCAATGAGATTTTGCTTGAATCCCCGCATGTATCAGATTTGATAGAATATATTGACAAAAATTCTGAAGAATACGTAGTTCAAGAATTAACTATATCTTAGATAAAAAAGGCTAACCAGTTACTAAAATTTCTATACTTTCAGCAAGTGCTATATCCTTTTCAGTAACTCCATTTTCATCTGTTGTTGTGGAAGTAATAGTTACATTAGATTCTTTAACATGAATTTCAGGATAATGACTTAATTCGCTTGCAAGACTTGCAACGTGTTGTACGAAAGTTGTAGCCGATTCAAAGCTGTTAAACATAAATTCCTTGTGTATTTGCCTGTAGACATCGTTGTAATTCCAACCATCAAGTCCTTTCAATGATTTTTCAACATTTTCATCGCTTAACAAATCAACCATACTCGCTCAGTCTGGGTATCTATTTACAGCTTCCCATTTCACTTATAAACTATTTTCAAAATAGATTTTCGTGCTACCTTCAGAAAAAATACCAAATTTTGGTTTTGCTTTTCAAAAAGATTTCCCATATTTTACATTATTTGGCCTCATTTTATCATTGGGTCTTATGTTTTATTCACAAGGTATAATAAACGATATTTTGCAAAGAGAAGATGAAAATTGGTCTATAGTTAATGATGGAGATATTATTCTAGAGTTTTCCGATAGAGCAGTTTGGATTTTGGTATCATTAGTATATGCTACTTTCATAATATTGTTTTTTATTATTCCGCTATCACTTTATTTTAGAGGTTTAACTAAATGGGAGTGGGATCCTACTGAGGTCGTCTTTTGGTTATTAATGACCAAAGGATTTTCTTTGCTTCTTATTGAACTTGGAAACACAAATCGTGGTTATGTAGATTTCTTAGTGATTATGATTGATATAGTTGATTCGATAACTATAATTTTCTTAACGGTGTTCTTGCTTAAGGCTTATACTAACTTTATTGTTCCTGTTTTATCAGAGTGGTTAACAGTAGGTAAATCCGATACTCAGTATGGCCCTCTCTTGGAAATTTTAGGTTCGATATTGATTATAGTATTTGGAGTTACTAATTTCCTTTCAACATATCATGTTGATTTCGGCGTACTAATCGCAGGTGTAGGTGTCGTTGGTTTAGTTATAGCTCTTGCCGCACAAGATACATTGAGCAATTTCTTCTCAGGTATTTTACTGTTATTAGATCAAGGATTTAAAACAGGAGATATGATTAAGTTTTCAGATACTTATTGTATTATTAGGGAAGTCGGCTTGCGTTCGACTAAAATTTATGATATCATTAATCATGTAATTATTATAATTCCTAATAATGCATTGGCAAACCAAGACATTGTAAATCTTACAAAACCGGATAGATATTATAGGCTGAGAATTTTAGTTGGCGTTTCATACGATTCCGACGCTCGTCAAGTTGAGAAAGCTCTCATAGATGTAGCGAAAGAAAATAAAGATGTAGAGCAAGATGATCCTACTAGGCAACCATTGGTTAGATTTCAAGCATTTGGCGATTCAACACTTAATTTTGCTTTGGTGGTTTGGATTAAAAATGTTATTAAAATTAGACAGATTAACTCAGATTTACATCATGAAGTATTTACAAAATTAGCTGAAGAAGGCATTGTTATTGCTTTCCCACAAAGAGATGTACATCTTTATGAAACTTCTAGCTCATCTCAAAAGAAAGTAAAAAGCTTAGATTCAGGCAAAAAGGCAAGAGAAGAAGCCGAAGGAAAAGCAAAAGAAGCTGAAGAAGAATTAAAAAAAGCTGAAGAATCTGCAAGAAGGGCTAAAGAAGAAAGAGCTCGTTTAGAGGCGGAAGAAGCAGCTCGTCAGTTTGAAGAAGCTGCAAAAGAGGCAGAAGAAGCAGCTAGAAAAGCTGAAGAAGAAAAGTCAAAAAAAGCAGAAGAAGAGGCTAAAAGGGCAGAAAAAGCAGCTAAGAAAGCGGAAGAAGAAGCTGCAAAAAAGGAAGAAGAGGAGCAAGCTCGTATCCAAGCAGAGTGGGACGCCAAGGAAGCTGCGAAGAAAAAAGCTGAAGAACAAGCTCGAATTGAAGCAGAAGAAGCTGCTAGATTAGAAGAAGAAGAAAGGGTAAAGAAAGAAGCAGAAGAAGCAGCTAGATTAGAGGAAGAAGAAAAAGCAAGGAAAGAAGCTGAAGAAGCTGAGAGAAATGCAAGAGAGAAGAAGGCTAAGCTAGAAGCAGAAGAGGCCGCAACACGTAAATTAATAGAAGAAATTAAAGCTAGACAAGAAGCTGCCAAGAAAAATTAAATTTCTTCTTCATACCAAATAGGCGGTGTAAATAAATCTTCAGGACCTCTCTCAATTACGGGTAAAGTTAGAATACTATTTTGATTAGTTCCTACAGTCACAAATCCACTACTCACGGTTGACGGAATGTAGTCATCTCCAGTTTGAGTAACAACGAGCTCAAGTGCACTACCTGCAGGTATCACAACATCTAAGGCGAACATTTGCATCTTCGCGTTTACAGTTCCAGTTACTGTACAAGGTTGTCCGCATTCTCTTCCGCCTTCATGATATCTAAGATCCATCACTCCGTGTCCCAGGTGAATTCCTCCAGCTATAGATAGCTCAATGAAGAGGTGTCCTGATATTTGGTTTGGTGGTATTGTAACATCTACATGGAAAGTTGGCATTCCTGAAATGCGGGTCTCATTTTCAAAGATTTCAGTCTCCAATGTAAGGGAATTGCCAGAACTTATTACTCCATTTCCTGATACCACATTTAGATTTTCTCCGATGGTTAATTGCAATAATTTTCTATCATCTACAGGCCAAGTTTGTTCAATTCTCCATCCTCCCATATTATCTTGTATTTCGACATGAAGTGCAGGTTTCATATTTCCCTCATACAAATAATAATTGAACCATTCTAGAAGATCTTGAGCCCAGTCATACCTTACAGAATACGGAAATGCTTCAGCACCTCTACCCGAGGACATTCCGTTCTGATCTCCAGGTCTATCGGGATAATGGTGACCCCATTGACCAAATAGCCCTTTGATTTCAAATCCAGCGTTTTGTAGTTCTTTGTATGCTGGAAATGCCATGTGAGGATCAACATTCCAGTCTTGCATTCCATGAATGAAATAGATTGAACCGTTGTAATTTTGTAATGCTCTTTCTAAGAAATGTCTGTCAGCCCAATAGGAATTACCTGCGTAGTTTACCTCGTCTCCAGCCAAGTAAGCTGCTGGACCATTTGCATATCCTTCCACGTATCCTCGACACACAGTTTGCCAGTCTTCACTATCACCATCCCATCCAAAGGAGCCGTAGACGCCATTATGCATAGCTAGACCTCTTGCTTCCATTGATCCATTTCGCCACATTAAATCGTGTACACCGATTAACCCAGAAATAGGAATAATTGTTTTTAAATGTGGATTACCGAACATAGCCGCCTGCCAGGGGGTTGACCCGTCGTATGATTTACCAATAATACCAACATTTCCATTGCTCCATTCTTGCGTTCCCAGCCAAGTAACAGCCGCGTCAATTCCCATCTGTTCACTTAATCCCATAAAGTCCATGCAGTGATTTGACATTCCAGTTCCAAAAACTGAAACTTGAGCGACTGCGTATCCATGAGGTACCATATTTTCAATCAAAAATTTACCAAGGCGGTTTGCAGGAGTTAATGCATCGACATCCCCATCATCATAGTAGGGTCCAACATCAGCTATAACTGGAATCTTAGTTCCGTCAGGAACATTTGGCATCCATAGACCAAGGTGTACTTGACAATCGTCAGTTATTGTACATCCTAATTCACTTGAGGGTAAATCCACATCAATGAAAACACTTTCGGGACCAACGATGCCGTATTCTCCTTGAATCAAGGTATAACTGTAAGATCCAGTTGTATTGAAGTTTTGATTTACCCTTTCCCATACGGGAACAAGACCATTATTATCCAAAGATTCATCATTTGGATAATTATCTTCTAAACAACCTGCTAAAGATGGCATCAAAAGCAAGATAGCCACAGTAATTCCGGTGAAGGCATGTTGTTTCATACATGATTATTTACAGCCTTGTTATAGAGATTAACTGCGTATTTTTGGTAACCTCAAATAAGCTTGGTGAAATAAAGCGCTTGATACGATAAAGACAGCCACTAGCCCGCCAATTACTAACTCCAAATTATGCAAACCGAAATGGACATATTCTAAAGCACTTGCGTAAAGATATTGAAAGAAAAGGTAAAGGATTGTCAATCTTCCAGCAATACGAATTCCGTTTTCATTTTTAATTGCATAGGCAATCCACATGGCTGCACCACCGAGAAATAGTAAAGACGCTAGTCCAAAGAATGTAATAATTATGAAATCTCCAACACTCATGTCAGGATATCTGCTTTCAGTAAGTAACAGCTTCCAAAATTCGATAGTCCCTCCAAAGAATAGACCATATCCGCCAGAATAGTGTACTGCTGCAGGTTCTAATCTGAAAGTTTTCAGATAAGCTCCTCTGTACAAAAACATCATTACGATAAATGGAGTTACCAATATCATAGAACTATAGCCTAATTCTTCAGTATGTAAATCTGTGCCACTTACATACATTATTAACTCAGCTATAGTACCTAATACAACTCCAATCCCACAAGCTAAGTAGAGCTTACGTTCCACTAGTCTGTCTTCTAGCCCGTTAATTAGGAATAAAAAAATCATTAATGCAGGTATAATGTACATCAACATACCAATTACATTTCCTTGAAAAATTATTGAATCCATTTTTTTATTTTCTGCGCACAGCTACTAAGCTAATCAATAATAGTGATAAACTAAAACCGATGCTTGATGTTTCTTCCTCCTTTTTAGGTTCAACTTCGGCAGTAACATATCCTTCCAAAGTTATAGAATTTATGTGGACTTCATATAAAGGTCGATTGAGTGGATCATTGGACGTTGGAACCTGTGCAACAGCTTGCACTATTTCCATTCCATCTCTTACTACGCCAAATACTGCATAACCAGGATCATCCTCTTGAGATCTATTTCCGTTATCCAGTCCGTGTTGGGAGCCGTCACAAATGTAAAATTGACTTGAAGCAGAATCAGGATCTACACTTCGAGCCATACCCACAGCACCATTTATGTGCGTAAGATTAGCATTAGCTTCAAACGGTATATTTTCATCAGATCCATTACTTCCACATCCAGGATCGCTAGCAGGATAAATGCCGACTGTTTTGCAACTCGGATCGCCTGTTTGAATTACAAAATCATCAATAACTCTATGAAAAAAGATACCATCATAGAACGATTGCTCTACTAAATCAACAAAGTTTGTGACTGTAATAGGCGCCCAATTAGTGAATAATTCTAATACAATATCTCCTTGAATGTCATTACCACCCCCAATTCCTGATTCGTATGTTAAATTTATTATTACAATTGGATTTCCTTCATAGGATTGCTCCATAGGGCTTGGTTCAGCTTTGCTTATCGGGGTGAAAAGCATCAATGCCAGCAGAATAACTAATATTCTCACGTTAAGCCCATTTTTGGCTTCTTTATACGATTATAGTATACAGTAACTATTAAATTGCCATGAAATTAAGAATATTATGGATATCAAGGTAACAGAGACTGCAAAATCGAAACTTTACGATATGGGAGTTTCAGATACTGTGTTTTTACGTATAGGTGTTAGTTCAGGGGGTTGTTCGGGAAACACTTACGATGCAGTTTTAGATGAAACAATGAGTGAGGTAGATGAGGTGTACTATAAAGATGAAAAACTTCGTATTGTTTCAGATAAAGTAAGTTCAGTATATTTAGACGGACTTACAATTGATTTTTCAAACGACTTAATAGAACCAGGTTTTAGACTAACAAATGCAAATGCCAAAGGTTCATGTGGTTGTGGTTCAAGTTTTAGTACTGGTGAGCCAGCACCAAATGTAGATACCAGTTTTTCGGTATAGATGGTTCTAAGTCCAATATCTATTCTCGGCGGAGACTCAGTTTATTGTATCAATGAGGCTCAGATGGAGCAAGCCAAAAAGCTTGCAGAAGAAGATCCGGAATCATCCAAAAAAATTAAGACCTTTTTAGACACCTTAGAGTTAGATTTTACAAGAAATGAAAGAGCCGCACTTGCATTCACTATAATAGAAAATCTTAGAGAAAATAGAGAGAAGTAAATGGAAGAATCAATAAATGTCTTAGGCAGTAAGCTTGAGCCTTGTTCTACAGACCCAATGACTGGTTGGTTTCGTGATGGTTGTTGCAATACAGATAATCGTGATTTTGGAAGACACGTTGTCTGTGCAGTTATGACAGATGTGTTCTTAGCTTTTTCAAAAGGAGCTGGTAACGATCTTAGTTCACCAGGCCCTGGTTTTTCAGGATTAAAAGAAGGCGATAGATGGTGCCTTTGCCTATCACGTTGGGTTGAAGCTTATGATTCAGGCATGGCTCCATATGTGATTCTTGAAGCAACACACGAATCAGCTTTAGAAATGGTCTCTCTGGATAAATTGAAAGAATACGCTTACAAAGAAGATTAATTATTGATGTAATTCTTTGTGAGGGTCTTTATCAGTCCCCCAGTTTGTTGCAAATTCTTTTGTTTTTTCATACATCTCTTCAAAAGAATCCCATATGTATAAAATTGGTTGATATTGTGTGACGTCATATGGTAGAGTTTCCATTTCTTCAAAATTAGGTTTTCTATATTCGACTTCACCAGATGCACATGCGTGTTCCATTTCTCCAAATGAAGATAACAATCCAGGCCCTACAGCTTTTACTTCTCCATTTTCACGGCATGCGCCAAATTCTAAAACATACCAATATACAGATCCTAACCTATTGATTGCCGCTTCACTTTCGGTTCTCATGTCAGCTTTTCCAAATAATACATTTAATTCAGCCCACTCGGGAACTCCTAGCATTGCAGTATGTCCAACAAGTTCATGTACTACATCAGGTTCGGGGGTGTAGAATGGTCTAGATGAATGTCTGATGTATTGCGTTGAAAGGAAAACCCTATTTGCTAGAGCAGTGTGGAATGTTTTTGGATGCACCAATCCACCAACAGGTTCTTGTCTGAACCCAGTCATTTCTTCTAATGTTTCACTTACTTCTTGCAGCTGTGGTATCCTATCGTTTGGTAATCCTAATTTTTTTGCATTTTCCAGGTATTGCTTACAAGCATATTTTTCGTGAACGGGAGTAATTCTTTCCATAATTGCTGCCCAAACAGCGTCTTCACCATCCGAGTAGGGAGCATGAGGGATCTTCTTTGTTCTTCTCTCGTCCATAGACATTTCGTTCCACTCAAGAGCTATTTTAGCAATTTCATTCCTTCTGGCCCTGTATCCTTCGTCTTTGAATCCGGGATGGTCGGGATCAAGTTCTACGAAAACATTACCTCCAACTATCTTCACAGCAGAGTTTGCTTCATCAGTTTCATCACTTACACCTTCATTTGGTCCATGCATAGGGTATCACTGTATCACTATTAGCGCAGTGCAATAAATTACTTGTTCCGGTCAAACATTTTTTATACGTCATCATTTGCTTATAACACATGGAGTCGGAAAAGGAGGATAGAACATTGGCAATTATTATGATATTATCGATTATTGGATTAATTGATTCTATTTATCTGTCTTACTTGCACTCCTTAGTATCATCAGGAGGAGGGTGTCCTACAGAGAACCTTCCAGGTCTTGACTGTGGTGTAGTATTGGCTAGTGATCAGGCAAAACTCCTTGGAATTCCTGTAGCTTGGCTAGGAATTCTTGGATTTGTTGGATTATTTGGCTTATCTTTGGATCGTTTTCTTAACATGGATTTAGAAAGAACTTATTACAATACAATTCTTCTACCAATTACAGGTATAATAGGAACTATTTTTGGAACTTATTTAACATATGCAGAAGCGTTTATCATACATGAATGGTGTCCTTTTTGCTTAATTGCATTCGGATTGACTTTGGGAGCAACCTTTTTTGCCCTCAAGGAATACGGGGTATCACTGAAGGAGTTTTTAGGAGGAAACGATGGCATCTAAACGAAAACGTAAAATGGAACAGAAAGCAATTAAGGAGTTAGATTCCAAGATGGAAGCTCGCCGTGCTGCGTTCAATGATAATCTATGGAGATACGGACTGCCCATTGGCGTATCTATCATGCTTCTTCTGGTAGTTTACTTTGGATTCTTTTACACGCTTGGTCCAGCCAGTGCAGATGAATGGGAGCTTGAAGAAGCTGAAACGGGTGAAATTTACAAATCATCAGATTATTATAATAATGGTAGAGTAACTCTAGTCGAATTTTTCCACTCAGAATGCGGGTATTGTCAACAACAAACGGATGTTTTGAATGAAATACATTCAAACTATTCAGAACAAGTTGATATGTTTGCAATAGGTGGATATAATTTAGGTTCTAATTCTGACAGCAAAAACGATATAGCTAATTTTAAGTTTAAGTATACTATGACTTTTCCTCACCTGTATGACAATCATGGAGAATTAATGAGAGCTTATGGTTTTTCATCATATCCTGCTTTAGCTTTGATTAAAGATGGTGAAATAGTCTACAGCGGTTCAGGTTTGAAATCGTACTCAGAATTATCAAGTGAAATTGACAAATATCTATAGGGAATTAAAGTGAACTTAAAATCAATACTAGCATTTGCAGTTTCTATTCTTTTCCTATCATCAGGTTGTTTAGATTCATTGGATAATTCTTTATCTGGAGGATTTTGGGGTGATGACTGTAGTGCTGATGAATCAGACTGCCCCCCAAGTCCAGCCCCAGATTTTGATTTAGTAGATCAAGACGGAAACTCTGTTAATTTAACTCAGTTTGAGGGCAAGATAGTGGTAATGACTTTTGTTTATACCTACTGTCCCGATGTTTGTCCAGCCATAACTTATCAAATGAAAAGGTTAGCAGATCAACTTGGAGATGACTATGGAGAGTCTGTAGTTTTTTTGACGGTAACAGTAGATCCTGAACGAGATACTCCAGAACGATTGGCAAGTTTTTCCTCAGGATATAATGCATCGTGGCAATTCCTTACAGTAGAATCACCATCGCCTGCAAGTGATATGAAGCCTGTTTGGATTGACTATAAAGTTCAAGTTTTGGTCGATGAGGAGGCATGTTCAGGGCAAGGACATTATATGGAAGGTTATGATGGATGCCATTGTAATTCTGGATATATGCACGGAAGTGGAACTTTTGGTAAGGATGTGTGTATTGAAGATCCAAATTATGTAGTTTCTAATACTACATTTGAGCAAGGAACGGTAGAGTATGATATGATTCAAGCATTGGACTTATGGTCCGTAGCTAGACAAAATAATTTAGCAACAGAATCTGACGCAATGATAATTTTAGAGAGTCAATTATCTGAAGTATTTGCACCATATTGGAGTATAACAGATATCAATGGTACAAAGCATAAGTCTACAGATTATTACAAATCAAATCTCACATTGTTGGAATTTTTCCATACAGATTGTGGACATTGTAATACACAAATGTCAGCCTTAGATGAATTCTATCACAATTATTCTTCAGAAGTTAATCTAATTTCTGTAGGAGGCTCTAGTCTTTCAGGTAATAAAGACAATTTAACAACTATTCAAGAATTTGCTTCAGAACATAATGCTTCATGGACTTACCTTTATGATGAAGATGAAATATTAAAATCAAGTTTTGGTTTGAGTGCTTATCCTAGCTGGATTCTCTTAGAAGGTGATTTAGAATCAGGTCAAGCTCAGATAGTTCACAAATCATCAGGTACCAAATCATATGATGATTTAGTCGAAATGGTTACAAATCACACAGTTTCTCAAAACCTTACTCAACAAATGGATGATATACTAGAGAGCATATACCATTGGAGGTTAGGACATGTTTCAGACAGTGACATGCTAAGTGTAATCACAGCAGCACTTAACTATGACTTTAACTCTGACGAAGAAGAAGTTCCAAACTATGGAGTAAGCCATTCTTCTAGGTTGTACATAATTGATCAGAAAGGCGATTTCCGAGTCCTTTGGAGAGGAACCGATTGGACTTACGCTTCAATATATCACGACGTTCAACTTTTGCTCTAGTAACAGCCAAATACCCGTTTATTCAGTAACTAATATGACACTACTTGGTTTTGGTGAAGGGAATCTCGTTTTTTTTGACTTTGAGTTTAGTTATGTTAGTATTATTGGGGCAAGCATTTCTGTCTTCCTTGGTATAGTAATGACACAATCCGGTTTTGATAAGATTTTTAATTGGGAAGGCGAGCTCGACTTCATTACTGGTAAATTCGCTAAGACTCCTTTAGCCAATTTTTCAACGTTTGGCCTAATTCAAGTTACAATATTCGAAGTATTGTCAGGTCTTCTGTCAATATTTGGTTCAATAATGGCTCTATTTTACAACGAATACTCTTATGCAATTATGGGACTAATTTTAGCAGCTTCTTCTTTAGCCATACTTATGCTAGGTCAACGAATATCAAAAGATTATGAAGGAGCTGCAGTATTGGTTCCTTACTATATTTTGACTATGTTTGGATTATTTATTTACACTACCTAAAAACCACATATAGTTTTTAGGTCATCTACAGCACCAGGAGAAGTTAGACCTACAGCTAAAAATAATACAATAAGGAAGAATAGTGGAACTGCAGCAGTTTGATTTACAAGTGGTGGATCCCACGTCATATGCATGAAGAAGGAGCAAATAAACCAACATTTAATCAGCGCTATACCAAATAGAATAGCCATATTCATCCAGAAAGCTTCAAACTCTTGAACAATAGCTAAAACTTCTAAAATTGTCCAGAAAACTAACCACGCAAAAATCTTGATGAAAGCGCTTTCAGGATTTTTTTCCTCGCCAAACGTTACCCAGGATGGAAACGTATGTTCCTCATGGTGATCATCATCGTGATGTTTAGAACTCTTGTGAGATGATTTCTTTTTGATATCAGTAGTTTTTGCTTCTGCAGGTAGTTCTTTGTCTACAGTTTCTTCCAAAGATTCTTCAATAGCTTCTTTTTCATTTTCTTTTTCAGTAGGTTTACTGTTTCCGTCTACAGTTTTTTCTTCACTTTTATCGTCGACCAGAACTTCTTCGTCTACAGTTTCCTCATTTCCTTTCATTTCATCGAAAATAGTTCTACTAATTACGTATTGTGTCCAGCCTCCTCGTCCGTCTTTGTATTCACCTTTGAAGAGGACATTTTTATCTCTTAATCTAAGTATACTTTTCTTTACAGATGGAGCACTAGTATCAGAAGTTTCAGATAATTCTTTGATGGTAAGTTTTTCACTAATACCATTTGGATCTTTCGAACAAGAATCAAAAATATATTGTGTAAGTTTGCTTTGAATACCAGATAAGTCAGAAAAGGCTACAAGAGGCTCATTTCCATTTGAGAATTCTAATGCTTCTTTGTTTTTATCATAATTTTCTTTTTCGCTCATTTTTACCTCAATATAAATAAAAGAATGGGAATACAAAAACCCATACCAAGTCTACGTAGTGCCAATACAATCCGAATAGTTCGATTGTATCATGATATTCTTCATTATAACCTTCTTTGTTTGATTTTGCAATCAAATAAGCAAGAGCGATTAATCCTACGAATACATGCGCTCCATGGGTTCCAGTGGTTATGTAAAAAGTACTGCCTTCTAAACTCGTGTCAATCCAAAAGCCATCAGCATACTTTGGCGCAATACAATGGCTTTCAATATCTTGTCCTTTGGTGACGTCACAACCATAGTGCGCTTCATCCCAGAAATTATAATGACGCATTTCACTCCATTCCCATAATTTAAGAACTAGAAACATAGCGCCTAGAACAAAGGTTACCATCAGGTATCTTGTTGTAGCTTTTGGATTATTGTTCTTAGCCGCGTAAAGGGCTAGAACTACGGTTAAACTGCTCAGTAGTAAAGCAAAGGTATTGATTACTCCCCAGATTAAGTGGCTCCTGATAACGTCGGCAGCAGGTACCCAGCAATCTTCGAATTGCAATCCACAATCTATTCCGGGATCATAATCAGGAACAGCAGCACGGTATCTAAGGTATGCACTTAGGAGAGTACTGAAAACCATGACTTCAGTTAGTAAAAAAATCCACATGCCAAATTTTCTGGTAGATATTGTATCCCAAAAATCATGGTATGTTTCCAACTCTTCCCCTTCTTCAGAATCTTGTTCCCAGTAATCTTGAATCCACATGAAGAATCCAGTTATCATTCCAGCAAGTCCAAGTAAAAATACAAACCAGTAGCCCGCATTCTCACCAGCAGTGGCCATTACAAGTCCTATAAACATCACTGCAGAAGCCAAAGAGAATACAAATGGTGCTATAGTGTTGATATGCCCCTCATGATCATGGTGATCATCATGCCCATGCTCTCCACTCATTCTTGCATCTCCTCAGCATCCAATAGTGTTGGAATTTCAACAAAACTATTTTCAGGCGGCGGTGACGAAGTGGCCCATTCTAGAGACCATCCATCCCAAGGATTATCTCCAGCTTCCTCACCATTTTTGTACGAATAAATGACATTGTAGACAAAAATTAGTTGCGCAAATCCAAAGCAAAAAGCAGCTATGGAGATGAATTCGTTTAAGTCAGCTAATGATTCATCATATGTTGCGTATCTTCTTGGCATTCCTTCGATACCAACATTGTGCATTGGATAGAATGCAGCATTGAAGAAAACAAATGAAGTAAAGAAGTGCAGTAAGCCTAATTTTTCATTCATCATTTTCCCGGTCATTTTAGGATACCAATAGTAAACACCACCTATGAATGAGAAAATTGTTCCTCCAACAAGAACGTAGTGGAAGTGAGCAACAACAAAATATGCATCATGTAATGCGATATCTAGAGGTATAGATGCTAGGATAATGCCGGTAATGCCCCCAATTGTAAATGTAATTATAGTTCCTAAAGCCCAGATCATAGGAGTTTTAAGAACTATGGAGCCTCCAGTCATGGTAGCTAGCCAGTTGAAAATTTTAATTCCTGTCGGCACGGCAACGAGCATGGTTGTCAGCATAACAATAAATCTGAAAAGCGGATCAGCACCAGTTGTAAACATGTGGTGCCCATACACTATGAATGAAATAACTCCTATTGTAGCCATTGCGTATACCATTGATGTATATCCGAAGATAGGCCTTCTTGAGAAAGTAGAAATTATCTCGGACAAAACTCCAAACGCAGGTAAAATAACAATGTAAACCTCAGGATGACCGAAATACCAAAATAAGTGTTGCCATAAGATAGGGTCTCCTCCTGCAGCGACATCAAAATACAAAGTTCCAAACGTTCTGTCAGCCATTAGCAGTAAAAGAGCAACAGTGAATACAGGAATTGATAATAGAAGTAAAAATACAGTAACAAGTATTGACCATGAGAAAAGAGGTAGTTTCATTAGTGAAACTCCCGGAGCCCTCATACGAAGCATGGTTGTCAAGAAATTAATTGCAGTTAATGTTGACGAGGCACCAAGCATAATTTGCCCTGCAACCCAGAAATCAGTACCAGGAGTAGTTGCAGAATCTCCAGATGAGTAAGGCGTATATCCTGTCCAGCCAACATCTCCAGCACCTCCTGTAAAGTATCCCATATAGATTACAATGCCTCCAGTTGGCAATAACCAATATCCTAGTGAATTTAACCTTGGGAATGCCAAATCTCTTGCTCCAATTTGTAGAGGAATCAAATAATTAGCAAATCCAAATATAATTGGCATGGCAGCCATGAAAATCATGGTTGTTCCATGCATGGTAAACGTGGAATTATATTCTTCGTAAGTTAAAAAGTCACCATCAACACGAGGTTCTAGCAATTGCCATCGAATGAGTAATCCTAAGATACCTCCAATGAAGAAGAACCCGAACCCGGTGACGATGTATAAGGTTCCGATATACTTGTGATCTGTTGTAGTTAGCCAAGGATGTACATAGTTCCAAAAATCTCTGATTACATCTTCGAAAGATTTATCTTCTGTAACCATTTTATTTCCAATAACAACAACGCTCAAAGTTAGTAGTAGTATAGTAAAAGCATAAGTCATTTTTTGAGGGAAAGACATTTCTTCTTCTTCAATTTTAACCACAGCGTTTATTCCAGGAACTTGGTATTCTGCTTTATTCCAATAATCACCTAAAGTACCGGCACCCCCTCCAGCATTCCCATTTACCGAATTACCGTATACGATAAATTTAGCAACTTTTGTATCAGTATCGGGTGCTGTCCAGTTGAAGGTCCATTCTCTAAAGTTATTTCCATACTCATTATGTGTAAGGTGAGTTTCTCCTTGAGGAATCCAAGTTTTATTATCTATTGATTCAAGAACACCATGGGTAGCTCTAACAAAGAAACCTCCTTGGTTTCCTCCAACCATGGGTTCAGGCCCTCCCGATATCTTTAGTGTTAATGTGTATACTTGACTTACATTATAATTTTCAGGTAAAACTGATAAATTAATCACAACATCGCTTGAGTAAGGTCCTTCTGTGTGACATGTGCACCCATTCACTTCAACTTGGTCTGTTGTAGGTGCCATAATTCCTATTGGCAGGCCGTTTCCCGTAGGGAAAGTTGTAACTGCAAACAAGATAGCTATAATGAATCCTAAGCTTAGTTTATTCACTGAG
>CACOJW010000003.1 GCA_902627615.1 uncultured marine group III euryarchaeote
AGAACTAACAAGAAAGGAATAGAAAGTCTCAAAAAATTTGTTACTTCAAGAGGATTCAGCTTACACGTAGTAAAAGTACCTAAAGAATCACTTCATTTAATATCAATTTGTACTTCCCCCATGCCAGGTGTTTTGTTGGCACCAGAGGGCTGGTTTGATTCTTCAGATTTCCCCGACAATTCAGAGATTATTTGGGTTCCAAACAGGGAAGCATACGGAGCGAATGTTCTTCCTTTTGGAAAAAATGTAATTATTGCAGAAGGTTATGCTACAGTTAGAGAGAAGTTGGAAGAGAAAGGTTTGATTTTACATTCATTAGATATGTCTCAATTTAGAGCTGCAGACGGTTCTCTGACATGCCTTTCTTTATTGTATGAATAAAATAAATGGTTTTATTACAACCCTCGATATAATTGAAAATAATGGTGCCAATAGATAGTCCTACGAAGATTAAGTCAGCTAAAGGTAAGCTTGGAGTTCTTATGCCCGGTTTAGGTGCAGTAAGCACTACATTTGTTGCAGGAACTTTAGCTATTAGGAATGGAATTTCTAGCCCTATCGGTTCATTAACTCAAATGGGAACTTTACGTCTTGGAAAGAGAACAGACAATCGTGAAGTAAATATCAAAGATTTTGTTCCAATTACGGAACTAGATGATTTAGTCTTTGGAGGATGGGATATTTTTGAAGATAATTGCTACGAGGCCGCAATCAACGCAGGGGTAATAGACAAAGAATTACTGGACCAAGTTAAAGACGAATTATCTTTGATAAAACCTATGAAAGCAGTGTTTGATAAGAAATTTGTTAAAAAATTAGATGGCATTTATGTTAAATCAGTCAAAGGTCACAGAGCACGCATCGAGGCTTTAAGACAAGATATTCAGAATTTTAGGAAAAGCAATAATGTTGAAAGATTAGTAATGATTTGGTGTGGTAGTACTGAGGTTTACCAAGAGCCAAAGGGATCAGTCTATGATACTTTAGATTCGTTTGAGAAAGCTTTGGATAATGATGAATCAAGTATAGCACCTTCAATACTTTATGCATATGCAGCAATCAAAGAAGGAATTCCATACGCAAATGGAGCACCTAATCTCTCAGTCGATTTTCCAGCTATGCATTCCTTAGCTTCCAAGGAAGGTGTTCCTATTGCAGGTAAGGATTTCAAAACGGGCCAGACACTTATGAAGACTATTTTAGCACCAGGATTTAAAGCAAGAAGAATAGGAATTGATGGTTGGTTTTCAACAAATATTTTAGGGAATAGAGATGGGGAAGTTTTAGATGACCCTGAATCATTTAAGACAAAAGAAGTTTCAAAACTAGGTGTTTTAGAGGAGATATTAGAACCCGAAAAATACCCTGATTTGTATGGTGATTTGTATCATAAAGTTCGTATTAATTATTACCCACCAAGAGGAGATAACAAAGAAGGTTGGGATAATATAGACATCAAAGGTTGGTTAGGGTATCCTATGCAAATTAAAGTCGATTTCTTGTGTAGAGATTCAATTTTAGCAGCACCGATTGTTTTAGATTTAGCATTATTTTTAGACTTAGCAAAACGTTCAGGTATGCATGGCATTCAAGAATGGTTATCATTTTATTTTAAATCACCAATGTGTAAGCCAGATTTGTATCCTATGCATGATTTATTTGCTCAGAAAGTGAAGTTAGAAAACACACTTCGTCATTTGATGGGTGAAACATTGATTACACATCTTGGTTTAGATTATTATTACGATGAGGAATAATGGAAGCAGTAGTAGTAACAAAGAATGGAGATCCTGATGTTTTTGAAATTCAGGAATTACCTACTCCTTCACCAGGCCCTGGAGAAGTATGCATAAGGGTTTCAAAAGCAGGAATTAATTTTGCAGATATTTTGGCACGAATGGGTCTATATCCAGGAGCCCCGAGCCCTCCATTTACTCCAGGAATGGAAGTGTCAGGAACAATACATGCCCTAGGTCCTGATGTAGAAGATTTTGCAGTAGGAGATCGTGTTGTCGGATCTGGTACTAATGGAGGTTATTCAACTCATACCATTGCAAATTCAAAAGGTGTATTCAAAATTCCTGATGAAATTAGCTTTGAAATCGCAGCAGCATTTCCAGCAGTTTATTTTACTTCATATTTGATGGTAATTCATCCAGGTGCGCTTCAGAAGGGTGAATCTATATTGATTCATGGTGCCGCAGGTGGCGTCGGTCTAGCATCTGTCGAATTAGCTAAAATAGCAGGAGCTAAGACAATATTTGGTACATGTTCTCCTGAGAAACATGATTTTATTCGTGACAAAGGAGTTTTACCTGTTGATAGAGATAATTTCTTACCAGAGATAATGGATTGGACTGAGAACAAGGGAGTTGAATTAGTTTTAGACCCCATAGGTGGTGAACATTTAATGCAATCATATCGCTGTTTGGGTTCGGGCGGAAGAGTCTGCTCTTTTGGAATATCAGATATGGCGCCAGGGAAAAGGAAAAGTCGGTGGCAGAGATTTAGGTCATGGTTAGCTTTTCCTAAGTTTGATCCATTGAAAATGATGACTAGTAATAGAGGTGTTTTTGGAATACATTTAGGTCGTTGGAAAAATTGGGAACACTTAGAGAAAGCAAGAAAAGATTTGATGAAATGGATTGAAAAGGGTAAAATTAATCCTCATGTAGACAAAATATTTCCTGCAAATCAAGTTGCAGATGCCCATCATTATATCCAAGATAGAAAAAATATCGGGAAAGTATTGTTAGATTTTGATTAGTTTCAAATTTTCTTGGCATTACTTTAAAACGGGCTAATAGTTGAAGTCTTATGTCTGATATTAATGTCAAATTAAAGCATAATTTAGAAGATACAGACAAATTATTTAGGATTTTATTTGCTTCCATTAAGATTGGAGCTCCGGCATCTAAGAGGAAAATAGCTGATGTTGCAGAATTATCATCACAAATAGTAGATTACCATATTGACAAGTTAGTAACTAATGGTCAAATGTTAGTTATTAATTCCCAATATATGGCTCAAACAGCTTTTTCAGATACGAGAATTTACAAGTTTCTTAAAGATAGCGTAATTACACAGGATCTTGTTGACAAAATAGCAGACGGGCTTGATTTTTCACAATCAGAGGTGCAAGAGAATGAGGTAATTGAAGAAGCTATTTTGACTTTACTAAAATTATTTACAATAGAGTTGAAAAAATGATAAACCTCCAAAGTTTTTTGGCATTGTTTTATATACAAAAAAGTTTTTTTCATATTATGAGACGAAGACATATGTTAGGAACGCACGACAAAACACTTTGTGGTTGGTCAGTAACTACAGGTGAACTAACTCAATTAAAAAAAATGGACAGCAAGTACGTCAATTGTAAACGTTGTTTAGAGAAGTTAGATGCGGTGAATCAACCTTCTTCGAATCTAAAAAATAAAAGAGCAATACCTCATGTCTAAAAAAATGGATATATTTGGTAAATCGCTGAATACTCCTAGTTCAATATCTAGCCTTTCAGATTTCCAGCCAGAGCCATCCGGAGGTATTCCTTCCGGTGTTTTTGCAATATTTGCAATTGTAATTTTGACACTGTCTATAGGTTCAGGTTTTGATTTTTCTTCATTGTTTGAAGATGATTCAGAATCTTTTAATCCTGCTTTAACAGAATCACAATCCACTTATTTAGAGAGTATATTATCGGATAGATCACGTTCATCACCTATATTAGAAACTTACAATACCTGCGGATTTCTTGAAATGGATTTAAAAGATCATTTAAAGGAAGAAATGAGAGTTAATCTCGGTACAGGTTCTTACAGCTTTAGAGGAGGATGGGGTTTTGATGATATGTTATTTGACGATGCCATAGCCGTACCTGAAATGGCAATGGAAGATGGCGCTATGGAAATAGATTCTTCACCTTCCACAGGTTCTGATAAAGCATCATCAAATTCTGCAGAAGGGGTTGATTATTCAGGAACTAATAATCAAGAGCAGGGCATAGATGAAGCAGATTTTGTAAAGACAGATGGTTCTTACATTTATCTTGTAAATAATGGATACAATGAATGGGGTGTATATCCCTCAGGTCACGTTCACATTTTAGAAATACCAGAAGCAGGTAATATTTCATATTTATCAAATATTTCAATAGAAGGCCGTCCTACTGAGATGCTTTTAGTGGATGATAAGGCAGTAATTTATTCCAATGTTCAAATTTATAGTTATTATGAAGAAAAGCATCCTCTCGCTGAGGTTGTTAAAAAGGAAATAAATAATGATTGGAATTCGGTTACCGGAGATAAGAGTGATGATAAAGAAGATTCAGATATTGAAATAGACTATGAACCCGAATATTACTATAGAACAACATCTTTCACTAAACTTACAGTTTTAGATTTATCTAATCGTAGTTCTCCACAAACAGCTAAAGAATTGTATATCGAAGGAAATTATCAGACTGCACGAGAATCAGAGGGTACAGTTCGTATGGTATCTTACGGCTGGATGGACGTTTATGGGTTGAAGACATGGTTAGATTTTTCAAACTATAGAACATATTGGGAACTTGATTGGGACAGCTCTAAAAGAGAACAAATTTGGATGGAAGTAATGAATGAAACAATTGAATATAATGACAAAATAATCGATCAAATTCCTTTAGATGACCTTCTACCTCGAATCCATGAAAAAATTGGAGAAAACATAACTACCCATAAGTACACAGAATCTGAAGAGGGTAATTGCCAGAATTTTGCTGCAGCTTCTGATAGTACAGGTCAAGGGATAACTTCCATAATGACTCTTGACTTATTAGAGGAAAACTTTAGTTTCAATGCAAATCATATTTTGAGTAATTGGGCTACAGTTTATGCTTCAGGTAACGTAATGGTAATGGCTGAAGCCTCACAAAATTCTTGGTGGTTTTGGGGAGATGAAGAATCAGATTTCCAGGAAATGACAAATCTTCATGTGTTTGATATCTCGAATTCTGGCCAAACGGATTATATTGCCAGCGGAAGAATCAATGGAACAATTGAAAATCAATTTTCACTGTCTGAGTACAATGGAAATATCCGGGTCTGTTCTACTACTGGGCAGTGGGGACGATGGTGGATGGATAATCCAGAGCCAATGGTTAGCCACGTTTTTGTTTTAAGTTTAAATTCCGATGAAACAGAGTATAAAGTAATAGGCCACGTAGGAGACATTGCGCCAGATGAAAGCATATGGTCAGCACGTTTTATCGGAGATAAGGCATACATTGTTACTTTCAGAAATATAGATCCTTTATGGACTATAGATTTGAGTGAACCTGCAAATCCTAGAATTATAGGAGAGTTGAAGGTTCCAGGTGTTTCGACATATATTCATCCCATGGGAGATAGTCATCTTTTAACAATAGGTATTGCAGGAGACGATGAGGGCCTAGATTGGGGAGTTACTCAGATTTCAATATTCGATGTAAGTGATTTTTCAAACCCAATTTTAGCTAGTTCTATACTATTGAATCCAGCTCCAGAAGATAGCAACGGCTGGTCTTACTCTTATAGTGAAGCAACTTATGAGCATAAAGCATTCCAGTATTGGGAAGCAGATGGTATTTTGGCAATACCTATGTCAACACAAAGGTATTTTTCGGATTATAAGGAAATTGATGGGAAGATGTATTATTCAAGTGGCTATGAATATTTGTCAAAATTAATGCTTATCAAAGCTGAACCAGGTAAAGATCTTGAAATTTATGATGAAGTAGATCATTCACCATTTTATGATTCTAAGTACTGGTGGGATAATCCAGATGTAAGACGTAGTATCTTTATGGAAGGTGGAGATTATATCTATGCAATTAGTGAGAAGGGAATTACGGCGCATAATGTAGAAACTATGGAACAGACTGGCTCTGTAGAATTACCTTCAAAAAATAAGCCATCATATTCAAATTATTACGAGGATATAGTTTTTGAGGTAGAAGAAGAAGTTGACGAAGAGTCTGAGGGAGATAGTGAGGGAAATAGCTCATCAGATGGTGAAGGTGAAGCTCCACCTGAGGATGATTCAAATTAATTTATTCATTAATTAATTTCTTAGATTCAGAAATAATGAGTTCAATTGAATTTTCTAAAACATGGTTGTCTTCAACTTCAATTAGTTTGACATTTTCTTTGGATCGTTCTAGGTAATCTCTACTAGCGCTAATAGGTACAATATCATCCGTCGTCGAGTGTATTATTACTACAGGTATATTTTCAGGAGCTATTAAATTTTCAGGATTATCATTAGGGTGCTCAGGATAATGTAAAGCTGGAGCGAGGAGTAGTAACCCTTTAATTTTATCAGGTATTCTTTGAGCTACTAGAGCACATGCAAGCCCTCCCCAGCTTGATCCAGCAAGTACTATATTTCCTTCATCAATCACCTTTTCGATTAACGTTATTCGGTCTATAAGTTCCATTTCGTTAAAGTCAGGTGCTACTACCTCAATTCCGCTATTTTTTATTGCAGTAATCTTGCTTCCATTCGGACTTCCCCATAATCCATGTGCCCAGACTAACATACTACCCCCAAACACAGTCGATATAATATACAATCCTTATTGGGCTGTAATGTCACCAACATACTCAGAGTATCTTAGATTGGACGAGTTGCTTAAGCTTCAGACTGGCGTCGAAGGTGAAAATCGTAACTTGTGTAATGATGAAATGCATTTTATTTTGGTTCATCAAAATTTTGAATTATGGTTTAAACTAATAATTAATGAGCTAAAATGTACTCGTAGATTATTGTCAAATGAGTTTGTTAAAGAGGAAAACTTACCTAGAGCAGTTCATCATATGGATCGGATTATTGAGGTTTTTAAGTTAATGTCACAACAGTGGAGGGTAATGGAGACTTTAGACCCCCAAGATTTCCTCAATTTCAGAGATGACTTAGGTACAGCATCAGGATTTGAATCAATTCAAATGAGGGAAATGGAAGAGTTAATGGGGCCGAAATGGGTAGATGGGAAACCTTTTGGTAAACCGTCACAATCTAGTGAGAAATCTCTCTACAAAGTTGTTTGCGATTGGCTTTACAGAACGCCTATTCAAGGTTCTGTAGTAGATGCAAAAGATGATACAGACATAGTTGATAATTTCATTAATGATTATATATCGGCATTTCAAAAGCAATATTCAGAAGACGATGAAAGCATAGTTAATTTCTTTGAAGGTGATCGAAATTTGCGAAGGAGACGTGCAGGCTTACTATTTATTGAGTCTTATCGCTCACTGCCTCTTCTAGCATGGCCTCGAAAGTTAATCTCCAAATTAATTGAACTGGAGCAGGCTATGTTGTTATGGAGAAGTTCACATGCACGCATGGTGGAAAGAATGATAGGAAGAAAAATAGGCACAGGAGGGTCCTCAGGGGTTGATTATTTAGATATGACAACAAAGTTTAGAGTTTTTATAGATTTATGGCTTGTAAGGAGCATCCTCGTTAAGAAACAATCTCTTCCTTCGCTTAACAATTCTGAGTTTTATGAGTTTAAGGGTGAATAAATGATTGACTTAGAGGGCAAGAGGGCATTAGTCTGCGGGGGAACAAGCGGTATAGGCAAAGCTACTGTAGAGGCTCTCAAAGGAAATGGCGCAGAAGTAGTAATTTTATCTAGAAGTGCCTCAGGGGAAAATACAATATCGTGTGATCTTGAAGACTTAGATACATTAACGATACTAGTCAAAAAAGAAATAGAGAATAATGGCAATTTTGAAATATTAATCAATAATTCGGGAGGCCCTCCATCTGGCCCTCTTATTGATGCTACGCCAAATGAATTTGAAAAAGCGTTTTTGAGACATGTTTTAGCTTCACAAACCTTAGTTCAGTTACTTTTACCAGGTATGAAGGCTTCACAATACGGTCGAATAATAAATATAATTTCTACTTCCGTCAAAGAGCCTATTCCGGGTCTTGGAGTTAGTAACACAATAAGGGGAGCAATGGCCTCATGGTCGAAAACCTTGTCTAAAGAGCTGCCACCAGCTATTACAATTAACAATGTTTTACCAGGTTTTACAAACACAGAGAGACTTACAGAATTAAAGGAAACACTTTCTAAGCAGAAAGGAATAAGTCAAGAAGATGTTGAGAAAGCATGGTTAAGTACAGTTCCAGAGGGTCGGCTTGCAGAGCCTTCAGAACTCGGGAAAGTTGTTGCATTTCTTTCATCACCAGCATCTAGCTTTGTGAGGGGGGCTAGTATTCCTGTAGACGGCGGAAGGACAGGTTCAATTTAATGAAATTCGATATATTTCTTTCAATATCACAGACACCAGTAGATGGTCAAACTCCAAATGAAGACGTCATGTTTTCAAATTTTTTTGAACAATTAGAATCTGCAGATAAATTAGGTTTTGGAACTGCTTGGGTTGCTCAGGCACACCTATCAACTGAAGTCCAAAAAATGAATAAGCAACCAGTTGTTCCACACTGGGAAGGAGAGGTAGGACTTTGCACAGATTTTTTCCAATTAGCTCACTTAATGTTTGCCAGAACAAAAAAAATCCATGTTGGTTCAGCAGTAATGAGTCTCTTGACTCACGGAGGTCCTGTTGGAATTGCAGAAAGAGTAGGAGCTTTTCTTGCACTTCATGGCTTAAATAAAAGTGAAAAACGAAAGTTACGGATTGGTTTTTCAGCAGGACGGTTTGAATTTATGGCACGTCCTTATGGGATTGTTCCGCGAGATATTGTTGAAGAAGCATCATGGCCAGTTATACGAAGTAAAATATTCAGAGAAGCATGTGAAATTTTCTTAAGATTATTAAGCGGAGAGATTGTAAATAGTGAATCTATAGCAAAAACAATCTTAGAACGTTCAGATTTCCGTACTAATGAGGATTGGGAGAAAGTTCAAGAGGCAGTTGTAAAAAGAGACTCCCTTTCTAGTTCCCCAGATAAAATAAAAATACCAAATAGGTATGTATTCGAAGATTTAAAGAATATTCCTCAAGCTTGGAATAGAGATTTATTAGACTTAATTTTAGGTTCACATGATCCCGAGCTTCAAAAGATGGTAAATTCGATACGGCCAGTTAAGGTATTCAATCTTTCAATCACGCCATCAGAAGTTATCGAAGGAACTCATGACAGGATGTCAAAGCATTACCATATAGAGGGCGGAAATTGGAAAAGAGATTACATGCCAAGGACTTTGATGGTTTTTGTTAACGATGAAGCAAATCTGTCTGACGCCGAGAGGACCAAAGCTGCCAAAGAAGAAGCTGAAAAATCATTAGGTTCTTATTGGGGAGCATTAGAAGGAACTATAGATCCGATGAAAGTATCCAAAGCTGCAGATAATTCAGTAATAGGCAATGTCGAAGAGGTTGCGCAGCAAATTGCTGAAAGATTTCACCCAGATGATTGCATTATGGCGTGGTTTGACTTCTTTAATCATGATAGTAATCGTGTTATTCGTAATATGGAAGCTTTCATGAACAAAGTTGTTCCTCGTGTGGAGGAATTGATAGCTTGAGCCATCCTACAGACGTTCGAGATTTGTATCCCAGTAGTCCATTAGGCGAAACTGAAGGTGATGTACCTACTGGGCGGGATGTTGAATGGGAGCCTTTAGTAGATTACAGAAGAAATGGAGTGAGTGAAACGACCATCCACGGAGCGGTAGCTTGGTATAGTGGTGGTAAAACAATTCATAGTTTTGGTGGGAATGTTCTATGTTACGGGCGTTCAATGATGAAACCATTAATGCTAAAAGTTTTTTCAGAAGAATTAGATGATCTTAATTGGGAACAGAAGGCAATAGCTGTAGCAAGTCATAATGGAACATCCGAGCATGTTAAAGCAGCTCAATCACTTCTTCCAAAATCAGACTGGGGCTTGATGCAAACACCTTTAGATCTTCCATTAGTACAATTTGGTAGACAGGTTCGTAGAGCTAGACGGTGGTATTCCAATTCTTCAGGTCAGCATGCAGCAATACTTCTTGGTTGCCGTCGGAAAGGTTGGAATCGTGCAGGTTATACTTTACCAAGTCATCCGTTTTTCTTTGCTTTCCTAGAGGAAATAAGACATTATTTAGGTAAAAATTGGAATCCACAAAGAATAGCCAGAGATGGAGATGGATTTCCGACACTTTCCAATTCGGTTAATGAATTGGCCGCATGTTATGCAGGTTTAGCCAAAGAAAAGGATGAAAATTGGATTTGGGAATCTATGGTTCGAAATCCAGATTTAGTTGGAGGTTTCAATAGGCTGGATACAACGATTATTAAAACTTGTAAAGGCAACGTCATTGCTAAGGAAGGTGCAGATGGATTGCTGGGTTTGTCAATAATACACGAAGATTATCCAGAAGGATTAGGCGTCGTAGTCAAAATAGCTCACGGATGGAACCCACAAGCCACTTGGTATGCTGCAAGGGGAATCTTAGGTGTACTAGGCATGGAGCTCAGGAATCCATATCCTCTTCGAAGACAGAAAGCATTTTTGGTTCCCGGAGTGGTTCCTGAAAAATATCTTGAAAAATTAAAAGATATACCCACATGGGATGAATGGGATCCAGATAATGATCGTTGGTATTTTAATCCTGAAGATTACAAGAGTTCAGAATGATAAAGATCAATAATTACATAAATGGTGAATTTCAACCAGCAAAACATTTTTTGGAAGATTTAAATCCGGCTACAGGAGAAGTAATTGCTAAGATTCCTAAATCAGGCTTAAACGAGGTGGAAAAAGCAGTCAATGCCGCAGACGAAGCTCGCACATTATGGTCTAATATAGGTCTAGAAGAGCGCGCCGATTGGCTGCATAAGATAGCAGATGCTCTAGAGGCTCGTTCAGATGAGATTGCCTCTTTGGAATCTTTAGACACAGGTAAGCCCATTGCTCTTGCCAGAGCAGTTGATGCTTCCCGTTCAGTTGCCAATTTCCGTTTTTTTGCACAATTTGCTAAAGAGTTTACGGTAGAAGATTTTGAAATGGACGATGCTATGAATCATGTTATTTTGAAACCAGTTGGCATTGCAGGTCTAATAACTCCTTGGAACTTACCTCTGTACTTACTTTCATGGAAGATTGCCCCAGCAATTGTAATGGGCAATACAGTAGTTGCAAAACCATCAGAATTAACACCTCTGACTGCAAACTTATTATCTGAAGTAATTGATGAAATTGGTTTGCCAGCAGGTGTTGTCAATATAGTCCACGGATTTGGTTCAGAGGCAGGTCAGTTTATTGTTGAAAATTCTAAGGTAAACCTGATATCTTTTACTGGCGGAACTACTACTGGCAAAATGGTAGCAGCAACTGCAGCACCCATGTTTAAGAAGCTGAGTTTAGAACTAGGTGGCAAGAATGCTACTATTGTTCTCGAAGATACTGACTTAGATAAATCAATACCCGAAATTGTACGTTCGGGTTTCATGAACCAAGGTCAAGTATGCCTTTGTGGTAGTCGCATTTTAGTGTCTGATAAAATATGGGAAGAATTTGTGGATAAATTTGTAAATCATGTGAAGTCCATGAAAGTAGGAGATCCTTCATCATCCAATTCAGATCTGGGTGCTTTGATTTCATCATCTCATAGAGATAAGGTTGAATCTTATATTCATTTAGCACAAAGAGAAGGTGGAGAAATATTGTGTGGAGGCAAGAGTCCTAACCTTTCACCTCCATTTGATAGAGGATTTTTTTTGGAACCTACAGTAATTTCAGGACTGAGTCATATGAGTCGAACGGCTACGGAAGAAATTTTTGGACCAGTAGTAACTATTCATCCGTTTAAATCCGACAAAGAAGCCATTGAGATGGCTAATTGTACAGATTATGGTTTAGCAGGCTCAGTTTGGACTGGTGATGCAAAGAGAGGCAAGGAATTAGCTGAACAGATTGAAACGGGTATGGTCTGGGTCAATACTTGGCTTCATAGAGACTTGAGAGTTCCCTTTGGAGGAATAAAAAATAGTGGTGTTGGAAGAGAAGGTGGGCGTTGGAGTCTATCCTTCTTTTCAGAAGCTGTAAACATTTGTGTAAAGAATAAGCAGTGATAACAAAATGTCTGCAGTAAACAACGATTTTGACATAGATTTATTTCGACCCCATTACCTTTTGCTTAATCCACACGTACAATCAATTTACTCAGGAATATTTGTTAAGGGTGATCCTTTTGAATATGTTAGAGAAAGATTTGATACGCCAGATGGAGATTTTTTTGATGTAGATGTTGTCAGAGGTAATGGGCCTTCTGTTATCGCTTGTCATGGGTTTGAAGGAAGTTCGAAATCAACACACATAACACGTTTAATGAGTATATTATCAAAAATTGGTTGGAACGGTTATGCTATCAATAATCGTTCTTGCTCAGGTGTAATGAATAACAATTTTTATACATACAATGCAGGACAGACAGAGGATTTGGAGCAATTGATTAGACACGTTAGTCAAGTAAATCCTAATTCACCAATTTTCTTAGTAGGCTATAGCTTTGGGGCGAATTTATTAGCAAATTGTATATCGCGTCCTAAATCAAGTTTACCAGACATTTGTGCATCAGCATTAATTTCAGGCAATTATTACATAGAGCCAGGGGTGTTGGCAATGAACAAAGGTCTTTCAGTAGTTTATCAAGAATCTTTTGTTAAATCGTTAATTGCCAAATATAAATTAAAGCAGGAAAAATATCCTGGTGAGGTTGATTATGACGCTTTTTTTAGTTCTAAGACTCTTTATGAGATAGATGAAAGAATAACTGCACCTTATTTTGGAAAATCTAGCGCATCAGATTTCTACTCATTCATTAGTTCGGCAACACATTTGAAAAATATCAATCATCCTACTTTAATGCTAAATAGTTTAGATGATCCTTTGTCACCACCAGCTTGTTTCCCTAATGAAGAAGATCTTTTGTCATCTAATCTTTACTTTTTTAAAACCTCCAAGGGAGGTCATGTTTCGTTTATTTCTAGAGATGTATCAAGTTGGTTAGAGAAGCAAATTATTCGATGGTTTATGCATAATCTTAACTTGAGCTAATTGTCTTATAAATGGGTTTAATTGTCTGAACATGTCTAAAGGAGAAATAGTCATGGGTGCTTTAGCACCGCATCCTCCACATTTGGTTTACGCAGAGAACCCACCACAGAATGATGCAACCTCCGAGGGAGGTTGGGAAGAACTTAGATGGGGCTATGAGCGTTTAAGAGAAAGCTTATCAGATAGAGACTATGATGTAATTATAGTACATACACCACATTGGGCAACATTTATTGGTACTCATTTTCTCGGTGTTGAAAGTTTCAAATCTTTATCTGTTGACCCAATTTTCCCAAATTTATTTAGATATAATTATGACTTAAATGTTGATGTGGAATTATCACGAGCGATACATGATAATGCAGCAGACTCAGGTTTGCTCGTTAAGATGATGGAAAATCCAGACTTCCGAATTGATTATGGGACAATAACTAGCTGCCACTTAGTAAATCCAAAATGGGATAAACCGATAGTATGTATTTCTTCAAACAGATCAAAATTTTATTTTAATTCTGAGGTTATGCAAGCTAATATGATTAAGTTGGGAGAAGCAACAAGAAAGGCTATTGAGGCTTCCGGAAAAAAAGCTCTTTTACTTTCTAGCAATTCCCTTTCACACAGACATTTCACAGTTGAGCCTGAAGTTCCAGAGGATATGAGTAAAGAGCATGTAACAAATCACAATCAATATCTTTGGGACATGAAAATGATAAATTTAATGCGTGATGGTAAGACAAAGGAAATGATAGATTTAATGCCTGATTTTACAGAGCAAACAGTAGCTGAAACGGAAGCAGGTTGTTTAACTTGGCTTATGAGTGCCTTAGGTTTTCCTGATTACAAAGCAACAGTCCATGCATATGGCACAGTCATAGGAACTGGAAATGCAATAGTAGGTTGGGATCCTAGAAAGGCTAAGATATGAGGGATGACAATGTACGTAAAGGAATTTTAGTTCCCGGACTTCCTCATCCTCTTCTTTGTCCAGAAAAGAATGAAGGATGGCAGAGAGTTAGAGATGCATACGATGAGGCAAGAAAGGAGATTGAGGCAACTGACGCTGAAATTTTAATAGTTTATAGTACTTTTTGGCCATCGATTTTAGGCCATCAAATACAAGCTTTCCCAGAGCCTGAGTGGACTTATGTCGACGAAGAGTTTCACGATTTGGGCAGTATAGATTATAAGTTTAGAATGGATCCTGAGTTTGCAGAATTAACAGTTGACAAATGCAAGGAAAGAGGATTACATGCTCGTACAGTATCATATTATGGTTTTCCAATAGATACTGGGACAATTGTTGCATTGAAACTATTAAATCCAGATAATCGAATTCCAGCCATAGTAGTTTCTAGCAATATGTATGCTAATCGAGCCGAAAGCATAGTCCTTGGAAAATCCATAAGGGATGCAATAGATAGTAGTGGTAAGAAAGCAGCAGTCATTGTCGTATCAGCATTATCAAATAGATTACACACTGTTGAAATAGATCCCAAAGAAGACAAAATCCATTCGCTTAAAGATCATGAGTGGAATTCAAAATTTTTAGAATATTTGGGAAAAGGAAGATTAGAAGATGTATCACAACTATCAAGGCAATTCCACAATGAAGCTCGTGTACCAAAAGTAGTAAGTTTCAAACCGTTTTGGATTATGGCTTCCATAATGGGTCAAAATAATCTCTACGATGGGAATGTATTGGCATATGAACCTGTTTGGGGTACGGGTTCAGCAGTTGTTACTATGACTCCTGCAGAGGACACAGCAGGTGATTTGGAGTATGACGAAGATGATCCTGAGTTTTACAAAGGAGATAGAGAAGTTTTAGATTTTTATGATCAGCCAGAGATGGGTTCATTAGAGGAAGCTAATGGGCATTAGAACCGATAATGCAGCTAAGCCAGTAGGGGCTTACGTTCATGCCAAGGAAGTAGGAGACTTAGTTTTTTTATCTGGCGTAGGTCCACGCCACCCAATCACTGATGAGATTCCAGAGGGAATTGAAGCACAGACACATGCAGTTTTTAGTAATGTAAATGCGATTTTAGAAGCTGCAAATTTAGACATGTCCAATGTTATAGACATAATGGTGTTTTTGACAGATATGGAAAATGATTTTAAACAATTTAACAAGATATATGCAGAATATCTTGAAGGCTATGAAGTAACAAGAACAACAGTAGAAGTAGGTGCTTTACCCACTCCCATTTCTGTTGAATTTAAGGTCGTAGCGCATAAATGAAGTTTGTATTTTTTTCGATAACTGAGCATCCCTGGGGTAGAGAGATGCTCTCTCAATTAATTGAAGCAGGATTCATTCCTTCATTAATAATTGAGGAAAATTCGGATGGCGGAAAAACAGAAAGAGAAAAATTTGAATTTAGACTAGGATCTAATCCTCTGGCACCCACAATGCAATCACAAATAGAGAAATATAAAATTCCATTTGTTGAAGTCCCAATACACAATGATGAATATTGTATGAAGCATATTGAGCATGCTAATCCAGATTTGATAGTTTTTGGAGGAACTAGAATAATTAGAGGTAAAATTTTAGAGTATGGAGAAAATAGAGGTGGAGTTCTTAATTCACATCCGGGATTATTACCGGAATGCAGAGGTTCAGCTTCACCAGCATGGAGCGTTCATGAAGGAATTAAGATAGGTAGTAGTTGTCACTTTTGCTCAGCCGATATAGATGCAGGTGATTTGGTTGGCAAGAGAGAGATAGAAGTTAGAAGAGGAGATGATTACCATGTTTTATGCTATAAAACCACAGTTGTAGCATCTAACTTGATGGTTGAAGCAGTTGAAGCCTTTTCAAAAAATAATTTAGATGATTTACGTACACCTCAAGGAGAGAGCCCAAATCCAGTTTTTAGATATGATTCAGTAATTGAAGAGAAAGCCATCAAAATGTTGGAAAAGCAAGACTATGAGCACTATGTTGACTGAATAAATTTTATTTATGGGGTTAAAATCGTAATACATGGCATTCCTGCGTCTATTCAGCTTATATTTCATGCTGACATTATTGATGATGTTTGTGGGATTCGTTGCTGCAGGTTCTTCCTACGGTATTCTTATATTTTCGATAGTAGCTATTGCTATCAACCTTTTCTCTTATTTTTACAGCGATTCAATAGTTCTAAGAGCCTATGGTGCAAAGGTCATAGAGAGGCAAGACAACCCTAGATTATTTGGAATTGTTAAAAAAATTGCTGATTTAAATGGGTTGCCTATGCCAAGAGTGGCAATTGTTCCCTCATCTACTCCAAATGCTTTTGCAACAGGTAGGAATCCAAAGAATGCAGTTGTCGCAGCCACAACTGGAATAATGTCAGTTTTAGACGATAATGAGCTTGAAGGAGTTATGGCTCATGAAATGGCACATGTAAAGAACAGAGACACGTTGGTCATGTGCGTTGCAGCAACTATTGCAGGTTTTATTTCATTTGCAGCTAGAATGATGTGGTGGAATAGTATGTTTGGAGGCCGTAACAGAAATGTGCATCCAGGAATAATGATTTTAGTTGCTATAACTGCGCCTCTTGCAGCTTTTTTACTACAAATGGCAGTATCAAGATCTAGAGAATTTCATGCAGACGCAACAGCAGCCAAATTAACGAATAAGCCTTGGGCTTTAATTAGTGCTCTGAAAAAGTTAGAATGGGAAAATCATCGTAAGCCATTAGATTGTGGTTCACCTAGTAATGCAGCAATGTGCATTGTTAATCCACTTCGAGGTGGCGATTTTTTCATAAGCATGTTCTCAACTCATCCTCCAATGGAAAAGAGGATTAAGGCTTTGGAAAAATTGTGAAACGAGCTTCATTAATTATTATTGGTGATGAAATTCTTTCAGGTAGAACTGAGGATAAAAATTTAGCATATCTTGCAAAGTGGTTAGGAAAACTAGGGATTCATTTATCGGAAGTTCGTGTTGTTTTAGATGATGAATCAGCAATAATAGATGCAGTCAATGGTTTGAGGGTAAAATATGATTATGTTTTTACAACGGGCGGTATCGGTCCTACTCACGATGATATTACCACTGAATGTGTTGCCAAAGCTTTTGGAGTTGAAACGCGCATAGATGACGATGCGTTAGGAAAAATGGAAGCATTTTTTGAAGGTAAAGAGCTAACAGAACCACTTCTTAAAATGCTTAGAATTCCCGAAGGTGGAGAATTAATCTATAGTCCTGCAACTAAGGCTCCAGGATACAAAATAGACAATGTCTTTGTTATGGCAGGTATTCCAAAAATAATGCAAGGTATGTTAGAAGGTATGTACGATTATCTTGAGATAGGTAAAATAATGCATTCAAGATCTTTTGACATAATGGTTGGAGAAAGTTTCTTTGCAGAGGATTTAACACAGATTCAGGGTGACTTTCCGGAAGTACTAGTTGGTAGTTACCCCTTTTCAAAAGACGGGGTTTATGGTGCTACCATAGTTTTGAGATCTACAGATGAGTCTTTGTTGGACTCTTGTGAGCTTAAAGTTAAAGATTTAATTTCTAAATATTAAGCTATTCTTTTTCAGTTTCTTCAACCATAGAATTTTTATCTTCTTTCTCCTCAGAATTGTTGCCGTTCTCTTCGCTACTGTCTTCTGTTACGTCTATAGATGAATTTTCAGATTTTTCCTTTGGTTCAGGTATTTGATTTTCATTATGATGCAGGTTCTCAGCTAAGTTGGAACTTTTAGCCCAAATCACTAGTATACTTGGTAAAACCCATACAGATGATAGGAATGAGAATAGAATTGTTAATGCAGTAATAGTTCCAAATTGCTGCATTGGGACAAGTATTGATTGAGATAAAACTCCAAATGAGAGCACGGTAGTCATTGCAGCACCAAATAATGAAAAACCCGTGTTTTTTACAGTATTATTAACTGCATTTTCCAAAGAATGGTGTTCTTCAAGTTCTTCAATGAATCGGTGAGAAATATGTATTGCATAAGTGACTCCTAATCCTATGGTTAATGCACCAATCAAAGTAGTCATAACATTTAGACTATACCCAATTACAACCATTGTTCCTAGGATCCATGTTAAAACAAGTAAAACTGGAATAATAGTTAGCAAGCCTAACAGAGGTTGCCCATCGTTAATCCAGAAAACAGCAGTTAAAACAATAAAAGATAGAATAATAGTGTACAATATAGATTGAATCATAGTAGAAGTAATTGTATCCATTACGACTACAAAAACAGGAGGTTGGCCTGTTGCAACAGCATTTATGTTGCTGCTTGATTCAATATCATCAAGTGGTTTAATGTCTTTATTGAGCTCTTCAGTAACTTCTATGAAATAAATATTCTTTGATTTAGTTGTTACCATAATGTAAGCTACAGTGTATTCGTTAGTATTTTCATCAAAGTAAATAAAATTTTGAATCATTGTTGGTTGATTTTCAAACATCCAATCAAGTAATTCTCTCACATCAGCATCAGTATCTGGTATTCCATCTCCATCTGCATCAGTTTCATTTAACTTTTCTGCAAAAGTTGCATCCATCATTGCGGTAAACTGCATCGCAACCAATGGAGACATTATCTCGCTGGGGTTTTCAGTAACGTAAATTCTTTCATTATCATCAGGTTCATTACTTAGTAATTCAGTTTGTGTCTGTTGCATTGCTTTGAAAACAGCATTAGTTGCAATGTCCTCGCCACTGATATAAATGAATGATATTTCACCTGCTGTAGACCCAAAATTATCTTGGTAATAATTAAATTGTTGTACTATTTCAACTTCGTTAGGCAAGAAGTCTTCAGCATTAAATTCAGATGAAATCTGACTTCCTCCATATCCAGCTACTAAGGTTAAGGCTATGAAAAAAGCAAGAGATTTTTCAGGATATTTAAGCGCTAAAATAGAGCCAATACTCATAAATTTATCAGATAGAGCATTACTCTCGCTACCTATTTTCTTGGCTTTAATAATATCTATATTTGTTTGAGATAATACCTCTTGATCTCTACTTTGGTACCATCTTGCCACCAATAATCGACATGCAGGAAGGAAAGTTACAAAGATAATAAATGCAGATAATATCCCTAAACCAGTTTGAATTCCAAATTCTTTTATTGGAGTTATTTCTGATGAAAGATTTGAGAAAAAGCCAATCATTGTAGTTATTGTTGCAAATAAAAGCGCAGAACCTACAGAAATAATGGCAGTTTTGTTTGCTTTATCGATATCTCCATGTTCAACAACCTCCTCACGAAATCTCATAGTGAGGTGTATCCCATAATCAACACCTAATCCAATTAATAAGATCGGAATAATAACTATGAAAAAGCTAGGTTCAAAATCTAGAATAACGCCAAATGCAAATGTCCATATTATTGAAATAAATAAAGACAAGAGAGTTAGCCCCATATCAGTTCTCGATCTAAAAGTGAGCCAGAGAACTAACAAAATAAAACCTAGAACAAAAACACCCAATCTATTGTTAACATCATTTTCAAAGTCGGTATTAACTTCTGCATCGATTGCACCCTGACCAAGAGAATATGCTGAGGTTGATTCTAATTCATTTTCTCTGTAATGCATTGAAATCCCTCCCATTAAGTTTTCAACTTTTGAGATTCTTTCTAAAGCTTGAACCGAATTTTCTCCATCTCTATTGCTGTTATCAAATGTCAACATCAAAATTGTAGATTTAGCAGATGCATCTCCGTTAAATTCACCTAGCATTTGGGAAATTGAGCTAGAAAAATTTTCATTTGCTAAGGCATCTTTGAGAGCAGTCTTAATTTCATCATCACTTTTAGCCAGGTAAAAAGTTCTTAGTTCATCTAGATTATTAGTACTTTGGTTAAACTGCACAGCAGCTAATAAATTAGGCAAAGCAAGAATACTGTTAGTCTTTGTTTCAGAATCGATTAAGCTTTCTGAAATTAATTTTGCATCCTCGTGAAATTGGTAATCTTCGCTTTCGTTTGTAAATGCAATTTGCAAATTTAAAATATCCACAAAAGCAGAAGAAGTTACAACATCATCCGATCTAATTAGAGTTATGATTGGATATTCCGTTTGAAATTTTTCACCAATATCGGTTAACGCATCTACAGTTTCATTTTCCGGAATAAATCCAGCTTGACTTGGGTCTCCAGGTGCCGGTGCGGTGGCCAAAATTCCAAACATCAAAAATGTCACTGCTAAAATAGCTCCAATAACAGTCCATGGATTTTGGTTCACTCGCTGAGAAATATTTTCTAAAACCATAGTATAATCTTTAATCAAGGTATAAAAAATTAATTAAAGTTATTTTTGTCCTTATCTCTCTATGGAGCGAACTAAATTTCCTAAATTCATATTGCGCAATCTCATCCAAGATGGAACAGCAGCAAAAACACTAAGGAAAATAACAGATAAGATCATGACTATTGGAAGCCCAGTAGGAAAGAATACTGGAACAAAATAAATTTCGTATGTAAATGTTTCTAATAACCAAACAGCAATTGGATAGCCAATCAAGATTCCACTAATTCCAGCTATGGTGCCCATTACAAAGTTCTCAGCAGAAGTAGCTTTACTGATTATAATGTCGCTAGTTCCTAATGTTTTTAGAGTAGCCATTTCACGTTCTCTTTCAAGCATATTGATTGTCGCAGTATTTGCAATGATTAGGAAGGCCATAACTGCAGCTAAGCCGTAATACAAGTTAATGAAAAAGGTGAATAATGTCATTAATTCGTCAACTTGACTTTTTAGGTCATCTTTAGCAATTACAGCTACGATATAATCAGGAGCTTGACTATCTAACCTATTTGCATCGCCAGTTAGGTAAACTCCATTTATTGGTTTATCGGGTAAGTCAGGTAAATTTTCAATTTCAGTTTGGTTTAGAAGCGATGAATTTGCAGCTAAAGCTTTGATTTCCGTTTCCCATTCGTGTAACCATTCCTGAAGACCTTCAAGGCTCATAAATGCACCTCCTAATATTTGAGTATGGATTGCAGCAACAGTTAAATTCTTTTTTTGGCCTATCAGTGTGGCTTCAAATGTATCATTTACAGATAATTTATTTCTCATTGCAAATAATGAATCAACAATTACTTGATTATTTGCAGTAAACTGGATGAATTTATTTTCTGTAGGCAAACTAAAAACATCCCCATATTCAGAGCCAATTACTACAATTCGTTCACCAAAAGCGCTAATTTCCCAAGATAAAACGGGACTAGCACTTTGAATGTAACTTCTATTTTCCAAGTCTTGAACTGCAAAATCTTCGTCTTGAGGGTAATCAAAAACAGCGGTGCCATCCCAGCCTGGCAAGTCAAAGCTAGTTTCGACAGCATTTTCGGTGCTTGACAAAATAACACCTAAAGCAAACGGAGTGACAAGCGCCAGTGAAAGCCCTACAGTAGTCAATACAGTCCTTGTCTGATTTCTAGAGAAGTTACGAAATGCCAGTCTTAGAGATAGTGGTAACTGGGAGCTAATTTTAGTTATATTAGAGTCTTTGAAGCTAGGTATGTCTGGAGACATTGCATCAGTTATCGTTAATTTTGCAGCATTTTTTACAGGCAATATTATGAAAAGTAAGCTTGAAGCTAAGCTAAGAAGAATTCCTATTATCACTAATCTTGGAGATAAACCGTAAATAATTCCGGGAATTTCAGTAGCAATAGAATATTGATATGTCATGTACATTGAAATACCAAATCCTGCAATTATTCCTCCTACTGAACCTACACTTCCTATGAATAATCCATACCAAGTATAAAAAGTTACGATTTCATTAGAATTCATGCCAGTAGCACGCATCACGCCTATCTGTTTCTTTTGTGCCTGTATAATCCTGTAAAGATTTAGAGAGATAGTGCACCCAGCAACTAGTAGCCAGATTCCGGCTAATCTCGGAGTTACCTGTTTGACACCCTTTTGGTCATTGTTGAGAATCATATAGGATTCCATGTTTTCTTTCGGGTACGTAGATAAAATTACATTATTTAGAGGCGTATTTTCAAAAGGATTTTTTGTTGTAGGTTCGGTTTTCCAGTCTATACTAACTTGATTTATTAATCCATCAAAACCAGTTACATTTTGTAAAATTGGAAGATTAACAAATACTACGCCTATCGTTGATTGCCTCGGAACAAAAACTCCTTGGTTTCCAGTAATAATAAAATATTCAGCTGAAATCCCCACTCCAACAACTTCTGCAGTAATATTTACACTTTCGAATTCTATAGTCTCTTGATTAATTTTTATTATGGAAATATTGAAAGTATCTCCTATTCCATATCCATGATATTTTTCAAATCTAGATTCGATTACAATAGGTACATTTCCTTCTTCAGCAGACGCTGTAAGATCTTTTCCTTCAATAATCTCAACTTTATTGATATTTTGTTTTTCAGGTAATCCTAGAAGTTCGATAATTATTTCACCATTTTCACCTTCAGACTTACCATAAAGGTGCAATCTAGGTTGCATGGTTTCTATTTGTGGAAGGATATCATCTATACCTTCAGCTTCTTGCATTTGACTATACTCAGCAAGTTCTTCAGGTTTTGGAATAGGTATAGGTTGTAAATTAACCCATGAATCACCGAGATTCATTTCTTCATATTGCGTATCTACAGTTGTTTTGATATTTTCAGAAACTTGGAAAAAAGTAATAAATCCTCCAATTCCCATTGAAATTATAATGATGGAAACAGCAATTTTTGGTAATTCTGCCCATAAATCACGTTTGAATTTGTTAAATACGATACTCATTTGATTGTCTCTAGTATGCCTTCATTTAATTCGTATGCTTTATCCGCTATATCGAGATAGTCACCGTCATGAGTAGCTATAATTATCGTAGAATCTTTAGCTATACTTTTGAATAATTCTCTAACAGCAATGGAATTATTCTTATCTAAATTCCCCGTAGGCTCGTCAGCTACAATCAATGCAGGACTCTTTGCCATTGCTCTTGCAATTGCCACTCTCTGTTGCTCACCACCAGATAATTGAGCAGGGAATCGTTGGGCCTTGTCTCCAAGACCAACTTTTTCTAGTATCACTTTTGCATAATCTAAACTTTCACCTTTCAATTCTAGTCCTAGAGCTGCATTTTCTAAAACAGTAAGATTAGGAAGCAAGTTATAGAATTGAAAAATATATCCAACAGTATCCTTTCGATAATCAGTTAGTTCCAAATCATTCATCTTTGAAAGTTCTGCACCAAGTATTTGGATTTGGCCAGTATTTGCTTTATCAATTCCAGCGATTAAATTTAGCAAAGTTGTTTTACCACTCCCTGAAGGTCCTAACAATACTACTAGTTCACCTTTTTCAATAGACAGGTTAATTCCTTTCAATACGGTTGTTTCATCGTAGGCTTTGTGGACGTTTGATAAACTTACTAAACTTGCCATAAGCATTCTCTAGATTGGAGTATAATAAAAGCCGCGTCCTAATGCCTATATTTCTAACTTAAAGTACCAATTTTTTGCACTATCTTCTTCAACTCTTCGATACTTTTAGCAAAAGATCTATTGATTTTTAAAATTTCATCTCGTTCCTTTTGCAATTTTTTTGCTTCATAGAACAATCCTTTCATCAGTGCCTCTACGGTGTTTCCCGTTTCATCACAGGCGGGGCAAAAATCAAATAGTTCTTTATCGCTTTTGAATATTTCACGCTTCACGTAATCTTCAAGTGTAGTTAGAGACATATTATTGCATTAAATATGGTTTTAATATTTGTTTGCTCTCTATACTCTTAAGTATGAGTTTGTAAATGGAAACTAGGATGCAAAAAGCAGATTATTTAGCTAAAAAGAATGCTCACGAAAGAGATTCACATATTACATTTGATGAAGGCCCTCATATTTACACCATTGATGGAGATTCGGACTACACTTCTGTTACATCATGGAATCATTCACATTTTCCAAAGTTTAATGCAGATTTAATAATAGAAAAGATGATGTCTTCACCTAGATGGCCTCAAAGTCCGTATTATGGGATGACTCCTGGGGAAATTAAGAAAAAGTGGAAAGACGACGGTCGTGCCGCTTCAGAAGCAGGCACAAAAATGCACTTAAATATTGAAAATTTCTACAATGGTCTTGATGTAGATGAGAATGATTCCTCTTTGGAATGGGTTTATTTTAAGCAATTTGAAGAGAAGATAGGGTCAAACTTAACTCCATACAGAACAGAATGGATGGTATGGGACAAGGAACTGCGTTTAGCAGGTTCTGTAGATATGCTTTTTGAGAATCCTGATGGAACTCTGCAAATATATGATTGGAAGCGTTCTAAAGAAATTAAGAAGGAAAATAGATGGGAATCAGCGCTAGTTGATTGCATATCTCATTTACCGGATGCTAATTTTTGGCATTATTCACTCCAGTTAAATACTTACAAATATATTATAGAGAAAAATTATGGTAAGAAAGTTACAGATATGTTTTTAGTTTGTCTACATCCAAATAATAAAAATGATTCATACATAAGATATGAAGTTCATAATATGGAGCAAGAAATGAATGATTTAATTGGTCTAAAAATAAAACACACAGTCACAGATAATGTTCAAAATTCTAGTGATACCACTTATGCAATGACAGCCGCAGAAGCTGCAGAAACTGTTGATAAATTAGTTCAAATTAAAAATAAGAAAAAAGACATGCTATCAGACATAGAGGCAACAATCGAAACTCTTGAATCTAGATTAATTGGCTATCACGATTCCTCAGGTATGAAAACTGTATTTGGAAAGGATTACAAAGTTACATTCAACAAAGATGCAGGATTCAAAGTACCTGACAAGAAGGATTTAAGAAGGTATGAATTAGAATCTGCACTGAAAGAAATGGAATTATGGGAGCAGCTACAAGAAATGTCTGCATATAAGTTGAAAAAAATGTTAAAATCCGATGAAATGAATTTAAATCAGAAAGAAAAGCTTTCAGAATTAATGGACAAGGATGAAAAAACTCGAGTAAGTTTGAAAAAATTATAAATTAAAATATTTATATCTATAAAGTTTGCGTTTTATTCATTAGTATATCAAAACATAAGCATTATATGTACGCAGGTAGAATTTGTAGAGCCCCGGCAGTCGGAGAGAGTCTACATTTACTTTCCCTCATTCCACCCCGGGGCAACTTGTACAAATGTCTGCAGTCTCTATAGAAAAAGCAAAAGCTGTTCTTTCTGATTTTGTTCTAGTTAATCAGCAAACAAATATTGATAGTTTTATATTAGGAAAAGAAAATTATACTAAGTTTGTTAACGAATTTTGGACTGCAAAGCAAAGACAAGCAAATTCAATACACGAGATTTCTTACAGGGCTTGTTACAAGCCTCAATTACCGCGTTTTTTCATTGATCTCTTTACAAGAAAAGGAGATACAGTTTATGATCCGTTTGCAGGAAGGGGAACTACGCCCATTGAAGCAGCCCTAATGGGGCGAAAGATAGTTAGTAACGATGTAAATCCATTAAGTGTTATCTTAACTAAATCTCGATTAAATATACCCACAATTGATAACATTGAGAAACGTCTAGATGAAATAAAATTTGAATCAGTTGGTGCAGATATTGACTTATCTATGTTCTTTCATAAAAAAACAGAGCATGAGCTTATTTCTTTTAAAAATCAATTAATCGATACCGAAGTAGATAATTGGATTAGGATGGTTTCTACAAACCGTCTGACAGGACACTCAGCAGGTTTTTTTTCAGGATATACTTTACCTCCTAATCAAGCAGCCAGTCAGAAGAGTCAAATAGCAATTAATGAAAGACTGGGAGTAGTTCCATCATACAAGGACACTAAAGAGATAATTCTTAAGAAATCAAAGAGTCTTTTACGTGATATTAATTCAAAATTAAGATATGATTTAAAAGCAGTAAGTTCAAATTCTATTTTTTCGAGTTTAGATTCTAGAGAAACAAGTCATATTGTAGACAATTCAATTAATCTCACAGTAACTTCTCCTCCATTTCTGAATATAGTGAAGTATGCTACAGATAATTGGCTAAGGTGTTGGTTCAATGACATTGACGCTTCAGAAGTTGAATCACGAATATCTTTGTGTCGAACAGTTGAAACTTGGTCCAACATTATGAGCGGTGTTTTTGGGGAGCTTTACAGAATAACACTACCAGGGGGTTGGGTCGCATTTGAGGTAGGTGAAGTAAATAATGGCAAGATAAAATTGGATGAATATGTAGTTCCCTTAGGCCTAAAATCAGGCTTTATCTGTGCAGGAATAATGGTTAATTCTCAAGATTTCACAAAAACTTCTAATATTTGGGGAGTTAATAATATGAAGATAGGAACAAATACAAATCGTATTGTTTTATTCCACAAACCTAAATAAAGCACCACACTTTCGAAAATAAAATGCAAAAAATCTTAACTTTAGTTACAGCACTTATGCTTCTTCCAGCATTTAGCGGTTGTCTTGAGGCTGAAGACAAAAGAACCATAATTGAGGAACCAGGGATTTTTTATTTTGGACGAGATATTCCCGAGACTACTTGGTATCATTATTCAGGAGGAATTAATGCTCTTGAAATATCAAATACTAATTTATCAGGAACAAACATTCCCTTTTGGACACAAGGAAGTTACTATGGTATAGGTTTGACAACTTTTGAGCCTACTATGGGAATTACATCTAATGATAATTTATACATGACAAGTTGGGGTAACGGTCCAGCAGGTTCAACGGCAATTATCAAATGTACTGGTTTAGTAGAAATGAAAAATTTATCAGACCATACTTGTGAGAATGTTTACGATCCTATCTCTCCCGTACCTAACAGCAATGATCCTTATGTTTATGTTGACAAATGGACCGATAGAATAATGAAGTTTGACATGCACGCTTTAGCAGGTATGACCGTTGAATGGTCGGACAATGAAGGTTCATCTTGGTCACCTCCAACATTTGCTACTTCATATTCCGTTCAAGATCATCAAACTATAGGCTCATCTCCTTTCCAAGGGATATTGTCCACTCATGATACTACATGGGTTTTCTGTGTCAATGGAAATTGGGAGTCTCCGTTATGTTCAACAAGTTTTGATGGAGGGTTAACTTGGAGTCCTGAAGTGCCAGGTGCTCCATTGGGTTGTAATAGTGGAGGCCTCAGTGCACATATTGAGGGTGCGGAGAACGGTAATTTCTACAGAGGAAATGTAGGATGCAATGGTAGTGGCTATTCAATTTATAGAAGTACTGACGGCGGATTTACATGGACTGAACACCCACTCCCGACAGAAGAATCAGGAACTGCAGATACTTGGAATTTTGAAGAAGCTCAAGTTGCTATAGATGATAACAATAACGTTCATGCTATGTGGATGGGAATTGATAATATGCCATATTATGCCTACTCACAAGATAATGGAGATTCTTGGAGCGAATCTATGATGATAGCACCACCTATTGGTCTTGTAGGAACAGGTTTTCCAGTAGTCACAGCAGGTTCTGAAGGCCGGGTTGCGTTTGGATATGTTGGAGATGTAGGTAATCAAACATGGAATGGTTACATGACTATTTTGACAGATGCTTTTTCAGAAACTCCTCTTTTTACAACGGTACAAATTAATGAACCAGATGATCCAATTGACAGTAGTAATGCATATCCTGCAGGATGTGGTTATGAAAGATGCGGAGGATTAGGTGATTTTCTTGATATGGCTGTAGATCAATACGGTAGGCCCTGGTTTAGTCTAGCAAATAATGATCAAGGAGAAATAGGTATATTCGCAACAATTACAGAAGGTCCAACCCTTAGAGGGGATTTAGCAGAATTAAGCCCTATGCCATTAGGTGGCACTTTGACACTTTAAATATTACATGAGAAAAGCAACTGATGTTTTTGGAGAATGGGTTGCCAAAGGTAAAGACGAAGGAATGGAAAAAAACCACTCAAGACCAGTAAAAGAAATGATTGATTTTGTTTTATCTAATAAAGAAGAAAAGTTTAGCTTTTTAGACTTGGGCTGTGGCAATGGCTGGGTTCTACGTGAAATTGCAGAGAATCCATTATGTTATCGAGCGGTTGGAATTGATGGTTCAGAAAATATGATAACCAAAGCAAATTCTTTGAGTAGTGATAATATAGCCTACATTTTAGAAGATATTAATTCTTTTAATTTTAAAGAAAAATATGATTTTATACATTCAATGGAGGTTTTGTATTATTTAGATAATCCAAAGGAAGTTTTGGAAAAAATATTAACCACAGGTTTAGAAGATAACGGGATTTTAATTATAGGAATAGATCATTATTATGAGAATACAGATTCACATTCATGGCAAAAACAGGTTGGTACTAAGATGCTGATGTTTAATGAACTAGAGTGGGTACAGATGTTTAAGGATGTAGGTTTCCACCAAGTAAGCAGTTGGCGCGCAAATCGACATCAAGGATGGGAAGGTACTTTGGTTATTACTGGCAAAAAATTGAGTATTATTTAGATATAAGTTCTACCAGGTACTTTCATTGCTTCTCTAATATCTTTCAATCCTTGAGTTGAATTTTCAGAGTCGGCAATTTCTAAATCAATATAGACTAATTCATCTATATCATCACAAGGATTTTTCATTTCTTCACTTGTAAAGGGTTCTTTTGTTTCAAATAAGAACAATACATACCATCGCTCCTTTTCCTTGTCGTAATGAGATTGAGAACCTATTGAAACAATTTCTCTATCATCTACTTCTAATTCTTCAGTTAATATTCTGTGACCAGCCTCTTCAGGATGTTCACCAAAATGCATTGCTACTCCAGGGATATAGTATTTTCCAGCAGCATATGAGTTGGCGTCTTTGGAAACTTTTTCTACCATAACGTGTCCGTCATCGTTCTTGTTTATCAATTGGGCTTGTAGTAAAACTAAATTTTTTTCATTATAATCAATTTCCTTTTGCTTTACGGCATAAGCAAGCATATTTTCGTCTGACATGTATCTCAAATTCAGAGGTCTCTATTTCAAATTAAATATTATGCACTAGATAGTTATCTTAATATATAAGACGTGTGAAAATGTTATGGGATTGTGGGTTTTTATACACCGAAGTTGCGTCCTCAACATCGTTCTGCAGTCCCTGCTTACTACTCTAGTGTAAACTCTATTAACATAAGTCATTAACGCATTGTGGAAACAGGCGAAAATCAGTATAAAATAATAGCAGAATCTATCATTCAATTATCTACTCCCAAAATTAATCTAGAGGAATTGATTAAGGTAGATAATTTCAAAAGAGGCATTGATGCATTTTCATTATATAATTCAGTATATCTTGAGATTATAGCTTACGAGGAAGACACCGGTAAGCAAGAGCAGGCAGCAACCTTGCTCGGTTCTTTCAATCATCATCATTTAGAGTCTCAAAAAATTTTGACTAACTCCATTTATCAATCATTTTGTGGTAATTACAATATAGCTTATTCATTGCTACGCAGTTTTATTGAATGTCACTTGAGAGGTGTTTTCCTTAATCAACTTGCTCTATCTCAACATGAATCAGGATTGTGGAAAGTTGCATTGTCATCAGCAGTGCAAGATAGTTATGGCGAATTAATTAATGATTTGAAAAATTATCGAGCTAATAGGGATAAAATTTTAGATAATGCGCAGTTTTTAGATATGATTTCTAGTTTAAGACAAGAATTGAGTTTTAGCGATCTTTTGAAGGAGTTAATATCGTGGGATTTGACCAACCCTGAGAAAAACTATCATAATTTCCGTAATTATTCAAGATATGGGAAGTTATCTGGTTATGCTCATTCCGAAGAAAAAACACATGATATTTCTAGGCTAAAGAAATATTTTGGAAACGATGAACAAAAAGCCATCATAAGTGAATCTCTGCTCGTTCCACAATTGAGTAAAGAATATTTGAGTGACATGTGTTGTGTCGTAGATGCTTCAATGGTTGTAATGTTTAATTTTATATCTCGAGTTTTAACTTTTGACTTCTATTCAGGATTTGATAATTTTATCTCTGATTTAAAAGAAGACATAAGATTTACTAGTGCTCATTTAAATTACTGTACAAAGTGGATGTCTTCTTATTTGGAATCAGATTAGTTTAATTTATCTTCCAATTCAATAGTTAATTGTTCTAATAACTCTTCTAAATTATCACTTTTCAATGACATCACATTAGGAGTGATTCCTTCTACACGAGCCTCGAATTCACCTTCGTTTCGCAAGATTTCTATATCACAGAAGAATTCTGCCATGATGGTCCCGAATTTGACTTATATTTAATATTTCGGTTAATATTTGAAGAAGGCATTATTTCATAAAATACCTCAATAGTGCAAGCTGTGGACAACACAATTGATTTGATAGCATTTTTCATTCTTTCGTTGGGTATTATTATTTTATCTTATCCGCTATTTTTGTTAGTCATTCAAAGAGCTACAGATAAAAAATCAAGCGATTTTTTGCTTGTAGGTTTTATATTTCTACTAGGATCAGCTTTTATTCTTGCTCTTTGGGCCGTATATTTTGCATCTACATCCCCAGAATTGTTGTGGCCATTTGCAGCATTTACTTTATTGTTTAGATATGTTTCACCTATAATTCTAGTAAGATTGGTAATGAAATGGCGAGATTCAGATTACATAGTGTTGACTTCTTCAGCCAGAATTTTTACAGATGCTTTTCCAGGAATAGCCATGGTGATCGGAACTTTTACATTATTATCACCTCAAATGGAATTTAACAGCTCAGAAAATCTCGAATTGTTGATAGCAACTGCATTAGTTATCTTTACCTTTACTCAATTTTATCTTTTTTTGTTTGTTAATTACATGCGAGCAGGAAATATACCCTCAGCGTGGATTTCCGGATTTTTCATAGGTGTGGGTTTGGTTGTTATGGTACCTCATTACTTGGAGGGCTTTGATTCTTATTTTACCGTAACATCTGCGTTAGGCTGGTTTTCAGGTGCAATACTAATGTATTATGGTAATCAAGAACCATATGTTACTTATCTGAAAAAGTTAGGTTGGTAAACGTTGTCCCAGCCATCATTATTGAAAGTATATGGGGCTCTCGTTTTAGTCCAAATAATTTTTGGATTTCACTATTTGACAACATCAGTAATTGTCGAGAGAATAGATGCATTTGAATGGACTGCAATTAGAATTTTGTTCGCGGGAATTCTAATGGGGCTAATCTATGGTAGGAGAATACTTAATTTCCCTAAAGGAAAGGAATGGTACTTTTTGATATTATTATCTCTATTAGGTATTGTTCTAAATACGGCATTATTTACGAAAGGGTTAGAGTATACCACACCAGCACATGCTTCACTTATAAGTTGTATGATACCAGTAATGACGCTTCTTTTTGCTTGGTTTTTAGGAAAAGAACAAATGAATATTTACAAATCATTTTCAATATTAGTTGCGATGTCTGGAGCTCTGATTTTGTTTGAAATAGATAATTTAGATTTAAGGAGTGAACTATTTTTAGGAGATATTTTAATATTCATAAATTTTTCTTGTTTTGGTCTCTTCTTAGTATTATCTAAGTCGATGATTGAACATCATTCTCCATTAGGACTTACAGTCCTTGTAATGTGCATAGGATCGGTACTTCTTTTTCCAATATCTAGTTACAGTATATTTACAGATTACGAATTATGGCTAAGGCAGCCATGGTGGTTATGGTTTGCAGCCTTTTATTCTATATTTTTTGCTACAGTTGTCACTTATTCTTTGAATTATTACGCAATGGGTTATGTAGAATCTTCAAAAGTCGCACTATTCATATATTTGCAGCCAGTTGTAGCAGGTTCACTTTCAGTTTTTTTGGGAAAAGACGAAATAACGTTGAGGTTAATAGTCTCCAGTTCTTTGATTTTGTTCGGTCTTTTATTATCTACTATTGAAACTAATTCAGGCTCTAAACTTAGTCAGTAAATCATCAAGACTCTTCTTATTAGGTCTTAATAATTCTTCAGGTAGTTCAGAAAGAGGCGTATCTACTAAATTTTCAGTCTCGTCCAAAGTAGGGATACCTTCTTCGAAATATAATAATCCAGTTACGTGTTTGTCTTTTTCTTCAGCTTCCCGTAGCGCATCTAAAGCCATTTTCTTACTTCCAACATCATGCTCCTCGCTGATAGTCTCTAGTCTAAGATATGAGCCATCGTGTAATTTAACTTCTTTATAGCCGCCAGATGGGACTTCAATTTCTTGAATTGGATTAAAATGAGGTATGTAATCTAGGCCATGTAATTCTTCGTTATTATTTTTAACGTATTGTAAAGACTTGTAAGATTCCTCATTATTATTGAACGTTACACAAGGGGAGATAACATCTATAATTGCCATTCCTCTATGAGACATTCCAGCTCTAATCAATGCAGTTAGTTGTTTTCTGGAACCTGAGAATGATCTCGCAACAAACGAGCATCCTAAGTTTATAGCCATGGCGCATAAATCAATTTGTTTAAGCTCATTAGGCGCACCTTTTCTTTTCCGTGAGCCCTCTTCAGCAGTAGCTGAATATTGTCCTTTCGTTAGCCCATAAACGCCATTATTCTCAACAATGTAAAGCATATTGAGATTTCTTCTTATGGCATGTATGAACTGTCCAATTCCTATACTTGCAGTGTCACCATCTCCAGAGACTGCAAGAAAATTCAAATTTTTATTTGCTACATTTGCCCCAGTAGTTACTGATGGCATTCTACCGTGTGCAGTGTTGAACCCGTGACTCTGTTGGAGAAAGTATGCAGGTGTTTTACTTGAGCACCCTATTCCAGACATCTTTGCTATTCCTTCAGGAGCTATAGAATTTTCCCAAGCAGCTTTAATTATAACATTAGAAATAGCATCATGTCCACATCCAGGACACAGCGTAGATTTACCTCCTTTATAGCTGTCTAGCGGTTGATTTATTTTATTTACTCGGGGCATATTTAGATTTCAAATGCCTCCAATTTAGCAAGAATTGCTTCAGCATATTCTATAGCCTTAGGTGGTAAACCGTCGCTAAATGCAACAGAATGGAGCTTAGGTACGAGCTCAGTTTCTATCTCTTTTCTTAAAATTCCATACATCTGGCCATCTCTATTGATTTCTAAAACAATTATCTTTTTATGCCTTCTTATGAAATCATTTATTTCAGGTGAAAGTGGCAACGCACGTACTCTACATTGAGATACCTTCATACCTGTCGCCTCTAATATGTCATCAATTTCTTGGATGGTATTTTCCATAGATCCGTAGTAGATTATTCCTAATTCTTTCTCTTTTTCCTCTCTGAGAACAGGTTGTGGCAGATCGGTTCTTGAGCCCTCTATTTTCCTTCGTAATCTTTCCATATTAGATCGATAAATGTCAGATTTTTCAGAATAAACTCCGTCTTCGTCTCTTCCAGTTCCTCTTGAGACTATAGGCTCTAAACCACTTCCAGGTAATGTTCTGTACGTTATTCCGTCTCCATCAACGTCTCTGTATCTCCCGTAATTCTCAATTTTCTCAATGTCTTCTTTTGTCTTTAGAACTTTTCCACGGTTTAGTGGTTCATCGGGATAATCAAAACCCTTTGAAACCCAAAGGTTCATCCCTAAGTCCAAATCTGTGAAACCAAAGACCATAGTTTGATATTTTTCTGCATAGTCAAATGCCTTCCAGCCAAACTCAAAGCATTCATCGACATTCCCAGGTATCAAGACAATATGCTGTGTATCTCCATGGCTTGCTTCATACAGCATAGAGATATCTCCTTGCTGCGTTCTAGTTGGAAGACCTGTTGAAGGACCTACTCTTGTAACATCCCAAATAACGCTTGGAATCTCAGTATAGTATGCAAGTCCAATTAATTCGGACATTAACGAAATCCCCGGTCCACTAGTGCATGTCATTCCTCTGGCACCTGCCCAACCGGCACCTAGAACCATTCCTACAGCAGCTAATTCATCTTCAGCCTGTATTATAGCACAGGTTGATTTTCCATCCTTGTCTAATCTCAGTTTAGGAACATAAGCATCAATAGATTCAGCCAAAGACGATGAAGGTGTAATTGGATACCAAGAAAGCATATTGATTCCTCCATATATGCAGCCTAGAGCTACGGCTTCATTCCCGTCGATCAAAAATTGGTTTTTATCAAATTCTCTTTTTTCCACATAGTAATTATCAGCTTTATTTAGTTCATTAGTAAAAAATTCTCTACCACTAATAGATGCCTGAGAATTAATTTGGATGGCTTTTTCTTTTCCACCAAACTGTTTAGCAATAGCTTCTTCTAGGATATCTTGTGGAATTTCCAGCATTTCAGCTACTATTCCGACATAAATCATGTTAGCTACTAGTTTTGCTAATTTAGGATTAATTTTCCGGCCCATTGTGCCCATTGGAACAGGATAAAGTATCAAATCTTCTCTATCTACTGGAAGTCTGGTATCTGTATTGTAGATTAACACAGTATTAGGTTCGAGATTTTCAATATCTTCAACCCAAGTATCAGGATTCATTGCAATCTGGATATTAGTTTTTCCACCTGGTGCCTGGTATCCATAATCACTGACTCTGATAATGTACCAAGTTGGGAGTCCTGCGATATTAGAAGGAAACAGGTTCTTACCTGATGCATGAGTTCCCATTCTGAATAAGGCATTCAATAAAATTAAATTTGCGCTCTGAGAGCCAGTACCATTGGCGGTAGCAATGTTTATGGTGAAATCGTTTATTATTTTGCCCATTTCGATTGTCGTAAATTACGAACTCAAATCTCGTATCACGGCTGGTTATACAGCTAACGAACAGTTATTAAGAGTTATTACTGTATGTCTAATTTTAATATAAGAATAAATATTTTAGAAAACCGTGCACTATATATAGGAGAATACAAGTCGTACACCCTAGTGGAAAAAGCTAGCTGCAACGAGCAGAGACGTATTTGCGTTACCCCGAATGGACTTTGACTAGGAAGTCGAAGGGTGACAGGGAGAGGTAGTGCAAGGAGCGCTAGCTATTTCTTTTGAATTAAATAAAAATGAAAGCCGTGATTCCAGCAGCAGGTTTTGGTACTCGCTTTTTACCTTTAACTAAAGCTCAACCAAAGGAGATGCTACCAGTTGTAAATAAGCCTACAATACAGTGGGTTGTTGAAGAGGCGGTTGATGCAGGAATAAAAGATATTGCTATAATAACAGGAAAACACAAGCAAGCCATTGAGAATCATTTTAAACCTATAGAAAAGTTAGAAATAGCTTTAGAAAAAGCGGGTAAATTAGATGAGCTTAAAGAGATAAGGCAGATTAACAATCTTGCTAATATAGAATTTATAATTCAAGAGGAGCAAAAAGGTTTAGGACATGCAATATTATGTGCAGAGGAGTTTGTGGAAAACAGTCCGTTTGCAGTTTTGTTGGGAGATACTATCTGTACAGGAAATCCAAATTGCACGAAGGGGTTAGTTAATATGTTTAAAGAAAGACAAACAAGTGTTTTCTCAGTAGAAAAAATTAAAGCTGAAGAAACTATAAGATATGGTGTTATTTCGGGTCAAGAAGTTGAAAAAGATGTAATGCTAGTTGATGACTTGGTTGAAAAACCATCAATCAATGAGGCGCCTTCACTTCTTGGCATACAAGGAAGGTATGTTTTCACTCCTGAATTGTTCGAGCATCAGAAGAATGTTGTCAAAGGTGCAGGGGGCGAATTACAATTAACAGATGCCATGAGATCGTTAGCAAAAAAAGGTAAGATGTTTTCATGGACTTTTAGTGGAAAAAGATATGATATTGGAACAATGAGAGATTGGTTCCAATCACATTTAGAATTGTCATTTAATTCAGATTATTCACAAATTTTAAAAGAGGTCATAGGTAAATTATGAAATATTTGGTTACAGGTGGTGCAGGTTTTATTGGCTCTAATCTTTGTAGAAAATTATTATCACAAGGGCATGCCGTCTCCTGTCTTGATGATTTAAGCACAGGTAACTATACAAATATCAAAGAATTGAAAGGTAATCCTAATTTTGAATTCTTTAATCATGATCTTACAAAGCCTTTTTTTCCAGATAAAATTGATGCGATTTTTAATTTAGCATGTCCTGCTTCTCCAGTGCATTATCAATATAATCCAATAAGGACACTAAAAATGGGAACTCTTGCAATGTATAATGTGTTAGGTATGGCTGCTAGACTAAAGATTCCAATATTACAAGCCTCTACCTCTGAGATATACGGTGATCCTTCAGTTCATCCTCAAAAAGAATCATATCTCGGTAATGTAAATCCAATAGGTCCAAGAGCATGTTACGATGAAGGAAAACGTGTTGCTGAAGCCCTTTGTATAGCTTACGAAAACTTTAATGGAGTTGATATTCGTATTGCCAGAATTTTCAATACATATGGCCCATTTATGGATCCTCAAGACGGTAGAGTTGTTAGTAATTTTATAGTTCAAGCGTTAAAGAATGAATCTATAACAGTTTATGGAGATGGATCACAAACACGCAGTTTTTGCTTTGTAGATGATTTAGTGGAGGGGCTTATCAAATTAATGAATTCTGATTATAAAAGGCCGGTTAATCTAGGAAATCCAGACGAATATAATATGTTAGAATTTGCAAAAATAGTTAAGGAAAAAACTTCATCAGACTCACAAATTTCATTTTTTGATTTGCCCGTTGATGACCCCAAACAAAGATGTCCAGACATATCACTTGCAAGGGAAAGATTATCATGGGAACCTAAAGTTTCGATTGATGAAGGGATAGATAAGACCATTTTATGGTTCAAGAAGTGTTTATCTGAAAAGTAATGAAAGTATTATCAATTATAGGAGCACGTCCACAATTTATCAAAGCATCACAAATTTGTAATAAGTTAAGTGAACAAATAAGTCATGTTTTAGTGCATACGGGTCAACACTACGATAATTTACTTTCAGATATTTTCTTTAAAGATTTAAAGATTCCAGAACCAGACTACAATTTAGGGGTTGGTTCTGGAAGCCATGCCTTTCAAACATCAAAAATGATGGTAGAAATAGAATCAGTAGTAAATTCTGAAAGGCCAGATTTAGTGTTGGTTTATGGAGACACGAATAGTACTTTGGCAGGTGCTTTAGTTTCATCTAAACTAAGAATTAACACAGCTCATTTAGAAGCAGGATTACGTAGTTTTAACAGAAGCATGCCTGAAGAAATTAATAGACTGCTAACAGATCACTGTTCCTCAATACTCTTTTGTCCTACTAAAGTGGCTTTGTCTAATTTAGAAAAGGAAGGAATAACCAAGGAAGTTTATCTTACTGGTGATGTGATGTATGATGCGTTAATGGAATATTTGCCATTAGCTAAAAGTAAGTCTAAAATCTTGGAAAATTTAGATATTGAGACAGATTACATCTTATTAACATTACACCGCCCTCAAAACGTAGATGATTCATTTACACTTTTGAATATATTGAATTCAGTATCTGCTTCAGGTAAAGACATAATTTGGCCGATCCACCCTCGTTCAAAGAATACTTTAGTAAAGAATCAATTAGTTGAAAAAGTCCCTTCGAATATAAAAATCATTAATCCTGTAGGATACATAGATATGCTTTCACTAGAATATAATTCATCTAAGATTGCTACAGATTCTGGAGGAGTTCAGAAAGAAGCATATATTCTGGAAAAGCCTTGTATTACTCTTAGACCAGATACAGAATGGGTAGAAACTATAGATGATGGTTGGAATGTTTTAGTAGATACAGATTCTAAAAAGATTAAAGAAGAAATAATAAATTTCAATCCAAAGAATAAACCAAATATTGATTATGGCGGTGGTCAAGCTAGTTCAAATGTTTGTAATTTAATTGAAGAATTATTGGTAAAGTAATATATAGAAAAGAGGAACTTATGTATAGAGGAAATAGTTTGATTAACATTGGAATATGTGGACTGGGCCGTGTTGGTAAATCAATACTAAGACATTTATATGAATCAGAATCTCGTAACGTAAAAGTAGTTGCCATAAAGGAGCATAATAGTTTATCTTATTCAAACGAAGAATATGTGAGAAATATGGCTTACCTTCTTCGAGACGATAGTATATATGGTAAATTCCCCGCAGAGGTTAATTCAGAGGGCTGTAACATTTTGATTAATAATGAAAAAATCCCAGTCTTATTGGATTCGTACATAAATCAAGTTGATTGGAAAAAATATAATGTAGATGTAATTATTGAAGCATCAGGTAATTTGAAAAATATTAAATACGTTAGAAAGTGTCTTGGTGATTCAGTAAAAAAGGCGATAATAACTAGGGGAACAGATGAAGCTGATATTACACTCATTCATGGAGTTAACGAGAGTAAGTATAATAAAAAAAAGCACAATGTTATTTCAGTTTCAACATGTACTGGCAATGCCTTTGCTCCCATTGCTAATTTTGTAGATTCTAACTATAAAATATTAGCTGGTTTTGTATCGACTATACATCCAGTTTTGTCCGATGAAAAAATGCTAGATGGTAGTCATAAAGTTTTTGCATTAGGCAAATCATTCAGAAATATTAAAGTAGTCGACACTTCTGTTGTCAAATCTACGATTGAAGTTCTTCCCCATCTAGAAAATAAATTGCATTTGGAATCTGTATCGTACAGGGTTCCAACAGATATTGTTTCTGCAGTTCATGCAATAATTAAAGTCAAAAATCCACCAAGTAAGGATGAGTTTTGCAGAAAAATTAGTGATGTTAGAGGAAACTTAAAAGATATTATTGGAACCACTAAAGGCTTTCATGGCCAGCCTTTTGTAAGTTCTGAATTTTTGCTTTCAAAATATTCAGGAATTATTGACTTAAATTGGTTCAGTATCACTGATAATTTACTGAGGTTACATATTTGGCATGACAATGAGTATGGTTATGTTTCACGAGTAATAGATACACTAAAAATACTGTAATTATAATGATTTTATTAGTTCCGAGTACTTTCAAAGGTACTATGACATCACAAGAAATCTCAACTCACATTCAATCAGGAATGATTTCATCTGATTCTCCCCTAGAACTCGCTTTGCAAATTATTGAAGATACTGGACATATGGGGTTACCTGTGGTTAATGACAATGGGGATTTACACGGAATTATTACCTGGTCGGACGTTCATGAAGCTGCAGTTAATCATGAGAGACACTTAACTGTAGCTGATTATTGCACTACCGATTTAGTAACTGTTTCTTCGAGAGATTCACTGACACATGCATTAGATTGTCTGGGCTACAAGGAAATCAGTCACTTACCTGTAGTTGATGATAAAAATAATAAAAAAATAACAGGAATAATTACAAAAGGTGATTTGATAAAAGCTTATAACAGGAAAAGATTCATTCAAAAGAAGATGAGTTGGAAAGATAAAGGGGCTGAATAAGCTTTTAATTGATTAGTATAAATACATGTAAATGTCATCTATAAATAAGAGTGCAAAAAACGACGACGGAGATAGCTCTTCAGAAAGGAGGGCAAAGAGTTCTCCAAGTCTATTTAGCCTCTTTGAAAAGATGTTCAACATAGTAAAAAAATATTGGTGAAAAAATGGCATGGTTCGGTGGAAAAAAAAAGCCAAAGAGAAAACCTCCGGTTCTAGAACCGGTAGGTACTCCTGCAGTTCAAGCAGCCCCTGCTGCGGTTCAAGCCGCACCTGTAGCTCAACCAGCTCTAGAACCCGTACAACCTAATCAGGGAATACCTGCAGTTCAAGCAGCCCCTTCTGCCGTTCAAGCAGTTCCATCTATGCAGCCAGTTGTTGAAATAGCGCCTGTTGGAGTTGTTGCTGATACAAATGTTACTGTATCTGCAGAATCTGCTGCAGCGCCACCTCAACAAAGTGGTTCTACGGAATGGTCAAAGAAAAGTAAAAGACCTCTAATGGACATACATAAAAGATTAGATCATATGATGGATTCAAAGGGGAAAAGTTTAGAAGAAAGATACAAAGATAGGTTTGGAGATAAACTCCCTGAATCTGTAGCAACTGATTCTGCAAGAAAAGATTATAATGAAAAAAAGGCTAACAAGCCTGAAATTGTTTTCAAACCACGTTCATCTCTTAAGCTAAAACCTAGGCAGAAAAAAGCACCAAAAGTAGAAAAGAAAATTGAAAAGACGACAGAAAATAAAAAAGATAAAAGCGTTAAAGCAAGCAGTAAAATTAGTGACAGGTTGAAATCTAGTAGCGCTATGACAAAATCTGCAATAGGAAATGCAAGTTCTGCAGTAGGTCGCGGAGCTGGAGCTGTAAAGTCTGGAATAGGTAGGGGAGCTGGTGCTGTAAGTTCAGGAATAGGAAAGGGTGCAGGAGCTGTAAAATCTGGAATAGGTAAGGGCGCATCTAAGGTCATGGGGCTTTTTGGAAGAGGCAGTGATGAAAAAGAAGTTTCCAAAGAAGACTACACGAAAATGAAAGTGGCTGAATTAAAAAGCGAGTTGAAAGAAAGAGGATTATCTACCGCAGGTAAAAAAGCTGATTTAATTAAAAGACTAAACGAATAAATTTATCTGTGTGTTATAATACTGATAACATCTTGATTCTTTACTTTATGATTTAATCCAACTGTTTGTCCCGGAAATTTAGCTGAGGGGCCCCATATCTGCGAATAGCGAAATTTGCGCACAAAATCTCTATGTAAACGCTGACAAATTTCTGCAACAGTCGTACCTTTTCTTACTACCATTGGTTCTTCTAAATCTGCCTTTTCACCTTGAGGTTTCATAAATATAGATATAAATTCAAGTGAATTATATATTTGCTTTTTTAAATTATCAATACCTTTTCCGGTTGGCGCTGCCACTTCAATTATTGTTTTATTCGTACATTTTTTCCTAACTTCTTTTAGTTGTTGTTTATTAATCATATCTACTTTCGTTACGACATCAAATGAAGGGGAATAAACTCTTGTTTTTGCTAAAATATCAACTAAATCATCTAGTGTTATCTTTTCTCTCAAAACAACTTGTGCATTTACGATACCATATTCTCTTACTACTGATTTAATAGCATCTTCCTCAATCTCTTGTGAAACTGTAGATATAACTTCAATACCTCCAAGACCTGTTTTAGAAATACTACCATTTGGTGGACGACTGTTAAGACGGAGACCTGAATCAAATAACTCCTTTAGAATAACATGGGGTGCTGGTTCAATAGCGTCAATGACGTGAACAATTAAGTCTGCAGATCTTATTACTGAAAGGACTTCTTTGCCACGTCCTGCTCCTCTTGCAGCCCCCTCTATTAAACCGGGTAAATCAAGTATCTGGATATTTGCATCTCTATATTTCAAAACTCCTGGAACAACGTCTAAGGTAGTAAAAGCATACGAACCAGTCTCGCTATCTGCATCAGTTAGAGCGTTAAGTAATGTGGATTTACCGACACTGGGCAATCCTACTAGTGCCACTGTGGCATCACCTGCTTTTCTTACTCCATAACCACTGCCCTTTGGGCCTGATGAACTAGTAACTACCTCCTCTCTTAATTGTGCTAGCTTTGCCTTAAGCTTCCCAACATGGTGCTGAGTTGCCTTATTGTATTTAGTATTGGCAATTTCCTCCTCAATTTCAGCTATCTTATCAGTAAGAGACACAATTGTTCAGGATTAAGGGGGATTAAACGCATTGAGTTGGCATCAACTATAAAATTATGTTACTAAATGGATAACTATGGTATATCCGCTGAATAGTGAAAATAAAATGAAAAGTGCAAAATTAAATATTATAAATATTCTAAAAATGGAAGGATATAAATTAGATTCAGGAGAACTTTTTAAAGCATTTAAGGAGGCTGGAGGAGAAATGGCTGATTTTAAAGGTGCATTAGAACTGTTAACTGAAGAAGGTAAGATTAAATCAGATAATGAAGGAAACATAATGACTGTTGAAAATTTTCAGAGAGAAAAATCTCAATCTAAAGTAGATAATGATGTCGAAATTAATCAAAGAGAAAATGACGGAGAAAATATTTCAGTCGATGAACAAGTCAACGAAAATGAATTAGAATCTATAATTAAATTGAAAGAAGAAACTGATTCCTGGCTTATTGGGAAACTGAAAAATCATAATGATGATAGTGAACTTCGCGATGAAATTAGCAGCCTAAAAGAGCGCGTGGAAAAGTTAGAAAATATTATTAAAAATTTAACAAAGGCTTTCAAGTGAAATGGTAGTTAAGGAAAAGCGCGGGAGAAAAAGGTATATTTTATTTGAATGCTCAAAAAAATTTGATAAAAGTGATCTTGATAAATTTATTATAAAAGAAATTAAACCCTTGAAATCTAAAATAAGCTGTAAATTGGTTAAATTTAATGGGAAAAGAGGCATTCTACTCATTGGCCATAATTTGCTGAATGAATCTAGAGAGATTATGAATGGGAAAGAAGGAATTAATACCATTGCAAGTAGTGGAACACTAAAAGGCCTGTCCAAATATTAGAGGAACCATTATTATGGCACTAATAATACCTAAGTAATGGATGATGAAGCACCGTCCCCTAATGACTCTGAAGGTTGGGAAGAAACTCAATACGAATCATTGGACTGGGGTGGTGACGATGAAAATGGAAATAGACTTGTAGAATTATATCCTTCAACTAGTAAACCTGCCCAGGCTGCATTAGCTCTTCTTGTTGCAGGATTTATCTTACTACTGACTGCAATGACATTAAACGGAATATTGAGCGATGACGAAAAGGTTGCTGGTTCTACAATGAAATCTAATGAGATGATGAATGAGATGGGGCTGGAAATTGACGGGGGAGAGTTGGATGATGATTTTGTAAGGCAGATTCTTAGAGGGGCTTTATTCTATGAATTAATTTGTGCGGTGTTAGCATTCTGGGGTAGCGTAGAACTTTGGAGGAAACAGAATTATAATATTGTTTTATTAGGATGTGCAGCCGCAATAATTGGCTTAGGAAGTTTACTACTTTCCACTCTAGCCGGCGCATTCGCACTTTACTTGACATTCCAAAGTAAGCCAGAATTTGGTATTAATGAACAAGATGAGAGCTGGTGAGGTTGCTATCTGAACTACTAAATTACCTAAAAATAAAAGAATTATACCCTCCTCAAAAAGAAGCTATAAAATATGTTGAAAAAAATCATTCAGTTCTAGTTTCAGTACCTACTGCTGCCGGAAAAACGTTAGTAGCTTATGCTGCGCTGATGAGAGCTGTAAAAGCTAAAAAAAAAGGAATTTATTTAGTACCTCTCAGAGCCTTAGCGTGGGAAAAAGTTGAAGAATTAAAAGATATTTGCAAACATATTTTGAAGGGTGCAAAAGTAGGAGTATCCGTAGGCGATTATGACAAAGCGAGAGGATTATCAAAATACGACATTATCGTTTCAACCTCTGAAAGGGCTGATTCCCTTATTCGACACAACCCCTCATGGCTAACTGATGTAAATTGCCTAGTTTCTGATGAAATACACCTTCTAAATGATTCGGGAAGGGGACCAACGCTTGAAGTAACATTATCAAAATTTAGAGAAATTAATCCTTCTATACAGATTATAGGTTTATCTGCTACAGTTTCTAATTCAAAGGAGATTGCTGACTGGTTAGATGCTACATTAGTTGAAAGTGATTTTAGACCAGTACCTCTTAGGAAAGGAATAGCTATTGAAAAAACAATTGAATGGGAAGATGATCAGAACAAAAATATAATTTTAGAAGGTGCTGAAGGACTTTCCTTAGATAATTTACCTGAGCAATGCTTGGTCTTTGTTGGTACAAGAAGGTCTGCAGAAGCTCAAGCTAAGAAATTAAGCAAAAACATAGGCCGTAGATTAGATGATAAAGATAGAAAAATATTGGAAAGATTTTCAGAAAAAATTAAAAAGAATGCTGATGAAGCTACTTCTGTTGATTCAAATATTTCAAAGCTAATCTCCAATGGTGTCGCATACCATCACGCAGGATTAACTAATAGGCAAAGAAGGATAATTGAAGAGGCTTTCAAGTCTAAATCATTGAAAGCATTATGCGCTACTCCTACTTTAGCTGCAGGTGTGAATTTACCTGCAAAAAGAGTCATCATACGTGACTTAAGCCGGTGGGATTCTGCCTTTCAATCCAATCAGCCTCTGCCTGTTTTAGAAGTACAACAAATGTTGGGACGGGCCGGAAGACCGGGCTTTGACGTTGACGGAGAAGGAATTTTAATTGCAAAAAATAGAGAACAAATTGACTTTTTTAAAGAAAATTATTTTGAAGGCGATACTGAACCTGTAATTTCGAGGTTAGGTAGTGAACCTGCCCTAAGAACACATTTACTATCATTAATTACCTCAGGCACAATAAATACAAAAGAATCACTACATAGTTTCTTGGAAAAAACATTATTTGGGTCACAAGGTGAGCTTTGGAGAACTCAACATAGACTTAACAAAGTTTTAGATTTCCTAGACAAGGAAGGATTGATAAAAATTAAAGGAGGAAATAATGGTGACTTTGTGGCCGCTAATGAATCACTACATGAAAAATTAGAGGTTACCACTTTTGGAAAAAAGGTATCTCAACTATACATTGATCCTTTGTCTGGAGTTTTAATCAAAAATGCGCTTGAATCTGACGTTGAGGCTAATCCTTTAGGATTATTGCATACTATTGCAAGAACTCCGGATATTTATTCCCTTTATGTGAGAAAAAATGAAATGGAAACTTATCTAACTCACTTAATGCAAATGGAAGGCGATCTAATGTTACCCCCTCCTGTGGAACATATGGAATTAGAATTTTATCTCTGGGACTTGAAAACTGCATTGTTACTAACCGACTGGATTGAGGAAACTCCAGAGGAACATTTACTGAAACGCTATTCTACAACTCCTGGTGACATAAGAGCAAAAGTTGAAACTGCTGAATGGATTTTATATGCTATGTGCGAATTATCTGAGCTAATTGCGCCGAAACACACAAAATTAATTACTGAATTACAAATTCGTGTTAATAATGGAGTCAGAAAAGAACTTCTTCCATTATTAGAACTTGATTCTGTTGGAAGAGTAAGAGCCCGTTCACTTTTCAATGCTGGATTTACAACTCAAAATTCTGTTATGAACGCGTCAAACTCTGATTTAAGTAATATCCCTGGAATAGGAACTACACTGGCTGAAAAATTGACTGGTAAAAAAGGACCTGAGCAGATGCGCTTTGAGTTAGGCTAATTAATACCGCCTCCCTATGCTTGAAAAATGGTAAGATTTGTCAAGGACCAACCGGACGCCTACATCTACAGTAGTTTTGGTTCAAGAATTTTCATAGGAGGATTACTTATGGCAGTATTGTATGCTGCAGTTGGCTTTAGCGCATATTTTTACGCTGACGAAGTAATGTCTTTATATTCCAGTGGTGCAGACATCCCCGATTTACCTTTACTAGGTGATTTATTGAAAGCAATTGTATTCATTTCTGTATTATTTTTACCATTAGTCAGTATGACTGTTTTAATATCTAGATTTGTTCTAAGACGAACTTATAAAAAATTAGAACAATTAAATGTTGATAGTAAAAGGCCTCAACTTTTGCTTTCTATCGCCCGCTTTTTATTTCTCGGATGTGGTGTAGCTACCTTTGCGCCTTTAGTAATGGTGGCTGAAAGTATGATGACAGGCGGACTTCCTGGATCTATTATTGGATACTACCAAACTACCTACATGAGTGTATATTTCACTCTTTTAGGATTATCTCTGTTTTTAGTATTGGTTTCACCTATAGTCCAATTATATGGAAGAACACAAAGTAGATCATTAATATTTGCTGGATTTCTTTCATTTGTAGCTTGTGCAACAATGATTTACATGGCTAACGGTGAATGGAACATCTCTATAATGGATCTTACGCAGCGTGAATTTAAATCATCTTTTGGGACTGTAATGATGATTTGCGGCATTTGCATTTTTATATCGTTCTGGATTATATCTAGAAATGCAAAATCTATATTGCGTTACCAAAAACTACACTTCACAATGAAATTGGGTGAATAATGGAATCTTGGGCTGAAAAATATAGGCCAAAAAGTCTTTCTGAAATAATAGGTAATACTAGAACAATTAATGAACTAAAGAAATGGGCAAAATCATGGGGTGAAAAGATGGCAAAAAAAGGAGTCATACTCTCTGGACCTCCTGGCTGTGGAAAAACGTCTGCCGCACTTGCATTGGCAAAAGACATGGGTTGGGAAGTAATTGAATTAAACGCTTCAGACGCCCGTTCTGGTAACGTGATAGAAGGAACTGCTCTGAGGGCTGGTCTATTCCAAACATTTGGGAGTGAGGGAATTTCAGAAAGAAATCTTATCTTATTGGATGAAGCCGACAATCTTTACGAAAGAGCTCAACAATCAAAAAATAAGACTAAAAACTATAGTGACAGGGGCGGAAAAAAAGCAATATCCAAAACATTGGAACAAACAAAACAGCCAGTAATCATTACAGTAAATGATCTATATAATTTAACAAAGGGAACTGGTGCAAAAATCAAAAGATTAGCTTTAACTTTGAAATTTCAGAAACCATCTGCAGTTTCAGTAGCTATGGTTCTCAATAAAGTCTGCGAAAGTGAAGGATTAGAAATTGAAACAGACACTATCACTAAAATGGCTGAAAATGCCAAAGGTGACTTAAGAGGTGCAATTAATGACTTACAATCTTTATCAGAAGGAACTAAAAAAGTAATAAAAAGTGATCTGGAAAAATTAGGTTCACGCGATAGAGAAACCGAAATGTTTGATACTCTTAATACTATATTTAATAGCGATAATTTTGAGGAACCAAGAAAAGCCATTTTTGAATTAAATGAACAACCAAGAGATGTTTCTACTTGGGTTAGTGACAATATACCTATCGTTTATAAACATCCCAACGATATTGAGCGAGCATATGAAAGAGTAGCATATGCAGATTTACTACTATCACGTGTTGTAAGAAATCAAAATTACGGGCTTTGGGGGTATGCGTCTGAATTAATGTCAAGCGGAGTTGCGCTATCAAAAACACATGCGACAAGTGGTAGAAGGCCACAATTTCCTTCATGGATTAGGAAGATGGGGGCAAGTCGCTTTCAGCGGGGTTATAGAGATTCTTTAGCAAAGAAAATAGGTGCTTCTACACACCAATCAATAAAAGAGTCCAAAATGGAGCAGATTGCAGTAATTTCTACTATTTGTAGAAATGATAACGATAAAGCTGCTAGAATAGCTGGTAAACTAGATTTAAATGAAAATGAATTAGCTATTCTTATGGGGCTCTCAAAAAAAGAAAAAATTATAGCTGAAATAATGGAGAAATCTCAGCAATTTAGACAGGAGAGAGAAGTGGTAACGTTAGATTATAAACCTACTTTTGACAATAAAGATGATGAGGAAGAAATTACAAAAATAACCCCAAAAGCTGACAATAAGCAGAAGAGCTTATTCGAATTCTAAGTTTAATTTTTGCTGATCTGAAACTCCTAATCTACTCGCTGAAACTCCCATTAACCTAATCGGCTTACCTGGTTTCCAATTCTCATAGAGTAAAGTTTTAGCTACTTTGTAAATATCTGTAGACTTATTAATTTCACCAGGAACTGTTTTTTGTCTAGTTATAGTTTTAAAATTAGACCATCTTAATTTTATTGTAATAGTTCTTGCCGAACGTCCCATCTGGCCAATACTTTCAGATACTTCCTCGCATAAATCAAGCAAAGCTGCTTCCACCGTGTCTGAATCTGAAATATCTTTTTCAAAAGTATTTTCTGTACCCTGTTGCTTAGCAATCCAAGGTGAAGAGTCTACCGGCCGATTATCAACGCCTTTAGCTTTGTTCTTAAGATTTACAGAATATTGACCAAATATAGGCAATAATTTTTGAATATCTATGGAAACTATATCTGAACAGGTTTTCACGCCCAAACTATTGAGCAAAGAGGCAGTTTTAGGTCCAATCCCATAAATTCTTTGTATCTCAAGCGGTGCTAAAAACTTAGATTCATTACCTGGCTTAACTACTGTGAAACCTTCAGGTTTATCAAAATCTGAGGCAATCTTCGCAACTAATTTAGATGTTGCCAATCCTGCCGAAGCAGGTAAATTAGTTTCTGATTTTATGCGCTTTAATATAGTTTTAACCAAAGCTTGAGGATTTTTTTGAAGTGATAAATCCACAAAAGCTTCGTCGACACTCATCCTCTCTAAAGTTCCATATCTTGCTAAAATTTCCATTATTTTAATTGAACATGAACGAATCATTGGACGATTAGATGAAACTAATTTTAGTTCAGGACATAGCTTCAAAGCTTTACTAGATGCCATTGCCGAACGAACTCCCTTGGTTCTAGCCTCATAGGAAGCCGATGCAATTACGCCTCTTTGACCTGGCTTACCACCTACCGCTAGTGGTATTCCTTTATCATCAGGATTCTCTAAAATATGAACATTTACAAAAAAAGCATCCATATCCAAGTGCAATATTGCTCTGGGCCAAACTACTCTTTCCACAAGTAGGTAAAGGGGGGGAGGAATTACTTTTACCCCCCAAGCTCTAAGCTGAATAATGGAAATTGACCCTTGGGCAAGCAAAGGTATTCAAAACTACGGAGAAATTTGTAAAAAATTTGGTTTAGATGCAATAGAACATACCAAGTTGCCAAATCCCACTCATTTACATCGTAGAGGGATTATTTTTGCTCATCGAGATTTAGATAATGTTTTGCAAGCAAGGAAAAAAGGCAGGAGTTTTGGCGTCTTATCTGGATTAATGCCTTCTGGACAGATACATCTTGGTCACAAAATGGTAATCGACCAGGCAAAGTGGTTCCAAGATTTAGGCGGGGATGTGACAATAACTGTTGCTGATTTAGAGGCACATGCAACGAGAGGTTTGAGCCTAGAAAAATGTAGGGAATATGCAATTGAAGAATATATCTCTAATTATGCAGGTATGGGATTAGACCCCGATAAAACATCCATTTATTTTCAGTCTGAAAGGCCTATCGTACAGAAATTAGGTTTTACATTAGGAAAGAAAACGAATTTATCTGAGATGGAAGCCATTTACGGTTTTTCTGGCGAAACAAACCTAGCTCATATTCAATCTCCATTGGTACAAGCCGGAGACATTGTTCATCCTCAATTGGATGAATACGGTGGACTAAGACCAATTGTTGTTCCGGTAGGAATTGATCAAGATCCTCATATTAGACTAACTAGAGGAATGGTATCTAAAACAAACTGGTTTAATGTTAATCAGAACAAATCGGGAAGTATTACAATTGGATTGTCTATACAAGATAACAATCAAGAAATGATGGGCCTAAAGAGAGGTGGAGGAATCGATAAAAATCAAAGGCAAAAAATAATTAACAAAGCTATTGCTGCAATTGGAAAAGCCGGATTCAGTCAAACAAATGCTAATGCTAAACATGGAACTATTGAAATTAAAGATGCTACTTATGAAGTGCATAATGAAATCAAATATCATTTATTAAATTTAGAAAGACAAATGGGAGGAATGGGACTTATGCAGCCTGCGTCCACATACCATCAATTTGCAATTGGAATGACTGGGGGAAAGATGAGTTCAAGTCAACCTGAAACCACAATGTTCCTGAATGATTCAATGAAAGATATTGAAAAGAAAATTAAATCATCATTCTCTGGAGGTCAAGCAACTGTAGAAGAACACCGTTCTAAAGGGGGTAATCCGGATGTTGATGTTGCATATCAATACCTTCGTTATTTCTTCGAAGAAGATGATAATGAACTTGAAAAAATAAGGGAGGAATATGTTTCAGGTGACTTACTAACTGGAGAAATTAAATCCATATGTGTTGAAAAAGCTATAACTTGGATGAAAAACCACCATGAGCTTAAAGATCAGAATCAACACTTAGTTAAAGAGTTTCTAAAGTAGTTATTTTACCAACTTCTCTTCCCAATATTTTAGGCATATTATCAAGCAAAGACTCCTGCATCTCGTCTATAGATATTTGATATCCTAACTTAGATAGAGAAGTATGTTTGCCTAATGGTAGGCCACATCCTTCTACAGATTCAATCCGCCCCTCTGGTGTGTCTAAATTTATATCAAAACCATGTCTTGAAACCCATTTACTAAATGCTAAACCTATGCTAGCAATTTTATAGCCATTAAACCAAACACCTTGCATAGATGCATCTCGGTTGCCTACAACCTCAAATTTAGATAAGGAAGTCAAAATCCATTCTTCAATAGATGTTATTATTTTTCTAACAGATTTTTCTTTCCACTTGAATATGGGATATCCAACTAACTGACCTGGGCCGTGCCACGTCAGCCCTCCACCCCTATCTACGCTTGATGAATCAAAACCTTCTGGTGCTTGAATACTATCTAGCATACCTCTTCTGCCTATCGTAACGATTTCAGGATGTTCCACAAAAATTAAAGTATCTTTGATTTCATTATCGATTCTTTTTTGCTGCAGACCTACCATCAACTTGTCAATTTCTTGATGTGTTGAATTATTTGCCTGAATTATATTGGTAGTAATCACTTTGAAATATGGATTGCATGACCAAGACCTGCAAGCGCAGATTCAGCAAATGCCTCTGTTAAAGTAGGATGCACGTGAATTGTTCCTGCTACGTCTTCTAATCTTGATCCCATCTCGATTGCAAGGGCAAATTCTCCAGAAAGCTCCGAAACATGAGAACCCACGGCATGAATACCGACAATTACATGATTATCGGAACGTGCTGTAATTCTAACGAAACCACCATCTGAACCTGCATCCATTGCTAACGCTCTACCGCTAGCTGCAAATGGGAATTTTCCAACTACAACATCTATACCTTCAACTTTGGCTTCATCGGGAGTTAATCCAACGCCGACAATTTCAGGATCCGTAAAACAAACTGCTGCAATTGATACAGGTTCAAATGCTAATCGATGACCTGCAATTATTTCAGCAACCATTTCACCTTGCGCTGAAGCTTTGTGAGCTAGCATTGGCTCACCAATAATATCTCCAATAGCCCATACATTCTTCATTGATGTTCTGCATTGTTTATCTACTTTGACAAATGGCCCTTCCATGTCTACAGCCATTTTAGTTAATCCCCAACCTTTTGTATTTGGTTTTCTCCCAACAGTAACAAGAACCTTATCTGCTTTAATTTTGTGATCTTTACCGTCTGAATCTGTATACTCTACCGTAGTCGTCTTTCCTTTGGTGGTGGCACCTTTAGCTTTAGCACCTAGGTTGACAGCAACTTTATGTTTTCTAAGCCACATGCTAATAGGCCTAGTCATCTCAGAATCATAAATTGGTAAAATTTGATCTAATGCTTCGATAAAAGTTACCTCCGAGCCTAACTTTCTGTATGCTATCCCTAACTCCAATCCGATATAACCTGCACCTATTACCACTAATTTCTTAGGAACTTCATCTAAGTCAAGAGCTTCTGTAGATGAAATAATATTGTTATCAAAAGGCATGAATGGCAATTCTACTGATTTAGAACCATTCGCTAAAATTACATGTTCGGCATTAATTATCCATTCTTTTTCACCACCACTTACCTCACACGTTTTTGCATTACGAAATTTAGCCCAACCAGATACTAATTCTACATTAGCTGCTTTCAATAAACCTTCAACGCCTTTATTCAATTTGGTAACGATTGATTCTTTCCAACTTACTAATTCCTTCATGTTAACTTTGGGTTTACCTGAAACGCTGATTCCCATTTTGCCTTTACCTGAATGGCTTTCAAGTTCCTCAAAAGAAGATGCTGCATGTATAACTGCTTTAGAAGGAATACAACCGCGAATCAAGCATGTTCCTCCAGCCCTTGAACCTTCTACAATTATAGTATCTAAACCAAGTTGACCTGCGCGAATTGCAGCTACATAGCCTCCCGGGCCAGCTCCAACTACTAAAACTTTACAATTACGAATTTCTGCCATAAAACCTCACATAAAGATTGTAGCCGGATATTCCAGCATAGATTTCAAATCTTGAATTAATAATGCTCCATCATATCCATCAATTATTCGATGGTCGAAAGAAGATGTCAAATTCATCATTTTGCGAACTGCAATTTCTCCTTTCCTAATGACTGCCCGGTCTCTAGCAGCATGAATACTTACTATTGATACCTCTGGATGATTAATAATTGGAGTTGCACCCAATCCACCCATCGCGCCCAGACTGGTTACCGTAATAGTGGAGCCTGTCAATTCATCAACTGTAGCTGTTTTATCGCGTGCTGCAGAAGTGACTCTGCGTAACTCGTTAGCTGTATCCCAAACATCTCTAGCTTCAGCATGTTTGATCACTGGGACCATAAGGCCATCATCAGTTTGAGTTGAAATACCTACGTGAACTGCTTCATGCCTAAAAACGACGCCTTTTTCTTCATCATATATTGCATTACATTGAGGATATTTTCTCAATGCTTTGATTAAACCTTGAACTATGAATGGAAGATATGTTAATTTTGGTTGGGTTTCAGATTTTGTAGCATTCAAATGTTGCCTTAAACTTTCAAGTTCTGTAACATCAACTTCTTCAAAGTATGAAAAATGTGCTGCATTTCGCTTGCTAATAGCCATTTTTTCAGCTATCTTACGGCGCAGCCCAATAACTGGAACTTCTTCGACACCAGTCATTTTGACACCAGATTGAACTGCTGCAAGCCTCCCTCCTCCTGAAATGAAGGAATCTAAATCATCATGGGAAATACGTCCTGCAGGGCCTGTACCGGGGACCTGGGACAAATCGACTCCAGCCTCTCTTGCTCTTCTCCTTACCGCAGGTGATGCAAGGGGCTTAGTTCCTGATACTGCTATTGGTGCTGGAGCTGAAACTGGTGCAGGTTTAGACTCTGGAGGTTTAGCTACAGGTTCTGGCTCTGGTTCTGGCTCTGGTTCTGGCTCTGGTTCTGGCTCTGGTTCTGGCTCAGAATTGCCGTCACCATCTACCTCAAATACAATTAATTCAGCGCCAACCGGAATCATATCTCCTGGTTTGCCTGTCGTCGAAACTACCTTACCATTTACTGTAGAAGGAATAGAAACTGTTGCTTTATCTGTCATAAGTTCTACAAGAGGTTCATCTTCCTTTACTGTATCTCCTGCTTTCACATTCCACTTTACTATTTCTCCTTCAACAACCCCTTCGCCGACATCCGGCAGTTTGAATACGTGTTTTGCCATTTTAGTGCTCCATTACTTTCTTCATCGCTTCTATAACTCTCTCCTGACTAGGGAAATAATGCCATTCCAGTGAATGAGGGAATGGGGTGTCCCAGCCAGTAACGCGCACGATTGGCGCCTCTAAGTGATAGAAACATAATTCTTGAACTTGTGCAGATAATTCTCCTCCGAAACCACTAGTACGGGGTGCCTCATGCACTATAACACACCGTCCTGTTTTTTTAACTGAAGACTCAATTGTATCTATATCTAAAGGTACTAGACTACGCAAATCAATAACTTCAGCATCTATACCACTAGATTCGGCAGCTTCTCGAGCTACATGAACCATGGTACCATATGTCAATACAGTAACCTTACTTCCTTCTCTTTCTATTGCTGCTTGACCTAATGGAATAGAATAATAATCTTCAGGAACTTCTCCTTTAGGATGTGTGTCCCATTTCAATGCTGCTTTCTTATGGTCCCCATCAAAAGGTCCATTGTATAGACGTTTAGGTTCGAAGAAAATTACAGGATCATCGTCTTCAATAGAAGTAATCAATAATCCCTTGGTATCATAAGGATTGGAAGGCATCACTACCTTTAGACCTGGTGTTTGTGTAAAATACGCTTCTGGACTTTGAGAATGGTAATGACCTCCACGTATTCCGCCGCCACATGGTGTCCGGACGGTAACAGGCGCCCAATATTCACCTCCGCTCCTGTATCTTAACTTGGCAAGCTCATTTGTTAATTGATCGAATGCTGGAAAAATATAATCTGAAAATTGAATCTCGGCTACGGGCCTTAGTCCATTGATTCCCATACCAATTGCGGTAGAAACAATACCTCCTTCTGACAATGGAGAATCAAAAACTCTGTGTTTGCCATATTTTGCTTGGAGACCGTCTGTGCATCTAAAAACGCCTCCAAAGTAACCCACATCTTCACCGAAAATACAAACATTAGGATCTTTGTCGAGAATAATATCAAGGGCTGAATTTACTGATTGAATGATATTCATCTGTGCCATCTAAATTCCCAACTCCTGTCTTTGTTTTCTCAAATGCCTTGGAGGTTTTTTGTAAACATCCTCGAATAAAGTTTCCTCCGAAGCCCAAGGCCCATCGTTTAAAGTCCCGTATTTTTCAGCTTCCTTGTATGATTTGATAACTAATTCATCAAGCTCTTTTTCTAATTTCTTTTGATCTGCATTAGACCATTCACCCAAATCAATCAAATGCTTTTTTAGCCTTTCAAGCGGATCTCCTAATGGCCAAGCTTTCCACTCATCTTTAGGCCTATATCTTGTTGGATCATCACTAGTGGAATGAGCTTCTGCTCTGTAAGTAAAGACTTCAATGAAGGTAGCCCCTTCACCTTTACGGGCTCTTTCCGCAGCCCAATTCGTAACTGAATAGAGTGCTAAGAAATCATTACCATCAACACGAATACTTGGAAGGTCGTAAGCAATGCCTCTAGCTGCAAAAGTAGAACCACCGGCAGAGAAATTTTTGTGAGTGGATATTGCCCATTGATTATTGACAACATTAAGAATCACTGGAGCTTTGAAAACTGACGCAAAGTTAATGGCATAGTGAAAATCTCCTTCAGCCGCAGTTCCATCTCCCAACCAAGAAATAGAAACATTGTCTTCTCCCTTATAGGCAGAAGCCATAGCGCACCCCACTGCTTGAGGAAATTGCGTCCCTACCGGACTAGAAATAGAAACTAAATTGCCTTCTTTCCAAGAATAATGTACTGGCATTTGCCGACCTTTCACATTATCTTTAGAATTTGTAATACAATGACATATCATATCAACTAAGTTGCGACCTCTCACGAATTGTAAGCCTGGCTGACGATATGAAGGGAACAGAATGTCATCAGGCCTCAAAGCCATTCCTTGAGCTATAGCTACGGCTTCTTCGCCTAATGATTTCATGTAAAAAGATAATTTACCTTGACGCTGCATTGTAAGCATTCTATCGTCAAAAATCCTTAGAAGAGTCATATGACGTAATCCTTCTTTGAGAACTGAAGGCTTGAGCTTCGGATTCCAAGAACCTACAGCCTTGTGTTTGTCATCTAGAACTCTAACTAACCCAAACGCGAGATTTTGGATTTCTGAAGGGTCAACTGAAACATCCGGCTTCTCAAATTCACCGGCCTTAGGTAAATCTAAATTCTTGAAATCTGGCTTATCTCCTGGTCTGAAGGGTGCATCTGGTACATGCAAAGTTTTTTTCCTACTCATGCAACCACCTTAAGCAATAAATCAAAATTTTCACCTCTAGCTGCAGAAACTAAGGATTCAGCCCTGTATGAGGAACGAACCATAGGTCCTGACGCTATTGCCTTGAAACCCATCTCCTTTGCTACTTGGGCAAGCCTATCAAAAGTTTCAGGTGTAGGAAATGACATTACTGGATGATAACGAGAACCTGGAGACAAATACTGACCTAAAGTCAACAAATCTACATCAGCATTTCTAAGTTCTTCAAAAGATTCTAATAAATCTTCCTCAGTTTCACCAAGACCGAGCATAATACTTGATTTTGTCATAATGTCTGGTCTAAGCTCTTTAGCTTTTCTTAAAATTAGTAAACTTTGATCGAAAGTAGCTCTTGGATCTCTTACACGAGGAGTAAGGCGTCTAACTGTTTCAACATTATGAGCAAAGACGGTGAGAGGCGAATTAGTTAATAATTTTTCAAGAGCTTTAATGTTTCCACTCAAATCACTACATAGTAATTCCAACCCAACATAAGGACATTTATCGTGGACTGCGTCAATACATCTTTTGTAATGTGAAGCCCCTCCATCCTCTAAATCATCTCTGTTAACCACAGTAATTACTGAATATGTGAGACCCATGCGATGTATAGCATCAGCTAATTTTGCAGGCTCGTCGTCGTCAGGTGGGGGTGGAGTTCTAATTGTAGCTACTGCGCAAAACCTGCAACCTCTGGTACAAGCTTTGCCAGCAACCATGAATGTTGCAGTTCCTCTACCCCAGCAATCGTGAATATTGGGGCAACGGGCTTCCTCACAAACTGTGTGCAATCTATTATCTTTAACTGAAGATGTAGTGGATTTGTACCTATCCATACTCTCACCAGATGGTAACGTTACTCTGAACCAATCTGGCAATCTTTTAGATTCTTTGTTTGCGAGCACCTGTTTTTCAGATGGGCTATGCCTAATAATGTTATCTCTTACTAAATTATTTTTGGAGGGTCTGTTAGGTGCGTGCCCCTATGATGTAATAATGTGGCTGAGCTTTATGCTTTGAAGAGCCCTATGAGTGCTGAGGGGTACTTAGGCTCCTTAACCAAAAAAATTAAATATTAGTAGACTTTAACAAAATTATGAGCTTGTTTGATCTAGAGAAATCTTCTGTAATATTTTTTGTTATTGGAATATTAGTAGGTGTTCAATTTTTCAGTGGTGGAGTTCCTTTCTACAGTACCGTTGAACTACCTACAAGTGAAGACTCTTCTTCGCATCTTTTAATAACAAAAACATCATTTCCTTTTTTTGCAAGTAGTGTAAAAATAGAAATTATTGAATATGATAGCGCAAATTCAAAATTTAAGCAAGATTGTCATTATTTCGGGACCTTTAACGACCATTTAGATGATCTAGTTTTTTTAAATTCAGATGAAGTGATTATTTGGTCAAACTTTGGCGATTTTACTGACTCTTATTCTGCAGATCCAAATATAGAAATTGACGCGACCGACTGTAGTGATAGTAATATATGGTCTGTCAAAATAAAAATGAATTCTGAGCCTGCATTTGTCTACGATGTCTATGATGATGTCATAAGATCTTTCTAGAGCGACTCATTACTTATTCAAGGCAGTAGGCTTGTTGTTTTCATCAATCGCAACCATCACAGCTCTTGCACTTGTAACTTCAATAAAATCACCTTCTTCTGCAAATTGTCTTTGTGCAAAAACATCTATGTCTATTGTTACAGAAGTTCGGCCTAATTTGTGAGTTCTTGCATAATATGACACTACATCGCCTACGAAAACTGGTTGCTTGAACTCAATTTCATCCATTGCTACTGTAACTACTGCTCCTCTATGGTGCTTATGTGCTTCAATAGCTGCCGCTGTATCAATTTGACTAAGAATTACTCCTCCGAAAATAGTACCTAAAGCATTTGTATCTTTAGGCATTGCTAATTGTCGAAGGGTTGGTATTGCATTTAATGGTGAAACCTCTGACATAGTGTTGGAAAGGAAACCCGTATTAAGTCAAACCTGTCTATCTCTAAGATGAAAATTATCTGTCATGGAGGTGCAGGTCATACTCCAAAGGTGCAAGATGGTGTCGATAAAGCTGCTGAAGAAGGAATGAAAATTCTAAAGGAAACCAATAATCCCACACTAGCAGCTACTGCTGCAACTATTGTAATGGAAGATGATTTTAGGTTTAATGCTGGAACTGGAAGTTGTCTAAGAGATGATGGACGCGTTCAGAATGATGCTGCTGTTGCTACAAGTGATGGAAGAATTGGGGCTATTACTAACCTTCAAGATTTCAAAAATCCTGTGTTAATTGCAAGAGAATTATTAGATGAATTCGTAACAATGCTTGCCGGTGAAGGCGCAATTCAATTTGCTTTAGAAAAGGGCTTCAAAAAAAGTAAAGTTGAGGGGTCCAAAAAGGGATGGACTGGAGATACCGTAGGTGCTGTAGCTATCTCCTCTACTGGTAAGATTGCAGTTGCCTCTTCCACTGGAGGTGTAAGGGGCAGACCTGTAGGGAGAGTGGGTGACACGCCATTATGGGGATCTGGTTTTTATTGTGATAAAGAAATAGGAATCTTGGCAACTGGAGTAGGAGAAGCTATCACTGAGCAATTAATGTGTTATCGTACACACCAACATAGTACTAATTTAGAAAAAGCACTCGAATGGGGAATCAAATTGTTACCCGAAGACATAGGAGTAGGCCTGATTGCAATTACAGCTGATGGACAGGTATATGGCACTTCAAACACCAGCATGCCATTCAAAATCATCGAAGACTAAAAACTATATACTAATCCCCAAATGACTTAATGGGACGCATATGGATTTAAAACAAGATAAATTGCTAAGTATAGGTATTGTCGCTTTGTTGGGAATTTCGGGATTTGCAACGATAATTTACTACAATGACAACGAAACTGATCAAGCTTCAACTCTAGATATGTGGGTAGATCCAATAGTTGAATCTGAAAATTGTGAAAATTGTACGGGGATAGATCAGAATCACCAACATACCAATATAAAACAACACTTTTTGCAAACAAATAATATCACTCTAATCGATTATCATAATTTAAATTGTGACGGAAATGAAAAGCCTCCTGCTGAACTAGACAATACTGCAGGAAGACCGTGCAAACCCGAATACAAAAATTTGGCGCCAACTCCGGGAGATAATTCTGAAATTGCCATCGAAGGCAATTTCCTTGAGGACTGTAAAAAAGTCGGAACTGAAGGAGGATGCTACGCGTATGTATCAAGTTACAACCAATTTGAAATTTTAGATATAAGTGAACCAAACAATATCATCCTACTTTCAACATATTATGCTGAAGTTGCTAGAATAATTGATATCAAAGTAACTCCTGATAATAATTGGGCTTTAATTAATCACGAATTAACAAATTCTGAGTTAGATCCTATTCCTAATGATGATGATGCAAACAGTGGAATGAACCGCTTAGATCTAATCGATGTAAGTGACAAATCTCATCCTGTTAAAAGGGCCGAATGGAATAATCCACCTGCCGGCTTTCATAATCAAGACATTCATGTTTACTGTAGTAATGACATACCTGATTGGAATACAGATGACTGTGAAGTTTTTCTTTTCGGTGCCGACCCTTATCCTGAAATAAACGGCGCTGGCCTTTACAAGGGGACTCAAATTTTCTATGCTCCTGATGGCCTAGAATCATTCATCCCCGGAGAAGGAGAAAACGAATCTAAGGAAATAATTAGATGGGGTGGATATTCTCCGGATCCAGATACTACTTGTGGAGGAACTGTTTTTAATCATGATAACGTTATGCATAAACATCCTATTACTGGACAACTGCTACTTTACGTTTCATATTGGGATGCTGGATTAAGAATTTTAGATGTTTCAACACCCCCTCCAATTGCAGATCCTAATGGATTAACCTGGCCCCAAAATAACGAAGTTGGAAGATGGTTAGGCTGTCCTACCGATACTAGTGGTTGGTATGGTCCTGAAGGAGGTGGACATGCTGGAATGAGTGCTGAAGAATGGACCTCTAAACTAGAAGGAAATGGATGGATTCATTATGCTGTACCCTATGACCACTTGATTTGTAATGGAATTTCGGAGTATGTTGACGAATCAGAATGGCCTGCCTCTTGTGGAACTGGACCTAGTGATGCAGAGTTTGGGATAAATTGGCGCCACTACACTTTAATTGCACCAGAATACGGTCAAAATGATAATCATACAGGATACGTTAGAACTATTGACACTACTGATCCTGCAAAACCATTCTTAGTTTCTGAATGGAAACTACCGGGTAAAGGTGTGAGAGGTGATGGTAGTGAACAAGATAACCACTTTATTCCAAATATTTACATTTACTCACCACATAATGGAGATACTGGAACAAATGGTAATGTGTATTGGACGCATTATCATGCTGGAGCATGGGTAACAGGGCATGATAGAATATGGGAAACTATTGTATGGAAGGATGGTGTGGCTGCACCTGACCAAGGTTGGCAAGCAATTGAGTCCTTAGGAACTACTGACACTCTCGGTTATTACCTGCCTCATGGGCCTGATTGGATAGACAATGCGACTGAAGAATTAGGCTATGACATGGCAGATTGCTGGGCTTCATGTATGATTCCATTCGACTGGGGATTGCAGTATGATCCGAGAGGATACGTTTTTGTTTCTGATATGGTCACAGGTGTATACGTCATACAATATGATGGGGACAAAGACCCTAATTACTACTACCCACCATTATACAATACGTGAGTTATCTAATTCTCAGTACTAGCTTAAGGCCTGGAAGCCGAAGCAAGATTATGGCCAAATTCTTGGAACAGCACTTAGAGGATGCTGAATTTTTTGATTTACAGGCGAACCCATTACCCATGTGCGACGGAGACGAATGTTACGATCTGCCTGAAGTTCTAGATTTTAGAGAAAAAGTGAAGAATGCTGAAGGAATAATCATGGCAATTCCAATTTACAATTACAACATTAGTTCAGGTGCAAAGAATGCCGTTGAATTAGGTGGAAGAATGTTATATGATAAAATATTTGGATTTATATGTGCTGCAGGTGGTAAAAGTAGTTACATGTCTGTAATGTCATTAGCTAATTCACTGATGATAGATTTTAGATGCTACATAATTCCTAAATTTGTTTACGCTACAAAACATGATTTTGATGGTAAAAAAATATCAAATGAAGAAATCAAAGAAAGACTGAAAGAACTAAGTGATGAATTAATTAGGGTTTCTAATGCCTTAGGTAAAGATTAAATTACAGACTACTCTAGAATGACGTGGAACCTATAATCTTAGTAGTCGGCGCACGCCCGAATTTTATGAAGATGGCACCACTGTACTCAGAATTAAAAAGAAGGAAATTACCCGTAATTTTGTTACATACGGGGCAGCATTATGATGAAAACATGAGTAAAGTTTTCTTTGAAGACTTAAACATGCCAAAACCAGATATTTATCTTGGAGTAGGGTCGTCTAGTCATGCTAAGCAAACTGCTCAAATAATGACTGATTTTGAGAAAGTATGCCAAAACGAAACACCTTCACTAGTGGTAGTTGCTGGTGACGTAAATTCAACAATCGCTTGTGCACTGGTAGCCACAAAATTAGCAATTCCTGTTGCGCATGTAGAGGCTGGATTAAGGTCATTTGATATGAATATGCCTGAGGAAATTAACCGTATCTTAACAGATAGAATTTCAAATATTTTACTGACTCCCTCTAAAGATGCAAATGAAAATCTCATTAGAGAAGGCATGGAGCAAGAGAAAATTAAATTAGTTGGAAATATAATGATTGATAGTTTGTTAAATAACTTAGAAAGTGCAAAAAAAAGTAATATACATGATGAATTAAAAATTGATAAAACTGAATATGTGCTAATAACTGCACACAGACCTTCTAATGTAGATTATGAAAATAACTTAGCGCGAATAGTTAAAGCTATAGAGGCAATTTGTGAAGATACAAAAGCCGTTTTTCCTCTTCACCCAAGAACCTCAAACATGCTCAAAAAATTTGGATTTAAAAATAAGATTAAACAAATTTCAAATCTTATTCTAACAAAACCTTTAGGATATATCGATTTCCTAGCCCTAATCAAAGAGTCAAAAACTGTTCTAACTGATTCTGGAGGATTACAAGAAGAAACTACTGCATTAGGTATTCCATGTATCACTTTAAGAGACAACACTGAAAGGCCAATAACTATTGAAAAAGGAACAAATATTCTTACAGGAAATGATACAAGAAAAATAATACAAGCATGGGAAAATATCAACATGAATGGTGGAAAAAAAGGCCAAATACCTGATTTATGGGACGGAAAAACCTCTGAAAGAATATCCAATATTATTGAGACTTTTTTAAAATAGGTTTATCGTTGACCAAAGATTGCAGTTCCCACTCGAATATGTGTCGATCCTTCTTCTATGGCTTCTCTAAAATCCCCTGACATCCCCATTGACAAGTAAGGCAAATCAATACCCAAACTTTGCTCTAAACTATCACGTATTTGACGAAGATCTTGAAAATAGGGTCTTGCGGGTTCGCTAAAAGGAGGAATGGACATAAGCCCTTTAATCTTTATATTTTTAAAATTTAAAATCTCAGAAAAAAGTATTTCTAATGAATCTTGATTAATACCTGATTTAGATAATTCTCTTCCTTGGTTTACTTGAATTAAAATTTCTTGGCATATTTTTTCTTCGGAAGAGACTAAGTCTATTTTTTGAGCTAACTTCAAAGAATCTACTGAATGTATTAATTTTACCTTTCCTACTATTTTTCTTACCTTCTTAGTGGGCAAACGTCCAAGAAAATGATAACGTAGGCCCTCTGGACTATAATCTGACCATTTTTTTGAAAATTCCTCAACGTAATTTTCACCTACATCTATCAGACCTAATTCAAATGCATCTCTTATCATATCTAAAGATTTAGTTTTTGAAACTCCAACTAAATTGACATCTGAAGGCTTCCTTCCACTTCTTGAGGCTGCAAAGCTAATCTCGTTTCGTATTTTAGCTAAGTTCTCAAATATCATAAATCCTCCAATGAAACGTTACCACTCAAAATCAGTAATCCAATCAATATAGGTTGATGAATCACATAAACAATGAGAGTATTTCTCCCAAACCAAAGCCATTTTTCAGGCCATTTGAAACTTAATACTGGCTTACCTGCAGGATAAATTTTGCAAGCGGCTGATAAAAATATAAAGAAGATACCTAACCAAGGATTAATAGGGAAATAATCTACAGCAAAAGTACCTGTTTCCTGCAAGCCAAGCCAAACTAAATTAGAATTAGATGACAATGGAATCGCTAAAAGAAGGACTCCTATACTAAATGCGTAGAAGGGCTTGCGTGCAACTGGGAAAGCAACAATACTTGCTAACGCTAAAAGATGTAGTACACCAAACCTAACATACGCATCAGGTGCGAAAAAAAACGTTACTAAAGTAATCGCAAAGGCCCAGAATATCAATCGCTGAGTTCTTTTAAGTGTGGTCATAAAGTCATACTCTTTTTGATGTGCTAAAAAATAAGAAATGCCCGATATAGAAACAAAGAGAAAGGCTGTTGATCTTGCTAACCACCACCATTTATCTCCCTTAACAACTTCCATTATTCCAAAATAATCAAGATCTGAAACAAAGTTAGATATTAACATCATTACAAGTGCTGTAGCTCTTAATGAATCTAACTCGTCGATTCTCATTTAAGAACCTGCAACAATCTTGATTATATCTCCATCTTGAAGAACGTAATCCTTTCCAATAATACGCTTTGAACGACAATCTATAGCTCTAATGAAATTATCACCAATATCTGAATGAACTTTGTATGCTAAATCTAAAGCTGAAGAATCTCTAGGAAGCAAATGCGCATCAGGCAATACTCTTCCTTCCCCATCTGTAAAATGTGTCTCATCCTCTACTGGATAAACTGCTACCAAATTTAATTTTTCAAGGACTGCCTTTTCGATACACTCTTGAACTCCTGTAGAACTTCTCAATTTCAAATAATCTTTAATTCTTTGTAGTGCCTCTTTCTGCCCTTCTGTTAATTTATCACTAGAAATATTAAAATCTGAATCTCCTGGATTATATTCTATTAGGCCTACATCAGATGCTTTTTTCAATGCCAATTCATAATCTGCTACTGTAATTATAGCTCCTTTTTTGGACAAACTATTCAAGTCTTCTTCTGAAGAAATATCTGCTTTATTTGCTGCAATAACTATAGGTTTTGCTATGCTTTGCAATAATTCTGCAATAATCAAGCCTTCGTCAGACCCCCATTTCATTACAGGCTTGGAGATAGAAGCCTTCCTCAATGCAGTTATAACGTGTTCTCTGCTAAACTTCAACCCAGCTAATCTCTCGGAAAGAAAATCTTCTATTTTTTCACCAGCTTCCACTGCACGTGCACTACGGGACCATGTACGCATAGTGATTTCACCGATCCATTGGCATATTTCATTTTTTAAAAAATTAATTTCTTCAATTGGATTGGCCCCCTCTGTCGCGTTTCCTTCTAAATCTGTATTTCCTGAAGAATCAACTACCTGAATAAGGACATCAGCTTGCCTTAAATCATCAAGGAACTTATTACCCATTCCTTTACCTTCGTGTGCTCCAGGTACTAATCCTGCAACATCAATAACTTCAACTGGAATATATCTAATTCCATTAACTGATAATGAATTATTTGGATTTGGCTCTAAATCTAATTCTTTACTAGGGCATGGCTTCCTTACATAGGCTATACCTACATTCTTCTCTATTGTTGTAAAAGGATAATCACCAATTTGAGCTGTAGCTGAAGTTATGGCTGTAAAAAATGTAGATTTACCTGCATTAGGTTTCCCAACTAAACCGACTTTCATTAAAACCCGCCAACTGATGGTCCAAAACTACCTCCTTTTGGCGGGCTTCGTTTCTTCTTAAACTTCTTTTTCTCTTCTTTCGAAGACTCTTCAATTTCGTCTGACTCTTCCTCAGGCAACTCCTCAAATTCTTCTCCACCTTCAATGATTCCTTCTTCGGCTTTCAATTGCTTTAATTTTTCAGAGGCGGAAAGTTTTGATTCTGGTTCTAAATCTTCTTCTGACTCTTCCTTTTGTTCTTCTGATAAAAATCTCTCCATACGAAGTCTGCGATCTGTACTAATTATCGATTTAGAGGATACTTTCCTTGGTCTAGGCTTTACTTGCTTTTCAGGTTCTGAATCTTCTTCTACAATCTTACCATTGCTATCGACTGATGAAACGGCCTTACATGAGGGACATCTAAATGAACCTGGACGAGCAACTCGTACTCTTGAACCGCATTTTGTACAGTTAAGAATTAATGGGAAATGAACTGGTGCTTCCTCAACAACGGGTGCTTCTGCTTTAGCTTTGATTGCAGGCGTTCGTGCTCTTGACGAATACCTATAGTAAACAGCTCCTCCAACCAATAACACTGCAAAAGCGGCGATAAAGATAGGTAAATTATTGCCTGCTGAAGCTTCACCACATATTTCATTAGTAATCTCATTATTCCCAGCATTACTCTCTGCAAGATTGCCGTCAGGGTCAAGAACGACTTTAACTTCTTGACATCCTGAGCTTGCTGTAAACGTAACAGATACAAGCTTACTACCGCCGTCTTCGATACTATATGCTAATCCCCCATCCACTACTCTGCCGTCTACAAAAACTGAATAATAAATGGATTCGATTGGGGCATCATTAGACAGTATTGTAAATCTTGCTGTAACCTTTTCTCCTTCTTTTGGACTAGAAGGTGCAAATAGTAAATCTCTAAGACTTGCATCAGGTAGAATATTACCATTTAATGTAAATGTGAGAGTTTCGGCTGAAGTTAATGTATCTGAAGAAGTTACTGTGATCAACGCAGTCCAAGGGCCCTCTCCACTAGGAATTGTAGCTTTGAAATAATTACTCTGCCTTTCACCTGGCTGCAATGTTTTTGAAGTCCACTGAAAATCTACTGGTAGGGCCTGATCAATCATTGAACCGCCTCCCTCAATACTTATTGTGTCTGCTGAATTTCCTTCATTTTTAACATCAAATTGGAAGTAAATTGTATCGCCTGCCTGCCCAGTAACATCAACGCTTGAAGTTTCAGTAACAGAAATTTGATAAAATGTATTTATAGTCAAATTCAATGTAACATTCACTGTAATGCCTAATGATTGCGCAGATAAGTTAAACTCATAAGTTGCCGGTAAAGCTGCTTCCGGTACTTCGACATTTAATGAAATTGCGCCTACATTTTCACCAGGTGGTGAATGCGGAATTTCTATGCTATCTGAATCAAATGTATAATTCCAACTACTCGGAAGGCCGGTTAGTTCAAAATCAATTCTGTCTCCTCCATTACCATTATTAGTTATTCTGAAATCCCAAGTTGCATCCGAACCAGCATCCACACTAGACGGTTCTAGTGTCGTATCTACTTTAATGTCAAAAACTTGTCTTACATACAAATTGTATGTTAAAGTAGAAACATGGTTTGGATCGTTATAATCTGTAACTTTAAGATTAAACTCATAGTTCCCCGAGTTAGCCCAGTCGGGAACTATTACTGTAAAAGTAAAGATTTCTGGCTGACCTACAGGTACAATCAAAGTTTCTTCACCTTCGAATTCCTCTATACCATCAAACTCAACCCACCAATCTACTTCTCCTGATATTTCCGTACTAACTCGAGATGTTGTTGAATCTGAATCAATCAAGGAAACTATTGCAACACTGTAAGTTTCACTCTCTCCTTGGCTAAGTACCATTGATTGAGATCCAACCGATTTCATTCCTGTCACAGTAAAATCAAGAATTACTGATTTTGAAATTGGATTCTCAGTTAGATAACTTTTAGTGGAATTAACTACCAAAAATACACTACTTTGGCTTCCTGGAATAACTAACCCTGAACTAATTGGAAATGTGAGCTCTTTTGTTTCAAAAGCATCAAAAGATAATGTGGTAGTAGTATTCTGTATCCAGCTTCCTCCATAAGTTAATTTGAAGGTATCTGGACCATTCCCCGTATTGGTTATAGGTATTGTAACTAATTGACTAACGTTACCTAATAATTCAGTATTTCCAATGGAACTGATAGATACCCCGAATTCTTGAGACACGGTAATATTGGCATCGAAATAAGTATCATCATAACCGGGAATTGATGCTATTACTTTTAGCCATCCAGTTTCAACGGCTTCGGCATCACTTGGAGTAGTAACTCCAATACTAACAATTGTCGAATTTTCCCCTGGGAATGACTTAGACCATGATGTTGAATTATCATATAAAACGGACCAGCCGGGCAATAATGATTCGTCATGTAACAAAGTTATATCTAAAGAATTAGGCTCATAATTAACCAATCTTACATCAAAATAAACTGTTTCTCCGGGATCTGCATATCTCTGTAAATTGTCTGATTCAGATGGCCAAAGACGTACTCCTTGTATTGGTTTTACTTCTAAAACTACACTGATTTGGTCAAGAGTTTCATTTCCTTTTAGATCAAGTTCCATTGTAAAAGAAGTTCCAGGCTCAGCCGTGTTTGGTGCCGTGAAATTTATCCAAGAATAAGCTTTTTCGTTTGAATCTAGAGAAACTTCAGTTGGTGAAATAGTGTATTCCCATTCTGGTGCACCCGAAGAAATTATCACTGATAAAATATCTGCAATTTCTTTAACGTTCTGAAATTCTACAGCAAAACTTGCCTGACCACCCGGGAGGATATCAACTACAGCATCATCTGCCATCATTATTCCAATTGAGGTGTTACTAGAAACTGATTTGGAAATTAAATTATTACCTTGAGAAATTGCTGTAAAGGAAATCTGTTTGAAATCATCTACTTCAGAATCTGCTGGTGCTGTAATTTTCAATTCGGCTTCTATTGTCCTGAAAGCTGCTAAAGTAACAGAACCTGATGGTGAGTTATTAATGCGTATTTGTGAATTCCAGCCACTACTCGAATAAAGATCAAACGTATCGTCACCGTTGCCATTATTTGTTATTCTAACTGGATAAAATAATGTAGTTCCGGGGAATACTCGCTGTTCAGAAAGAGGCATCTCTAAAATAATGTCATAATATTGAGAAACATCAATATTAACAAATACTGAACTGAAACGGCTAGTATCACCTTCAGATGTTACTGATACATTAAATTGGTGGACTGAAGCTGTAACATTAGAACTTGGAGTAAAAGATACTGTAAAACTTTCAGTACCATTTGACAAAATATTAGAAACTGTAGAAGGATGAGTTATATCCCACTCAGGATCTTGGACTGTAACAGAGACTGTGTAATTATCACTTCGTAAACCTACATTGGTTATATCTACATCAAACGTCGCAGCTTGAGTGACATTGGTTGATTCAAAGGTATCTTCCGCAGATATTTCAAAACCATATTGAGGCCTGACTAAAATTGATTTAGACATATTATTATTGTCATACCTTACTTCCTCGTTTTCGTTGGCATCTACTATGCACATTACCCAAATATCATGCTTACCTTGCCCAACAGCTGTCCAAGTAAATTCTTCAAGATTAATTATAGAATTTGATTGGATGTCTACTGTATCCTCAAACAATAATTCACCCTGTTTTGAATCTAGCCTAACTTCAACATCAACATTTAATGCATCGTGATTTCCATCATTACGGATTGTAATAGGATACAATGTTAACTCTTGATTTTCTTCTACTTCTGTTACTTCATTACCTCCAGAATCTGTAATGACGATATCTGATCTCTTAAGTGTCATATCTGCTAAATCTGCAGAATAGACTGATCCATCAATTACGAAATCGAGTAAGCCATCTCCGTCAACGTCTGAAGCTGCAGGAGAATTAAAAATTCGGTTATCTCCGTCACGACCATTTAATCGTATAGACCAAAGGTCATCACCAGCGCCTCCGCCATCTGAGCCATCATTTCCATCTAAAGCATAACAGCTTGGAGTAGTGCAGGTAAAAACATCCAAATTATTATCACCGTCATCATTGTAAATTACTGCTAAAATTGGAGAGGAGATAGCATGCTCATCATTATCACCGCCACCGCCCGAAGAACTTGTATCGTATTCAGTTTCCCATTCTAAAGTAGCATCGCTGTCTATAGCCCAAACGTGAGTTATCTCATTATTACCAAAATCGCTAGGATCTTCCCAGGTAACTGCAACTATTTCGAGACTCCCATCTCCATCAATGTCGCCTACTGCCGGTGTAGAATCAATTTCACCGCCACCTTCCAAAGTATAAGCTGATGACCAGCCATCCGCGTAATCTCCATCGTCTGTAAATAACCAAAGCTGAGCATCTCCGTTGTCTGTAGCAGGAGGCTGAGGAACCAAAATTTCACTACCTACATCATCAGTTATATCTGAAATAACTATACTAGGGAGCATCGGATGCTGACCTGCGTCATTTGGATTAAGAATTGTACCTATTTGCTTTGGATTCCACCCTGAGAGACCGGAACCTCCTTGTATTGCATATACATCTAATTGAGTACTATCATAAACAGAAACGAAAACTTTTCTGCTACTACCATCTTCGAGGACTGCTGGCGAGGAAATTTCATTTCCTGCAGCTTCAAATTTCCACAATTCATTACCTGTTGAGCCATCAATTGCAATGACTGCTATTTCATTTTCTTCATCAATATTAATGCCTGAAACTACTAGATCATTACCTCCATTAAATGAAGTAATAGCTGGATTACTACGAACTATTGTAATATCTGCTGTGTAAAACCATCTGTCTCCATCATTGCCAGCGTCATAGCTCTCACTTGCTGCAGTGTATTCTATTTCAGGCTCGAAGAAATTTATAACTCCATTAGGCGTAGCAACAGCTATGTCCATTAATCCATCCCCGTCAAAATCTGAAATGGCTGGAGTACCGTAAGCTGCCTCAAAATTTTCAAATTGATTCTCTAAACTTTGATTATTTTGATTCTTAATATTCCCTAAATCTCTTTTCCACATTAACTTACCAGGACTTCCCCCATCCCGAATAACTAAGTAACCTCTTAACCAATCACCATCTTGTTCAGCCGTCACATAAACTATATGCAAAACATTACGATCATACTCGTCTCCATCAATATTTGCGGTGAAATTACCTATTGATGTCCCCCATGAATAAACTTCTTCTGATGAACTGCCCCTATCCCAAGAAACTGTTGGTTCTCTCTTCTGAATAGTACGTTCTGTAATTTCTACTACACCCGTGTGATTCGCATCACCGCCAAACATAGACCACTCACCCTGAACTCCTGCTGGCAAGAGCAAAAGTAATGCCAAGATTAATGCTCTGAAGCGTACCATCTAAATACGGATTCTAAATACTACATTAATTAGCTTGTGCATCTCTGCCTACTTAATGAGGCAATGGGAAATTTAAACAAAATTTCTTAATTTCCTTCCTGATTTTTGCAAGAACTAAAACATCTCCCTTAGAAATAATTACTCTATCTATCCATTCTGCAATTTGATCCATCTCTTTAGGACCCATGCCTCTTGATGTAACTGCTGGAGTTCCTAAACGGATCCCGCTAGTCTGCATTGGAGGCCTAGGATCTTTAGGAATTCCATTGTGATTTGCAATCATCCCTGCACTCTCCATCCAGACCGCTACCTCTTTTCCCGTATTATCTGGTAATTTTTTACGTAAATCAACTAACATTAAGTGATTGTCAGTCCCACCGCTTACTAATCTAAATCCCCTACCCGACAAACCTTTGGCCAAAGCTTGTGCATTCTCAACAATTTTCCTAGAATAATCTTTGAACTCAGGTTGTAACGCTTCACCAAAACAAACTGCCTTACCTGAGATAATATGCATCAATGGACCTCCTTGTGAGCCTGGGAAAACAGCTCTATCAATTTTTGTAGATATTTCCTCATCATTAGTTAGAATCAAGCCACCTCTTGGCCCCCGTAACGTTTTGTGAGTTGTTGTTGTTACAACATGTGCGTGCGGAAAGGGAGAAGGATGAACTCCGCCGGCAACTAGGCCAGCTATGTGTGCGATGTCGCACATCAAATACGCACCGCACTCATCTGCAATTTCTCGCATTTTATCAAAATGAATAATTCGCGGATATGCGGAATATCCACAAAGCAACATTTTTGGTTTATGTTCTAAACATACCTCTCTTACTGCGTCATAATTTATTGTTTCAAATCCGTCATCGTCCTCGTCATAAATTAAAGGATAATGAACTGGCTCAAAATATTTACCTGATATATTTATCTTCAAACCATGACTCAAATGCCCTCCATCTGAAAGAACTAAACTAGCATATTTATCTCCTGGATTCATAAATGCAAGAAATACTGCTATGTTTGCTGAAGCTCCAGAGTGAGGTTGAACATTTGCATAATTACAATTAAATAATTCTTTAGCTCTTTCAATAGCTAATGACTCTATGGCGTCGTGATTTTCACATCCACTGTAGTATCTTTTTCCAGGATAACCTTCTGCATACTTATTTGTCATGCATGATCCAACGGCTTTCATAACTGCTGGGGAAACATGATTTTCTGAGGCAATTAGCTCAATTGTGGATTCCTGCCTTTTCGATTCTTTATCAATGATTTCAAAAACTTTTTCATCCATTAAGTTATCCATAGAACTATGATTAATATATGTTTCACTATTTTTTTAATTTCTTACGAATTTCAGTTGCTGATATTTTTCCGATATCTTTTGGTGGTTCAAACTCATTGATTTCATAACCAACTCCTCGCCCATAATTGACACTTTCAATATCTGGAATAGGAATGACTTTTACCATTCCATTTTCTATTTCTTCGCTATATTCTTTTTCAAGATTATTAATTACGTCCTCAGTTGTGAATGGATTACTATCATCAACAGGAGTGTCTCTAACTGCTATCAAGATAGGAATATCCTTCTCTAATTTTTGATTGAATAACCATTTGTGGCCAGGATGAAGTGGTTGCCATCTACCTATGAAAAGTGCCCTTTGCATTACATAAACTCCTTGACTATTTTATCTATGCAGTCTTCTACAGAAATATTTGTAGTATCTAAATCTAAAAAATTGCTAGTAGGTGCTTCATAGTCTTCGGCAAAATAGTGCTCTCTTCCTCTAATTTCAGTAGTATGAAGATAAATTTCATTTACTTTATGTCTTTCCTTAAATTCTTCTCTTAACCACTTATAAGGTGCCACTACTGAAACTACTACATTTTGCCCTTTATTATCCAAATACATGGCAATTGATTGGGCTGTTCTAATATTGCTAATTCGCCCTTGTTCTGAGTAATCTACATTGGAAGATAAACCCCGTAAATCATCTCCATCTATATGATACGCCTTTTCCAGCCTATTAATCAAGGCTTTCCCCAGTGTGGTTTTGCCGCTACCTGGTTGTCCAGTAAACCAAAATATCATTATAGATTATCAGTTTTTTCCCAGTTAAATTCTGGATTTTCACGGCCAAAATGACCATACGCAGAAGTTTCCGTATAAATCGGTCTCAACAAATCCATGTCTTCTATAATACCTCTAGGTCTCAAATCAAAATTTTTCTCTATTTTTGATTTTATAGCATCAATAGATTCAGTTTCTGTTCCAAATGTATTAACATCAATCCAAACCGGATTTGGTACACCAATGCTGTAAGCTAATGCAACTTGGCATCTTTCTGCTAATCCTGCTGCAACAACATTTTTTGCAACCCAGCGCCCTGCATAAGCTGCTGAACGATCTACCTTAGAAGGATCTTTGCCACTAAATGCACCCCCACCATGTGGAGCATAACCTCCATAAGTATCAACTATTATTTTACGGCCTGTCAGTCCACAATCTCCGTGAGGGCCGCCTATTACAAAACGGCCTGTAGCATTGATGTGAAAATCTGGTTTTGGATCTAAAAATTCTGAAGGCAATACTGGCTCTATTACATGCTCGATGACATCTTCAACTATTTTTCCATGCTCAACATCGTCTGCATGCTGCTGCGCTATGACAATAGCATCAGCGTGCATTGGTTTATTTCCATCATAAGCTAATGTAACTTGAGACTTCCCATCTGGATAAAAATAATCTACTATCCCTTTCTTTCTTACTTCAGTTAATCTCTCTGTCAATCTATGCGCGTAATAAATTGGAGCTGGCATCAGCGTGGGAGTTTCATTACATGCAAATCCAAACATCATGCCTTGGTCACCTGCACCTTGATCGCGATGCAACCCCTCACCTTGAGTCACACCTTGTGAAATATCTGGTGACTGCTGATCTAAATGCACTTTTACATCACAAGTCTGATAGTCATATCCCATTTCCGAACCAGTATACCCGATTTCTTTGATAGCATTGCGAACTACTTCTTCATATTCGACATTGGTATTAGATGTAATTTCACCTGCAACTACTGCTAAATTTGTATTAGTCAATGTTTCACAGGCTACTCTTGAATATTTATCTCCTGACAATAGTGCGTCAAGGATGGAATCTGAAATCCTATCTGATACCTTATCAGGATGACCTTCTGTGACAGATTCTGATGTGAAAATGCGTTTTGCGCTCATAGTTTACCTAATACCGGTAAGATTCTGGTTTATAAGGACCTTCTACTGAAACGCCGATATATTCTGCTTGATCTTTTCTTAATTTTGTTAAATTGGCACCAAGCTTATCAAGATGTAATCTTGCTACCTTTTCATCTAACTCTTTAGGCAATACATATACTTGTTTTTCGTACTTGGAGTCATCTCTTTGTTCCCAAAGGTCAATCTGGGCCAATACTTGATTGGTAAAACTCGTAGACATTACGAAACTTGGATGCCCTGTAGCATTTGCTAAATTCAATAATCTCCCTTGTGCTAGAAGTATTACACTGTTACCTGATTTGAAGGTATATTTATCTACTGCACCTGAAGTTTCTGGCTTAATTACTGTGCGAATGACGTCTTTATCGTTATTAAGGCCTGTAACATCAATTTCATTGTCAAAATGACCTATATTCCCAATTATTGCATTATTTTTCATCTTAGAAATATGATCTTTCATTATTATGTCTTTATTTCCTGTAGTTGTTATGAAAATGTCTCCATCAGAAAGCATCTCTTCTAAGGTCACTACCGTAAACCCTTCCATGCATGCTTGCAGTGCGCAAATTGGATCAACTTCAGTAACGTAAACTACAGCTCCTGCTGCTTTCATCGATTGTGCACAACCTTTTCCAACGTCCCCGTAGCCACAAATAACAATCTTCTTTCCTGCTAGCATAACGTCTGTAGCCCTCATTATCCCATCTGGAAGTGAATGTCTGCAACCATAAACATTGTCAAATTTTGACTTAGTTACTGAATCATTTACATTAATTGCTGGAAATAATAGCGTACCTTCGTTAGCTCTTTCGACCAGCCTGTGAACTCCAGTTGTTGTTTCCTCAGACACTCCAATCATCCTACTTGCAACTTTATGCCAATGATCTGGAAATTCTTTGTGAACTTTCTTAAGTAAATTCTTGATTACTTGTTCTTCTTCCGAATCTGATGAAGTGTGAATCCAATTACTACCATTTTCAAGTTCTACGCCTTTATGGATTAGTAAGGTCGCATCGCCCCCATCATCAACGATAATATCAGGGCCTTCACCATCTGGCCAAGTCAATGCACTGAATGTGCAGTCCCAATACTCTTCTAAGTTTTCGCCTTCCCAAGCGAAAACTGCAGCTGATCCTGATTCTGCAATAGCCGCTGCTGCGTGATCTTGTGTTGAATAAATGTTACAAGAACACCACCTTACGTCTGCACCCAATTCTTCTAAGGTTTCAATGAGGACCGCAGTTTGAATAGTCATGTGCAAGGAGCCCATTATTCTAGCTCCTTTCAAGGGTTTTTTAGAACCAAATTCATCTCTACATGCCATTAAGCCAGGCATTTCATGCTCTGCGATTTCTATTTCTTTTCTACCAAAATCTGCTAATGATATATCTGCAACTTTGTAGTCAGGAGTACCGTCTTCTAACATTTTAGCGTTTGATGTGGATAAAGCCATAATCACTTGTTTTTTTAGTTAGTATATATAATTTTCTCAAGGTTTATTAATTTTATTGGATAATTTCCAATTAAATAGTAAAATCTTGTAAAAAATAATAAGTTTTATAAACTATATTGGATGAATGAGTTTATGGAATTAGATGGCAAAGATATACAATTGCTAGAAATATTAGAGAAAAATTCTAAGACTGCAGTTCAAGAAATTGCAGAAAAAACGGGAATTCCAGCAAGTACTGTACACCACCGAATCAAAAAATTAGAAGCGAATAAAATAATCAAAGGCTACACTGCAATTTTAAACGAAAAAATTATGGGGAAAGGTTTCTCTGCATACGTAATGGTTAACGGTTCACCTAAAAAATATCTTGACAAGGATTTTTTCCAGCATAAATATGTCGCGGAAGTTTCTGCTGTAACCGGAAATTATGATCTTATAATTAAAATCCAATGCAGTAATTTAGATCAATTCAATGATTTCTTACAAAAATTTAGAGAAAAATATGGCAAATTTTTGACACAAACTGTCACTATGGTTTGTACAGAAACGTTGGTGTAAAGAATGAGATTCAGAGATAAAGTTAGAAAACCAAAAAGGCCTGTAGTTGTATACGAGATTTTACCGCCAAGAGAAAAAGATGGAACTCTAAATTCATATGCTGAAAAAATTAGTTCTTTACTTTCACAAACTCACATTGATGCGATAAACATACCAGAAGTACATGATGAGGGTGCTCGAGGAAAGAGGCCTGTTAAAAATTTAGAAAGAGCTAAAGCAAGGGAATTTGGAAAATTGTTACAAGACAATGTAGGAATAGAGGCAATCGTCAACCGCGTAACTGTGCATGAAGAAGCTGAAAAACAGACTCAATGGATAAAAGAAACATTTTATGATTACGATATTGAAAATTTAATTCTTGTTGGCGGCGAATCTAGTAAAATAAAATATTCTGGACCTTCTGTAAATGAGACTTCTGAAATTATCACTAGAGATTTGAACACTGGAAAATTTGATTTTTTTTGTGGAGGTATAGCTATACCTAGCAGGAAAGTAGAATCAGAGAGGCTTCTACGTAAAGGAAGTAATGGCATTGAATTTTTTACAACACAAGTACTCTACGATTCAGAAAAAATAAAAAAAATGCTAAAATATTATGATGATATTTGTAAAAAAAGTAAAGTATTGCCGAGGCGTATCTTGCTAAGTTTTGCACCTGTCTCATCAAAGAAAAATATTGATTTTCTAAAGTGGTTAGGCGTAGAGATACCAAAAAAAACTGAAAAACATTTAATTAAAATGGGGACGGGGATAACTAAAGAATCATTAAAAATTGCGACAGATATTTTAAACGATATTTTAACAAATAATGAAAAACTTGGAATAACTGTGCCTATCGGCTTAAACGTCGAGCATATAATGTCTTATAATTTCCAGTATTCTATCAATATGCTTCAAGAATTATCTAAAACTTATCGAGAATTTTGTATCAAAACTTCACTCTATGACTAAGAAAGATTCAAACTTTGCTGAAGTTCTCAAAGAGAGAATTCTCGTTCTTGATGGTGCAATGGGTACTATGATTCAAGAATATGAGCTAGAAGAATCTGACTTTAGAGGCGAAATATTTACTAATCACAAATCTGATCTAAAAGGAAATAATGATATTTTATGTTTGACAAAAAAGCAACTAATAACTGAAATTCATGAAAAATATTTAGAAAGTGGATGTGATATCATTGAAACTAACACATTTAATGCAAATAGAATTTCACAAGCAGACTATAATGTTGAACAGTATTGCTTCGAATTGAATAAAGCGGCTGCAAAACTTGCCAAAGAAGCTTGTGAAAAATATTCAACCAAATACAAACCAAGATTTGTTGCGGGGGCATTGGGCCCTACAAACAAAACACTCTCTATCTCACCAAAAGTCGAAGATCCAGGATTCAGAGATATTAGCTTCGATGAAATGAAAGAGGCTTATGAAGAACAGACAAGGGGACTAGTAGAAGGCGGTTCAGACCTTATTCTCATCGAAACAATATTTGATACACTAAATGCAAAAGCAGCGATTGTGGCGGTAAAAAATGTATTCAGAGAAAAAAATATTGAATTACCTATTATGATCTCAGGTACGATTACGGATTTAAGTGGAAGGACCCTGTCTGGCCAAACTGTAGAAGCTTTTTGGACATCCATTAAGCATGCTAAACCTATCTGCGTAGGATTAAACTGTGCGCTAGGACCTTCTGATTTGAGGCCCTATGTTGAAAAACTAGCTCAGATTGCTACGACAAATGTGCATTGTTATCCAAATGCAGGCTTGCCAAATGAATTCGGAGGATATGATGAGACTCCTGAAAGCATGTGTGAACACATTGAAGAATGGTGCAAATCCGGCTTAGTAAACATTGTAGGAGGTTGTTGCGGAACTAACAGTCATCATATTGAGCACTTTGTAGATGCTGCCGAAAAGGAAAGGCCGCGTTACTTTAATCATAAGACTGAAAAAGGCATATCTGAGTTTAGTGGCTTAGAAAATTTTACAATTAGAAACGACAGTAATTTCACGATGATTGGAGAAAGAACTAATGTAACTGGCTCTCTAAAATTTGCTCGTTTAATTAAAGAAAAAAAATATGATGAAGCACTTGAAGTTGCCTTAGAGCAAGTCCAAAATGGTGCAAACATAATAGATGTTAACATGGACGAAGGATTGCTCGATAGTGAAGCATGCATGTCACGATTTTTAAATCTGATAGCTGCAGAACCAGATATAGCAAAAGTCCCAATAATGATTGATAGTTCTAAATGGTCTGTAATTCAATCGGGACTTAGGGCAGTGCAAGGTAAAGCAATCGTAAATTCAATTTCGTTAAAAGAGGGAGAAAAAGATTTTATTGAAAAAGCTACTGAAATTTTGAACTACGGGGCAGCAGTCATTGTTATGGCCTTTGATGAAAAGGGACAAGCTGAAACTATAGAAAGAAAAGTTGAAATTTGTAAACGGGCATACCTGATTCTAACGGAGAAACTGAATTTTGAACCATCTGATATTATATTTGATCCAAACATTTTAGCAATAGCTACAGGCATAGAAGAACACAACGATTTTGCTAAAAACTTTATCGAAGCTACTAAAATAATTAAAGAAGAGTGCCCAGGTTCAAGAATAAGCGGAGGTGTTAGTAACCTGTCTTTCTCGTTTAGAGGAAACAATATAGTAAGAGAAGCTATGCATTCAGTTTTCCTATTCCATGCTATTGAAGCTGGCATGGATATGGGAATTGTTAATGCAGGGCAGTTAGTAATATATGACGAAATTCCGCAAGAATTGCTAAAATTAGTTGAAGATCTAATATTTAATAAGAGCGAAAATGCAACTCAAAATTTATTGGATTATGCTGAGAAAAACAATCAAGGAAAAGGAATCAAACAGTCTAAAGAAAATTGGAGAGATAAAGAACCCGATGAGTTAGTGACTTATTCTTTAGTGAATGGAATTGATAAGTACATTGTCGAAGATGTCGAAAACATAAGAGAGAATTATAATTCTGCACTAGAAATTATTGAAGGACCTTTGATGGATGGAATGCAGGTTGTCGGCGATTTATTCGGCAGCGGTAAAATGTTTTTACCTCAAGTAGTAAAATCTGCAAGAGTCATGAAGAAAGCCGTTTCGTATCTCAAACCCTTTATGGAAAAAGAAAAAACTGGTGAAGGAAGTAAAAGGGGAAAAATTATCTTAGCAACTGTTAAAGGAGATGTGCATGACATTGGCAAAAATATTGTGGCTATCGTTCTCCAATGTAACAACTATGAAATTGTAGATCTAGGCGTCATGGTTCCGGCTGAAAAGATTTTGAGAATTGCTAAAAGAGAAAATGCTGATATTATAGGACTTAGCGGATTAATAACGCCTTCATTGGATGAAATGGTTGGAATAGCAAAGGAAATGAATAGACAAAAAATGGACATTCCTCTACTAATAGGCGGTGCAACAACAAGCCCGAAACATACTGCTGTAAAAATTGCTCCTGAGTATGACAAACCAATAGTTAGAGTTCGTGATGCATCAAAAGTAGCTCAAGTTGTAGGCGATTTATTGAGTGAAGAAAAGAGTGAGGAATTTAGTAATGAGAACAGGGGAAAACAAGAAAAACTTCGAAGAAAATTTGAAAATAGTAGCGAGATTGAAGTTCTTTCAAACGAAGAAGCTTACAAAAATAGACTTAAATTGGATTGGGAAAATGAGGACATAGCAACTCCTTCATTTATAGGATTAAAACAATTAACTGATTTTCCAATTAGTGAAATAAGAAAGTACATTGATTGGACATTTTTCTTTAAGGCTTGGCAAATGAAAGGAACTTATCCTAGAATTGTGAATGATCCAGTGAAAGGTAAAATTGCAAAAGAATTATTTGCTAATGCAAATAAAATGCTTGATGCTATCATTAATAAAAAACTCTTACAAGCCAATGTCTCTTATGGATTTTGGCCTGCAAACGCTGAAAATGATAACATCATTCTTTTTGAAAATGAAGAACGAAATACTGAATTAATAAGATTTGATATGTTAAGACAACAAAAAATCAGAGGTAAGCATACTTTATCTTTATCTGATTTTATCGCTCCAAAAAAGACGAAAGTGGCAGATTATATTGGGGCGTTTGCAGTTACTGCAGGAATAAATGCTGAAAAGTTATCTAAAATGTATGAAAACCAAAATGATGACTATAATTCAATAATGATTAAAACATTAGCAGACAGATTAGCTGAAGCTTTAGCAGAATTAATGCATCAAAAAGTAAGAAAAGAATGGGGATTCCCTGACGAACCTAACATAAAAAATGAAGACCTAATCAAAGAAAAATATAGAAGTATTAGGCCAGCCTTTGGATATCCTGCATGTCCAAATCACGAAGAAAAGGTAAAATTATTTAAAATATTAGAGGCTAGAAAAATAGGTATGAAATTAACAGAGAATCATTCAATGATACCTGCTGCAAGTGTTTCTGGATTATATTTTGCAAATAAAAACGCAAAATATTTTAGTGTGTTGTAAATCATTAAAATATCTTAAAAGATGGAAAGAATTTTCTAATATTATAAACTAATAGAGTAGAATAAAACACATACGACATAAAAGCTGAAATGGCTGCGCCAACTAATCCATAAAGCACAATTAGTGGAAAAGTTAAAAATAAATTTAAAATAAATACTTGCAACATTATTGAAGATTGTACTGATGGTTGGCCTATGCTTACTAATATGGGTTTGAATGATTCAAAGCCTGAAAAAATAAATACTCCAAATAATAGGATATAAAATGGAGCTAAGACCTCTGAAAAAGAACCCTGCCCTAAAGTAAACCCTAGAAGGGTAGGATATACTAAACCTAAAATTATTGCAATAATAAAAGAAATTTTATAAGATCGATTTATAACCATTTTAACTGATTTGGTTAATTCTTCATACTTATTTTGAGACCATAATCGTGTTGCAACGGGATTAAAGACTATCCAAACCGTTCCAAAAATTTGTAAATACCCTTTAACTATCAGAGATATTAGAGAGTAAACGCCAACCTCTCTGTCAGATAAAAGATAGCCTATAGCTATTATATCTAATTTATCATTTAACTCTGTAGTACCGCTAAATACAAGAGACTTCGAACCAAAAGAAAGATTTTCAAACAACCAAAAATTATCAAAAATTAACTTAAGTTTGAGAATAAAATGGAAATAGAAAATCATAAAAGTAAACATAATGAGCTCACCAAAAATTATCACATAGAAGATATTAATGAAATTATAATCATATTGTATCATTATTAGCAAACCTGAGATTAAGAAGAGCATTCTAAAAGAATTTATAATGGCATAACTTTTCATCATTTGTAGACCATTTAAAACCGATGAAAATACTTTATTTAATCCAAAGAAAGGCAACGCATAAGCTGTAATCATTAATCCTTCGGTAATATTAGAATTACCGTATAATTTGGAAAAAGTTGGAGCGGAAAAAAAAGTTATTGATGAAATAATTATGGAAAGAAAAAGGACTATTAGTAATGCTGAAGTTAAAATTTTGTTCAGCAGATCTGCATTATCTGAATATTGTGAAAAATACTTAGTAACAGAAAATTGAATGCCAAAAGTAGTTAGTAATGATAAAATTAAATAGAATGTGAAAATTTGGTGGAAAATTCCTAATTGTTCAGTCCCATAATACAATGCTATACTAAAGCTCAAAAATAACCCACCTGCTCCAATAATAACAGTACTAAATAAATTCCATATTATATCGGAAGTCATATTTAAATTCTTTATGGAAAAAAAATTTAACAGGTAGGTGCGCATAATTAAGTGAAATTTTTCTTGTACAATTCAAGAATTGTTTTGGATAGATCATCTACCGGTAAAACTCTTATTCTTCCTTTCGAATCTAAAGAAAGTCTATCCAAAGCTCCTTCATCTTTGTAATTAGCTGGATAGTCGACTAAATATGACGATACAATTTTACAGTTCGAACTTGCGAAGTCAGCCTCGACTAAAGCCTCAAGTACTTTAGAGGGTAGTACTGAAGAATCCATGTTATGTACAAAAGAATTTCTAAGTTGAACTACAAATAACCTTTTGTCTGTTCCAAAACCTGCTTTCGATAGAGAAGATTTATTCATTTCAGAAATTCTATGTAAAATTGGGTGATTGAAAAGTAATATATATGAAATCAAAGGAGCTTGATTATCTTCTAAAAACATGTAAATTTGAATTGAATTCTGGCTTCTAGAATTGATATCTTGTCTTTTAGAACCTATGATTATACTTTCAATTTCAGAACCATTCGTGATAATGGCTTCACTTGAAAAATACTTGCTTTTAGTAGTTTGAATCGTCACAACAGGTTTTTCAAAATCAACCTCTAAATTTTGGACTCGCTCACTAATATTCAGTTGACCGCCTAAGTTTTTGAATTTTTCTGATAATTTTTCCATCATTTCAGGAGTGCCTTCTCTAGGATAGTATATGTTACCATTCAGCATTTCATCAATACTATTTTCTAAAATTTTTTTTGAAGAAAAATTTAACGACCGACCGCTAACATTAATTTTTAAATTTTTATCACCATAGTACTTATTTTTTCTGATTAATCTTATTATATTTTGAAAAAAGCGAATGATAAAGCGAAGGGGGGAATTGTAATGGAACTTGCGTCCCTTTATCCAAATTTTTGGTTGAGGTCTAACGTATTCCATTGACCACCCTAAAAAATTATTCATTACTGTATAAGCTTCCTTAGAGCCTAAGAGAATATGGCAGTTTGCCTCAAAATTCTTACCTTCCGGTAAATCTATAGTGGACCATGCACCTCCTATCCTATCATTCTTTTCAATAACTAAAACACGATTACCTTTGTGTGATAGGCTAATTGCCTCCATCATTGATGCGGGGCTAGAGCCAATTAAAATTTTATCATAAAATAGCTTATCAGTCATTGGAATAAATTAAAGGCCCAGTATCGAACTTAAATTCTTAAAATTGAACTTTGAAAGATAAATATTCATATAATCCTTGATACTCATATCTGATAGACTCATACTAATTTCAGATTTGGTAAGTGGGGAGTATTGCTTTTCATTCAGAAAATCTTGAAATAATACATTTCTATATTTTCCTTCGACTACTTTTAAGAAGTTAACTAAATTCTGAATTGCATAAATGTTTGGCTCCCACTTTTTTACATTTATCAAAGAATAACTGTGCATAAAAATATCTACATGTAAAGGACTTATTTGATTAATAAATTGCTTAAACTCGGATACAGAACTCCACTCTATATCTGTTTTCTTGTTTATTTTAAAATTAAAATAGGGAAAGTGTGTTTGGAGATTAAGATAATAAGAAGTTACTGGAACCTCAATGATATGTTTAAACTTAAACGGATGAATATTAGGCCTTTCGGAAGTAAAACTAAAGTCTCTTCGATCCCAAAATATACTAGAATCAACCAAAATATTTGCCTTACTAAGTGCTTCAAATGTTGCTTTATTAGCTCCATAGCTACCTGCTCGGTGAGATTTTGGCCATTTACCAGTCCATTTTTCAATTTTTTTTGCGCATTTTAAAATATACTGATATTGATAATCCGAATCATAGTTGGACATTAATCTATCCTTTTCTAAATTAGAATCAGGCCTAAGAGGAGGGTGAGTATGTAGGGCTACTTCATGCCCCCTAAGTGATATTAATTTGCAAGCTAATTTTATTACTTCTTCCTCCACAAAGTTTTCGGTGTTATCAACATCGACAAAAAAAGTTACTTTGTATCCAAAGCTTTCGCATATATCCATTATTTTTGTAATTCCCCAATATTTTCCATCAATCTTGCCAAAATAGGAATCCGAATTATCTCTATTTGGAAAAAAATCTTCTACATCAACACTTATTGTAAACGTTTTATCCATATTTTATTTCTGAGCCAAAATGATTACATGACTTTTTCCAGACCTTGGGAAAAAAATCTTACTTATATTATTTACAAAAGAAACTAGGAAATCACTAGTTAAGAATGAGAACGATGGTTTGCTTAGTATCTTAATCAGTGGAAAAATAAATCTTATAAATATTTTATTCGTAAGTAAGCTACGCAAAAAAGTATTACTTGTAAGATAAAGAATTTCTTTTATTTTACCATCTGTATAAATTGTATTAAGCATTAAAACTCCCGTAGGGATATACTCTAAATATTCCCATAATTTAGAATGGTTATACTTAATTTTTTTAATCTGAAAATGATTTTTTAATAATTGCACTGCCTCATCTTCTGTAAAATATCTGGAATTATTACTTATTACTGTTGAAAATAAAAAATGACCTCCAGATTTCAATTTAGATTTCACTGATTGCATTGCCTCTTCTCTTTCCTCAAGATTTAAATAGTTTATAACTTCCAAAGCAATGATTGTATCAAAATTTGAATCTTTAAAATTTAGTTTTGGTAACCGCTGAACGCTATGCTCAAATTCCTTATATTTAGATGAATTATGTTTAACTGCATTCTTAGAAATATCACTAGCAAATATATTGTTATTTTTATTTAAATTATGCACTAAATTCGTAAAATCACAGGCTGCACAACCTACGTCAAGAATATTTAGGTTATCTTCTGAAATGAATTCTGCTAATATCTCAAGGCAACTACCCATTCTATATTTTTGTGAACTGTATATGTTGTGTCCCCATCCATCTCCTTTATGCTCCAAATTTGAAAATTTATTTTCAAACCATTCTTCACTGCCATAATGATAATTTTTCATTTACTTTATTTTACTCATAGATATATATTTGCAAATTGCATTATACATCCAGGCTTGTCCCCATCTTATGAAAACTGACTTATTAACACGACCATTCTTAAAATATTTATAATAAAATTGATTTTTGCCGTCGAACATTTTTTCTATGGAAAAATTTAAAATGCTTTGCGCGCGTGAAGATTCCTCAATTTCTAGCAACGTTATTATCGCTTGAGCAACATCATGTATGTCTATAGGATATGTTTGATAAGGAGACCATTTAGGCTTATCTTCATCAAATAAATTATCAATATAATATTCTGATCCTTTGTCTATTTTTTGTTTAAGCTTAGCTGTTGGAGATATGCTATTAATTATTGCTAGATGCTCCAAAATATAACCTGTGTGCCTATTGTCGATAGTAGTTTTATCTTTTTTTTCTTTCATTTCGATTGAATAATACCAAGAACCATCTAGATTTTGTTCATCAATTATAAAATTAATCAAATTGTTAGCTTTTTCAATCCACTTTGAGTTAGTTTCAATTTGATTCATTCTATATAAAAAGGAAGAAACTAGAGCTGCTCCATTGTAAGTATAGTTCTTTTCAATATCGCTGTAAAATATGGAACTATGGGAAGAGTCTAGGTTATGCCATTTTTTTTCTTCCAAAAGATTTTCTGCAATACTACAACATATTTCATAGTATTCCATCCTTCCTGAAATATTAATAAAGTCTAAAATCCAATGACCTATAGGGGCTGTGACGCAAACGAGAGGTATATTTTTTGGATATCTAGGCCTATCTCCCCATGAAAAAGGATGGCCCCAGCAATAATTTACTTCATTCTCACTTCTACATTTCTTCAACATTTTTATTAATTTATCATTTTCTTCAATGAGATAATCGCGTGATGTTTCCTTATACAAATAGGAATTTGAACTTATAGCTAAACCCAAAGCCTTTGGATGAATTATGCCTTTGTTCATACTAAAAACTTTAGTGGGAATTCTTGTGTGAAAGGGTTTCAGAAATGAACGGATGTAGGATAAAAAAGGTAATTTATTTACCAATCCAAATACTTTTTCATCAAGTTGGAACGGATCCAAGCCTTTATGATTGTTTAATTTAAACCAATCATTTAAATCCAATGCTATATCCAAATATTTATTTTTCTCTTTCATGTTATTTTTTTATCAATGAAAATTCGATACCATAATTCTACGTATAAAATCTTCCATATAATTTCACTGTAATCTTTTTTACCTTGGCTGTGTTTGTTGAGGTAAGATAAAGCAATATCTGAATTAAAAATTTTCCTTTCTTTAAAAGTTGAGGAAGTAAACAATTCTGTTGCAAATGTCATGAAATATTCTTCTTTGAACCAATTTGATTGAGGTGTATCAAATCCTACCTTATTATTTCTTTCAAGAACCAAATCTGGCACTTTATTTTTCATTATTTGACGAAGAATATACTTATTTTGACCATTATGGATTTTAAGTGAGCTATCGGTGGCTAAACTTCTTTCAACCAATTTATGATCTAAAAAAGGGACTCTAGCCTCAACAGAAAAGGCCATTGAATTTTTATCTTCAACTCTAAGAAGGTGATTTAATTTATATCTCAAATGTCTCTCTACGCTTTCATTAAGACTAGTGACTTTAAAGAAATTTTTATAAAATTCACTTTTTAGTGATAATTTACTTTTAAATTCTTCATGAATCCATGGTTTATCCTTTTGAACAACTTCATCTCTAAGCTTAGAAGGAAGTAATAAAAACATTAAAAGTTGTAATGTGAAACTAACATTCCTCTTCTGTTTAATCGCAAAGGAAGTGATTTCTTTTAGAGCCGTGAAATATTTTTTACTATTAATTAATTCGAAGAAATAAAAAGCAGACATATAATCATATCCTAAAATTTCATCCGCACCTTGTCCATTCAAAATAACTTTGATACCTTTTTTATTTACTTCTTGCATTACCTTCCAACCAGCAAATATTGAACTACTGCCAAAAGGTTCTTCTTGTATTTTTATTAAATTTTCTAAATTTTCTACTAATTCTTTTCCTTCAGGCCTTACAAATGACGGGAGAGCCGTTACCCTTTCATTGACTTCATCAACATATTTTTTCTCGTCTAAAGTCCAGTTAGAATCATATACTGCTGAAAAAGTGCTAATATCTCTCTTTTCTCCGAGTGTTTCTCTCATTATCGTAGCTATTGTAGAAGAATCTAGGCCTCCACTCAATGCAGCTCCAACCTCAACATCACTCCTAAGATGCAACCGAATACTTGTGTAAAGATCCTTCATAAAATTTCTCACCTGCTGACTTCTAGGTGTAGTTTTAAAATTCTTTGGTAAAGAATACCACTTTTTAATTCGGAATTCATTTTTGGAAATAACTAAATAATGACCGGGTAGTAAATTCATTATGTCCTTGAAAGAAGTTTCTGATGAATGATCTGTTCTATTATAATATAAAAAATCAGATATAATTTTTTCATTTGCCAAACTTGGAATACTATTATCTGATAATATGGATTTTATTTCTGATGCGTAAACAAACTTATCTGAACTTTTATAATAATAAAAAGGCTTTATGCCAAATCTATCTCTAGCACAGAATAATTCTTTTTTATTTTTGTCAAAGATTACAAAAGAAAACATCCCTCTTAAAAATTTGACACAATCGTAACCGTATTGTGAATAAAGAATTAGTATTATTTCAGTATCTGTCTGCGACTTAAACTTAAAGCCTTTATTCTCTAAGTAAGACCTTATCTCCAGATAATTGTAAATTTCACCATTAAATGTTATCCATAAATTATCGCCAAAGGACATTGGCTGATTTCCTAATTCTGATAAATCAATAATAGATAATCTACAGTGACCAATACCTATACATTCATCAATATATTGTCCATCTCCGTCTGGACCTCTATGTTTTATTTTGCTTAGCATATTTGTTAAATAATCCGATTTAACAGTTTCTTTATCTAGTCTGTAAATTCCAAAGATTCCACACATTATTATTTCAATTCTTCTTCTATTAATTTAAGTAAAAATTGGCACACATCTATTTTATCTTTAATCAAACGTTCTTTTTTTCTTTTCCACTTATCTTTTAAATTTTTTCTAGATAAAATAAAATTTAATTTTTCAATTAATTCGTAGGGTGATGAAGTTTTTACACCGAATCCAAGACCATAATAATTTTCAATTTCATCCAAATAACCTAATTTTCCAACAAAATCGTTGTATCTTAAAGTCGGTGTTCCTAATATTGCTGATTCTGCAGTTATAGTCTGACTGTCTGAAATAACCAATTCTGAAAAAGCTAATACATGCAATATGTCTGAAGGATCTATCCTCAAAATCTTACTTTTATATTTCTCATTTATACTTGACTCATTAATGATGTATACCTCACCATAAGCTTCACACTTGGCTATTATCTTATCAAGCAAGTTTGAATTGATACCCTTTTTTCCAAAATCATGCGATGCGGATAAATCAACTAATCGTATTATGAAATATTTTTTGTTTTCAAGATTGTATGCCCTAATTCTTTTCGAATCAGCTTGGAAATATTTAGGATGAAGATAAGCTAATTCTTGATATCCGTTAAAACTTATGCGCTTATTGAGCCACATTCCTTTGTCACAACATTCAGGTAAAATTACTTTTGTGGCAAAAGGATAGAAAAGGTAATTTTCAGGGGTTGCGGAAGTATCGTCCTCATTGACAATAAATGTTTTTATGTCTAGTAATCTCCCTATATGTGCAATTGTAACATCAGTACCCAAGATTAATTTAGGATTAAAAGATTTGATTAAATTGTAAAGTCTATATTCGCTCTTAATAGCAATCCCAATAAGTGATAAAAAAGAATTTTTTTTAACTGAGCGTCTAGACTCTGGGAAAAAATTAACTGCATCCCAATTTTGACTCTGAACTAAGCCAGATAGTACATCCTTGGAAACATAAAAAATACGTACGTTATTCTTTCTTTCGATGAGTTTATTTATAATATTTTTATAATAATGATAGTGCGCAGGATGTCCTAATACAAAAGCTATTTTTGATTTATTTGAAGATTGAATCATTTTTATCAGGATAATTAATCAATACTGCCCTATGAGGTCCAAAAAAAGTAAACAAAGATCCTACTGCAACTGCAGAGGATTTTTGTGTTTGTTTTAAAGTCTTAATATCTTCAATACTGCCAATTCCGCCCATTGCTATAGTTGGTATCGTAATCTTAGAAGAAATTGAATGAATTAAATTAAAATCGCATCCTTTGAAAGTTCCATCCCTATCTAATGAATTTATAATTACTTCGCCGGCCCCCATTCTCTCCATCTCTTTCGCATGTTCTAATGGAGCTAAGTTCTCAACTCGTTTACCGCTATTAGTAACAACTGAATAGGAGCCATTTGGATTGATTTTAGCATCTATTGAAACTACTATGGCTTGACTACCAAAAATTTGTGAGGCTTCTTTGATAAATTCAGGTTGCCTTACTGCGTGAGTGTTTATTGAGACTTTTTCAACTCCTAGATTTATTAATTTTCCAATACAATCGATTTCATTTATTCCTCCTCCAACTGCAAAAGGCATGTAGCATTCATTTGCTAATTTTTCAACTAATTTAAATGATATGTGCTTATTATCTAAGGTTGCATTAATATCAAAGAAAAATATTTCGTCAACCATTTTAGCATTAAAAATTCGAACCGTGTTTATAGGATCACCAACATACGTATGATTTGAAAAATTTATACCCTTAACCAGAGCATTATCTTTAAGTAAAAGCGCAGGTATTATTCTAAAATTCATTGTTTTCTATGAAATTAATTATAATTTCAAACCCTATTTCATGACTTTTTTCTGGATGGAATTGGGTGCCAAGTATGTTTTCTTTTCTAATCATGGAAACAAACTCCTTGCCATATTTTGTAGTTGCAAGAACGTCACTCTTTTCATTGCATACCATGTGGTAGGAATGAGTGAAATAGAAATCATGATTACCAGGAATTTTTAAAAAAAGATTACTCTTCTTTTTTATCTCTAATTGATTCCAACCAACATGTGGAATTTTAAATCCTAGGTCTATTATAGAGTGATCTAATTTCTTCACTTCCGCATTTAACCACCCTAAGCCTTCACAGTTACCTTCCGTACTGCTCCTAGCAAACAATTGCATCCCAAGACAAATACCTAATATTGGAATTTTTCTTACAGTGACCGCTTCTGTCAAAGAAGAAATTAAATCACGCTCTTTTAATTTAGTCATTGCTTCTTTAAAATGACCCACACCTGGTAATATCAATTTTTTAGATTTAATAATTTCTTCAGAGGTGGTTCCAATTTTAGAATCTATTCCGTGGTTAAATAATTTATATTTTATCGAACCAACGTTAGCTATTCCTGTATCTACTATAGTTATCATGTTAATTGAAAAATTTTTGGTATAATACGTAAGGTAACAGACCTAATTTAGTTCCGAACTTTATGGGCTTCTGGAATAATTTAATAAGAGGATAATAAGTGTCATAATTTTTGTATGTCCTAGGTTTATCTTCTAATATTTTATTAAAATCTGAATATGATAAATCTAATTTTGATAAAGTATAATTTATTAACTCTTTTCTGTAAGGATATTCATTATCTCTGAGCTCGTTTATTGCTAACTCTCTAGTAATTTGATTGGTTCTAATGAAACCTGAAAGTTCTGTTATTCTTTTATCTATGTTGAATTTTTTTGGCAACAAAAAGGTTTGAAAAAATTCGGTGTAATATGATTCATGATGGTGACCGCCAGAGTATTTCCAGTCTAGCTTTTTTTCCAATACACTTATGGCCTTTGTTTTGTCATACTTAATATAATTAAGAATCGGAACTGCTTTAATTCCTTTGATGAAGCTGTAGTAAAAAAAATCACTAAGGGTAACATTTGGAAAGGTTTTAAGCTTCTTACTTCCAAATTTATTTTGTACGGAAGAAATGTAAAGGCCATCCATGTACGTCCAAGATTTTGGCATGAGGCTTTCATTTCTAAAGGAATGTCCATTCATTATGTACTTCAAATTAAATTTAGAGGCAACTCTCAAAAGACATCCATGTATTCCTACATCTGTTGGAATTTCCGCATCACTAGTGGATGCTTTTAGAAACGAAAGTTGAAGATCTTTAAATTCGGCCCAGTTAACGACATAAGTGTACAAATCAATGTTTAATTGTTCGAGTAATTTTTTAATGTTACTTACTGCAATTGGACTGTTCCAACCATTATCATAATGTACTGCTAACGGCTTTAAACCTAATCTACTGCATACATAGAGCATATAACTACTGTCAGTACCACCACTTACTCCAATTATACAATCATATTTTTTCCCTCGACCTTCCTCTTTTATTTTGGTGATAATTTGTTTTAATTTCTTATGACCTTTTTTACCGATAGGATACTGAATTTCCATCTCATCATGAATCTTACAGAAATTGCAAATACCGTTTGAATCAAATTGTATCTCTGAAATTGTAGTATCTGAAACGCATCTTTTGCATATTTTATAATCGTTCATTTTATATCATCACTTAAGAATTGTTAGAATCCATCCACATTGATAGCGCAATAATTTGTGTAGAAAAGATAAATAGTATCCCTACTGCTAATGAATTAATTAAGGGAATATATCCAAAATTATACCAAGTATATAACATTCTAAAAGACATCAAAATTAAAATAATAATACTAATAAATGAAATGTAATAGGATAATAAAATAGGATGGAAATTAGGGCCCCCGTATTTAGTTTGTATTCTATTAAAAAAGCCGCGTGTAAGAAGATAAAGCATGAGAATCATATAACGACCTATCTTTATTCCTGAAACTTCATTGCCATAAACCGGCGGCATAACTACATCATGTACTCGTAAATTATGTATATTTGCGTTAGATAATAAATCATTACAATAGCCATAACCTGAGTATACATTCCGTAAGTCAAGCTTAAGGAGGGCTAATTTTGTTATAGCTGTATACCCATTTTGAGGATCTGAAATATTCCAATACCCTGTTGAAATTTTATTAAGCAATGTTAAAATATTGTTACCAAATCTTCTAAAAAGAGGCATTTTACGCTTTAAAGGATGATGAAGTCTATTCCCCTTGGAGTAATCTGCGATATCTTTTACAAGAGGATCTAAAAGCTTAGGTAAATATTCAGGATCCATTTGATTATCTCCTGCCATAACTGAAATTATATCTATTTCTTTTTTTAATGACTCTTCGTATCCTCTTTTTATTGATCCACCTACTCCTCTATTTTGATTATTTTTGATAAGATTAATCTCAATCTTAGATGTTTTGGAATAGGTTTTTACTAAGTCATATGTTTTATCCGTACTACAATCGTCTATAACTATAACAATGTCAACATAATTTGGAATCCCTTTTAGCGTTTCTAGAATTAATTCTTGCTCATTAAAGGCTGGAACAACTATAGCTAGAGATTTACCCTTATACATTATTTTTACTCATTTTGCCATATTCCTGCAATTTCTCTGAAAAAGTTATCATTAGTACAAATAATTAATGTTAGAAAAAGATGTAAAAAAACACCTGAAAAGAGTATGTATCTCTTTTCAAATCCTACTAGGCTTTGAACAATAGTTCCAATATTCAAAAAACCTTGGCCAATAAAAAGATACACAATTGGAAAAATTAAGAAAGTATATCTAGGAGAATGGAATATTAAAAATAATACCATTGAAAAGCAAGATACAAATACAAATGAAAGTAAAATTAAATCATCATTTGAAATTTTGGACCTAAGATTGTAAAATCCTAAAATAGATAATGGCATTAAAGGAAAAGCGATAATTATTGTGTAAAATTTATACAAATAAGTATCTTTGAAAACTGGACTTAGAGAAGGCGTACCGGGCGCTTCTTCTTTCCCAAATACTTCTTTCACAAACAAATCATTGTAAAAGTCATAACCCCATATTTCATATATAACGAAAGAATTTATAATAAGTATAGATAATGAAATTAGAGCAAAAATAGACCATATTTTTAAAAAAAGAAAATCGTAATTTTTAAAAAATTGCCATGATACCACAAATGTGAAAAAAATTGCTGCAGGTAATACAGTTGGTTTGTATATTACTCCGAAACCTAATATGAGTGCACTAATTATCAAACCTTTAGTAGGGAAATTATTATCTTTTAATTTAATCGTCAAATATATCGAAAATAGTAAAAAAAACCAACCTCCTAAATCATTCAAGATTGCAACACCCCAGTAAAGAATTGGAAAAGATGTAATAAGTAAAAGAGTCGAGTAAAGAGCAATTTCTCTATCTTGAACTATTCTGTATGAATATAAAAAGAAAAGTGGACCAAAAATAAAATAAAAGACTAAATTATGTAGTCCAATTGAAGTAGTATTATCAAAAATTAAAGCAAAAGGAAGAGAAAGGTAAACGGCTCCTGGCCTCAAAGCTACGTCTGGATCGTACCAAGGTTGGTTATTGAAAATAGCATCAATGCCTTGAACATAATCATATGAATCAGGATGTTTTTGCCATCCACCATTCATAAAAATATACATGCTAAAAGTCAATGCTGAAAACATCCAAATACATTTTATTTCCTGTAGATGGGGTTTCAATAGATATCTCATTGATTTTATCAAAGACATATTAATTTACTTCTTGTAATTATCTAAAAATAGATGGAGATCATCTCGTATTTCATCATTGTATTTAATTATAGATGAAAGCAAATCTGAGTTAGTAACTGTTGAAAAAGCCCGTATATCTTTTGGTAAACATTTACCTCCAAAACCTCTCTTTCCATCGGGGCCTGGGACTAAAGACATGTGTGGACCTATAATTTCAAAATTATCGAAGGCTATTTTACGAACTACTTCGTATTCTATACCTATGCTTTGGCAAGAATCAAAAATCATATTGGCTATTGCAACTCTTGAAGCTAACATAGTATTCTGTGCACACTTAATCATTTCAGCTTCTTCTAGTGAAGTATGATAGAAGTTTGCATTAGGTATTGTTACCTGCTTGTACATCGATTTAACTTTTTCGAAAACCTGAGATTTATCAGTACCAATTACTACTACATCCTGATTTGCAAAGTCTTCATTTGGAGTTGTACTCTCTCGAAGAAATTCTGGATTAAAAACAATTTCGAAATCATAAAGTTCTGAATATTTTTTGCATGTTCCTGGCGGTACTGTACTTTTTATTATGACTGTCCTTTCGTAATTTATTTTACTAAGATTTTCTAAAGAGTCCCTGATTGCATTGTCGTCAACAATATTCATCTTACAATCGAAGGGAGTCGGCACCATAATGAAAACAAAATCGCATTTGGCTAAATTTTCAAACTTATCTTGCTCGAGATATTTATCATAAATAACTAAATTAAAATTATTTGAAAACGTGTTAGCTGCTGCCTTACCAACTACTCCATACCCAATGATTCCTATAGTCATATTACCAACTTGAAGAAGGTGTATTATATCTCTTTTGTAATTTCATAATCTGATAAGTCTATTTTTTTTTGCCACGGATCTATTATTGTAGACCAGAAAATTAATAAAAATAGAGTGAAGATTAACCAACCTAAGTTAACGTGAACCCATTCCAAAGCCTCGGCACCGTAATAATGCCCTACTATCACAATTATAAACATTCGAAATAAATTCGACAAATAGCACAAAATTAATCCAAGACCAAAAAGTGGTAAAGATAATTGCACAGGGAATTTTTTTTGAACTACGTAGCTGAAAAAAGCTGAGGTAAAGATGATAGTTGAGTATAAACCGCTACATTCAACTGCTACAACAACTGAACTAATTTTATTAGCTTCTAAATTTTCATAGTAAAGGGAATTATCAATGGACCAAACATTAAAACCAAAAGCTAATAGCATATTTTCTAGAGGCGAAACAAGTAAAACTTTAGTTGAAACAACCCAATAGTATGGTAGATCTTCAACATTATAATTAATTAATTTATATAGTAAAAGTGGAAATATAAAAATAAAAGTAAATGAATTTATAAACAAAAATAAAAAGTCCCTTTCGGCGTTATAATTAGAAGGGATAAATCCAAAAAGGCACCAAGAAAGACCTAATATTATTAATAACTCTCCGTTAGTAGAAATCGAGCCATCGAATAACAAGTATTCTAAAAATAGCGACGAAAAGATTATAAGAATACCTATTGATAAAGAATAAGATTTAATTTTATCGTAATAATCAAGAATAGAAGGTTTTATTATTTTTTTACTATAATCATTCCAATTCAATTTAACAATAAAAAATGAGGATGAAATAAGGAGAAGGAAGGTATACCACTTTGAAAATTCTGAATAAAAAATCGATAGAGAAACTGATTCAATAAAAAATACAGCAAAAAATGTGGTTTTAATTCTCTTAGAGAAATTTGGAATATTATAAAAAATAAACATTATGAATATCTGTGTAAATATAATTAGCAATTGATTCATTGTATAGTCTTGTTATTAAATTTTAAGTGTAATTCTCTATATACCAATCTACGAAATTAGATACGCCCTCATTTATTTCCACTTGAGGTTTGTAATTAAGTAATTTTTTTGCTTTAGATATATCTGCCCATGTTTCCTCCACATCTCCTGGCTGCATGGGCAGCATTATTTTTTCTGCGCTTTTACCCAATTTCTTCTCTAGGGTATTTACGTAAGTTTCTAATTTTATACATTTACCACTGCCCAGGTTTATAATTTCAAAAGGATACTTATTTTCGATAGCTGAAATGAAACCCGATACAATGTCATCAATATATGTAAAATCTCTCTTCATTTGACCTCGATTGAATAAACTGATAGAAGAACCTTCCATAATGGCTTTTGTAAAAAGAAATAATGCCATATCTGGACGTCCCCAAGGACCGTATACTGTGAAAAAGCGCAAAATTCTAAATTTAATGCCATAGAGATTATTATATGTGTGGCATAATAGCTCACAGGCCATTTTACTAGATGAATATGTGGAAATTGTACTATTAATTGCTGTTTTTTCATCAAATGGCATGTTTGTATTTAAACCGTAAACAGATGATGTCGATGAAAAAACAAAATCCTTAACATTATACTCTTTACATGCTTCAAGTAAGTTTATGGTTCCAGTTATGTTATTATCTATGTATGTTTGTGGATATTCAATGCTGTATCTAACACCTGCCTGTGCCGCAAGATGGCATACTGTTTCAAATTCATGTTCTTCAAATAGAGAAAAAACTTCTTGCTTATTTCTTAAGTCTAATTTTTCAAAATAAAAGTTAGAACTTTTATTTTTTTGACTTAATAGAATTAATCTCTCCTTTCTCAAACGTTTCAAATTCAGATCATAATATTCATTAAAATTATCTATGCATAGTATGGATTTGCCTTGCCTAAGTAGTTCATAAGCCAAATTATTTCCTATAAAACCTGCAGCTCCTGTAATTAAAACATCCCATTTTTTTTGTTTCATTTTCATTTTACAACACCCTTTTTTATTTTTTTAAAGGCCATTGAAATGTATTTCATTGTATCTATCAGAAAAAGACTAGGCTCTGCAAGGTAAATATGCCTTTTATCCCAGTACTTTTTCTTAAGATGTAGTTTGATGGGGCTTTGTTTTCTAATTATATTCATATTATAATCTACAAAAAAAGTTTTGTTTGATTTTAAAAAATTACTTTTCTCAAATATCTCATTAGACGCTTTTCCTGTGTGCTTATCATAGGTCATTGCATTATTAATATCTATTGGAATTATTATTAAATCAAAAATTTCATAATCAAAATCTTTAAGCTCTTTATCATTTGGACTATCGAAGTTAACAAAATTATGTTCAATTTCAAAATTTGGATTTAGACCTCTTTTTGACGTAGCATCAATCAAGGAATGAATTTTGGACTTCGGAAATATTTTAGATAAGGTTTCGACAAGATGGTTGAAAAAAACAACCGGAAACTTTCCATAAATTAAAATATCATTTAATGCATTTCTTGATAATAAAGCTTCATTTTCTATTGCCTTTTCTAATCTGTAGAGGCTGTGCTCTAGTTGAAATTTAGAAGCTTCTTGTTGTTGACTATTAAACGAATTTCTGTATTTATCAATCTTTTTAATAATTACAGAATCCGAACTTTTAATCAAATTATTTGTTTCATCGGCATCATTTAAAAGATCAAAAAACTCTTCATTTTCCTCATCATTTTTATCATGGTAATGAATATATTTGTAATTATTTCCCCTGATTGAAGTTCCTCTATCCGTCTGACAGAATAATCTATTATCTGTTCTTACATGTCTATTTTTTAAATTTGAACCCGGTTTTTTATTTGTAATTAATGGCAAAAGATTTTTACCCTTAAATTTTGAATCGATATATTTGTCATCATAAAGAGATAAGATACTCATTAAAGTTGGTAGGACATCTATCAGACTAACAACGTGCGGAACTTTAATTCCTTCAGGGCTTCCCGGATACTTTATGAATAAAGGTACTTGAATATTATCATCTGTCAGGAATAAATCATGACCTACATCCAAATCTTTAAACTTTTCAGGACTCCAATTTTTGCTAGGATCTGGATACCCGTGGTCAGAACAAAGTATGAAAACTGTGTTATCTGAATTAAAGCCCCTCGATTTAAACAATTTCATTGCATGGTTAACTACATCCGAAGTAGTGAAATCCAATCTACAATTGTATCCCATGAACATAAAAAAAGGCTCTTGAGGTTTAGAGTCAAGATAATTCTTCAAAACCATGTTCAAAACTTTGTTTGGCCATTTTTTATACCTGTGTTTCAACCCATTTGGCCAAAACTTCCTATCAATAATCGGGCAAAAGTTTTGAAATAATTCTCTACTTCTGCGCGAATGTAAAATGAAATTACAATCATAGCCCTGGCCTCTCAAAATTTTCACTACAGACTCAAAATATGAATTGTCAAAATAAAAATCATTGAAATTTTTCGCAATATAAACTGAGGGGAGGCCAGTCAACATTGCCGTAACTGACATCCAGGTACTTGGCGCTGATGTTACAGCATGCAAAAATTCACAACTTTCCTTACTGAAATCGTCCATCATTTTTAATCTAGATCGATCATCTCCTTCAGTATGGTAATTCCTTACCGAATCAACATAAATCCAAACTACATTGTAATTATTCATCAATTACCAACTAATTAAATCAATTTCCTTTTGATTTTCAAGATATTCACCTACAATACCTCTTTCTATCAATCTGTTTAAAGTTTCTACTGTTTTTAAATCAAAGTCTTTAAAATAATACTGTTTGCCCTTTGATAAATCTTGCGTAAAATCAGGTACTGATTCTTTTTTAACAAATCTATCTATAGTTCTAACCATCAAATCTGAGGCGAGTTCAGTGTTTTTACAAGCCATTGTATGGCTATTATCATCAATTTCTAATTTAGGTCTACCTTGAATAATAATTCCGCCTGAATCTATTCCAGACTCAACATGATGTATAGTCATTCCTATATATTCTAATTGATTATTAATTATAGGCCATATATTGGTTGCAGTACCTCTGTAATATGGAGATAACCCTGCATGAATATTAAATAATTTTTTACTAAACAGTGAAATTAATTCTTGTTTAACTATAGAGACTGAATACAAACTAATACATTTGGGATTGATTTTAGAGATTATATCAATAAAATTAGACTTATTTATTTCATTTTTTTCTATTGTGCCCAGTGTTCTAGAATCAAGGAAGTTATAATTTAACTTAACTTTTTCAGTAAAATATAATTCCTCTGCTCTAAATAAATTATCAAAATGACGTCGCATTAATCCCTCCATTTTAACCTGATAATACTTATTCCTATCCCTATTCTCAAAGATGACATAAGAGTTAGGAATTTCTTTCAATATTTTTATTGCAAAATATTTATGCCTTATAGATGTTGACGTTACAACTATGCAATCTACATTTGAACTGATATTTTTGTTAATTTTCATTTAAAATTATCATCATTAATATCTTTTATTATTTTGATACAAGATTTAGCTAAAATTTTATTTGTATCAAATATAGGAACTGAAAAGTCACCTTCATTTAACAACAGTGGAATTTCAGTACAGCCCAAAATTATCGCTTCTGCCCCGTTATTTATTAATTTTTCTGCAATCTCTTTGGCTTTTGCTTTAGTCTCATTACCATCATTACCTATTTTCACACTTTCAATTATATCCGAAATAGCTGATTGAGTATCTGGTATATCTAGTATATTTATGCCTGCAGGATGAAGGTATTTCCCATATAATTTATACTTTCGAGTGGTTCGTGAAGACATTAAGCCTATGTTTTTTATTTTTACAAAATTATTAATTATATAATTTGAATTTTCTTCAATCATATTTAAAACTGAAACGCCTAAGTTTTTTACTATCTCTTCATAAAAATAATGTGCCGTATTGCAAGGAATTACTATTAATGAAACACCACTTTTCTTTAATTTTAAAATTGCCTCTCTTATGTATTGAACTGGGCTTTCTTCATTTAATTCTAAAGCACGCCCCCTACTTGGTATTTTAGTGTTCAAATCTAGGATTACTCTCAAGTGTTCCCAATCTTTCTTTGCAGGAGTCTCGTCAGCTAATTTTTTCAAAAAATCAATGGTTGCATAGGGGCTTAAACCCAAGACTCCCAAAACTTTCTCATTTCTGTTATAATTTACTTTTACCATGATGGAAATTTTACCTTTTTCCTAGGAATTCTAACTCCTCCTCAAATATAGCTGGAGTGCATCCTCTTGAACCAAGAGACATGATTCGACTATTGCAAATAAAATCATAATTATATTCTGTAAATTCATTTTCTTTTTTTAGAGGTACAGGAAGTAAACGTAAACCTAAGGGCTTGTTTAACCGTGAGGAGATTCCTGCTACATCAATTATTAAAGAAGAGATTTCTTCTTCGAGAGAATCTCCAGGTATGGGCACCATATCTATACCGCATCCACAAACTGTTGAATAGGCTAATAGAGAATCTATTGTTATATCCTTACTTGTATTTCTTTTCGCTATTCCTGAGTCTTCTAAAAGAGAAAACATGACTCCATTAAATCCAGACTGCTTTACTTTGCTTTGTAATAGAGCTTCTTTCAATATGTCTGTTAAATATGAAGTGAAAAATAAAGTACCATGATTTCCAAAGCTTTCTACGCCTAATAATTCTATCAAAGAAGCAACACTGCGCTCATGCCCTGGAAATGGAGCTAGTGAAGCATCTATACCATAATAGTTCATAGAAGTTTTATCTTCAATCTCTTTGCATATTTCATTTACTTTGGATAATTCGGGAATGATCAAATTAAGAATCTTTTCTCTATTTTTTATTATATTTTTGGTATTAGATTTATGTATGGCTTTGGTAAAGACATCAATTGTCTCTAAGGCTACGGAAAAACCTGATTTATTCTTGTGGAAAGTATATGGGAAAAACGGAGTATGTGGATTACAATTAAAAGAAGTCCCCATTCTAAAATTATCATAACCGTTGTGACTTAGTTTTGAAATATCTTTAATAATTTTACTAGCAATTTTTGCTCCTTCCAAGCTAACTTTATTATCTGAAGCTACAATTAAATTTGTAAAAGCTGACGGATAACGCTTTATTATTTCTAAGCAAGTTTGTGCTATTTCTCTTTTATCATAATCAACAAAAGTAGTAAAAGGAACACAAAACCAACGTATGCCTAACTCTTTACAAAGCCAATCAATTGTTTTTACCTTTTCTAATATTTCATCTTTATTGTATTGTACAGTATCATTTACAACTTCTAAATTTATTCGATTTGTAAAAACCTCTATATCACGAGATGTGAAACATTCATTAGCTAATTTAAAGAATAATTCTGTCTTTTCTTTTAGAATAGCTTTAGTATGGTTTTCATCATTTAAACCAAAAGTAATAGATCTTACGTTCATTCAATAGGCTCCTGAAGATTAAATGAATTTATATAATTAATAAAATCATTCGGAGTTTTAATAATATTAATATCCAATTCTGAAGCATCAGCAGTATTTAAATCGGAATCAAAGAATAAATTTTGGCCAATGTACAAATTGGGATTAGCCAAACAATTCTGCTTCCACTTCCGAAGATTGTTTTCACTTGTAATTTTATATGCATCAATAAGTTGAGGATCATCTGGAGACTTTACTCTGCCTTGGTAAATCGATCTAATGTAACCTCCATTTATTTTACAATTAAAAGAATTAATTGTTCGACTATCATTCTTCATTGTAAGGGCGCAATTTTCTCCCGCGCTATCCAATACATCTCTAAGATTAGAATTTACAAAAATATCTGAGTGAATGACATAACTGGGCTCATCATCTAATGCTAAACCAAGACTATAACTATCTTTAGTTATATTCCAATCTTCATTGAATATATAATTTAATTCAGGATAAGTGTTTATTATCTTAACTGCATTATAACCAACAACGATAAAAATTTCTGTATCTTGAAATTGTTCGATATAATTCTCCAATATTGTTTTACCTGACAATGGATTTTTAAGTAATAATTTGTTATATCCGCCTAATCGGAAACCTTGACCTGCTGCCAGTATTATAGTTTTCATAATTCTAAAATCCCGCTATCAGTTTCCCCACATAGCTTTACTAATTTTGCTAGCGGCATCATACATTTTTCAACATTTCGAGGAAATTTATGTTTAGCGGTTTTATAAGGATAAATTGAACCTGTAATTGCTCTTTGTATGACCATGTCCTTGCTAACTTCACAATCTGCCCGTAAACTCCAGACTTCTAATTGAGGATCAAAATAATTAAAAAACTCGCATAGTATATGAGAAAAATTTAACTCTTTAGCAACCTCGTAGCGATGATGCCCATCTAAAATGAGCATATGTTTCTCTTCAACTACGATAGGCCTTTGCCATATTCCTGACTCTTCAATTTTTTTAGCCATATTTTTGACCCTAACTTGACTATGGCCCTCTATAGGCCTTAGAAGTTCAAGTTTTACTAGTTTCATGGAAAGTCCAGCTTATTAACCTTTAAAAAAGGATAACATCTTGTTGTATTCATCAATCGTGTTAAATGAAAATACTTGATTGCTAGGTAAATCTACACTGAAGGATTTAAAATTCTCTATATTATCTATCCATGGTTGATGGTAGTATTGCTTCTTATTTTTATCTGAATACTTAACAATATATTGAAAATAGCTTTCTAATTCATTAATTCCTACCTTAAGTACTCCAATCATCTTCATATATTTTAAGTATTTATTATCAAAACAGTCAACTATCTTTATGTCTTCAACAGTACCAGAGTCGCTGACTTTTATAATTCCACCACTTTGATTATTATTAAACTGCCCACAAGTGAACCACACCGAATTTTCTGTTAAACTTTGGCTTGAAATCTTATTGAAAGATTGATCTGAGAAAACACAATCTGCCTCAAACAATGTAAAAGGTGCTAGCTCTTTCTCCAGTGCCAATCTAAGCGAGTAAATATTTGTGTCTTCATTATATTGCTCATTTACTACAATGTCAATATCTAAACCTAAACTATTAATTTTCTCTATAATTAAATTTGACTTATAGCCAACAACTATGGTTATTGACTCTGCGTTGAATTTTTCTAACTGATTTAATAGAATTTCTAAAGGAGTCGTCTGCTCTATTTTAACTAGGCATTTAGGCAATTTTGGACCTTGAGTTCGGAGTCTTTTACCCTGCCCTGCTGCTAATATAATTGCTTTCATTTAATTAAAAAACGATAAAGATCATAACTTATTATTTTCAAAAGAGTAAAGGCACTCCAAAAAAGTGAAAAATAAAGGCCTAAAACCAGTACATCTTCAGAATGTAAATCAAATAAAATGTTAAATCCATGTAATAGTGAAAAGAAAGATATTGTAAATAAAAAAGCAGGTCCACTAAAACCCGGAATTAAGCGGTGAAGACTGCGGATTAAACCAACTTTTCCACCCCAATTTGATTTATTAGCTGCTCTAATGTTTATTTTATCCGTTGAAACTTTATGCTTGGATGCTAAAAGATCGTTATAAACCATCAAAAATTGGATAAAAAATTGAAAACCCATCAAAAGAAGCCCAAAAACTACTATTTGAAGCTCCGGATTACTAATATAAATTACAGTTACAAAGCATGTGGCTAAAATTATGTCTAATAGCTTATCAAAAAAAGGATCGAGCCACTGACCTAGCCGTGATTGAAGATTCTTTTCAGCTGCAATACGGCCATCTGCAGTGTCAAAAATCTCGGATAAAGTAATCAATAATGCTGCAGCTATAAAACCGTAAGCATTATTAATCAAAAGACAAAACGCACCCACGGAACCTAAAATTGCACCTAAAACTGTGACTTGATTAGGAGTTATTCGTGTTTTTAGTAGAATCCAGATAAAAGGTTTTGAAAGTTTTAGATAAAGCTTTTCTATTCCTGTGTGTTTTGTAATTTTGTGGTCCAAAGTTAAAACCTATTTATTTGTTTGTGATCTACCATTCTTTAAAAAATCTCTTATAAATTTTTCTTGAAAAATATCAAAAATTCCTAATATACGTGATAAATAAATATACGCTGTAATAAACGAAAAACCAACAATTAAAATTCTTGCAATCTTATTAAGCTCTGCTAAGTTAAAGAGTTCTATAACTGTGAAATCTTGTAAGGTAAAAAAGACGTAAAACAATATTAAAGATAGGCTAAATAATTTCATCATACTATATACTGGCAATATTTCGCTAAAACTTTTTTCTAGCCTAATTCTAGTATAATTTATTTGTAAAAAAGCATTAATATAAAACAAACATACTGCAGTTATTGCTGCACCGTGAATCCCATGCCACGAAACCATGTAGTATGCTAAAGGTATAGAAACTACGAAAGCTATAAAATTTGATTTGAAAACATCGCGTGTTAATCCCATTGATCTTAAAATTATACCATAAAGAAGCATGTGTGCAAATATCAAAAATAGACCTATCTGAAATATTACTACGCTTTCACTGTATTGTTCTGTAAATAAAAGGGTGATGAAATCCTCTGCCACTAACTGAAATATGAAAAATGAACCAAGGCCAACAAAACTCATACGGATTATTATTGAATGCCAAAGTTTAAGGAAGGGATTTACCTTATTTTCTTTCAATAAAGTAACGGCTCTTGGGATGGTTACGTTTCCTGTGGAATTAAAGAGAAGATTCAAAAAAGGAACGTGATAACTACCAACAGAATATATTGCAAAAATTTCCGGATTATAGAATGCTAGAATCATAACCCTGTCTATTTTTTTGTATGTTGTTCCAATTAGACTAGAAGCTCCCATTGGCAAAGAATAATTTAATTGTGATTTAAATTTAAATAAATTGTCTTTTAATTTAAAAGAGGAGGAATAATATTTAAGATTATAAAAAATAAAAGCAATTAATCTCAATAGCGAAAAAGTAATTAAGCCATATATTGCACCTGAAACACTACTAAAGTAAAAGACCAAACAAACTAACGATAGTGAACGAATAATTTCACTAGAAACCGTAACATATGAAGCTATTTCAGCTTTATCAATAGAAACAAATAAAACTTCAAAATGGCAAGATAAAAGCATTAATAAAATATAAATTCCACACAATGGTAGATAAAGCTCAATTTCAGGTGAATTGAAAAATAAAGCTATTTCTGTTTTAAATAAAGTTAAGAATAAAAAATTAATTAAACCTATGAATAAGAAGAATAGAAAAGTATTTGTAGTATATATTGCCTTATTTTCGAAATCATTTGAAATGAAATAGTAAAGAGCGTTCCTAAAACCAAAAGGAAGAATTCTAAAGAAAATGACATATATAAGTAATACTTGACGAAAAAGACCGAAATCACTAGGTGTAAAATATCTAACTAATATTAGTGGCACTATGAGGGCAAAAATCTGCGCTATTACGCGACCTGAAAAATAATAGGCGATTTGTGAAGACAATGACTTTCTCGAATTTGTTAAGTTATTATTTGAATTCATCAGTATTATAATATCAAATATTTCATTTGCGACCTATTACTAAATAACCTCTTGATAACAGCATCTCATCTGAAAATTCTTCTAAATAATTTTTAATTTCAGGAGTTAATAATTTCTCTTGCTCATATTCAAAAGAGGGATCAATATTTTTTTTGTTATGATGCTTATCTGTTTGATAAATTTCTAAACTATTAAAATAATTGGAAAATATCGTAACTAACTCGTCAATCTTAACTTTATTCAAATGATTATCTGAGGTTTCATATATTCCTCTAAGATGACCCCAAGGATTTTTTAAACAATCTGATTTAGCCATATGCCCTCCTGAAAAACTATAATAATTGTGATAAAGGTGGTATGAGATTCCGCCATTCTTAGTTACACGAAAAGCTTCATTGAAGAACAAATTTAGATCCATTACATGCTCAAGTACTGCGTTTGATATTACGACATCAAATTTATTGTCGTCAAATGGTAACTTGTTACCATCATAACTGAAAAGTTTAGCGCCATTATGGGATAATTTAAATCCTGATTGTTGCTCAATATATGAATAATAAGAACTACAACCTTTTCTTCTTCTTAAAGTATGTAGTAAAGACCTCAGTACTCCCTTATTACTTAATTCGTTGAAAAAAGTCTTTGAAAAACCATCTGAATAAAAATTGGGAATAATATCAATCCCTTTTACATCCTTACATATTTTAGAAAAGAGTAAAACATCTGAGTAGCGATAACCACAACCCATTACTAAAACGGACCATCTATCTATGGGTTTATCTAATAATTTTTCTATATGCTCCTTCTCTTTAATAAAAACGTTGTGAAAATCATGTTTTGCGTCTTCTAATGTTACGCCTCTAAATAATGATTTAAGATTAACCATTTTTTAATTTTCCACCCATTAAATTCAAATACAAATCCCGATATTTAGATACAATATTCAACCAAGTATTTTCTTTGGCGGTTCTTATTCCATTGGACTGTAACTTTCTCATTAATTTTTTGTCTTTCATCAATTTGTGGATTTCTAAAGCAATTGATTCAGAATCATTGCTTTTTAGAATTATTCCATTATCACCATTAGATATATATTCTGAAAAACCAATTGATGAGGAAATGACTGCTGTACCACATGCCATTGCTTCTAAACCTACTAAAGGATAATTTTCACTATTAGAAGGAAAAACACATACTGATGCGCTATTATAATGCTCAGTTAAATTATCAACAAAACCAAGATACTCTAGATTATCTCCGCGTATGCTATCTGCTAGATGACCTTTCCCAATAAATGTAAATTTAATATCTGGAAAAGACTTACTGGCCTCAACCAAATTATGAACTCCCTTTCTTTTTAACAATCTACCTACATAAAGTACTTTTTTCTCTTTTTTAACAGTAGATATTGGACGAAAAACATTCACATCAATCCCGTTTGGTATAGTAATGAAATTGTATTTTTTGTCATATCTCTGAGACATATATGCAGCATTATGCTTGCTAACTGTAGTTATAGCATCCATTTTTCTAAAATTAAGCCAACGCCTAATTGTTAAATACTGTAGCCTTCTGTAAAGGGATAAGTTTGTAAGTATTTTATCTTCCTTAATTCCGTCATGTATGGTAGCTACTTTAATGCAAGGATAATTGCGTAAGATATACCCGCTAAATTGTGGTATATGCTGATGTATGACATCTGGTTTAATAGAATTTACAATATTGAATATTTTTGTCTGACCAAGCGTTAAATAATATTCTGTAAGAAGACGCCTTTTAGGTAGAAAATGGACAAAAATGCCTTGTATTTTCTCAGTACCATAATATTCACCAAAAGTCAAAACATGAACTTCATCTTTAAAACTCTTAACAAGAGTAAGTGCATGACTCCAAGCAACATTTTCGGCACCTCCACATTTAGGTGGAATACTTCCAACAAGAATTAAAACTTTCATGTATCTAGATTCTTATATTCATATATTCTTTCTCCCAATGAATTCGAATATATTAAATTTAAAAAATGTTTATTATCAAAGTATTCTATTGGAAGAAAAGTTGAAGAAAGAGTATTCATTGATCTCTCAGAAAGTGGCTTGATATCATTTTGGGTTAATACTAGATAAGTTATATTCAGAGTACTGAAAAGATGAGGCATATCATCACGGAAAAAGGTTTCAACTAAAATCTCTTGATGTATTGTATTGATATCAATATAGGCTGCAATTACACCCTGACTTTGTGGTAGAGTAATTACTTGTTCGCCTGCTTCCACTAGGGTGTCTAAATGAGATATTAGATTACTAGATATGTATATACTTGACTGGACATCACTCTCTCTTATTCGATTATCATAATCCATAATCTCTGTTTTATTGGGGCTAGAAATTGTACTATCATAGACTAATGTTAAATTATTTGTAAAAAATATTGCTACTAGAAATAATGAGATTATTGCTTTAGAGGAAAGTCGCTTATTTTCAGCAAAATAGGGTGCTAAATAGCATATTAGAAAATACAAACCTGCTGAATAAAATATAGGGACAAAGTAAAGATGTATTCCCATACGATTTGGTTGAAAACCAATCAATATAGATATCATTAATATGAACAGATTAGTAGCAAAAAAAGACGATAAAAAGTATCCTGAACTATATTTTGAAACATTTATAAAACGTAAACCCAAAAACATAAAGATAAAAATTATTATTGTATTTGCATATAGTGATAATATGAATAAATCATCAATCGATTGGAAAGAACCGAAATAATAAGGCCCTGGAATCCCTGCAGTTAATAAATCTGGACGTGTGCTGACTATTAATACTAAAATGATAGTTTCAAAAAATATTAATTGCCAGAAGTAAGGAAAACGAGCAGTTTCTATTTTTTTCATCGGACCACTTTCACGCCCAAAGTAATAAATTAAATAAAAGGAAAATAAAAGAGATATAATCAAAAATAGATTGAATATATCCGTAAAGAGAAAATTATTTATGAAGGAGGGAAATTTAGATGAATAATTATCGAACGAGGATTGACCAAGTTCATTGAAATCTTGAAAGTAATAAAGTAAATATATTATAGCTAAAGAAAGTATGATAGAAAAATTCATTGACAATAGTTGAATTCTAGTAGAATAACTGCGACTGAAGATTAAAGAAAAAATAACAAAAGAAATTGCACCGGTAAATATCATAAGATAACGGCTTAAGTGAGAAAATCCAAAAGAAACTAAAAAGATTGTTAGCAGAACTATGAAATTCGAGTTAACTCTATAACTACTATAGATGGCTAAAAAAAGCCATAATATCATGAAGACGAATACAAAATCAGTTATGCTACCACTCAGGTCAGGATGTGGTCTAACAAGCATAATAGGTATAGTTTCTGTAGAAGTGAAAGTAAAACCAGTCGTAGGAGGTATAGCCATAAAAACTGAAACCAATAAACCGAGATTAGTATCCTTAATTGTATGTCCAATAACAAATCCTAAGATAATGAACAATATTGTAAAAGTGATTCTATAAATAATAAAGGTATCCAATGTACTAACGTCTGTTACCATACGCAAAATACATATAAAAATAGAGTAACCTGGAGGATAGGCATCGAAAATTTCAACTCCTTTGTAGTCCGTAGCTTGATCATAATCATTTCCTAAATACAAACTATTTGCTCGTGACATAAATACAGTAGCATCGTATATCGGTCCAGTAGTAGAGCCAAATTGTAGAATATCATATAAGGAAATTGGTAATGACATTGCAATTATGCATAATAACAGAAAATGAAGTCTTTTTGGGCTCATACTTTATTTAATATGTAAATTTATCTCCTCAGCACCGTTTCCTATTTTAATTAATATTTGATTAGGAAATGAAGTTAAAAACATTGTACTAGCTTTTTGGATAGTTTCTGAACTTTTTATTATAAAGGAGTCGAAAAAATATCTAAAAGAATTACCTTCCTCATCAAAAAACTCAATAAATAATGTAAACGGTTTATCATAATCATACATGTTAGTTATGCTTGTAGAAATATTAAATTGGAAATTATCATTTACTTCTTCTAGTGTATAATCTTCAATCCAAGCTTCCGTGCCTTGACCAACCGGAATAAAGGTTAGATATATATGTGAAATATTAAATAATGAAACAATTAGACATAAAATGACTACAAACAATGAAATTATATTTTCTAATGATCTCATATTATTAATTGAACATTGAAGCTTGATACTTTGGTAATATATTTTCCCATCTATAATTTTTAATTTCCTCTAAATTATTACAGCTTATTTCATTCCATATTTTTTCGGAGGAAAGCAACTTATCGACATAAAGGGCAATTGCTTTGCTATCTTTAGGTTCAATAAGAAAACCATTGAAATTATGCTTTACGACATCAACAATACCGGCAGTTTTTGTAGAGATAACTGGAGTCCCAACTGAAAATGATTCTAAAATAACATTAGGTAATCCTTCACCATAAAGTGAAGGAAATACTAAAGCTTTAGAATTTGAAATATGTAATAAAACTTCTTCAGGTTCTGCACGTCTTATAAATTTCACATCTTTACCCTTACTTAAGCTTTTTAATTTGGAATAATCCGGCCCGTCTCCTATAATTAAACACTTAACTTTTTTTTCTATAAAATCCAAAGATTTAATTAAATATTTAGCACCTTTATCTTTAGAATTCTGAAACGTTAGAAGCTTTCCTACAAATACAATTTGATCTTTTCGATTGCTAAAATCCGGTATTGGAATAGATGA
>CACOJW010000004.1 GCA_902627615.1 uncultured marine group III euryarchaeote
AGGATTAGGTGGCTATTCACATATCGAACTTGATGCAAAAAGTAATACTGCTAGAATATCTACTATTGCTATTCTTATTGCTTTATTATTAGGAGGAGGAACTGTTTTTTTCCTATGGGAATCTGGTGAAACAAGAAAGACTGTAGGAATTGATGGCGATTTTAGTGATTGGGCTGGAAAAGAAGGATCGGCTGATAGTTTGGGAGACACTTCAAATCCAAACATAGATATAGTTAACACAACAGTAACAACTGACAAAGTATACAAATCCTTTTTGATTGAGACTGATGAGCCTATGTTTTTCTCTCCTGCAACAATGAGAATGTTAATTGATAGTGATAATAATCCGACAACAGGATATTTCTATCCAGGCCTCGGTGCTGACTATCTAATAGAAATTTATGGAGCATCTTCAGGCAAAATCTCCACATCACTTCTCTACATGTTTGATGATTCAAAAAAAGCAAGCGATTGGAATGGATTTCACAGCTTAACTACTCTAAAAGCTAATACTACTTCTTCATTCTACTCTTCTGGAGCTGCCAAAATGGAATTACAAGTTTCACTATTTGACTTGGGAATTGATGCTGGTGATGGAATAAAATTCATTGTAATAACTTCAGATAGTAACGGTAATTCTGACACAACCAATATAATTGATTCAGCAACTAAAGAAGAACAAACATATCTAAGTAGAGTTACTATTGAAAGACAAAATGCAAACGATAATAAAAATGGAGCATTAGACGGTATAGATATTGATGGAGAATTTGAAGATTGGTATCAAAATGCAAACATTAAGTTAGATTCAAATGACGACACAAATCCAAATTCGGATGTAATAAGATATGCAAACTTTACAGACAAGGCCAACCCAAGTGAAACTTTTTACTACATTAACGTAGAAAATGCTATATTAGGTGGAACCAATTTCACCGACAGGCCTGCTAAAAATAAAGGTGCTGGGGGTGGCTATGATTCAACTGTAACGGTAGATCAAAGTATCTCTTACAATGTACCTGAAATACTTGGATCTGATGAAATTTTTATCTTCATAGATAATGATTACGATGAATCTACTGGGTACAAACTAAATTCGATAGGTGCAGATAGAATGATACATATAATAGGACATTATGGAATAATTACTTCTAGTACTATAAGCAATTATAATCCAAATCCTGAAATTGAAAACGACTGGAATTGGATTAATAAGCAAACTGCCCCTTCTGCGAATGACTACAATGAAATTGAAGTACTTGGAGATGATGGGAATTATTACTTTTATGTTAAATCATGGGATAATGACAAAGATGATATTGAGAGTGAAATATATAATAAAATAACGTTACCGGAGGAAGAAACCGAAGATGACGGAAGTAGGGCGGGAAGCCCTTCATTCCCTGCCTCATGGACTCAAATAGGTACTGATGCAGATGATGGTGTTTCAAGTGACGTGGAAATATTACAATTATCTTTCGCACAAGACGAAACCTATGTTTTCTTTAAGATAGACACCGAATCAAACGTAGACTTAACTGATAGTACTATAGGAGTAATAATTGACGATGTATCTTTAGGTTCTGGAACCTATAATGATGCCTGTACAAGCTACACCGCAGGTACAAACAGTTTCAGAGGTTACATCTATGAATGGAATGCTGGATTTGGTGAATGGGAAAGACAAACTAATGGAGGAGACTATACTGACCACATACAAGTTAATAATGGCCACAGCGGTGTTAAATTAGCTTGCCAGAAAAGTCAACTTAGTTTCACCATAGATTTTTCAAACGATAAAGTGCGTGCTGTCTCTGGAGATTCCGGGAAGGCTGAATTTGAAGGCAATTGGTTTGATCAAAATGTCCCTTCCACAAGTCGCGACGACATTACCGACGCCGTAACAATACCTGAATTTTCAACAGTATTAGCTCCTGTAGCATCAGTATTACTAATCGTTGGAAATAGAATGCGAAAAAGAAAAACTAACCAACACTAGTTTTTTGAACCCAAATATCACAGTAAGGTCATGGGAGAAGAGTCGATTACCCTGAAAGTTGCTGAAGCACTACAGGACGAAGTCGGTTATGGTAGAGGTAGATTAGATACTTTAACAAGAAATGAATTAGGCTTATCTATAGGAGATATAGTAGAAATACACGGTAGAAGAAGAGACCCTACAGTAGCAATTGTTTGGAGAGCAAGAACGGAAGATGAAGGAAAGGGAATTATTCGTGTAGATGGATTAATTCGAAATAATGCAAAAGTAAATTTAGGAGATAAGGTAGAAGTTAAGAAAGCTCAAGTTAAACCTGCTCAAAAGGTAGTTTTAGCTCCTATGATGGATCAATCCGGAAGAGTCCAATTTGGACCCGGAATCGAAGAAGTCATTTTGAGAGGTTTAAACAGAAGGCCCCTAACAAAAGGAGATGTTGTAATTGTACCTGGACTTACGCTCATGGGAGGTAGACTCCCATTTGCAGTCACCGTGGTACAGCCAAAAGGCATAATTCAAATTCAAGCGGACACTATCATTCAAGTTCACGAAGACCCAATAAAAGAAGAGGAGTTGACTACGACTGGTGTGGTCTACGAAGACATTGGAGGACTTAAGGAAGAAATCAAAAAAGTTCGAGAAATGATTGAGTTACCACTTAAACATCCTGAACTTTTCGACGCACTCGGTATCGACCCTCCAAAGGGAGTCTTACTTTATGGCCCTCCAGGCACTGGTAAAACCTTACTTGCAAAGGCAGTTGCAAATGAATCTGGTGCTAATTTCTTATCCATTCAAGGACCCGAAATAATGAACAAGTATTACGGTGAATCTGAAGCTCATTTAAGACAAAAATTTGAAGAAGCTGAAACTAATTCTCCATCTATTATATTTATTGATGAAATAGATTCTATTGCATCCAAACGGGACGAAACTCAGGGTGAAGTCGAAAGACGTGTAGTTGCACAACTTCTAACCTTAATGGATGGACTTCAAGCTCGAGGCCAAGTAATTGTTATTGCTGCAACAAATCGTCCAGACGCAATTGATCAAGCCCTTAGAAGGCCTGGAAGATTCGACCGAGAAATTGAAATTGGAATACCTGATAGAGATGGACGCAAAGAAGTTCTGCAAGTTCACACAAGAGGAATGCCTATCAAAAGAGACAAGGAAGGCCACTGGAAAGAATTAGAATACTTTGCAGAAATAACTCATGGATTTGTAGGTGCAGATTTAGCAGCTTTAGCAAGAGAGGCTGCAATGAGTGCTCTAAGAAGATACCTACCTGAAATAGATTTGGATGAACCGATACCACCGAAGCTGCTCCAGGAAATGAAGGTTAATAACGACGATTTCAAAGAAGCTCTGAAAGATGTTGAGCCTTCTGCTTTGAGAGAGGTCATGGTGGAAATTCCAAAGGTTGAATGGGATGAAGTTGGCGGATTAGATGAAGCAAAGCAACAACTTAAAGAAACGGTTGAATGGCCTCTAACTAATCCTGAAGGCTTTGAAAGACTAGGAATAACTCCACCCAGAGGTATGGTACTATATGGGCCACCGGGAACCGGAAAAACTTTGTTAGCAAAAGCTGTAGCAACGGAATCTGTGGCCAATTTTATTGCAATAAAAGGGCCTGAAGTCATGTCAAAATGGGTTGGAGAATCTGAGAAAAAACTTCGCGAAGTTTTTAGAAAGGCTAAACAAGTTTCACCATGTATTGTATTTTTAGATGAATTAGATGCTTTAGCACCTGCAAGAGGTGGCGATAGCGACAGCAAGGTATCTGACAGACTTGTTGATCAATTACTAACAAGCATGGATGGATTAGAAAATTTAGAGGGGGTCGTGATTATTGGAGCCACTAATAGACCTGAAATAATTGACCCTGCACTTCTAAGGCCTGGAAGATTTGACAGAATGATTTTGGTTAATGAGCCAAATGAAGTAGCAAGAAAACAAATATTAGAAATTCATACAAAGAAAATGCCCCTAAAGGGAGTGAATATTGATAAATTAGCTGGAAAAATGAACGGATATACTGGAGCTGACATAGAAGGAGTTGTGAGAGAGGCTGCTATTTTAGCACTTAGAAAGAATCCGAAGGCTAAAGAAGTTACCACGAAACATTTTGATGAAGCACTTGAACAAGTTGCTCCTTCGGTAACAGAAGATACTGTAAAATACTACTCAGAATTAGGCAAAAAACTGAGATCGAGAACTAGACGTAAAGAAAGACGTAGTGAAAATGATCTCTACATGTGATATGGAAATAAGACTATCAGACCTTCGAGATAAGCAAGTGACTACCGTTTCAGGAGAACGTTTAGGTTACATATCTAATGTTATACTTGATTCTACTTCTGGTAAATTAAGAACATTAGTAATTGTATCTGATGGTGATATACCTGAAGGCTATGAATTAGAATCAGACAATACATTAAATATTCCCTTCGAAACGGTTCGTTCAGTAAAAGACATGGTAATGGTGAAAATTTGAACCTAGAAAATCTACCCGAACAACAAAAAATAACTGCTGGATTCTACTACTTTTTGATTCCACTAGCGCTAGTTTTTTGGATTGGATGGGGACTTAAATTTGATGTTTGGACTGATATCGGATTATATGCAGTACTAGTAGTAATGATTGGGTTTGGATTAATCGGTGGCTTCGTTTACGGAAAAGGCAAGTAAGTTCCATCAATCTTATATAGTGAGCACCGAAGCCCAAAGAAGCTTGTATTAGATTCTAACAAAAGAATCGAAACAGAGGTGCAAATATGGAAACAATGATATGGATTTTAGCATGGGTTTTGGCACTTGGATTTGCTTTCTGGAAACTTAGGTGGGTAGAAAGTCAGAGTCAAGGTACTGAAGAAATGGCAAAAATTGCTGGCCACATACGCAGCGGAGCAATGGCATTCCTAAATAGAGAATACCGTGTTCTTAGTATTTTTGTGATCGTTGTTGCAATTTTATTGTTCGTAGGATATGATAATAATGTCAATATTGCTTTAGCATTTATTTTTGGAGCATTATGTTCCGGTTTGGCTGGGTTTATAGGCATGTGGTCTGCCACTGCAGCCAATAGTCGAACTACAAATGCTGCAAGGACCAGTCTTAACGACGCACTAGTTGTAGCATTTTCAGGAGGCTCAGTAATGGGAATGTGTGTTGCTGGACTAGGCGTTATGGGACTTTCACTACTTTTCCTTGGTTTACATGATGGAAACGATGAAAACTTGAGTAGTACTCTAGATGTTATGGCAGGTTTTTCTCTTGGAGCATCCTCCATTGCTTTATTCGCCAGAGTAGGCGGAGGAATATACACAAAAGCTGCAGATGTCGGGGCAGATTTAGTTGGGAAAGTAGAAGCTGGAATACCTGAGGATGATCCTAGGAACCCTGCAACAATTGCAGACAATGTTGGCGACAACGTCGGTGATGTAGCAGGAATGGGTGCTGATTTATTCGAATCTTTTGTAGGTGTAATGATAGGTGCAATGGTTTTAGCTGCAGCTCAGCAATCTGAGACCTTAGTTCAATTACCCCTTACCTTAGCCGCTGTAGGAATATTTGTCTCTATCATCGGAACCTTCTTTGTTCGAACGGGGGAAGGTGGAAATCCACAAACTGCTCTGAACAAAGGTCATTTTGGTGCTGCTGGAATGATGCTTGTATTATCTTACTTTGTTATCGATTATATGAGCAACGAAGGCTCATTTGTTTGGAATGATACTACTACCTATTCTGTTATGGATTTATTCTTGGCAACTGTCGTAGGATTGGCATCAGGTATTCTAATTGGTCTTTTTGCTGAATACTATACTTCTGATGAGAGAAAGCCTGCTCAGGATATTTCAAAAGCATCTGAAACAGGTTCTGCAACAAACATAATTTCCGGTTTAGGAACTGGAATGATTTCCACTGCTTTACCAGTTCTCACTATCGCCCTAGCTATGCTTTTTGCACATCAATTTGCAGGATTATATGGAATAGGTATAGCTGCACTTGGTATGCTGGCAACTATTGGAATACAATTAGCCGTTGATGCCTACGGACCAATAGCAGACAATGCAGGAGGCATTGCGGAAATGACGGGTTTAGAGCCAAAAGTCAGAGAAAGAACTGACAAATTGGATGCTGTTGGAAATACTACTGCAGCAATTGGCAAAGGATTTGCAATCGGATCTGCTGCTTTAACGGCTCTAGTTCTTTTTGCCGCTTTTACAGAAGTAGCAAATATTGGTGCTGTAGATATAATGGAACCACGTGTTTTGGCAGGCCTATTCATAGGCGGTATGTTACCATTCGTTTTTGCTGCCTTCTCAATGCAAGCTGTTGGTGAGGCTGCATTTGAGATGATAGAAGAAGTCCGAAGGCAATTTAGAGAAATTGAAGGGCTACTTGATGGAAAAGCAGAAGCAGACTTTGCAAGATGTGTAGATATTTCAACTCAAGCAGCTATCAAAAGAATGGTGGCCCCGGGATTATTAGCTGTTTCAACACCTGTTGTTTTTGCAATAGTATTGCCCGCAACACCTTTCTTCGATGAAATACAAGGACTAGAAATGTTAGCTGGAGTTTTAGCAGGTGTAACTGTTTGTGGCGTCTTAATGGCCATATTTATGTCAAATGCAGGAGGCGCTTGGGACAACGCAAAAAAGCACATTGAGGGTGGTGCTCATGGAGGAAAAGGTTCTGACGCCCACAAAGCAGCTGTTGTTGGTGATACTGTAGGAGACCCATTCAAAGATACTGCAGGTCCTAGCTTGAATATTTTGATTAAATTAATGTCTGTTGTAAGTCTAGTCTTAGCAGGTATGATTTGAACTTAGTTCGTTTATAGAGGGGTCTGCTGAGGAAAAAGATGTACTACCTTCACACTAGAGACGACATGGTTCGAATCCCACCAGATAGGTTGGACGAAGACATAAACAAGGTCACCATGGAATTAGCCCACCAAGCTTTTGAAGGAAGAATGGGGCCCGATCAAAAATTAGTTGTCCTAATCACAAATTTAGAACTTACAGGAGATAGTCGTGTTGTTCATGGAGATGGGGCAGTTTACCAGCCTGTTAGAATGGATATGCTTTTATTCGACATTAAAATTCAAGAAGTTATTGAAGGCGTAGTTGATCAAATAACTGAATATGGCGCATTCGTAAGATTTGGCCCACTAGATGGCCTTTTACACGTTTCCCAAGTTCAAGATGACCACATTAACACAGATGTTGGAAACCAAAGGTTAATTGGAAAAGAAAGTAAAAGAGAACTTAGAGTTGGAGACAAAGTAAGAGCTCGTATTGTAACTATTTCTTTAAATGAAATTTCACCTCGAGAATCAAAGATAGGACTTACCATGAGACAACCAGGTCTTGGAAAGCATGAATGGATTATAGAAGATCAAAATAAGGCTGCAGCCGGTGGTGACTAATGGCTGATTTTGCTTGCAAAGAATGTCATCTTATCCTTGAGGAAGCAACATGTCCTAGATGTCCTGATTCAGAAGTATCTAGAGAATGGCAGGGCTTTGTAGAAGTTTTAAACCCTGAGAAATCTGAATTAGCTAGGGAAATGGGTATTCGTACACCTGGCCGTTATGCCCTGCGTGTACGCTAAATGTACACTTTAAGGCCTGAAATGGCTGAGGAATTGAGGAAGACGAATAATCCTATACATCAGAAGTCGCCTACTTTTCTAAAAAACGCAGACTTTATTGCAACTATTGGTGATATCTGTACTTTAAAAATTTTTAAAGAAATAAGAGAACCAAATCTCTCTATAGTAGATATGAAAACTAAAAGAAATATAGAAATTAAACCTGAACAAAAGAAAATTATGGAGGCAATTGGTGCTAAAGAAATCAAAATTGTGAACAAAGCTGGGACTATCTCTCCTGATTTATGGAATTCAATTAAATTAGCTATAAAAGACAACATAAATACTAAAATTATAGTAAAAGGTGAAGAAGACTTAGCTGCTTTAGCAGTTATAAGCATGGCTAAAATAGGAGCGAAGGTAATTTATGGGATGCCCGACAGAGGTATGGTAGTTGTTGACGTTAATCAACAAGAAAAGAAGAGGGCCAACAGCTTCCTCAAGCAAATGTTGGTAGAGTAGAATGGAACTCGAAATAATAGAAAGAAACAGTAATCCGCTCCTAAACAGACAAGAAGTTCATGTTGTCATAAAACATGATAGTGACTCGACACCAAAGAGAAATCAAGTTATTAGTAGCTTGTCTAAAGAACTAAAAGCTAAAAAAGATCTTATAATCATAGATTACCTAAAAAACCAATATGGTAAAAGTGAAACTAAAGGGTACGCTAAAATATATGATACTAAGGATTCACTGAAGCTTATTGAAACTGAACCTTCATTGGCAAGACATAAGAATATTGATGAAGAGCCAAAACAAGAAAAGAAGGCCGAAGCTGTTGAAGAGAAAACTGACGAAGACGAAGAAAATTCAGAAGAAGGTGAGGCTAATGAAAAAAATTGAACAATATGAAATTTCTGACGGCAAAATTGTAAGAAAGGGGCAATTTTGTCCAAAAGAGGAATGTGGACCTGGCGTTTTCCTAGCTGTGCACAAAGACAGAGTTTCTTGTGGAAAATGTGGTTATACTAAATTCAACGATTAACTAACCAGATTTGCTAAAGAATCTCTAAAAATCCATACGGCAATCAATACTCCCAAAATTACCATACCCTGAGAAATTAATACACAAATTTGGAATAATCTGACCCTTTTTTCCGGATCTTCCATATACTCAATCAGCCAGTCCATTAACCTTTGATTCTCTTGAGGCCAAATATACTTTCTCTCTCAAGCTCTTCAAGTCTAAAAGAAATATATTTTGCAACTTCCTCTAAATTTGGAATTACCTTGAACTCAAGTGCATTTACGCGTCTCTTAGTAGATTCGATTTCATCAAGCAACTTTTTCATGGTAGTTTCACCTTCTGCTGCTAATATTATCATTTCAGAAAGTTTCTCAAACGCATGTACTGCTTCATCGACCCTTATAGAAGTTCCAACAAGGCCATATCCTCTATCCTCCAACGATTTCTCAACTGGAGTAACCTTAACTGCAGGAACTACAACGCCCATAATGTTGTTTGATGATAGTTCAACTTCTGGAGCCTTATTCAAACAGTTAGCTGCGGATTCAAGAGCTGTTTTACCGTCCGCTGCAACTGCTATTGCTAACTTTTCCATAGCGTCAACATACAAATCCGACAACTGGCCTCGCAAATCTTTGACTTTAGGAAGAAGTTCAAAGAATTCCATAATCAAACCATCACGCTTCATTTTTAGAAGTTTATAACCGCTTTTGGACAATTTAATTTTACGCTTTGTCTCAATGAGCTCCATGCGAGTAGGCTTGACGTCTGACGTACTCATTTACTTATTTTTTCCTATATGCTGGATGATATTTTTCTAAAGTTTTACGATCTATACGTGTAAGAGCTGACTCTGGAAGTTTACTTAGCATTCCCCAACCAATTTCTAAAGTATCTTCTATAGTTCTGTTTTCTTCTCTACCTTGCGTGACAAACAGTGCTTCAAATTCATCTGCAAACTCAAGAAGCTTCTGATCTCTTTCAGACAATGCCTCTTTACCAACGATGGCTACAAGTCCTCTTAAATCGTTTCCTTCAGCATATCCTGCATAAAGCTGATCACTAACTTGTTTGTGGTCTTCTCGTGTCTTTTTATCACCAATGCCTGCATTCATCAAACGTGAAAGAGATGGCAGAACAAAGTTTGGAGGATAGAGACCCTTACGGTGTAAATCTCGTGATACAACAATCTGGCCCTCCGTAATATATCCTGTTAAATCTGGAATTGGGTGAGTTATGTCGTCACCAGGCATAGTCAAAATCGGAATCTGAGTAACAGAACCTGATTTACCCTTAATCAAACCTGCTCTTTCGTATATTTGAGCCAAATCAGTGTACATGTATCCGGGATAACCACGCCTTCCTGGAACTTCTTCACGTGCTGCACCAATCTGCCTTAAAGCTTCACAATAATTAGTCATGTCTGTCAAAATAACTAAAACGTCATAGCCTTTTTCGAATGCAAGATATTCTGCCGTAGTTAGTGCCATACGGGGTGTAATCAAACGCTCTACAGCAGGATCACTAGCCAAATTCATGAAAACAACTGCTCTACTAAGAGCGCCGGTTCTTTCGAAATCTGCCATAAAGTACTGGGCTTCTTCATCAGTAATACCCATTGCACAAAATACAACTGCGAAATCTCTATCTGTTCCCAATGTTTGAGCTTGTCTTGCAATTTGAAGTGAAATATCATTATGAGGTAAACCTGCTCCCGAAAATATAGGTAGCTTTTGCCCCATAACCAATGTATTCAAACCATCTATAGTAGAAATTCCTGTCTGAATAAATTCTAAAGGAGAATCTCTCGAATAAGGGTTAATTGCAGCCCCTATAATTTCTAACCTCTCTTCTGGTATAATTGGAGCACCTCCGTCTATAGGTTCTCCTGCACCACTCATAATTCTACCAAGCATATCTTTTGAAAGATTAATTTTGATAGTTTCACCTAAAAACTTGACGCCCGAACTTTTGTCAATACCAGAAGTACCTTCGAAAATCTGCACAACTACTATGTCATGAGAAGTATCAAGAACCTGACCGCGCTTAGTGCTACCGTCAGGAAGTGAAACTTGAACAAGCTCGCCGTAAGAAACAGGTTCTGTTTTTTCTACAAAAACGAGAGGCCCTGATATCTCTTTTATTGTTTTATATTCTTTCTGCATCTATGCACCCTCCATTATCTTTGAAAACTCTTTAGTCATTGTCTTATCGTATTTATCAAGCAAATCTGCCATGTTTTCCTCAAACTTAGATCTTCCTATATCTTCCAATATTGGTAAGCCAAGAACTTTCTCCAACTCTATTCCACTGCTCATTGCCTTCTCAGCTAATTCCTTGTAATGCAAAACAACCTCTAAGAATTTTGCCTGATTCTTAATCTCACAATATGTATCAACATCGTGGAACGCATTTTGCTGCAAATAAAATTCACGAAGCATACGTGCTACTTCTAATGTCAACTGCTGATCTTCAGGTAAAGCATCAGAACCTACTAATTGGACAATTTCTTGCAATTTGGACTCCTCTGTAAGAACTGCCATTGCAACTGCAATATTTTCATTCCAATCTTTAGAGGCATTGGTAGAATACCACTCTTCCAAACTACGATTATAAAGAGAATAACTAGTTAACCAATTGATAGCGGGAAAATGTCTCTTCTGAGCTAATTTAGAATCTAAAGCCCAGAAGACTTTAACAATTCTCAAAGTATTCTGAGTAACTGGTTCGGAGAAATCTCCTCCTGGTGGAGATACTGCACCAATAACTGTAACTGAACCGCTTTCATCGTTCATAGTTTGAACTCGGCCTGCCCTCTCATAGAATTCTGAAAGACGTGCCGCCAAATACGCTGGATATCCTTCTTCACCGGGCATTTCTTCCAGACGTGAAGAAATTTCACGCATTGCCTCAGCCCATCTAGATGTAGAATCTGCCATCATTGCAACATCATATCCTTGATCGCGATAATACTCTGCTAATGTAATTCCTGTATAAACTGAAGCCTCACGTGCAGCAACTGGCATATTAGATGTGTTGGCAATCAAAACTGTACGATCCATTAAAGGACCTCCTGTTTTAGGATCTTTCAAATGAGGAAATTCTGTAAGAACTTCAGTCATTTCGTTACCTCTTTCTCCACACCCAACATAAACAACAATCTGTGCATCTGACCATTTTGCCAGAGTCTGCTGAGTAACCGTTTTTCCGGTACCAAAGCCTCCTGGAATTGCTGCAGTTCCTCCTTTTGCAATTGGGAATAGGCCGTCTAAAGTTCTTGTTCCTGTAACAAGAGGAATATCTGGTCTAAATTTCTTATTATATGGTCTTGGAACTCGGACTGGCCAAAGCTGCATTAGCTTCAAATCAGTACCATCATCTAATTTACCAATTACATCATCGATAGTATAGGTGCCTTTCTTAAGCTCGGTAACTTTACCTGAGGAATTAGGTGGAACCAAAATTTTGTGAGAAATAGTAGGAGTCTCTTGTACTGTACCTATTGTTTGACCTCCCTCTACACTATCACCTGACTTAACCGTGGGAATAAATTCCCATTTCTTAGAATGATCTAAACCTGGAGCTGTTACACCTCTTTCGATATAATCTCCCATCTTATCTTGAAGGACAGGTAGAGGCCTCTGAATTCCATCATAAATGGAAGTCAAAAGTCCAGGACCCAACTCAACAGACAATGGTTCACCGGTATTTTCGACGGGCTCTCCTGGCTTGACTCCAGATGTATCTTCATACACCTGAATTGTAACGTCGTCACCTTCTAGTCCAATGACTTCGCCCATCAACTTCTCGTGGCCCACAAGTACCACATCGTACATACGAGGTGAAACACCTCTAGCCGTTACAACCGGCCCTGACACTCTGTATATTTCTCCTTTTAATTCCATAGGTCTACTCCTATAGCTGTTTTGATACGGTCTCTAAGACCTTCATCAACCTCAGAACCGATAGCAATAACTGTCGGTTTCACACTATTACTCAATTTCTTTCTAAAGGAAGCCTCCAATTTATTCCAATCCTTGTCATGTATAACAAGAATCCCTAAATCTTTGTTTTCCAATGCTTCTCTTACAGCTGAGTCAACTGTATTATCTTCGTTAACATTGTACCATTTTTCGATACCTACTAACCTGAATCCTATTGTAAATAAATCATCACCAACAACACCGATTTCCATTAGACCATCACCAATTCCTCTATTATTTCAGAAGATAAACCTGTTTGCTTTCCTCTTACAATTGCTCTAAGATTGTACACTTCTCTTTCCTTTCTCAAAAGATAATCCAGAACGGGTAGGACTGACAAAGGATAGAGATATGAAAATCTCTTGGTTCTATCTACTATGTAGTGATCTAAATCTTGTACACATGAATTAAGATCTGCCTTTTCACCTTCGAAATGGGGTGAAATTAAATCATGATATTTTGTGCCTTCAAGTGCAGTTACTAAGTCATTTATTGTATTTACAGTTTCTAAAAGTTCAGTTTTTATTGAGCCTCCCGAAATAAATAATTCGTTATGACCTTGTATGTTTCTATGCCTTAACCTCAATAATGTCTTAATATTGGCTACATCAACTTTTAGCTGGATGAAATTATTGTATATTTCAGCATCTGCTCCTCCAGACGGAAGATTTTCAACCAGGTGTTGATAATAATCTAGATCTAAGGCATCTTCAAGAGGTTGAAGACTATCTTGCTGCCTGTTTTCACTAGCCTTTTTCAAACTTTGATAATAAGGAGTACCTTCTAGCAATACAATTAAGTCATCAACTGTTTTGGATTCATATAATCTTTTGTAAAGTTCTTTATCAGAATCATTTATAGGACATACTAACCTTTCAATATCTTCGGGAGACATTCCTTGGTTGACGCCTCTCATAATATTTTTAAGATTTTCAACTCTATATCTCTCTGCATAAGTAACAAGAATCTCACGTAACTTACCTGTGCTAAATCCAAGGAAATCTCCAACATCTTCTGCTAAATTATCTACAAGTGCCATTTCAATTAAATCTGCACCTGTAAACTTTGAACCATATCTATCTATCTCTCTACGATATTCTAAATCCTGTATATACCTAGCTATTTCTGGTAAATCTAAATTTAAAAGTTGAGTGTATGCCTCTGCAGGTAATAGTCTGGAACGCCTGGATCTGGCTCGAGTAGCTACGTAAGAATAATTGCTCATTATGAGAAAAGAACCTCACTTACCATCGGTAAATTATCTTGCCAATGCTTCTCTACTAAAGTCGAAAAACGATAATCTAATCTGTAATCTCCAGATTCAATTATGAAACCTAAATCATCAATTTCACCTGATTGTGATAATTTAGTAATACTTTTCAGAAGAGCTTTATCTTGTTTTCTGCACAACAATTTACCTTCCTTAGGCGCATCCTTCAATAAACTAGAATAAATTTTCTTTAAATCACTGGACTTAATACCTTCCAACTTGGACATTACTTCTTTTTTCGTTTGCATAAGTAACTCTTTTTGCATTTCCAATTGACTCCTTTTAACCTCTAATTCAGCTGATGGAATTTCCTGTTGTCTGAGTTGCTCTATTTTTCTGCTTGAATCTGTTCTAATATTGGCTACAGCTTCTACAGCATTTGCTCGGGCCTCTGCCATCTTAGATTCTACTTCATTTGTAGTTTCCTTGATTATGGCGGCAGCTCTTTCTCTACCGGTCTCCTCGACCTGCTTCAGAATTTCCTCTAGACCCATCCTAGGCGCCCATTACGAATATGAGCAAAGCCGAAATAACCAAACCAAAGATAACAATGGTTTCTGGAATAGCAACAAAAATCAGACCATTAGTAAAATTGTCCTTGTCTTCTGCTACTGCACCAATTGCTGCAGATCCAATATTACTCTGTGCTAGACCTGTTCCAATTCCTGCTAAACCAACTGCAAGGGCTGCTCCGATAGCAATGTATCCCTTTGCTTGTTCCTTTGCTGCATTTTCTGTGTACTCATTGTCTGTATGACTATCAGCACTTACTGCTGGCGTTGCCAACAATGCCATTACGAACATTGTTGCCAATATGTATAGGTGTTTTTTCCCGTTCATGGTTGTACCTCTTTTTCTTTTGTGTACCTTCGATCGTAACCGAAAGGATCGTAAAGCGTGCCTCCACCGTGCACAAATTTAGTAAAGAACTCGACATATTGCAATCTAAGCGAATTAATGCCGGTTCCAATTATTCCAAGAGTAAATACAGTCAAATGTCCTATAAACATGACTAAAATCGCTGCAATTATCCCCACAGGTCCTCCGCTCCAGAGCATTCCTTCACCGAATGCGAGATAATTAACTGTAAAGGCTAGCCCATAATCACTAAGGCCTATTGCACCAATACGTGCATAAGAAATTACATTGGAAAATATTGTAGGGAATTCAAGGATACCCACAACACCTTCTCCAATTGTTGCAAATAACAAGCCTAAAAGCATTACAACTATGCCAACAGTTTGAACAATGTCTGGAAGTAAACCCACTAAAGAGACTAAAGCCATAACTCCACCCCATAGTATCATTAAAAAAGATAGCTTGGCGTAAACTGCATGCTTCAAATCATGGTGTTTCATTTCATTAAAAAATCCAAGAATTAAACCTAGTGATATGTGTATAAAACCTATAACAACTGAGGTAAGAAGCATAAATTGAGCTCCGTAAGGACTAAATTTGTGTATAGGTAAATGCCACGGTCCATCATGTTCTATCAAAGGAACATTAAATGTAAAATCCCAGCCAATATACTTGGCGAATAAAAAGGAATTAAATCCAATTATTTTGCCGATATTATAAAACGTCTGTCCGAAAGCTTCTGCATATATAAAGGTACCAATAAGGAATGTATAAATTCCTGCAGTCCTAAGAATTTTACAAATTGCTACCATACCTTCTGAGTAATGGAACCTGTTAATCAAATATTGAGCAAATAGGATGTAAGCAAGACCATATCCTGCATCGCCGACCATTAGACCGAAAAATAAAGGATATGTTATGAAAATTATTGCTGTAGGCTCAAATTCCCAATGTCTGGGAGTACTGTATAATTTAGTAAATAATTCGAAAGGTTTCGCTGGACCTATATTATCAAGCTTGATAGGTGGTGAATCATCTGAATCCTTATCAACCTCATAATAAACATCATATTTTTGCAGAGCTTGTTGAAGTTCTGAGACTGAAACGGAAGGAACCCAGCCATCCATTACAAACATATTTTCAGTAGTAGCTAATTTCAGGGGTAAACTAGATTTCTCAGAAAGTGCCGCATAATGTTCCTCACAAGCTACTAGCCAATCACCGTGCCTTTGAGATAAAGCTTGAATTTCATGATCTATAGCTCTTTTTTGATTGTCAACTTTTTGTAAATCTCCACTTAACCTTGACTTAACTGATGAAGGATTACCTTCCAAATCTGGAACATCAACAGATCTAAAACCCAAATCAAGAAGGGCCCGTTCGGCATTATCTGCCTTATCTGTAGGGCAAAAAACAACTATCGTAGACTCTGACTTAACAACTTCCAAATCTGAATCAAGGCTAGAGGTATCTGCATCATCAGGTATCTCTCCTGCAAAAACTTTTACACTTTCAAAACCTGATAAATACTTAAAATCTAAGTCTAAGCCGCTAAAAATTTCAACCTGTTCCAACGAATTCCTCAATTCATCAATTTGTCTTTGAAATTCACGTTGACTATCCTTTAATTCATGTGTCTTGGATGCTATGGAATCTAATTCATCAATCTCTTTCTCTATATCTACTGATAGTTTCTTTATGGTTGGAGGATTTGCTGATACTTCCAACTGTTTAATGACTGACCTTAGCTTAACTAATATTTCTGATGATTTAGGGCCATACGAAAGTGATGATCCTATCTTAAACCCTTCATCTTCGTTGTTATATTCTACGAGATGCATCAATTGCTGCTCGTCCAATAAATTGGATAAAGAGTCTAAATCTTTTTTGTGACCGCTTATGGTCATTCGCGTCATGTCTTCAGACTTGAGCATTAAGTTAAACTCTCCAGAAACTTATCTACAAACTTATCTGCTGCTGAACTTACTTTACTCTGAGCCTCTTTTTTCATTTTGGAATTAGCCTTGTTCCCTTTCGTAAGAATGTCTGATTTTTCTTTACCTATTTCTTTCATTGCTTCATCAATTTCAGATTTAGATTTTTTCTCAGCCTCATCCTTTTTCTCCTTCAAAAGAGCTTCCTGATCTAAGGGTATTCGATTCATCGCCGTAGTTCGTTCCTTCTCTGCTTTTTCAACTTCACTAGCCGCGACTTCTTCCGCTCGCTTAATCTTCTCCAATAATGCGTTTCTAGACATGTAAATAGCAATTCATCGCAGAAAAATAGGGCTATAAATAATTGAGTCACATTTAAATCAAACGCAAGAGTAAACAAAAAATAGCATGCAGCCTTAAATCCCCTATTCCGGTGACAAAATCTCGGGCCCGTGGCTTAGCCTGGTTAGAGCACCCGACTGATAATCGGGAGGTCACCGGTTCAAATCCGGTCGGGCCCACCAATGATCAAGATTTATTACGCTATCTTCAAACTATATAATTTGTTGCTACATAATAAATGCAATAACCAATCGCTGTCCAAAGCACGTAGATTCTAGCGTATCTAATTACTGCACGGAAAAGAAATCCAAATCCACTGACGTCGTCTTTAGGAGTTTCCTCCTCACTTGCGTTTGCAAAAGGATCTTTATCTGTTACATCAATTCTGGACATGTTTTAATAGAAAGAACATATAATTTAATTCTATGGATGGACATAACCATATTAATTCCAGTCTTGTTTCAATTAATATGAATTCACAGCCCGACAACGAACCAATATTAAATTACGAAGCTGGTAGCGCTGAAAGAGAAAATCTAGAAAAAGAAATTAAAAAGCAGCTATCTAAAGTTATCGAAATTCCATGCATAATTAATGGAAAAGAGATTTACACAAATAAAACTGTTACGCAAGTTATCCCTCATAACCATGGTCATGTTTTGGCAAACGTACATCTGGCTGGGAAAGATGAAATGGAAGAGGCTTGCAAATCAGCTTCTAATGCACAAAAAGAATGGATTGAGTTAGGGCTTAAAGGGCGTTCTAAAATATTTGAAAGATGTGCAGACTTATTAGCTACTAATTGGAGGATGAAAATTAATGCATCTACAATGCTCAACCAGAGCAAAACTGTTTTTCAGGCTGAAATAGACGCTGCTTGTGAACTTATTGATTTCTGGAGATTTAATGTGTATTATGCTCAAAACTTTCACGATGATTTACAACCATTAGTGTCTCCTGAAGGAATGATAAATACAACTGAAATACGGCCATTAGAAGGATTTATTTTAGCAATTACTCCATTTAATTTTACCAGTATCGCAGGTAACTTACCTAGCGCTCCAGCACTTGTTGGATGTACTGCTATATGGAAACCAAGTCGCAATTCATATTATTCAAACTATATGATTATGAAATTAATGATGGAAGCCGGATTACCTGCTGGTGTCATCAACTTTTTACCAGGCTCTGGTGCTGAAATTACTGAGGTAGCTTTGTCCAATCCTGATTTTGCAGGCGTTCATTTTACCGGTTCAACGGGCGTATTTCAAGGAATTTGGCAGCGAATTGCAAAAGCACTGCCAAATTTGAAAGGATATCCAAGAATAGTTGGTGAAACGGGAGGTAAGGACTTTATTGTTGCTCATCCAGATTGTGATGAAAAAGGATTGATAGTAGCACTGCTGAGAGGTGCCTTCGAATATCAAGGTCAAAAGTGCTCAGCTGCTAGTAGAGCCTACATTCCTAAAACTGTATGGAATAATATTAGTCAAAAATTAATAACAGAAGTAGAAAAGATAAAAATTGGAGATTGTGCTGACTTTACAAATTTTATGACTGCAGTTATAGATCAAAGAGCTTTCGATAAAATTACTGGATATATACAAAGAGCTAAGGAAAATGATAATTGTGAAATAGTTTCTGGAGGAAAAAGCGAAGGTGAAAAAGGCTGGTTTATTGAACCCACAATAATTGTTACAAAGGATCCGATATCTGAAACAATGGTAGAAGAAATTTTTGGACCCGTGCTGACTATATACGTTTACGAAGATGAAGAATTTGAAGCAACTCTGAAATTGTGTGATGAATCCTCACCTTATGCACTTACTGGAGCAATATTTGCTAAATCTGAGGAAAACATACAGACTGCATACAATGCACTAAGGTTTACAGCAGGTAATTTTTACATCAATGATAAGCCAACTGGAGCTGTGGTCGCTCAGCAACCCTTTGGAGGTGCTAGGGCATCTGGCACTAATGATAAAGCAGGTGGGCCACTAAATTTACTTAGATGGATTTCTCCAAGATCTGTAAAAAGAACAAACATGGAAATACATGATTGGACTTATCCCTTTATGAAAAATTAAGATTCATAGATTTCTGCAGATTCATAAATATTATCAAATATTAGACTTACCAGTCTTCCTAAATCTGGCTGATTCATCCACATACCTAATAATGTATTTGCAGAATCTGGAACATCTAATCCACCAACACAAAATTCTTTGTCATCTATCAAAATTACTCCTGCTGGAGGCATGTCTGATGAAAGACGAATTTCAAAAAAACCTTCCAACCTGGACAAATCTAGATTTGTTCCTTTTTTAGGAAAAAGTAAGCGAACTTGAATGCCTCTTTTGCTAGCATCGGAAAACGCTCTGCACACATTTCGAGGAAGCTCCGAAGGAAGCAAAGATGCAATAACATCTACAGATTTCTCTGCCCTTTCACACATAGAAACGACTTGAGAAAAAATCTCCATATCTTTTACCTTCAAAGTTTCCAAATAATCAACTTTCTTTGATTGGTATAATTTATACAAATCAGACTGCGCCTCTGCAGTTGCGTCTTCTACTTCTTTTAAACGCTTCTCTGCAATTTCCCTAGGATCAACTGGGTAGTAAGATTTAGGATGGCTACTACCTTCAACAATAACTCCTTCAGATAGCAAGTTATCAATTAGTCCATATATCTTAGCTCGTGAAAAGTTTATAGATCGACTAATCTCCCCAACCGTAGATTCCTTTGATGAAAGAATAACGTGATAAATGAGTGCTTCGTCTTTACTAAACCCTAACTTATTCAAGGTTTTAATATGATTTTCAAAATCACTTTTTTGATACTGAGGCATTCCACTCATACAATCCTTTTGGAAATGAGGTATATAAATGTTTCATAATTTAAATAAAAAGTCGTAGTTTTATATAGTTACATTGTATTACTAACTTGATTTAAATGACTGAAGTCGTGATATGTGGATACGTTCGTTCACCTTTTACTCCTGCTAAGAAAGGTGATTTAGCTAAAATTAGACCTGATGATTTAGCTGCAGAGGTTGTCAGAGGCTTAGTTGAAAAATATAAAATAAAAGTTGATGATGTCGAAGACCTAATTTTAGGGTGCGCTTTTCCAGAAGCTGAACAAGGCATGAATTTGGCTAGAAACGTTGTACTCTTATCTGGATTGCCAAAAAGTGTTGGAGGAGTAACTGTCAATAGATTTTGTGCTTCTTCAATGCAAGCTATACACCAGGCAGCAGGAGCAATAAAATCAGGATCTGGAGAATTATTCATAGCTGGAGGTGTCGAATCCATGAGTCGTGTGCCAATGCCTGGATTCAATCCGATGCTAAATCCAAATTTGATTGATGTAGAAGCTTACATTGGAATGGGCCACACCGCTGAGAACTTAGCTAAAGATTACTCAATTACTCGCGAAGAACAAGAAAATATGGCACTTGAAAGCCACAAAAAAGCCGCCAAAGCACACAATGAAAATAAATTTAATGACGAAATTATTTCTATAAATGGAATTTCTAAAGATGGATGTATCAGACCTGAAACTTCCATAGAATCTATGGCTAAATTAAAGCCGGCATTTGACAAAGAAGGAGTAGTTACTGCTGCTACCTCATCTCCACTTACAGACGGTGCAGCTGCAGTGATTGTTTGCTCTGAAGATTATGCTAAAAAGAATAACCTAGGAATTATGGCATACATTCGCGGGATGGCAATATCTGGCTGTAGTCCTGAAATAATGGGCATTGGTCCTGTATTATCATCACAAAAAGCGCTGCAACGCGCAGGAATCAAATTAGAAGACGTAGATATTATTGAGATGAATGAAGCTTTTGCAGCTCAAAGTCTGGCTTGCGTCAAAGAACTCGGTATTGATATGTCTAAATTGAACCTCCATGGTGGAGCAATATCTATGGGGCACCCTCTAGGTGCTAGCGGAGCTCGAATTACGGGTAAAGCCGCATCTCTTCTTAATGAAACTAGAAAGAGATATGCACTTTCAACAATGTGTGTTGGCGGTGGACAAGGCTGTGCGACAGTTTTAGAAAGGGCTTAGATGAAGATTGAGAAAGTAGCTGTAATCGGCGCAGGATTGATGGGTAGCGGCATTGCCGCACAAGTTGCTAACGCAGGTTTTCCTGTAACTCTGCTAGATATTGTACCTGAAGGCGCTACCAATCGCAATATAATTGCTGAAAGTGCCGTCAAAAAAATGCTTAAGCCAGTTAAGTTAGGAAGTCCAACCCCACTCATGCATCGAAAAAATGCAAGACTAATATCTACTGGAAATATAGAAGACAATTTGGATTTAGTTGCAGATGCAGATTTGATAATCGAAGTAGTTTTAGAAAAAATAGAAGTCAAACATGACGTTTTTAATAAAATAGACAAATTTAGGAAAAAAGGTTCAATAATCACTTCAAACACATCTACAATTCCAAGAAAGCAATTAGTCGAAGGAATGTCAAAAGCATTTGCTAGAGACTTTATGATTACACATTTCTTCAACCCCCCAAGATATCTAAGATTACTTGAAATAGTGGCTGGTGAAGAAGTCAGTCCTGAAAAAATAGAACTAGTGTCTAAATTTTGTGATATAAATTTAGGAAAAGAGATTGTAGTTTGTAATGATACTCCTGGATTTATTGGTAACAGAATAGGGACTTACTGGACTTTAATTGGAATGATTGAAGCAATCAAATTAGGTTTGTCTGTTGAAGAAGCTGACGCTATTATGGGAAGACCCATAGGTGCGCCGAAAACAGGAATATTTGGATTAGTGGACGTAGTTGGTCTAGATCTAATACCACATATAACTGAAAGCATGTCTACCAATCTTCCAAAAAACGACATGTACAACATTGGAGTAAAAGAGCAAAGCGAGTTAGGAATCGACAAAATGCTATCTAAAATGATTAATGAGGGTTACACTGGTAGAAAAGGAAAAGGGGGATTTTACAGACTAAACCAAAATTCTGGCAAGAGAATTAAAGAATCTAGAAATTTAAAAACTGGAAGCTATTCCAAAGCTACCAAAAAAGTTGCGCTTGAAAGCATTAAGGCCGGAAAAAAAGGTCTAAAAGCAGTAGTCACACATGAAGATAAAGGTGGAGAATATGCTTGGAAAGTAATTTCTAAAACTTTAGCATATGCTGCCTCATTGGTTCCTGAAATTACACAAAACATAGTTAATGTAGACATGGCAATGAAAAATGGTTTTTTATGGAAAAAAGGGCCTTTTGAGATGCTTGATTCCATGGGGCCATCTTGGTTTGCTGATAAGTTAAAAAGCGAAGGTATGGATGTTCCAATCATACTTAAAAACGTAGGCAAGGGAAATTTCTATTCTGAACAGGGAAATAAAATAAATTACTATTCCACTGATAATAAATATAAGCAAGTTCCGAAACCAGAAGGTTATCTTTCCGTTTCAGACATAACCAGAGGCGAAAACGCCATTTACCGAAATCCATCTATCAGATTATGGGATATGGGGGACCATATACTTCTAGCAGAATTTACAAGTAAAATGAATGCGATTGATCCACTCATAATGGAAGGCCTTACAGAAGCTGCTAATTTATGTGAATCCGGCAATTTCAAAGGTATTGTAATAGGAAATGATGGAACTAATTTTTCAGCAGGTGCTAATCTAGGTCTTGCAAGTTTCATCTGTAATGTTGGTGCCTGGGATGAAGTAGACAAATTTGTTCAAGGTGGTCAACTGACATTCATGAGTCTTAAGCACGGAAATTTTCCTGTCGTTGGAGCACCATCTGGATTAGCCCTGGGAGGTGGATGCGAAGTGCTCTTAGCTTGTGATCGAATTCAAGCTCATTCAGAAAGTTACATTGGACTCGTTGAAGTCGGTGTAGGTGTAGTTCCTGCTTGGGGAGGTTGTAAGGAAATGTTAAGAAGATGGATTGACGACCCTTCATCACCTAAAGGGCCTATGGGAAGTATTGTTAAAATCTTTGAGAATTTAGGTACTGCAAAAGTTGCTAGCAGTGCCCAAGAAGCCAAAGACATGAAATTCTTATTAGGAAATGATGATATTACAATGAACCGTTCTAGATTACTTAATGATGCAAAAGAAGTTTGCTTGAACATGGTAGAAGATTATTCTCCACCTGAACCTAGTGGCTATCAGCTTCCAGGCCCATCTGGTAAAGCTGCACTTGATTTAGCAGTTTCAGACTTAGTTAAGGCTGGCCATGCCACACCACATGATGTTGTCGTGACAAATGAATTGGCTTACGTATTGACTGGTGGAAATACTGACTATTTAGATGAAGTATCTGTCGATAATATATTAGATATGGAGCGAGAAAGTTTTGTTAAATTAGTAAAAACTGAAGCTACACTAGATAGATTTGAACACATGCTTACAAAAGGTAAGCCACTGAGGAATTAAAATGGTAGAATACAAGGCACCACATAGAGAATATGAATTTATACTAAAAGAAGTTCTCAAAATTGAAGAAGTACTGAGCAAATATCCTGAATACGATGAAGCATCCTGGGATATGATTCAAATGATTAGCGAACAATTTGGTAAAATCAACGAAGAATACTGGGTTCCATCAAACAAAGAAGGTGACGAAGTTGGAGCTATATTTGAAGAAGGAAAAGTTATAGTTCCTGAAAAAATGAAAGAGGCTACTAAAATGGTCATTGAATCTGGCTTGACTCAACTATTTGGACATCAAAAATATGGAGGTATGGAGTTTCCTAATGTTATGAGTGTTCTCTCTGATGAAATGTCTTGTTCTGCAAACATGGCCCTCGGAGTTTACATGGGTCTAACTAAAGGCGCCTATCACTGTATTAGATATCATGGAAGCGAAGAAATAAAAAATATGTATCTTCCTAAATTTGTGAGCGGTGAATGGTTTGGTACTATGTGTCTGACAGAAGCTCACTGTGGTACTGATTTAGGACTAATACGAACCACTGCTAAACCAGAAGAAGATTATTATTATCTAAACGGGCAAAAAATATTTATTTCCTGCGGTGAACACGATATGGGCGATAACATAATACATTTAGTACTTGCAAAGTTACCTGATGCCCCGAAGGGTGTAAAGGGAATTAGCTTATTTTTGGTACCTAAATATGTTGTTAATGAAGATGGATCAATAGGTGAAAGAAATGGAGTGAACTGTGTCTCCATAGAAGAGAAAATGGGTGTTCACGGTTCTCCGACCTGTGTAATGAGCTTTGAAAATGCAAAGGGATATCTTGTTGGTGAAATAAATGATGGGCTTGCTGCAATGTTTTCAATGATGAATACAGAAAGAATAGCTGTTGGGCTCCAAGGACTGGGTTTGGCTGAAATAGCATACCAAAATGGTTTAGCCTATGCCAAGGATCGAATTCAAGGTCGAGATCTCAAGGAACCAAGAAATCCTGAAGATGAAGCTGATCCTTTGATTGTTCATCCTGATGTGAGGAGAATGTTAATGAGATCAAAAGCACTTATTGATTCGGGACGCATGCTCGCGTGCTGGACTGCTCTATCAATAGATAAGTATGAAAAAGATTCAGATGAGAAAGTTAGGAAAGAGGCTCATGATCTTGTTGAATTAATGACGCCTATTATCAAATCCTTATTGACTGATTATGGTGTTGAGATAACCTCTAATATGCTTCAAATTTATGGAGGTCATGGATACATCAAAGAGTACGGAATGGAACAATTCTACAGAGACGTAAGAATAGCGCCAATATGGGAAGGAACAAATGGAATACAAGCCTTAGATTTAGCAGGTAGAAAAATGCCTCAAGGCATGGGCCGTTTACTTAGAAGATTCTTTCATCCTGCGCTGGACTTTATTGAGAGAAATAAAGACGACGAGAATTTTAAAGAATTTATTGTTCCTTTTTCAAAGGCATTAAAAGGGTTGCAAAAGACTACAATGTATATGGCACAAAAAGGTCTTTCTAATCCCTATGAGATTGGAGCTGCTGCAACAGACTACCAAAGACAATTCGGTCTTGTTGCTATGGCATACATGTGGCTTCTAATGCTTAAAGTAGCATTCACTAAAAGTAATGAAGATAATTATTATAAAAATAAAATAATACTAGCTCGATTCTTTTATGAAAAAATATTACCTGAAACACTATCAATAGCTATCACCATTAGCTCAGGGTCGAAAACAATGATGTCTTTACCTGATGAAGGATTTGATAGCATTCATAATTTTACTGGAGCTGCATAATGTCTGATAGTGTTTTCAAAGATAATCTTTTTGAGGGAAAAAGAGTTTTTATCACAGGAGGTGCAACAGGGATGGGGCTAGGATTTGCACAATCTTTTTTGCGACATGGCGCAAAAGTAATTATTGCCTCAAGAAAAGAAGAAAAATTATCTGAAGCTGCAACATTAACTGAAGAAAAGCTTGGTAAAAAATTACTTTGGAAGCAGATGGATGTAAGGCAAAATGAAACTGTAAAAGAAATTGCTAAATTTATTGATACTGAATGGGGGGGATTAGACATTCTAATCAATAATGCAGCAGGTAATTTTTTTACTCCATTAGCTGCTATGAGTGAAAATGCTTGGAGAGCAGTCATAGATATTGTCCTCGATGGAACATTTCGCGTCTCAAAGGCTTGTTACCCTTTACTAAAAAAAACAAAAGATGATGCGTCTATAGTAAATATAATTGCAAATTACGCCTGGAATGCTGCACCTTTTGTCGGACATTCTGGAGCCGCAAAAGCAGGCGTGCTAAATTTGACAAGAACACTAGCTTTAGAATGGGCAAATGACAATATTAGAGTAAATGCATTATGCCCCGGAGTCGTCTTGACGGAAAATGTCAAACGAAATTTATTGCTTGACGAGAAAACTACTAAAAATTTTGAAGAATATATTCCAGTAGGTGGAATAACTGATCCGGAAAAAATGGCTCAACAAGTGTTGTACCTTTGCTCTCCTGCAGCTGATGTCATTACCGGAGATATGCTAATAGCTGACGGTGGACAATGGTTGGTTGGTAATGCTTTCTATCAAATGGGAAAACAACTTTTAGATGAGTGAAAAAAACTGGCCAATAAAAACTGAAATACCTGTTTTATGGGGAGATGTTGATTCTTTTGGACATGTCAACAATATAATCTACCTCAAATGGTGTGAAACATCAAGGGTTGAGCTATTTCGTAAGATGTATGATGTAAAGACATTAGATACTGAAAATATTCAACTGGGTAGTGGCGTAGGTCCTATTCTTGCTAATTTTAACTGCAACTATAGAATCCCTATAAAATATCCTGATGTCATCTACATCAAAACAAGAATCAGCCATATCGGTAATACTTCCTATGGAATAGAACACAAAATATACTCAAAAAATAACGATGAAAAGATTGTTTTTGACGGAAGTAGTGTGATTGTTATGGTAAACTACAAGAACGAAACTAAATTTAAGCTAGATTCAGAAATGAAAAAAACATTAGAAAAATTTATGTAATATTTACACTATTTTTTTCCTAATTTATTAATAATTTCTTTAGTACTAGATTTATTCAAAAACTCTATGAAATGCTGAGCTTCGAACTCAATTCTATCGGTAATTGATTCAGTTTCTCTCCTCATTAATGACTTTGTGATTATTAATGATTCTCTCGGCTTTGTAGCTAATTTCTCGGCTGAATCGACTGCCAAACTTAGCAATTCCTCTCTTTCACAAATTTGATTAATTAATCTATATTCAAGAGCTGTTTTTACATCAAATTTATTACCCAGCATAAGCATCTCGACAGCTTTGAGATAACCAGTACGCTTTTCTAATAATTGTGATGACGCAAACTCAGGAACTAAACCAAGATTTATGAACGGCAACATGAAAATACTACTTTTAGAGGCATACACTAAATCGCAATGGAGTAACATAGTAGTACCAATTCCAACAGCGAACCCATCAACGGCAGCAACAACTGGTAATGGACAATTTGTTAAAGCTAACATAAATTGGAAAACTGGTGAATTCACATCCACAGGTGGATTTTGAAGAAAATCATTCAAATCATTTCCTGCTGTAAAATCATCTCCTCCAAAAATTAAAATAACATTGACGTCAGGATCTTTGGAAGAATTATCAATCAGATTTCCAAGCTCTAAATACATTTTTTCCGTTAATGCATTTTTTTTATGGCCTCTCTCTAATCTAATCTTTAAAATTTTGTTTTCTTTAGTGGAGCTGACGTAATTAACCATGCTTACTATTCTAGAGATTGAGTAAAGAAATTTACTAATCTCTCTTCGTATTCTATGGAATCTTCCCAAACTGCATCTACATGACCGCTATCTTCAACCATCCACAAAGTCACGTTAGCATCTGCTCCTACTGCTTTATCATAAAACATTTTAGAATGCTCATTCGATATTCTTGCATCACTATCTCCATGAACTAGATACATTGGTCTATCTCCTGCCCGCGATGCAACTTCTAAAGGAACTCTATCATCTAAATTAACGCCTACTAATCTTTCACCCATAGTAATTGCTGGAGAGGAAAGTATTCTAGGAAAACCAAGCCGTTCCAATTCATTTCCTACCAAGAGAGGGAAATCTATGATTGCACTATCTAACCACATAGCACCCATTTCTGATTCATCAAAAGCCAATGTAGATGCTAATGTGTAAGTTGATATACTAAGAATTCCTATCGATTTAGGTTCATAGTCATGCTCATCGATTAACCAATCATATGCTCCTAAAATGTCCAGATACTCTTTTTGTCCGAGATAAAAATAATCTGAAACTATTTCACTATGTCCATGATTTCTCAAATCTATCATAAAAACATTGATATTATTCTTAGACAGGTAGGAAGCTGATAGCAATATCTCTGGCTTACATTTACCATTTTCATATCCCCCATGCACAAAAATAACTACAGGGGATGACGAATTTACCTCAACGTACCATCCCTCTAAATTAATCCTATCTCTACTTGTAAAATTAATAATTTCATAAGAATCAAACTGCCACGGTGCTGCATCGAAATTTTTTCGCATTGATATTCGTTCCTCTGAATCTGGCCAAGGCTCGAATGATTCCCAGTCATCTTCTACAGTCCAATTAGTTGGAGTATTAGTTTCCCAAAGACCACATCCGTGTGGCACTGTCAAAGCCTGCTTGGCTATGACATGACCTAAACCAAACCAAATCGTTGGAAGGATAAGTAGGATAGTTACTCCAAAACCAATTAGTAAACGTCTACGGCGCTCACTGAAATCTTTCAATATTTCAATTAATTTAGACATAATACTGAATCTATTCTTCGTCAGAAGATTCTTCGTTAGAGGATTCTTCGTTAGAAGATTCTTCGTCAGAAGATTCCTCATTGGATGATTCTTCATCGGATGATTCTGTTTCTTGAGGTATTGCCATTTCTCGCTTATCTTCATCCTCTAAAACTTCTTCATCCAGTACTGATTCTGCTGGCCCTTCATTGGCTACAGGCTCTGACATATCAGTGACGTTCACTAAACCACCAGTTTGGTAGTACACATAGAAACCTGCTAAAAGAGATACAAGAGCTCCACCTATCAAAATTGATGGCAAGGTTTGGGAGCCTAATTTCAAAGTGGCTACACTCTCTTTTTGACTTTCTATTTGATCATCAACAGTCTTGTCCGTGTAAGCTCCGTTCAAAGTTAAGACTACTACTTCATTACCCTGGTAATATTGGGCCAGGGCTTGTATGTCTGCTGAATCTACTGCTCCCTCTTTTGCTTCTTCTGTATAGTTTGCTACAATATCCCTAAGCATTAGTTTTGCATAAGGTGTGCCATCATCAGGAACCTTTATCTGAATATCATATTTTTGATCTAAAACCGTACCTGTAATAGGATCTATCCAAACATCTTCATAATAATCCATGTCTAAACCAGTTTGCAATGTTTCTTGATATAAAGATCCTGAATTACCCGAAATATTCTTCTCATCTGCTCTAAAATGGTATGCAACTCCTGCATATGTTCCATTCCATTCAACTTCCTCTACAAATGTATAATTTTGTATGTGAGGATTGTGCATTGCATTTGGCCAGGCACCATCTTCTGCAGGAACCCAACAGGTTCTATCTGTAGCGCTAATTGTAGAACACATTGGTGCAAAGAAATCATAACCCCAACCATCTCCGTCAGGATCATAGTGACCGTCTTCAAATTGAGTTGTTGTTCGGCTGACATTGTAGGTGACATTTACTAATTCTTCCCAAGTTCCATCTGAAGCCCCAAACTGATTTGTTGGAGATGCCCAACATCCTTCAGAACTTTGTACTCCATAAGAATCACGGAATCCATCCGGCTCGCCTCCCTGACCAATAACATCCGGAGTTATGGCAGTTCCATTTTCATCATAAAAGGTCTCAAAAATTCTCAGATATCCCATAATATTGATATATTCGTCTGTCGAACTGTCCTTCATTACACAACCTGACCTGAATCCAGTAGCATCATAATATCTGTTAATGAATGTAGCAGTGTTCACTCCACCTACTACTCCCTCATACTCTCTAGTAAAATTAAACTTATTATCTAAATAAACTAATTGTGGGACTTCCATGTAAACTGTAACATTGTAAATCCTGTCAACTACTCCCCCAATTTCTGTACCTACAATGTATTCTGCTCTGTAATCAAACCACATAGGTGCTACACCTGGAGAACCCAAATCATTGTAACTCTCAAAAGTTTCCTGCAAGGTTTCTAAATCGCTGCCTTCTCCAGGAACAAATGTCATCTTCTCATCTTCGCCTGATTGAGCAATACACGTCATAACTTCAAGACCATCTAACATTCTTTTATCTGAACAAGTAAAATTATCTGTGTAGTCGCTATTTACAGGATTTGGGAATTCATAAGTTTTACCACTTTCTGGAAGATTAGTTGGCGTCCAAGTCCCTTGCTTACCATCTACTTCATAACTTTTTCTGTCTAACATAGAGGGATCATCAGTTGTATCAGATATTGTGCCCAACCACTCGCCTTCACCATTTATACCATTCTCAGTAAGACTAAAATTTTGTGTTAAGATTGTGTAATCATCACCGTCCGGTTTTCCAACTACATTAAGAGTGGCTCCACCATCTACCTTAGCTGCAGTAGGTTCATATGATCCGCTGCCAACTATATCAAAAAAAGCCCCAGTTCTGTTATCTGCATCTAAATCAAAAGTTTCAATATCTCCTTCGAAATAAAAATCTGCATCGAAATCGTTAGGAGCTAGTAAACCGTTAGGAACCATTACACCCATTACATATGCAGATATAAGCAGAAATACTGCTCCTAGAGCCACGAGGGCCTGTGCTGTCCATTCCGGTAAACCACTGCTTTCACTCATAGTTTTGCTTCCATCGCCTGGGCAATAATTTGAGTTTCATTTAATGAAACACTAATTCTGTTGTAATAAAAATCTTATTTAACCTTTGTTGTCTTTGAATTATTAGCTGTTTCGCTCAAAGCTTCGAGTTTAGTTATGAACAATTTCACTTCTTCAACGCTCCAACCAGAATAAAATTCACCCAATCGTGACCAAGCCTCTGCCTCCTCATCTGCCATTCGATATAAGTCAACTAAAGTAGCTTGAATTTTGCCCTCATTAAAATTTTTTGAATAATCCACTAACCTCTGTTCTACTTTACCTTCATCTACATTATAACTCGTGTTAATATCTAGATCACTAAATTCTAGATAATCACCAAGTAATGTCTGAGGAACATAAAGAATATACATTCCAGAAAAAAAGACGCCAAATTGAAAGATTAAGTATCCTTCTGAGGCATATCCAAAGGTAAACCAACCTTCCTCGTCCAAATACATTTTTGTATAATAATAGTAGCTTATGAATGTAAAAATAAAGAATGAAGGGACCGATAGTAGCCAATCAGTAAGGCTAATTGATCTGTCTGCTTCGGGTACTTGGCCAACGATATTGTATCTTAATCCATATATTTCAAGAATCATCCAATACATCAAGAACATCGCCAGAAAAATGAGAATTAAGCTAACTACAAACCAAACTATCCCTTGATCAAACATTACAAAAAGAATAATTGTTCCAAAAGCTGTAAGCCAATAAACTCCAATTAACCAAACTCCATGGGTCCAAATCTTGTAAAATAGTTGCTGTAAACATATCAAGCAGGTAATACCTGAAAATAACCATACTGGAGTAGAAATCAAATGAAATTCAATCCCAAATAAGGGTAAAGATATTAATTTCCCAATGCCGCCCTCTACGTAACCACAAAACAACGAAATTGTAAACGTCAAGGTTGAGAGAACTAAAAGTAAAGATTCTTCCACTGATCTTTCCAATCCAAGCTGACGACCTAGCAATCCCATTAATCTATTAGTTTGAAAGTTACTACAAATAGATTTTGTGCAGTCTTAAATTACTACTTTTCATCCATAGCCTGCTTCAGAAGATCACCCATTGTTAGAGCCTTATTAGTTTGATTAGAGCTGGTACTAGACTGCACTTCTACTTTTTCTAATAACTTAATTCCTAGCGCATTCTCTAATTTTTTTATGAGTTTCTCATTGGGCTTCATATTTCCTGCTTCAACTGAAGTTAAAATGGATTTTTTCTCAGAGATTTTGATGGCTAAGTTCGCAGGACCTAGTCCTTTTTTTTCCCTAGCACGCCTAACTCTGGAACCATAATCGCTAACCAAAACATATTCGTCCGGTTCTAATTCCTCATATCTATCTCGCTGCCTACGTTTTTCTAGTGCTTGAGACACATAAGCCCTATGACCTATAGATTCACGGAAACTTGTTTGAGAACCCATTTCTCCACAAGAGCTACAAAGTCTCAAGACAGAACCTGAGACTTTTCTAGGTTCCAAGTTTGCTGATTCGGCGCCACACATTTCACAAAGCATATCAAGTCACAACTGATATATATCTAAGCCAATTAAATGTTTAGTGATAATAAATGTCCCCCGAAGAAACCGAAGGTGACGTCTCTACGCCAGAGAAAGGAGATGACTGGAACAAATGGCTAATCGAAGAGACTGAAAGGTTCGAAGCTGAAAAGCGCCAACTTGAAGCTGATGTTTCTCGAATGAAGAGAGAAAATGCCCATTTGAAAGGAGAACTGGCTAGATTAAGAGCACCGCCTCAAGTAATTGGAACTGTAACTGACAGATTAAAAGACGGACGTGTTAGCATAAAGTCAAGCAGTGGACCTGATTTCGTAGTCCATATTTCAGAAGGGATAGATAAAGAGAATTTAGAGGCTGGCGATCGCGTAGCTCTTCACAGACAGACCCTAGCAGTCTTAGAGTCTTTACCTTCTACTAAGGATCCTCTCGTAATGGGTGCTGAAGTTGACAGTAAACCAAGTGAAAATTACAAAGATATAGGTGGTTTGGTAGAAGAATTAAATGAACTTAGAAGCACTGTAGAGTTACCTATGCTTCATCCAAAAAGATTCACAAAAGTAGGTGTTGAGCCTCCTAAAGGAGTTCTGCTTGTAGGACCTCCAGGAACCGGGAAAACTCTGATGGCTAAAGCAGTAGCTAATGCAACAAACGCTACATTCATTCGCCTAATAGGAAGTGAATTGGTACAAAAATACATAGGTGAAGGTGCTAGACTTGTTAGGGAGCTTTTCCAATTGGCCCAAGAAAAGGCACCTAGCATTATTTTCATAGACGAACTTGATGCTGTTGGAGCAAAGAGAATGGATGTTGGGACAACTGGTGATAGAGAAGTTCAGAGAACTTTAATGCAATTATTAGGTGAATTAGATGGATTTACCCCTAGAGGAAATGTTTCGATTATGGCTGCCTCAAACCGTCCAGACATACTAGATGAAGCCCTTCTGAGACCTGGTAGATTTGATAGAATAATCAAAATACCCCTTCCTGAAGAAGAAGCCCGATTAAAAATAATAAAAATACATACCAAAGAAATGTCAGTTTCTAGAGGTATAAATTACAAGAAAATTGCTGCAGAAACTGAGGGACTGTCTGGAGCAGACTTGAGAGCTTTATGTGTTGAGGCTGGAATGAATGCAATTAATGATAAACAGGCAAAAATTAGTTCTAAAAATTTCTTTGACGCATTAGAAAAAGTGAAAAATAGACTAACTGATGCTGAAATTTCAGAGCCTGAAGGCGGATTATACTATTGAATAGAGATATTTCAAAACGAAATGCTGCTGAAGAAGCTGTCAAGTATGTTAAGAATGGAATGGTCGTAGGATTAGGTACTGGTTCTACTGCAAAGATAGCTGTTGATCTTATTGCTTCTAAATTAAATGAAGATTTCCAGATAGTGGGAATGCCCACTTCAATTCAGACAAAATTACAGGCCAAACAATTAGGAATTGAATTAATAGAAATCGATGAAGCTGAAACTATTGATTTAGCAATAGATGGTGCTGACGAAGTTTCCCCTAACATGTCTTTAATTAAAGGACTAGGGGGGGCACTGTTAAGAGAAAAGAAAGTTGAAAAAAAAGCAAAAGAACTGATTATAATTGTTGATGAAGGAAAGTTAGTTCAAAAGCTAGGTCGAGGTGAACTTCCTGTAGAAGTTAGCCCAAACAGTTATGAAGTAACCGGCTCAAAAATTGAAGAATTAGGGTGTAAGGCATCGCTAAGAATTAAAGAAGATGGAAATCCTTTTGTCACTGATAATCAAAACTACATTTATCACTGTAGATTCACTGACGGTATAGAAAACCCAAATTTACTAGATACAAATTTGCAAGCTATTGAGGGAGTGAAAGATACCGGATTGTTTCTGAATATGGCAACTAAAGTTATAGTAGGCAATGATAAAGGCATACAAATAATGCAATAACTACTTGCCACGCTGTTCCTTTGCCTTAGGCCTCAAACCTTTGTAATTACATTTACGGCATTTAACAGCCTTCCAAGCATTAATTGCATTACACTGCATACAGACCTTCTTGTTGAACATCCGTGCTTCGGCTTCGGGAAAACGGGCCATAACTGCGCCGTAGAAGGTGTGGTTATAATGATTGTGCTAAAAATTAACAAAAGAACTAATAAACATGCCTCTCTAACGCATACTATGCATATGTGCCCCAGAAGGGTGGACCATGTCAGAGGTTTCTAGCAATTGATTAGTTACGAAACGTCCTATAATTATCTGCAAACTGGAGACTCTAAGGTCTTGAGGAGGAAGAGGCTATAGTGGAATTTTTAGCAATTTTTAACTCAGTATCAGAAGGATTAGAAAGTGATGAACTTAACTGGATTAGAATTTCAATTTTTCTAATTCTAGCACTAGGCGTTTCATTTCTTTGCTCTCTATTGGAAGCTATTATCTTATCTGTTACGTGGTCTCACATTGAAATACTTAGTAAAGATGAAAGAAACAGTGGCGATAGATTAAAAAGACTGAAAGAAGAAATAGATCAACCATTAGCTGCAATATTAACTCTAAACACTATATCTCATACGATTGGTGCTGCAGGCGTTGGCTCTGAATTCCATAAACTTGGTAACGAATGGTTCACTATTGCATCTATTGTTCTCACAATACTAATATTAGTTTTTTCAGAAATCATCCCAAAAACCTTGGGAGCAATATACTGGAAAAGAATGGCACCTTCAGCAGCATACACGTTGGATTTACTTTTATGGATAACTTGGCCGATTGTAGTTGCTCTAAATTACTTCTCAAAGAAAATATCTGAAGGAAATGAAGATCAAAAAGAAATGACTCGCGAGGAAATGATTGCGGTTGCGGAAATTGGAGAAACCCAAGGAGCTTTGGAAAAGCAAGAAACTCAAGTCATTAAAAATTTATTAACCTTAGATAAAATACTAGCCGAAGATGTAATGACACCTAGTACCGTTATGATGACTTTTCACAAAGAAGAAACAATCGAAGAGGTTATACAAAAAAATTCACCGATCCCATTTTCTAGAATTCCAATCGTGGACGAAGATCTAGATGATATTATAGGTGTAGTATTGCGAAGTACAATACTAGAAATAAGCAACGAGGGAAATACTGATAAAAAAATGTCAGAGATAACTTCTAACTTATCTACAGTAAGTCCTGAAGACTCTGTTGCTACTCTACTCGATGAATTCCTAAAAAAGAAAGAACACATCTTTCTAGTTGTTGATGAACACGGAGCTACACAAGGAATTATTACACTTGAAGATGCTGTAGAAACTCTATTAGGTGCTGAAATTGTAGATGAATCCGATTCTGTTGAAGATATGAGGCAATTAGCAAGAGAATTATGGGAAAAACGAAGAAAAAGAAAAAAACTAATCTAACGTTTGACTAGTATACCACTCTTTAATTCTATTTGACGTCCAAATCATACTTGGAAGAACAAATATTGCTATGAATATTGAATATACTATTGTAGCTGCAGTTATTATACCGAAATTTCTCACTAAAGGCATCGGAGATAAGAATAAGACTGCAAAACCAGAAACTGTAGTAAGACCTGAAATCAATATTGCGGAACCTGTAAGTTTTATCGTAGATTCTATAGCCTGCCTCTCACTTTTATGAGCAATTTCCTCTCTATATCTTTCAACTATATGTATCGCATAATCTATGCCTAAACCAACCGTTAGTGCTGTAACCATAACTGTTAAGACATTCAAAGTAATCCCTACTTGCCACATTGTTGCCATAATCCAGATTATGGCCAAAATTGTAGGCAAAGTTGCTACCAAGCTTAATTCGAGATTCCGATATATTAAAGTCAAGACAACTGCTGCTAAAACAATTGAAAGCAAAGTAGAACTTATTTGGGTAGATTGTATTTCATTAACTGTAACGCTTGTTAATACATGTCCCCCTGTTATACTAATCTCATATTCGGGGTCTGCAGCCATCGTAGAGGGTATATTTCCAGACAACTCATTCCTCATGTATTCAAGGCCTTCATTATCGAGTTCATAATTACTTGAAGGTCCAAGATATACTCTAATCACTGCAGAATTGTAATAACCATTTTCATCCTTTGATAAAACATGCTTTATTCTGTCTGAATAAGATTCACCTGTGAATGGATCTGCAACGTCTAAATCTCTTTGATAGAGATAATCATATAAGTTCTTGATATCATTATCTGTTGTTTGACTAAAGGGTTTTGATTGGTAAGTTAAATTAAACGTATGTTGTATTGATTGAACGTAAACATAATTTTCAGAATTTTTTACACTTATACCTGAAACAAGAGGGCTTGTAGCGCCTGCTTGCATATTGGGATATGTGAATTTTAAACGTGAAATTTTAGCTTCAGAAGGAGGAACAACTGAAGACTTTGAGCACAATGATAGATTAGGATTTAGCCCATTACAATTCAATCTTTCTGAACCAAATAAATTATTAGACGAATCATACCAATATATCTCTCCCTCAATAGTGGAAGATAACAACAAATTATGGACATCCCAATCAATTACTAATAGTTGGTCAGCTTTAGAAGCTGAATAAACATTAAAGAAGTTTGTAGTGATAGATTCTGAGGAATCATTTCTTTTTTGACCTACATTATACTCTTCAGAATCAATAGATTTCTGAATAACCTCATAAACTGATTCAACTCTAGCTGCAGATCCAACTTTGATTACATATCTATCTCCATTAAGGCCATTATTGTCGTTACCTTGTTCTCCATATTGGAACTCATAAGAACTGTTCAAAAAATCTGTAGTTGCTACAGGACCATTAATAAGAATCTGCGACTGGGAATAGCTAGCACCTCTAAAATCATTTTGAATACTATCTGCTGTTACCATTATTTCTAAATCATTAGATAAAAAGTCCTCTAGTCCAAAAGAGGTATCAACGTTTGAACCATAATAACCAGCTACTAATGTTAAAATAATTACTGTAGAAATTATAGCACTTGGATATTTGTCAACTATATCTGCAGCCCTTGAAATCGAAACTTCAACTATTTCAGAACTCTTGACATCTGTGAGGTTATCCTCTGAGTTGGAATCAAGTAAATATCTAAGAGAAGTATAGAACAATAAAGTTAAAATGAAAGACGTTGAAATACCTATAGCGCACAAGAGGCTAAAATCTCTAACTGGACCAACTCCTGCACTAATTCCGGATAAAAATGCTATTACTGTCGTTACAGTAGCTAAGGCTAATGCTTGTCCTGTATGTAATTGAGCATCTAACAACGATTCTTCTACTGAATTACCTGCTTTCAGACCTTCCTGATATCTGCGACTAATGTGTACTGCAAAATCGATACCTAATCCAACTACTAAAGGAATGACTGCTACAGCTAAAGCTGTAAGTTTAATTCCAATTAAACCGGCAAATGAAAAAGTCCAGAATACTGATAAAATCAAAGTCAAAATAGGAAAAGTCACGTAACTCCAGTGCCTAAAGGATAACCACAACAAAATTGTAGTAACAATAAGCATACCTATTGCCATGAATAAATTTGTCTGCTGAGTCGACTGGTCTACATCATAAGCCAATAAATCTACAGAAAAGGTTTCTGCTTGAACATTACTCCCTGACTCAGAATTATGGGTATCTGTTAATACTCTCAATTTTTGACCAACATCTTTCTTCTGCTCAGTATCCAATTCTGGATTAAGAGTTATCATTATTATTGTAGAACTAGCTATGGGTGCCGAAGCGACCGAATCTTTATCTACGATTACTAAAGGATTTATATTAAGATCTTTATTAACCAAAACGTCTGTTACAAAATCAACTTCGTTCCAAGAATAATTACCACTGCCTTCAGATCCTATTGAATCTGCAACTAACTGCCAGGGATTCTCTTGATTACTAACATTTACCAACGAAAGACCTACATCTTCTAGTGCGGAATCAAAAAATGCGGCTACGGAAAGAACATCCTGCACGCCATCTATTTTTTCACATTGATTATGCAAAATTAAAATATCGTTTAAGTTTTCTAGTGTTAATACATTACCTGAAGTAATTGATGTAACATAAAGTTGTACGACACTAGAATCCCGTCCAAAATTCTCATTTATTGTATCGTAGGCTTCAACTTCCCCAGATTGTGGTAAAAAAGCTTGAACATCTGTCTCAAATTCAACCTTCAAAATTTGTGGAGAAATTATTAATGTAAAAAGAGCTACAAATATCAAAATCTGTCTCGGGCTGTCGATTGGAAGCCTCGCATAACGCTCTATCATCGTATCGCGCATAAGAACCTTGGTTAAAAATTGTCTGTCAATGACCTAGACGCCTTTTTCGCATTTGAAATGCACGAATTGCTCTCAAAAAATCTATTTTTCGCATTTCTGGCCAAAAAACATCTGCAAAGTATAATTCGGAATAAGCCAATTGCCATAAAAGAAAATTACTAATTCTCTCCTCACCGGAAGTACGTAGTATTAAATCTGGATCTGGTAGGCCACTAGTGTATAAGTTAGAAGATATCAAATCAGCATTTATTTGAGTAGGATTTAATTCTCCTCTTTTAATCTTCTTAGCAATCTTTTCCATAGAACGAACAATTTCCTGTCTGCCTCCGTAGGCTACAGCTAAATTATAGTTAAATTTATTGTATTTTTCAGTTTTAGATTCTGCATATTCAATAGCTTTTACCACCTTATCTGGTAACATCTCTCTATGACCTATGGCTCTAACTCTAACTTCATTTTCATGAACTCTAGGATCGTCACCTGCATTTCTAAAAGACTCTTCGAAAAGGTCCATTAATTTGTTTAATTCTTCTTGCTCTCTGTTGAAATTTTCTAATGAAAATGCATAAACTGTTAAGTAAGTAATATTTAACTGTCGACACCAATCTGATAGATTTTCTAATGTCGTTTTACCTTCAATATGCCCTTCATGCGGTAAGATGCCTAGTGTCTCTGCATATCTTCTATTCCCATCCATAATAACTGCCAAATGTTCGGGGACTTTATTCTTTCTAATTTGCCTTTCTAAACGCTTTTCATACAATTTGTAAACCGGAGAAAGAAAATTCCTTAGAACACGTCGCATGTCAATTGAGTGATAGATACAACATTATAAAACAACTTTACTGGGTCTTAAGTGAAAGAAAAATACTTGTTTGAATTGGGGGGAGAAAATATTGAATTGGGGAAATACGAAGCCATAGACCTATTAGAGTATGAAAATTATAAACCTCAAATTCTTTCACAAGAAATTAATTTACTTGTGGTAGAGGTTATAAAACCAATAGAGAAAAAAATAATGAGGCGATTTGGAATGGTGAAACGAGTTTCAAATATTATTAATTATCTCGGAAATGTTCAAATAGAAGAAATCATAGAGAAAATACCAGATATTGAAATCAATAACAAAAGTTTTGCAATACGATTACTTAAGAAAAATGGAGAATCTGAAAGTAAAATTGCCAAGCTTTTAGGCGAAAAAATATCTTCCAAAAATAGAATAGACTTAAATAATCCTGACGTGAAAATTTTCTACTATTCCGGGGAAAATACTATTATTTCAAAGTGGGATAAAAATATGGAAACATATTACTCAAAGTGCTTAGAACACCACGTCAAGTATAGGCCTTATTTTTCTCCAATAAGTATCCACCCTAGAATTGCTAGATCTATGGTAAATCTTGCCAGATGTCCATGGAAAGGTAAAATTATTGATCCTTTTTGTGGAACTGGTGGAATTTTAATCGAAATAGCTGATATAGGAATTGATGCCATAGGCATTGACATAATTGACAAAATGAAAGAATATTCATTAGGAAATCTAAAACATTATAATCTGTCGGCAGCAGTTTCCTGTGGCGATATAGAAACAATAAATGATTATAATTTCAATGCTATTGTAACTGACCCCCCATACGGCATATCTACTACCACAAAGGGAGAAGGTGTCAGTAAATTGATGAAGCGGAGTTTAGATTTATTCTCAATTAAATTAAAACCTAAACAAAGACTAGTTATGGCAGTTTCTAAACCTGAACTTATTGTTCAACATAGCTTAAAAATAATAAAATGTTTCGAATGGTATATTCACAAGTCTCTAACTAGATACATTATGGTTATAGAAAAAGATTAATATTTAACATCTATAATCAAACTGTAGTCCATGCTCCCTGATTCACTTTCTATAGTGAAAACATAATTTCCTGTAGAACTCAAATCATCACTGCTGTAGGACCAAGCACCGTCACCCTCGCTGACTCCAGTTTCTTCTTGTATGATTGCACCATCTGCGTCTGTAAGTCTCAGCGTAACAGCTGATTCTTCTAAGGGATTAATACTTGCGGATTCTAAAGAATACTCTACGCGGAGACTAATAACTCCATTATCTACTGGCATTTCTATATCTTCAGTATTATCATTTCCGTTTACATTACCGCTTTGCTCATCGTGATAGTCCTCAACAACTAAAACCGTTGTTTCAATTTCATCCGATAATCCTGTTGAATCTGTGACTACCAATTTTACCAAGAATTCACCTTTATCAGGATAGTTACGCTCAATGTTAGAGCCCTCATAGTTTTTTGAATCACCTTCAAAAGACCACATAAAAGACAAACTGTCGCCATCTGAATCTGTTGAATCTGTGCCTGAGAAAGATATAGTCTCGTTTATCTGTATTTTTGGATTTGAAGGTGTAATTCTTGCAATCGGTGGATTACCGCTAGATTCCACCGGAGTTTCATTATCATCTGTTTGGTCATCCTCTCCTAAGATATCATCTAACATCCCTTCGCTATATGCATAAACTCCTGAAACACAGACACCTAGCAACAAAAAACTGATTAACAAAGTAACTTTCTTCATTGATTTATATTTATTTAAGCCGTATTAATAGTTACCCGTGCTATTAATTCACCATTATTTTAACAAAAGGATATAAATAGGGTCCTCGAGTGGCGCAAACTCTGGATTATATTCCTGAAAATAAATATGTCTGACGACCCAGATTTCAAGTATATTATTCGCATAGCTAACTCAGACGTCTCTGGGGAAGAGCGTTTAGCTTATGCTTTAACTTCTATTAGAGGTATAGGTCTAAGAATTAGTAATGCTATTATTAACAAACTGGGCTTAGATTCTGAACGTTTAGCTGGAAAATTGTCTGATAAAGAGGTAGAAGATATTGAAAACGCCATAGGAAATATTAATGAATATGTACCAAAATGGCTCCTAAATCGGCAAAATGATTACGATTCTGGGGAAGATCTACATCCTGTTAGTATCGATTTGAAAATGCTGCATGAAGATGATATAAACAGAATGAAGAAGGTCAAATCCTATAAAGGAATAAGACACGCATCAGGCCATAAAGTTCGTGGACAACGAACTTACTCAAATGGTAGAAGAGGTTTGGCTCTAGGTGTTAGTAAGAGAAAAGGAGATTAGATAATTATGGGAGATCCAAAGTTTCCAAGTAAGCACTATAACACTCCGTCACACCCTTGGCAAAAAGTACGTATAGATGAGGAAAGAACCTTAATTCACCAATACGGCCTTAAAAATAAAAGAGAAATTTGGAAAGCTAATACGAAAATTAGAAGTATGCGAAGGCAAGCCAGAAAGCTTACGGCTAGTTCTGGAGATGAACAGGCACAAAAAGAAAAAGGTCTTTTATTATCAAAACTCAATAGAATAGGGCTATTAGAACAAGATTCGGGTTTAGAAGATGTTCTTAGAATGACTGCTGAGAACATATTAGATAGAAGATTACAAACTCAAGTTTACTTACAAGGTTTAGCCTCTACAGCAAAGCAATCGAGACAACTTATCATCCACGGGCATATTTCTGTTGATGGTGCCGTAACGAGAGTTCCTGGAATGATTGTAACTAGACTTCAAGAAAAGAGCATAGCTTATGCTTCTAGTTCTGCCTTGAATAGTGACTTGCACCCAGTTAGGCCTGGTGCTAAGCCAAACTACTCTGATGATGAATCTGAAGAAGAGGATTCTGAACAAAAGCCTAGTGAAAATGTAGAGGAACAAAAAGAAGTAGAAGATGTTAAAAAAGACGAAGATAAAGGAGAAGACAAATAATGGATAAATGGGCTGTGGCACACATTTTTGCCTCGCATAATAACATCATAATTACAGTTACTGATTCAACTGGTGCAGAAACAATCGCAAAATCTTCTGGAGGAATGGTTGTTAGATCACAGCGTGAAGAATCAAGACCACATGCTGCAATGTTAGCTGCAAGTGAGGTTGCTGAAACTCTAAAGGAAAAGGGCATTGAGAATGTTCATGTTAAGTTAAGAGGTGCTGGAGGTAAAAGAAGCGGCAATCCAGGACCTGGAGCTCAAGCCGCAATAAGAACGCTGGCAAGAGCGGGCGTAATAATCACAAGAATTGATGATGTAACTCCTATTCCTCACGATGGTGGAAGAGCGAAGGGCGGAAGAAGAGGTAGGAGAGTCTAATGAAAATTAAAATCTTAGAAATGAATGATTACTCTGCGCAGATTGAATTTAAAGACGTAAATTATTCTTTTGTTAACTCTATAAGAAGATCATTGGTTTCAATGGTACCTTGTTTAGCATTACATGAAATTGACTTCCACATGGGATCATTAGGTTCGTATGTAGATGAAGAGAGTGGCGACGAAAGAGAATATGAATCTATCAGTGCTATGTTCAACGAAATCGTTGCACATCGAATTGGAATGCTACCGATACCTACTGATGAAAAAACAATCGAAGCTTTTGGAGAATCAATAGGTGATGATAGTAAACAACCGGATATCATGTATTCTTTACACAAACAGGGCCCTTGCACTGTCTACTCTGGCGATTTAGAACCAGTTAGTGGAGATAGCTCATTAGTTATTCCTGAAACAAATGTGCCTCTCGTCAAATTGGCTAGAGGTCAGGCAATTTTAGTCTATGCCAAAGCAAAGTTTGGAACTGCAAGACAGCACACAAAATGGCAATGTGCAGTGGCTCCAAGATTCTACCAAGCACCCACGATTTCAGTTTCTTCCAGTAAAGCATCTAAAACAGTATTCAATATTGTAGATAAGAAGAATTTCAAGAAAAAAGGCAATAAACATGTTATTGATAATCCTGTAGAAGCATATGAAGCTATAAGAAAAATTGAACAATTATGGAATAATGAAGATGCGAAAAACTCTATTGAAATCAGTAGAAAGAAAGACCATTTTATTTTTGAATTTGAAACCAACGGAGCTATGACTGCTAAGTTAGCGCTTGAACAAGCTCTTAAGGCACTTAATGGACATTGCAACGAGTTTGCGTCCGCAATAGACGCAACCGCATAAACTGCGGGGGTCGCATAGCCAGGCCAATTGCGCTAGGTTGAGGGCCTAGTCCTTAGTGGTGCGTGGGTTCAAATCCCACCCCCCGCACCATTTATTCTAATACTATTTCTATCCCGTAGGAATTAACTTTCTCGAAACCACCGCTTGGAAGTAATTTCTCTATGCTTGATAAATCTTCAGAAAATACATTTGCAAGCTTTTTTGATACTGTTTTTCTATCGATAAAACCTGGTTTGAAAACTATATATCTTTTAGATTTACCCACAAATGATTCAACAGGACCTCCCATTAACTTCTCGTTGCCTTCGTACTCAATAAAGCCTATGGCTAACATAATTTCCAAATTTTTATGCCAATTTCTTTTACCCCTAATGACAAAAGCCCCTTTTGCCAAAAATTCTCCGGTATTAGGTGTTTTAGATACACTTTCTTTCTCCACCCAAAATGAATGCCCACTAGCAACTCTGGCACCCCATGCTTTACTGTAAGCTAAACTAAAGCTGGAAGCTTCTTTCATAGATATCTCTGAAGGTGATAAACCTTGCTCACTTTTTACAACGACACTTGGAGCTCCGTGAATGTCTGCATGAGCATATCTGTCATTCGCCTTCAGATATTTTTTAACTACTTGCTCATTACTTTTTGCATCTTTACCTGCTAAAGCAATATTCCCTTCTGAAGTAATAAACCACCGATATTTTTCAAACCAGTCTAACTTTTTCTGCTTTACTACCTTAGGAGATCTTGGCCTAGGTTTTTCCCGGAGTATTTCTTTTGTCCTACTAGCCTTTCTTTCACTCTCTTTAGCTTTATCGAAGTATAGTGAAGCGTTAGATTGTGCAGTTTTTGATGTTAATAATTTGATTTCCGTACCATTTATCTTCAATAATACCTCATCATCATCACCAACTAAAGATTGCTCAACAGCAACGATGTTTGAAAAAATTAAATCGCCTATCCTTCTAAATTCCTTAGCTTCTTCTAAATATTTATCAATAGCTTCTTTCTGCTTATTTATTCTTATATCATCCTTATTTTTAACAATTTTTTCGGGAACCTCAATCTGATTGATATAAGATTCGATTGCTAAATCAAGCGTTGCAAACTTAGGCCCTTTAGTTAAATTGGATAAATTATAGGATGATACTGTGAAATTTCTTCCATCATCATCAAGAAATATCGTGGGTTCAATTTTATCATTAAGAACCTTATTTATCTCTTCAAAAATAACTTCAATCTGCATTTTTGATATTTTAGAATTCGGATCCAAATCTAAATTATGACAAACTAAATTAGCTAATTCACCTCCTAAATTGCAATCTATAGTTAAACTAGCTGCCAAATTTCTATCAGATTTTAATAATTTTTCTTCATAGCCTCTAAATTCTGAATTGAAAGGATTGAAACCTGGTGGTGAAATATATTTTTCTTTAGGTACAAGATTACGGTGTCGAAATTTTTGCTGGCGCATGACCATGACAATATCATCTCCGTCGCAAAGTATTGCATTTCCTTTGTGGAAAAATTCAAATATTAATTTAGTTTTTTCATCTCTACGTGAAAAAATAAATGATATAATTCTATCGCCGTTTAATTGCTCTATTGCTTCTAGACGACTTTTCTTAATTTGACTTCTTACTTGATTAACGAAAGCACCTTGATTAGATTCAGTTGATAATGAAGCCTTTGTCAAATAAGCCCAACCATCTAAATCTAAAACTAATCTTATTGTGCCTAAATCTCTATTTCTAAGTTTTAATATTAATTTATTAGAATTCGGCCTGCCGAACTGATCTAAACGAGAGCCAACCAGAGGTTGCCACTCACGAACAAGCTCCCTAATATCTGAGCTCGTTAAGGCTTTTTTCATTTACTAAATTATGACTTACTTTATTCTGAGTCTCTATTTCTATAGTAAGATGACAACATGACTGCCACAGCAATTGCTGAAATCAGAGCAAAGAAACCAACAAAGAACGAAGGAGCTGAAGACTTAGCCCTTATTACTTTGAAATATTGAGTTCCTTGATTGTTATCTTCATCTATTTCTTCAATCTTATCTGAAGGATCTACTTTAACAACTACAGACAATCCTACCTCATTATCTTCATCATAAGCTCTTGCAGGCTGCCATTCTACAGGATCTAAAGAAACTTCTTGACCATGAGCTAAAGAATCAACTGTGATAACAGAACCTAGTTGAGCTCCATCAATGTAAATCTTTACCTCCACATTATTTGTTCTAGCTCCAGATGAATCAATCGTTCCACCATTATTCCTAACTTTTACATAAATTTTTACAACCTGAGAATTATCGTTTGTATTAATCCATGCTGAATTGTGACTAAAGGTAATATCCGTGTTTAAAATTTCCAAATCTGGCTGAGGAATGAAAATGCTAATGCTACATCCTTGGTCTGCACCTCCATTTGCAGAGCTTGCAATGAATTCAACCGTGTATGTTCCAGGTCTAGCCTCTTCAGGAACTGCAACACTGAATCTAGATTCAGCTGAAGATTCGCCAGCGCTACTACTAGTTCCTATCAGCACCTTACCATTTGATAATCCTGTATTAAGGACAAAACCTGTTGTTGGAGCGCCGGCGCTACTAGAAATTGTATTTGCAAATGTGTAACTATCATCTTCAAATCCAGTATTTGTAAGTGTATAATCCACAAATCCTGTCTCTCCCTGATAAAGTTGATTACCTCCTTCGGACAACTCAGTATCACATACTACTGTTGAAGAATATGCTGTGGCTGCTGTGATAGTCAAAGTTTTAACATTAGTTGTATTTCCAGATGCTGAAGCTGGATTACCGTCATTATTTTCACCAATACCACTATTTGTTCCACCATCGTACCATTTTGGATCTGGCTTACCGTAAATTTGTACTTCATTTTGATCTCCTGAACTACAAACTGGCTCATCGCAAGTTACTGTGAAAGTAATTGATATAGCTCCTCCCTTGTCTATGCTAGCTATATTATTAGGCAAAGGATCACCATTGGAATCTTTAAATGAAGAACCCCAAGCAGTTCCGCCCGGCCAGTTAGCAACCATGAAAACTTCCATTTGTCTATGACGTGTGTCTTTACTATCTAGTTCCACCGTAAATGAGACAGACTGTCCTACCATTACTGTCTTTGAAGTTGCATCAACATCTAATACTACCTCACTATCTGCTGCATCCACGTTAGATATGGCCATTGTAGCAACAAACATAGCAACTACAGCTACAGACATAACTGTGTTGCGAGAAACTGTTTTGGAAAACTTGGTTACTTCCATTTTTTACTCCATTGTTCGATATGAACTAAATCCCTACAAAATTGGGTAATAAAAAGGCTTCCGATACCTCCAATCTTATTAACTATCGATTATAATGTATAGATTAACATGCAAATTAAAGACGACATAATGGATTTTTTAGGGATGTGGAATTCCGCTGAATTCGAACAATCTGTAATAAAAGGTGGGCAAATAATAATTTCTGGAATGGGAGGTTCTGGAATAGGCGGACAAATATTATCATCTGTTAGTGATTCATACGGTTTTGCAAGCATCAGCTCTTGGAATAATTACAATTTACCAAAATGGGCAAATAAGAACTGCTCAGTGATTTGTGTCTCATACTCTGGCAATACTGCTGAAACTTTGTCTGCAGCTAAAGATGCCTTAGAGCTAGGTTGTAATCTTGAAGTTATCACTACTGGTGGAAAATTAAAAAAATTAGCTGAATTAAATAGTTTAAGTATTACAGAAATAGAAAAAGGCCATCAACCAAGGGCTGCGCTCCCTTTGCTCCTGAAAGCTTTGATCAGCCGTGTAGGATTACCTGATATAGATCGACAAATTAGGGAGGTAGGTGAGCTTACACTTCCTATTGATGAAGCTAGAAATATAGCTTCTCAAATAAAAGGAACAATACCTTGCATATACTCTAGTAACTTGATGAATCCTGTGGCATATAGGTGGAGATGTCAAATACAAGAAAATGCAAAACAATTGGCATTTAATCATCAAATACCTGAAATGAATCATAATGAAATCGTTGGTTGGACTTTACCTAATAGCCAGATGTCTGTGATTCTTATCCGAGATTCAAATGAGAACGAGCGAATTAAGAATAGATTTGATGCTACGAAGAACGTAGCCTGGAACGATATGAAAGTTATTGAATGCGTTACAAAGGGAAGAACACCTCTAGCAAGAATAATGAGCATGATAATTTTAGGAGATTTAGTTTCACTCGAATTAGCAAACTTAAACAACGTTAATCCTACACCAGTTGAAGTTATAGAAAATCTAAAGAAAGAATTAGGCGGAAAGTAATGAATTTAGAATCATACTCTATACTGGAGTCTATGTTCGTTGTTCTGCTAATTATGTCACCTGCATATTTAGCAAACACGATTGCAGTTTTGACAGGCGGAAAATATCCTATTGATCAGGGGAAATTGCATAGTGATGGGAATAGAATATTGGGTGACGGAAAAACTTGGAGTGGGCTAATTGGCGGCACTATTGGAGGAATGCTGGTAGGATATGGAGTAATCGTTTTTATTCATGAATACATTATGGAATCTCTGGACATTTCAATATTATTTCTCCTATCTTTTGGAGCTTTATTAGGAGACATAACTGCTTCTTTTTACAAAAGACGGCAGAACCTCCAAAGAGGTGATAAGTTTCCACTTTTAGATATGTATGATTTCATATTTATGTCACTTCTATTGTGCTTTATTTTTGAACGCGTGTGGCTCCTTTCATGGATTTTAGATGGATGGGTCCCTCTTTTCACAATACTCGTTCTCACTCCATTCCTACACAGAGGTGTGAATATTATTGGCTACAAAATAGGTGTAAAAAATGAACCTTGGTAATTAATCTGTTTTTCTCAAGTTTTTAAGTTCTTTACCAATTTTATGAAGTAAATCCATTTTCTTGCCTTCATAAAACAAATTTATACTTCCCAACTCAGCAGACCAATTACTTGGATGAGATTTAGAACTCTTCGTAACTTTGGTACCAATGATTTTAGTTATAGAATACAATTCATCCACATTTGGTTTCTTCACAGAAATGTTAATTGGAACCTTACGACCTTCTGATCTCTTTAAATTAAAATCGAAATATTCCGGATACAAGACTATAGGTTTATCAGACATCAATCTAAATTAAAACTGCATTAACTACACCATGCTGACCTGGCCGTGAAGTTACTTTTGCTTTACCTTTCTCAGTTTCAATTACAGAACCTTTAGTAATTATATTCTGTCTTACATAGTTAGGATTAGCTGCATTCTCTACAACTTCCAAAATCTTTGAGCTAAAACTTTTTCCAGATTTTGGATCTGTAACGGAGACTACTTCTGTTCTTAACAGCCTATCTTTTCTTCCGCCTCCTCTTGCTCTAGCAACCTTTTTTGTTAATTCCCCTATTTTGGCTTGTTGCAATTCTCTTCCAATTTCATATCTTTTCTTGCTTCTGCTAGAAGCTAAACGCCCCCCCCGTGGACTTTCGCTTGGATTTTCCTTGCCATAATGCCATATTTACGAAGTGCGCGACAAGGGGATTGTATTTAAGATTTGAGATATTTAATAAATGAAGAAAAGTATAGGTAATCTTAAATATTAACAAGAAAACCCGAGAATACTATGTCATTAGAAAAAATGGCTGAAAAAGCAGTTAGTTTGAGAGAAAAGGGACATGCTAATAGAGAAATTAGCCAAGAAATGCACCTTTCTGAAGCGACAGTTGAATGGTTACTTGCAAAAAAAGCCTCAGAAGACTTTAACGAAGCACTTCCTCCTGATGTCAAAGTTGGATGGAGAACTATAGGTGTTTCGGGTTCAAGAATAAATTCTATCGCTGAAATAATGGCCGATGTTATTTTAGAAGAACAAGAAAAAAATGAATTTGAATTGGATATGATTGCAGGAATAACACATAATGGAATACCATTAGCTACAAATATTTCTGATTTACTAGGATTAGATTTCGGTATGATTAGACCCAGTAGAGACGGTACAGAAACTAATTATGCATCGAATTATGCTGGACTTGATGGGAAAAATGTTGTCATAGTTGATGATGTGGTAAGTACTGGCGCAACAACAAGAGAGGCAATCGATTTTGTAAGGAAACAAAATGCAAACCCTGTTTTAGTAATAGTTTTAATTAACAAAAAAGCTGATGATAATTTAGAAGGTGTACCTTTAAGGGCTTTAATTAGAGCGAGACCGGTAAGAAACTAATGCATTGGGCTGACGTAGTCGCTGAAAAACTTTTGGAATCAGGAAAAAAACATGTTATTTCTTCCGGAATAACTCCGTCAGGCCCTATACATCTAGGCAGCATGCGGGAAATTTTAACTGCTGATGCAATAGTAAGAGCCGTTAATGATAAGGGAGGGGAAGCTGAACTACTATATGTTGCAGATAATGCAGACCCCTTGAGAAAGGTTTACCCCTTTTTAAATGAAGAAAAATATGGGGCATATGTTGGTAGACCACTTGCTGAAATTCCTGCTCCAGAAGGAGATAGAAGCTACGACCAATTTTTTCTTAAACCCTTTTTTCAGGCTTTAGAAGAAGTAGGAGTCAGGCCTAAAGTAATAGATAATTATGATTATTATAAAAATGGGAAATATAATGAATGCGTAAAAAAAATAATTGAGAGTCGAAATGAAGCGAGAGATATATTAGAAAAAATATCCGGAAGACAACTTCCAAAACATTGGTTTCCGTGGACATTTAAAGATAAAGATGGGAAATTATGTAATGGGAAATTTATAAGATACGAATGGCCTTTTGTTTATTTTGAAAATAAATCTGGTGATGAAATACAAAATAATATTGAAAAGGGTGAAGGGAAACTTCCATGGAGGCTCGATTGGCCATCAAAGTGGAAAATACTAGGAGTTACTTTTGAAGCATTCGGAAAAGATCATGCTACGAAAGGTGGAAGCTTTGATACAGGTAAACGAATTGTAAAAGATATTTTGGATTATAAAGAACCTCACCACCTTGTATACGAATGGATTAATCTAAAAGGAAAAGGGGCTATGCATTCGTCAACTGGTCTTGCTATATCTGCTGAGGAAATGCTTAGAATGGCACCACCTGAAGTAATAAGGTGGCTCATAATGCAGCCCCAACCAAACAGACATGTTGATTTTGATCCAGGGTTAGGACTATTAAATTCTGTTGATAAATATGATCGAAGTTTACAAACTTATTACTCTGGAGATTTGGAAGAAAATTCATCAAGAGCTCTAGAATTAAGTCAAATCAAAGCAATTCCTGAAGAAGAGAATCAGACAATACCTTACCGGCATTTAGTAACATTGTCACAATCAAAGGAAAATCATGAAGAAATAGAGAAAACTCTGGTTCGAACCGGTGATATTAAAAAATTGAATACTAATGAAATTAAGAATCTAAAATCAAGACTAAATTGCATAGAAGGGTGGTTAGATAATTATGCTCCTGAAAGTGTTAAGTTTAAAATACAAAAAAATGTTCCTAATCTCGACTTAAACTCTGACGAAAAAATATACCTTGAAAATCTGAAAGAAAAAATGACTTTAATTGATTGGAATCCTGAATCTATTCATGACTCATTTTATGAACTACAAGAAACATCTGAAATTTCTGCAAAAGAATATTTCAGAATTATGTATCTTGTATTGTTAGGTAAAGAAAGAGGACCTAGACTAGGATTTTTCTTAGCTACTATTGACAAAGATTTTGTCATAAATAGGCTAGATTCCTACTAGAATAAACTGTATTAAGAACCTAGTTTGTAAACTGTTGTGGAACAAATAGTTGAATGCGTACCTAATTTCTCTGAAGGAAGAAACGAAAACACAATAAATGAAATTAAAAAAAGTATTGAATCCGTTAATGGTATCAAGATATTAGATGTAGATATGGGGGCTGACACAAATAGAACCGTAGTCACATTTATTGGTTCTCCTAAAAACATTTCTGAAGCTGCGTTCATGGGTGTTAAAAGAGCTTCGGAATTAATTGACATGGCCGAGCATGAAGGCGCACATCCGAGAATGGGAGCTACTGATGTTTGTCCGTTCATACCTGTTTCTAACGTAACTATGGAAGAATGCATAGAAATTGCAAAGTATACTGGAGAAAAAATTGCTAAGGAACTAAATATTCCTATATATCTTTACGAAGAAGCTGCAAGCAAAGCTGATAGAAAAAATTTAGCAACTGTCAGATCTGGAGAGTATGAAGGCCTTAAAAGCAAATTAAAAGAGAAAGAATGGAAACCTGATTATGGAAGTAGAAAATTTAATTCAAAATCTGGCGCTACCGCTGTTGGTGCAAGAGAATTCTTAATAGCTTATAACATTAATCTTAACACAAATGACCGGACTTATGCGAATGAAATCGCATACGAAATAAGAGAAAGAGGTAGGTGGAAAAGAACAGGTAATATTCACCCATTTTACTATAAAGGAGATGTAGTTTATTTTGGGAAAGATAAATACCCTGATGGAAACAGCGACTTTGTAGGTAAAAACTTTGAGGAATTGGAAACATATTACAAGAACGAATATGGCAAGAATCTACGGAAAAGATATGAGAGTATAGGATTAGATCCTGATAATTTGGAAGGAATGCCTGTCTATAAAGACGGGAAATTTACTCACGTGAAAGGATTAGGATGGATAATTCCAGAATACAATCGAGCACAAATAAGCATGAATTTAACAAATTACAAAATTACACCAATACATGAAATTTACGATTCTGTGTGTAAAGAAGCTGAAAAAAGAGGAATTCGAGTTACGGGTTCAGAAATTGTAGGTTTAATTCCATACGATGCGATAAAAGATGCTGCGGTGCACTATCTTTCTAAGATGCATAAATCACCAGGATTGCCTATTCCTGATTTGATGAATGTTGCTATTCAAAGCTTAGGATTATCGGACGTTGCTGATTTTAACCCCCATGACAAGGTATTAGGTATGCCAAAAACCAGTGGAGAGTTAGCAAATCGAATTACTTTTGATTTTGTCGATGAAGTCTCAAGAGATTCACCAGCTCCTGGCGGCGGCTCCGTAGCTGCATTATCTGGAGCTCTGGGTGCGGCATTAGGAACAATGGTGGCTAATCTTAGCACGAGTAAGGCTGGATTTGAAAAACTAAAAGCTAAACTCTCCGATATCTCAAGTAAGGGTCAAAATATTAAAGATAAGTTAATCAAGGCTATTGATGATGATACAAGTGCTTTTGATGAAGTTATAAAAGCAATGAGAATGCCAAAGGATACTGAAAAAGAGAAAAAATTGCGTAATAAAAAAATGCAAGATGGATATAAAATTGCAACATTAGTACCGCTGGAAACTCTAGAAAACTGCAAAGACGCACTTTACATTTGCAAGGATATCTCAGAACTAATGGATGAAAGTATGTCGAGTGATGTAGGCTCTGGTGCTCTAATGGCTAATGCTGGAGCTAATGCGGCTGCCTATAATGTCAGAATAAATTTGAAAAGTATAACTGACAAAAGTTTTTCTTCAGAAACAATAAAAAAACTTGAAGTATCACTTAAGGATTGTAAAAATACATTGAAAACTATCCTCGGCAATGTTGAGAAATGCCTTTAAATTTTATTTTGTTATCTTCTTAAAAACAAAATAGACTATACCAAAAGCAATTATTATCAGCATAGAAGAATCGAGAAATCCACTATCTACTTGCTGCTCAAACTGTATCTCTTCATATTCTAAAGACTTGCTAGGATCGTTAGGATAAGCATCTGAATTATCACCGAATCCATCCTTATCTGTATCTTTCCATTCATTAGGATTGTTCGGGAATGGATCTGAACCGTCACAAACTCCGTCACCGTCAGTGTCTACTGAACCTCTCTTATCCTCTGGACACGCATCAGTATTATTCCCAATACCGTCTCCATCCGTATCGATATATTCATCAGAATCTAGAGGAAATTCATCAATTGAATCATTATAACCATCTAAATCAGTGTCTACATTTTTGGGATCTGTGCCAATACTAATTTCATAATTATCACCCCATGAATCACCATCCGTATCATATTGTTCGCTTGAATTTAAAGGAAATGAATCGCTGTTGTCGCCTACACCATCGCCATCTGTATCATTCCACTCTAGGGCATCTGTAGGAAAAGCATCCCCTGTCTGATTCATTCGAAGATTCGTTGAAAAATTAAATTCATAATCATATTTATCTGTATGATTATCTCCATCTGTATCATTAGTAATTGGCGAGGTTTGATAAATAAAGTACTCATCAAAATCACTTATCCCGTCATAATCTGTATCCGGATTTGTAATATCTGTAACAAAACCATCGATACCAAAATAGGCTTCTTCATCATCACTTAATTTATCACCGTCTGTATCTGATGAATTTGGATTACTGTATCTTATACCATCATCCGGTCTGAAAAATTGGTAACTATTGCCGAAGCCTTTTGGCTTATTAAATACATACATTATTTCATTATCAGTTAATTCACGATTCCAAATTGAAATTTGATCTATTGTTCCATTAAGATAATCACCATTTTGGCCTCTACACATATAGTTATAACTTGTTGCAGTTTTTATTGAGGGATTATCAACAACCTCTTCTGAAACTAAGGTACCATTAACATATAGTCTAAGCCTTTGATTTGATTCACTATATGTTGCAGCCAAATTATACCATATCCCCAGTTCAGGCTGAATGCTATCATTTGTTATCGGTGAAAAATAATATTTACTCCCAGAATAAACTTTAAACTCAAAATATCCTTCGCTGTTAATTCCTAACCATGTTCGGCCGTCATTTACAGTGCCGACAACTGTTGAAAAATCATCATCATCATCATCTTCACTACTGAGGTCATTTATCCTGACCCAACCCTGAACCGTGTATTCTTCAAATTTTAAATTATCTAATGAATTTGTTCTAACGTAATCATCAACTCCGTCACAATTTATTCCACTCGAGAATTTACCTGGTACTCTTTCTGCTCCTCCTAATAAAATGCCAATACCTCCAACTGAATTTGATACATCAGTTGGTATCGTACCATCAAATTTCCACAACCCCTTTAAACTAATTTCATTTAAAGAAAAAATTTTACTTTCAATTTTTCTATTATCATATTCATCAATATTCTTTATGGTATCATTGTCAAGATCCTCAAGAGAATCATCAACCAAGGGATTCAAACCAACAAGATACTCCCAACCATCTGGTAATCCGTCGCCATCGGAATCCTGATTCTTAGGATTTGTCCCTAAATGGTATTCTTTAGCATTAGTAAACATCTCAGAATCGGAGATAATTCCATTAAAATCTAAATCAAAGCTATCAAGATCTGAATCCTGTGCGCCATCCGATTTTTTCATAGGATTGAAACCAACTAATACTTCGTACCAATCTGGCATCGTATCATTATCTCCATCAACACTTGTGGGATCACTTGGCTTAATTGTGCCATTAGTCATATCATAAGCAAATATTTCATTATAATCTGTTAACTGATGCTCAAAAGAAGGATCTTGGTAAAGAGTGTCTCCATCAGTATCTGACGTTAAAGGACTGGTAAAATATTCATTAAGTTCCTCACCATCTAGTAAACCATCTAAATCGGTATCATTACTTGTTGGGTCTGTGGCTCCAAAGTCTTCCGTGAAGGGAATTGGAATTGGATTGTATCCTTCATCAAAATCTTCTATGCCATCATTATCTGTATCTCTATGCTTAGGATTCGTCTTGTAATTTTCTCCCTTAAAATTTTTCCACCCATAATATTCATCACCATCAAGTATACCATCCGCATCAAAATCTGGATTTGTAATACCTGTACCTAGCTTAGAATCAACGTAATCTGGTAAATTGTCATTATCAATATCTGTATCATTAGTACCGTAAAAAGATAATGACCAGTAATTAAAAGTACGAGTTGACGAACCTCCTGCTACTGTATCATTCACCTTGAGCTTCCATTCTCCATAACTGTTTTCTCCCCAGTGAACTACTGAAGTAAAAGTCCAATCGTGGTAATTAGGATTTAAATCTTGGTCATTGGCCCTTACTAATTCAGAAACTTTACCGTTAGGAGACTCAAGGAAAAAATTCAGATCACCACGGTCATCATGAGTCACGTTTACATTAATTTCTACTGTCTCAATCCAAATTCCTCTATCAACAAATACCTCAGACGTAACACCTTCATTGTTATCATCTAATATCGATTGATCAACCGGTACTGCTTGAATAACAAGGTTAACTTCTTCATCGACATTTTCCCATGTTTCGGCCAAATTTACTGCTGCATTTGCGTCTACTAAACCGTAACCATATGCATGATTGTAATCCCTGTTTGCATTTGTTTTAAACCAGCCATCAGAGTTACCTGTTTTACTTGAGCTTTGAACTAATATGTGTTGAACATCTCTCCAAGTTAGAGCTGGATTAGCTTCCAACATAAGCGCTACTACTCCTGCAACCATAGGCGTAGCAACTGAAGTTCCACCAACAACTGAAGTATAATTGTTAAAAGATTTGCCACCTTCGCCTACAATATCTGTTGAAAAAATTCCTGCATCCAATAATTCTGTTCCATTGTGCGAAGGTGCCGAAACGAGGACATTAGAACCAAATTCTGAATAAGATGTTTGCTTACCTTGCCAATTTATCGCACCGACCGCAATAGTATATCTGCTATTTGCATAAGCATCTTTGTTTGAATAGTCACCATTACTTTGACCATTACCATTAGACCACAAAAATATTGAACCTAAACCTCCTCTTCCATCACTTACGCCGGCTTCTAGAGCTGCCATAGTCAAAGGACCCATATATCCTAAAGTTTTACCATCGTCTACAGGACCCCAACTGTTAGAATAAACATCAATATTTTGAGAACTGTGTGACAATGCTTCTGATATGGCTAAATCATTCAGATTATATGATCGTTTACCTGAAATTGGATTCTCATCATCTGAATACATACACTCTCCAGCCACTAACCTTATTCCTGCTATACTGGAATTGTAAGCGACTCCTGCAATCCCTATCCCGTTATTTCCTTTACCAGCAGCGATTCCTGAAACTGCAGTTCCATGCCAATCAATGACGTCGTCGCCGTCATCTTCGTAAGAATCTACAGGCATAACATCATTATCATCTTCACAAAAATCTTTACTATATTCGCTTTTAAAATTTGGAGATATATCTGGATGTGTGTAATCTATACCATCATCTACAATTCCAATTACAACATCACCTCCTGTATATTCATCCCAGACATTATCAATATTTAGATCTACACCTGCAGTTCCATTATTTTGTCCGCTATTATCGAGATACCATTGTTTAGAAATATTTGAATCGTTAGGCTGATACTTCAAACTGACTTCCTTCTCGGTTAAAGGATAATAATTCCAAAGGTAACCCCTGTTATTCATTTCAGATAAATGTGTAATTGCAATATCTCCCGTTTGAAATGTTAAAATCCACACACCCGCAAGAATGCTAAATTCTTCTATATTTTCAATTAAAGACAAATCTATTAAATTATCTAAATTTTGATTGCAATAAGGATGATTGAACAAAACTACCCATTGATTACTCAAATAAATTTCTGAAAGGCTATATTGTTCTAAGTTTGACTCTCTCTGGAAAGCTTTCTTGACGTTATTCGAAAAAGTTCCAGGACCGCATTCTGAAATTTTAGTCTCTAAGAATTCTGTATCATAATCAACAGATGATAATTGACCTGTATATACAAAACTCGTCAGAAACGTGCCAACGAGAAGTGCAGCCACAATATAGGCCTTCATGATATTGTAGAAGAGGGGCGTTCTAAAGCCTTTCAGAATGCTAAATTCATATATTCTAACAAAGATTCAGGATTTGCCAATACATCTTTATTTTTAACCTGTTTACCAATTATAGTTGACAATACTGCTTTCTCTACTTTTTTACCACTTATAGTGTACGGTATTTCCGCAACTGAAAATATGTACTTTGGAATATGACGTGGAGTGGTCATTAATCTAATTGTATTTCTAATCTTAGTTTCCATATCTAAATTTAAATCAGCTCCATCGACTAATTTTACACACAGAACTATCTCCACATCGCCTGCATTCGGCCTTCCGACAACTACGGCATCCTCTACTGCAGATAAGGTTTCTACTGCTCTATATATCTCGGCAGTACCTATTCTAACACCGCCTGGATTCAGGGTAGTATCACTTCTGCCATAGATTATAGCGCCTCGATTCTCTGTAATTTCAAGGTAATCTCCATGAGTCCAAACATTAGGAAATTCGTCAAAATAAGCATTATGATATTTTAGTCCATCATCATCATTCCAAAAACTAATCGGCATTGATGGAAATGGTTTCGTACAAACTAATTCGCCGCTCTGCCCAATAACTGAGTTTCCTGTTTCGTCCCACGATTGAACATCCATCCCTAATTGAGGGCACTGAATTTCCCCTCTATAAACTGGCAATATGGGTGAACCTGCCAAAAAACAACCAATTATATCAGTGCCTCCCGAAATTGAAGCTAAATGTATGTCTGAACTAACATTATCGTAAACCCAATCGAATTGCTCTGGAACTAAAGGCGAACCTGTTGAAAGCAGGGATTTTAAACGTGAAAGATCAGAATTTTCTTTGGGAACTAACGATTCATTTGCACAAGCACTCAAAAATTTAGGACTTGTTCCGAAATGTGTTATGCCAGTTCTATCAGCCAAATCCCATAAAGTTCCTAGACCTTTATGACTTGGACTTCCATCGTATAGAACAATAGTTGCCCCAGAAGCTAAACCCGATACTAACCAATTCCACATCATCCAACCACAAGTAGTAAACCAAAACAAAGTATCTCTGCCTCTTTGTACATCACATTGGAGCTGGTGCTCTTTTAGATGCTGAATCAATGTTCCTCCTGCTCCATGGACTATAGATTTTGGACGGCCGGTAGTACCTGATGAATACATTATGTAAAGAGGATGATCAAAAGGCAGCTGTTTGAATTGGGGTTTATCTAAATCACTTAACAATAGATCGTCATAATTGATAACTGATGAATGATTAAGATCGTACGTCAAAGAAACAAATTCTATACATATTGTGTGCTTTATGCAGTCTATTTGATCCAGTACTCCATTAATCTTTTCTTCCAAACTGAAGGTTTTTCCATTGTAATTATATCCGTTAGCAACAATTAATACTTCAGGTTCTACCTGTCCAAATCTATCTATAACCCCCTGTGAACCAAAATCTGGAGAACAAGAAGTCCATACTCCACCTGATGAAGCTACTGCTAGCATCAGAATAACTGTTTCAACACAGTTAGGAACAAAAGCTGCAACTCTTGTTCCCTCCTTTACGTCTAAATTTTCTAATCCTCTTTGAGCCGATGCTACCGCTCTATTCAACTCTGCAAAAGTATAGAATTTATCTTCTCTTCCTTCTGCGACACTGATTATAGCCGTTTGATTGGATTCGCCTGAAAGTAAATTTTCTGCATAATTAAGCTCTGCACCTTCAAACCACTTTGCTCCTGGCATGACTGGATTTGTTAAAACTGAACCATAAGCTTTAGAATGAATAATTCCTGAAAAATTCCAAAATTCTTCCCAAAAATCCTCAATATTGTCTATAGACCAAGAGTGAAGTGAAAAATAATCCTTAAAATCTTGTGAAGAATTTTTCATAAATTTATTAATTAAACTAGATTTCCTTCGGTTTTCTGATGGGGTCCACAATATATCATTCATCAATGAATGATATGAAAGGTCGTTAAAAAATTAGATGATTACTTTAGAGCATTCCTGCTTTCTGGATTACCATTAATTGCTCTGTTGTTAATTTTTCCCCTGCAAGGAATTTTGCAAATAAATCCTCTGCACTAGCTGCGCTAGCCTTTTGATCTACGGAACTTCCAGTTCTGCCCTGAGATGCGGTCATCCTGTCGATTTCTTGCATCCCTCTCAAATATTCAATATATTCATTATGAACTTCGTCTGCTTTTTCTTTAGCTTTTACAAATAGCCTTTGAGCTGCGTCTGCCTTCCTACGTGTTTGACGATTGGTCCTCAATGAATCTTTCATTGAATGGTGAGCTGCTTGAGCCTCTTGCCGGCTTTTTTGCATTTTTTTACCTAAATCCCTTCGGCTGTTTTCTGCTTCCCTAAACTTGTCCCTAGCCTCTAAAACTTCAGTATCAGTTTCAATAAGATTATCGTGCTCTTTGATTTTATTTTGAAGTGAACTTATTTCATCAACTAAGGCTCTCTCTTTATCCGTAGTTAAAGGGGTAGTCATTTGCTTTATTTCTAACTCTTGAATTTGCTTTCTCAGACGGGAAACTGGAGGTAAATTGCGTCCTGAAAAGCGCTTGCGTTTTAATCTTAAAAAAGTATCTTTGAGTCCATTGACAACATCTGAAACTTCTCGTCTTTCATCCCTAATTTGGCCTACTTCAACATTAAGCCCATTCCTTCTATCTCTGAATAAGTGTACATTATCCATATGCTCTTTGGCTTTATTGTTTAATTCATTGCGCTCAGAAGCATGCGTTTGAGATTGAAGATTTAGTTCATCCCTTTTAATTCTAAGAACTTCAGCTTCCTTGTGATACTTTTTTCGTAGTTCTCTTAATTGAGTACGTGAAAGGCTTTCTAATTCTTCTATAGTAAACAAAGATTTAGAATCATCTTCATCATTGTTTTCATTATCCAAGGATTGGTCAGTTTCTTCTTGGTCAGAGGCAGTTAATCTTTCAACAAGATCTGATTTCTTCCCAGATGTAGGTAAACCTAACTCTTTCAGTTTTTCTTTGAGTACTCCTACTGTTAACTTACTGTATTCTAGGGCGTTTTCTGCAGAGCTTTCGCTCTCATTGGAAGGCTGATTGCCTTCTGTTGCTGCAGGGGCTTGGGTTTCCTGCTCGGAATCCATTGAACTTCATATGGGGGATTAAACCCACATCAACCTCAACCGAAAAGAGCACCAAGACCGGATACAGCGTCTTCTTCGCTTACTTCTTCCTCTTCTTCTTCTTCGGCTTCTGCTGGTGCCTCTTCTGAAGATGCGGCTGCGGCTGCTGGTGCGGCGCCTGCAGCTGGTGCGGCGACGGCGGCTGTAGCCATTGCTTCCTCAATATCGACTCCTTCTAGAGAAGCTACAAGAGCCTCTGCTCTTGATTTATCTGCCTTGATGCCTGCGGCTTTCAAGACTTTCTCGACGCTCTTTGCGTCAACCTTTGCTCCTGCTGAGTGCAGTAACATTGCCGTATAGACGTATTCCATTTTTTTGCCTCCTTTTTATTATCCGAATAATGCTCCGAGGCCTGCGGCAGTATCTTCCTCAGATGCTTCCTCTTCCTCTTCGTCTTCTTCATCCTCTTCTGAGGATGATGCTTCTTCCACTGAAGCTGGTGCAACAGCTGCTGCAGACGCAGCGTTACCCAACATTTCTTTCAACTCTTCATCAGCACCATCTCCGGCATGGCCTGCAACGCCAAGCATTGCTCCATGTGCTTTGGAGAGTAGAGCCTTGATAGTTGACTCAGATGGATATGCTGTTGAAACTGCTACAGCCAAAGCATCGCTATGTGCTTTAGACAGTAATGGTTTCATTACAGATCCAGTGAAATAACATGTATTGAATGCGAGATTGAAAGACTGAGCTGTAGCTGTTTGTATTGTGCTACGGAACTCTTCCATGTCTATGTCAAGAACATCTGAAAGGTAGAAAGTTTCTCCATCAAATGCTCCTAACAACTGCATTCCAACAGTTATCGGATAAATTTCAAGTTTGTCAAGTGCAGCGGCTACTTCAGCGCTAATTACTTCGCCTTCTGCTACAGCAGTATGTTTTTTTCTAATTACAATTTTCCCTTTTTCTATTGCTGCAGGAAATCCTGCGTTTTGGAAATCACCAACTATAGGTCCTGCTGGGAAAGCCGTAGGGCCTTTTTCGAGAACAATATCGTATGAAGCGATTTCTCCACCCTTAGCTGGAGCCATTGTCTGAGACTCTAACAGCATTTGGAAAATTTTAAACGGGCTCTCTTTAGAAGATAGTAACGCTAATTGACGTTGATCAAAAGCGTCTATAACTTGGTCAACACCTTTCTTATTTTTGGATGCTTCAGATAGTGCTAATTTTAGTAGCCTGTTACGAGACATTCTTAATTTTACACCCATTTCTCTCAAAGAAGCACGCATTGTTAGCATCTGCTTAGCTCCAATTCCTGTAACATCAACAAGACCTACCACATTAGCGCCCTCGACAAATTGTTGTATTTCAGAAACTTCACTGCGCTTCCAATCTGCTACAAAAGCTTCAGGCTTCATCCCAACCTCACCGCCTTGCCCATTGTAGTTTTGACCCAAATTGATGCAATATTGTCTGAACCTCTATCGAGATTGGACTCAACACGTTTTAAAATAGTCTCAAGATTTTCTGCCAATTGGTCTTGCGACATAGAAATATTTCCAAATGGAACATGGAAAGTTGGACGATCCTTAGATCTTACTGGGACTAAATTAGTTAAACTGTTAATAATTCTTTCAATATCTGCTTGTGGAGGAATAGGTCTGGGCATTTTTCCACGAGGACCCAAAACAACACCAAGACTTTTACCGATTGTAGCCATTAATCCAGTCTCAGCAACGAAGAAATCAAATTTATCTGCCAATTTTCTAGCTTCTCTTTTGTTTTCAGAGAGCTCATCTATTTGTTCTGGACCAAGGACTGTATCAACTATCTTCTTAGAGATAACTGCCATTTCACCCTGTGCAAAAACTGCAACGCGTGCTGGCCTACCTCTTCCATGCGGAAGAGCAACCTCTGCATTAATCCTCTTTTGAGGATTTTGTAAATCAACATCACGAAGATTTATTGCAACTTCTACAGTCTCAACGAACTTACGCTCCTTATCTGATTTGAGGGCATCCTCAATTACCTGATTTACTTTATTTGATGCGATGGTTTCACCTCCGTAGTAAGGCGAGATTACATCTCTGCTACGGTATCTCGTCGGAGACATGGGGATATATAAAATTATTCAATTTTTCGATTGATATCTTTAAGTACTTGTTTTACAAATAAGGTTTGGTACCTGTGATAAAGGCAACAAACGTCGTTAAACAATATGGCAATCTCAAGGCATTAGATAATTTTTCTATAGAGATACCTGCAGGTAAAGTGGGAATTTTAGGCCCTAACGGTGCCGGAAAAAGCACATTCGTTAAAATTGCTCTTGGGTTATTAACTCCAACTAGCGGCGAAATTACTGTCTTAGGTGAAACTCTAACTAAAAATACTACTGAGATTCGCAGAAAAATTGGATATATGCCTGAACATGACTGTATACCTAACGAAATGACTGGTGTTGAATTTTTGATAGAAATGGGAATGGTTTCCGGAATGAGTTTGGCAGGAGCTACAGAAAGAACTCACGAAATTTTAGGACATCTAAGAATGGGGGAAGAAAAGTATCGACTTATTGGCGAATATTCAGGAGGTATGCGTCAAAAAATAAAATTAGCCCAAGGTCTAATTCACGCACCTGAAGTTGTATTTTTAGATGAACCTACTTCAGGACTTGATCCTAATGCCAGAAGAGAAATGTTGGAAACAATAAACGGTTTGACGGATGTAAGCACCACTAAAGTTTTACTCAGCACACATATCCTTCAAGATGTTGAAACTGTTTGTGACTCAGTCATAATTGTCAAAGACGGGAAACTGCAAATGCAAGAAGACGTCAAAGCAATTGTAGGTGAAAAAAGTAATTTTGTTCAAGTTAGAATAGGAGGAGAATCTGAGAATTTTATTTCCGAACTAAAAAAGAAAAAAATTACTGTGGAAGATGACGGTCGTGTGCTAATAATACCATACGTAGACCACTCAACATATGATGACATTATAGACGCTTCTGTGAAAAGTGAATGCTCGTTATATGAAATGGAAAGGACCTCTCAATCAATGGATAGTGTTTACCAGGAGATAATTGAATGAGGGAGAAGGCCCAACTGTCTGATCGCTTTAGGGATTTTGATGCAAACCTAACAACAAGACCTTGGATAGTTCTCGGCATGGGTTTGAGGAAATTCAATAGATTATTAACACTAAAAACATGGAACGGTCTTGGTATTTGGTTAATGATAGCTGTTGTTTACCTACTAACATTTATTAGATTTATATTATTCATTGAGCCTGAAGATTATCCCTGTGTTGATCTTAACGATGAATATCAAAGATGTGTTCCGCTTGATTTTTATGGCGATTTGTTAGGAAATGCAGGAGGTACTAAACTCTTTCTAATTGCAATTGCTGCAACTGCAAGCGGCGGAATTATTGGAAATGATATGGCGAATAAATCCATTCACTTGTATCTATCAAGACCAATAAGCAGATTAGATTATCTTATTGCTAGATTCATTCCAGTTTTTATCTTATTGCTGTTAGTAACTGCATTGCCCAATTATATGATTCTAAGTTCTATGTGGTCAGGTAATGGCTTAGAAACTTCATGGTTGCTAGACAGAAAATGGCTTATTGTTAATATAATGCTTCAAGGAATACTTTACTCGGGAACGTATTCTATAATTGGATTAACATTCTCAACACTAATTAAAAAAGAAGGGATTGCTTCGAGTACTTTTTTCCTGTTCGTTTATGGTACTTCTTTAGTATGTGAGACTTTCTTTACAATTTTAAATGCATTTGATATAGATGAAGCTGACTACATACTATTACTATCAATAAATCATGTAGTTGATATGTTGAGTTATTTAATATTCGATACCAAATACTATGTTATAGCATTCTTTACGCCCCGGGAAGTAGATATTGGAAGCGTGGAGCTCATTGCAGTTTTTACAGTTATTTTTGCAGGATGTGCTGGTTTCATGTACTGGATTATTCAGCAAATGGAGGCTAATAAATGAATATAAAACTTGAACAAGTTACTAAAAATTATGGTAACGTACAAGGAATCTCAAACATAAATTTAGAAGTCAGCAGGGGTATAACAGGAATACTAGGTCCAAATGGAGCTGGTAAATCAACTACAATGAAAATAATTTTAGGATTATCTCGGCCATCAAGAGGCAGGATAACTGTTAATGGAAAAAATCCCTTTGATGATTGGGAGTTAAAGAAAGATTTTGGCTTTGTCCCTGAATATGACTGCTTTTACGAACATATGTCTGGTTTGGAATTTGTGTGCTACTTTCTTAGAATGCATGACTTCCAAAGAGAAGAGGCCGAAAAAAGAGCAAGAGAAGCCCTTACTGAATTGGGATTAGAAGAGGCCATGGAAAGAAAGATTAATACTTATTCAAGAGGCATGCGGCAAAAAACTAAGGTTGCAAGAGCCACTGTGTTTAATCCTAGAGTACTGGTTATGGATGAACCTTTTCAAGGTGCAGATCCAACCACAAGAATGCTTTTGATGAAGAAAATGACTGAATGGGCTGAAAATGGTAAGACTATTCTAATTTCAAGTCATATTTTACATGACATCCAAAGCCTAACTGATAATATTGCTTTAATCAATAATGGAAAAATGTTGGCTCATGGAAATCGCCACGAAATAAGAAATCTAATCAATATACCAAGACCAATAACTATAGTTCCTGTAAAAGATGGAAATTTAAGAAAATTAGCTAAAAGACTTTTAGATGAAAAATGGACTAAGGCAACTTCGATCGATGAGGATACCAACGAATTAACTGTCGAAACTACTCAAACAGAGGATGTATATTTAGAAATACCAAAAATCCTTCAAAAGGAAAAAATAACTGTTGAAAGAATATATTCTGAAGACGATTCTCTAGACTCATTATATGCAAAATTAGTGGAGGGTCATCAATGGAAATAATAGATAAAATTGGAAAGCTGCCAGATATAGTTCAGTCCTTTGCTAAGCGATCAAAAAATTTATTTCCACCAATTGCTAAAGATTGCATATATCGACTATTGGTGAATAAAATCACCTGGATAGTAGTAGCAATACTATTGCTTCCATGTGTATTAGGTGTAGTAATATATTTTCAAACTGATGAAGATAGGCAGGTCCGAGAATCAAACGGTGAGAAAGTATATTATGATGAAGATGGAGATTTAATACATGAAGATGCAAGAGAAGAATTTCTGAATATATTTGATTTATTTGTAATAAGTTTTGTAGCTATAATAATGGCTATAATTTTTAGTTCTGAATTAATCAACGAGGAATTTGAAAATAAAACAATGCAACTACTAAGAACAACCCCCATTCATCCCTTCGAAATTATACTCCATAGATATTTGGCTGGAGTAATTTCCATGTTCGCTATTTTAGGTTTAAACGCAATTATATTTTACTATGCTGTCATGATGCCCTCTGGAACACATGGAATTCTCGAAAACTTAGATGTTCTGCTCATGGTTTTACAAATTTTACTATTTGAAAGTTTAGCATTTATCGCCATTTTTTGTGTTTTTACCACATATTTAGAAAAGCCTTACTTGGTTGGAATAATTTATTGGATTGTATGGGAAAGCTTCGTTTCTACTCAAAATTACCAACAATTAACCATAACTCACTATTTGAATTCAATGATTTTTAACTCGACAAAAGCAATGGGATGGGATGTCCAGGCAAGTGATTTTAATTTAGTAAATAGTAATGAGGAAATCCTTGCTACTGAACCATTTACTGCAATGCTAATTATAGTAGTGATAGCAATTCTTTCACTTATTTTAGCTTCAAGAGGAATAGCAAATAGACAATTCTAAAGTTTTATTAAAAGGTCAAAATAGGACGAATGCTTATGGCTAAGAGAGATTATTACGAAATTCTGGGAATTGCGAAAGACTCCGACGAGAGAGCTATCAAGAAAGCATACCGTAAGTTAGCTAGAACTCACCACCCCGACGCTAGTTCAGAAAGCCCAGAGGTGGCTGAGAAAAAGTTCAAAGAAATTTCTGAGGCCTATGAAGTATTAGCTGACGCCGATAAAAGATCAAGGTACGATAGATTTGGTCATAAGGGTGTTGATTTTGATGGCGGTGGATTCTCATGGGATCAATTTAGCCACGGTGCTGATATTTCAGACCTTTTTGGTCAATTATTTGGGGGTGGACAAAGAGGAGGTATGGGTGATGTCTTTGGTCAATTCTTTGGTGGAGGTCAGAGAGGTCCTAACAATAGAGGTGATGATCTCCGATATGATATTACTATGACTTTAGAAGAAGCATACAAAGGAATTACCAAAGAAGTTGAAATCCCAAGAGATGGTCCTTGTAAAAAATGTAGTGGCTCTGGTGCTGCAGAAGGAGGTACTGCTAGAACTTGTAACACTTGCAGAGGACAAGGTATGGTTCAAAGAATGACAAGAAGAGGATTCATGTCAACTGTAAGTACTGATACTTGTTCCGATTGTAACGGAACTGGAAAATCTATCGACAAACCATGCAGTGGCTGTAAAGGTTCAGGAATTGTATCAATTAATAAGAAAATAAAATTGCAAATCCCTCCTGGTGCAGATCACGGATTTAGATTAAGAATGCGAGGACAAGGAAGTGCAGGACCCAATAACGGACCAAAAGGGGACCTGTACATAGTTGTGAATGTGAAAAAGCACGAAATTTTCCAAAGACAAGATAATGAGATTATATTTGATTTGGAAATAAGTCCGGCCCAAGCTGTGATTGGAGATAGCCTAAGAGTTCCAACTCTATCAGGTAATGTTAAACTAAAAATACCTTCAGGAACTCAATCCGGTGACGTGCTCAGATTAAAAGGAAAAGGAATGCCTGATATTTCGAGACCTAGTCTCGTTGGCAGTCAACATGTAAGAATAAATGTTAAAGTACCCAAACCTACTGGTAAAACAAGGAAACTATGGGAACAATTAAGAGATTTAGACTCGGAAAAACCTTCGTTTCTAGACAGGATAATGGGTAAATTTGGCTGAAGACGACGATTACTCACAAGATAGTGAAGCATACCGCAAATGGAGGAGCGGTGAAGATAATGACAGATATGCGTCATCGAAAACCCCTTCAGAAACAGGAGCAAGAAGTGAAAACTATACTACCTCTAAATCTGAAAATGTTGAATATGCTCTTCCGGATGAGGATGATAATTCTGAGAAACTACCCCTATATGTTTGGGTGATTCTCATTGTTCCAACAATTCTTTTTGTTATTATAGCAACTGGTGCAATTGACCTCCCATTTGGTGACGGAGAATCAAATGGGACAAATCCTAGTGAATGGCCTTCTGTTGAAGGAACTATAGAAAATACACTCGTTTTAGATAAATTCATAACCGAAGAATATTGTGAAGACGAAAATGATGATGGATATTTTGATGACAATGAATGCTGGAAAGATTTTGTTTACGTCGCTGAAGTATCTTACATCTACACTGTCGAGGATACGAGTGATGTAAATGGCCAAAAAGGTTGTGAAGGTTGTTTCTATGGAGAAACAGTAGAATTATGGGAGAGTCACTGGGTGGACGTTCTAAAGAGAGAGGGAGAAGATAAATTATTCCAAGAATTTATCAATGCAACGGATGAGCGCTTGGCAGTTAACTCTACAGTGAAAATATTTTACAATCCCGAAAACGCTAGCGAGGTGTATAGTGAATTTGGACCTCTCGACGATTTAGATTTTGGTGGAATATCGACGTTATTATGCTTAGGTGGATTTTCATGCTTCACATTTATACTTGCCGCATTTATCATGGGCGGGCTTCGGGTCAGTGCTGATGGTGGAGACTACGGACTAAATCGCAGTGGTTCTTTTGGAGTATTTGGATCTGATAACAACCGTAGTGGAAGAAGAAATAATCGAGCCGTCAGGAGAAGTGGAGGAAGTAGTCGTAGCGGCGGCGGAGGAAGAAGTGGTAGTGGAAGCCGGAGTGGCGGTGGTGGTCGAAGACGTTGATTCTTAATCCATTCAAATATTATTCCAAAAAATACAAAGAACGTAATCTAAACTCAAAACAACTGGCTAAGATGATGAATCGTTGGCCTCCGTCAATAGCTAATAGAATTAAAGTTGTGAGTATAAGTGATGATTTTATGAAAGCTAAAATGATCATTACACAATCATGGCTTAATAGTGCCTTTGACAAAATAATGTTTGGAGGAACTACATACTCTGGAATGGATATGTACTATGGAATGGCCCTTCCTTTAATCTTGAGTAAAAGAGGTATTGATGCCTATGTTTTTACAAAAGAAGCGAACATCAAATATCTCAAAGCTGTGAAAAGTGACTTGACTGTCATCTTTGAGTTAACAAAAGAAGATATTGACTCATATGTCAATGGAATAAATCAAAATAACAAACATGAAGAATGGCTAATTGTAAAAGGTTATGACAAAGAAAATGAACTTTGCGCAGAGACAAAACTATTAACTTATGTCAGAAATTGGCCAAGAAGCGGCAAAGATGAAAATCAATATTGATCCAGATATAAAAAAAGCAAAGACTATACCTTCAAAATTTTATTATAGCCCTAAAATTTACAAAAAATTAAAAAAATTATTTGATAGAAGTTGGCAATTTATTGGAGACAAAGGTTTACTAGAAAAGAACAATGCTCACCCAGATATTTTACTTGAAGGCATGGTAGATGAACCGTATGTATTAACAAAAGATAATGAATATATTAGATGCTTATCTAATGTTTGTACTCATAGAGGAAATATAGTTTGTGTAAAAGCTTGTAAAACTAAATCTTTGGTATGTGGATACCATGGAAGACAATTCCATTTAGATGGAAAAATAAAATTCATGCCTGAATTTAATGAGGTAGAAAATTTTCCAAATAAAGAAGATAATTTGCCTGAAATTGAAATGGATTTTTGGAAAAATCTAATATTTATAATAAATAAAAAAAGATGCGAATTATCTGAACTAATTAGGCCAATGGCTGAAAGACTAGATTGGTTACCTGTAGATGAATTTGTATACAGGCCTGAACTATCGAGAACCTACAAAGTAAATGCAAATTGGGCCCTCTATTGTGACAACTATTTGGAAGGTTTTCACATCCCATTTGTTCATAAAGATTTGAACAAAGAATTGGAATATGAAGATTATTTTACGCAAGGTATCGACAATACTGTATTACAAATAGGAATTGGCAAAGATGATGAAAATACTTTTGATTTGCCAAAGGAACATCAGGATTACGGCAAGAATGTTTCAGCATATTACTTCTTTTTGTTTCCTAACATGATGTTCAATTTTTATCCTTGGGGTTTGTCAATAAATATAGTAAAACCAAAGTCTCCTGAATATACAGAAATAGATTATTTTACTTATGTTTGGAAAGAAGGATTAATGGAAAAAGGAGCTGGGGCTGATTTAGACAAAGTTGAACTTGAGGATGAAGAAATTGTGGAATCTGTCCAGAAAGGTGTTAAGTCCAATTCTTACAACAGAGGAAGATATTCTCCCAAAAGAGAGATCGGAGTTCATCATTTCCATCTGTTATTAGAGAAATATTACAATTAATCAACGACGTTTGAACATCCTGAATTCCATTAATCTATCAACTAGATAAATGGAACCTGGATATTTCTTGGGCATCCTGAGTCTTAAAAATGGAATTGTCCCAATACTTCGGCCTATTCCTGATATCAAAAATATTGTAAATATCGCACGCCAGGTCTGGTCTGAGGAACCAATCAAAGCAAAATTCATCAAGCTATCAATTAAGATAAGCGGTCCTGAAAAATCTTCTAAATAACCTGCTAAATATCCTCCAGCTAGAGCACCGAAAAAAGTAGTTATTCCTATTCTTGAATTATAATAACTAAAATAAGCAGCCCTTTCTTTGTTAGGTGCTAAATCTAGAATCAACGCATTTTGAGTTATAAGAAAAGCACTAAAACAAGGACCCAAAATTAAAACTTGTAATGCAATCATCACCTCTATTGTTGGAAAGAAGGCGTAAATGAAGGGTAATATTGCAAAACCAATTCTACTCATAATCAATACTGGTAAAGGTCCAACTCTATCTACAATCCGCCCCATGATTGGCTGAAATGCCATTTCTGAAACTGCTCCAACCAAACTGAAGGCCACTAGAACCATATTATCGACCTCTAAGACATCAATCAAAATCATTGCAAATAAAGGCCATATTAATGACATATTCAAAGTGTAAAATGCTTGAGCATTTACAAAACTACGAAATGTATCTGAATAGTCTTGCTTATCATTGTCTGATAGCTGTACGTCTTCAATTTTGTCTGGATCTCTGTAAGGTACTCTGATTAAAATTAGACCTCCAACAAATGTAGCTACTGCTGCAATAGCAAATAAAGGACGAAAAGAATCTGCAGTATCTGACTCATTAACATAAACGGAGTACACTGCTATAAGTGAACCTATCAAACCTGTCAAACCACCTATAACATGAAATCTGCTTAGAGTACTTCCCCTCTTTGCAGGATTCATCCAGTCCCCCTGCAGTGCAGACCATGTTGGAGTAATAATCGATAAAGCTATTGAATACACCATTACTAAAAATAATATTTCATACGGACCCTTTACTTCAGATAAAAAGTAAAGTGCTATAGATGCAAGGATAGACCCTCCGATAATCCAATAAGTTCTTACCAACTTTGTATCTGAAATCCATCCCCAAAAATATTGTAATGCATTAGGAAGCAAATTCATTGTTGACTGAATCCAAGCAATTAATTCGAACGATGCACCGAGTCTTACTGCAAAATAGCTTAGATAAGGCATAGATATATCGTGTGCAAAGGAATTAGTGGCATGGTAAGCGTAAAGCTCCTTTGGAGGATTAACCTCATCTTCTATTTTTTTTGAATCCACAATCTTACTCCAGAATCTCCAATATAACGTTAAGCTAAGCACTGTGAATAAAGTAGGCACTATGGAAGTAAGCTTTTTATAACAAAAAAATAAAAATATGATGTGCCAGGTATAAACCGAATTATAGGAGTTTACCATGCAGATGGAGGTCTAATTGGGGAATTCAAATATATTACAGGTAAATTTTTCGGAGGTGAACATTGCTCCCTATGTGATATTACACATGGAAGTTTGGGCAAAAAAGATTCATGGAAAAAGTGTGAAATGAAATTACGAATGCCTATTGACTTTGTTCATCTGAATGAAAGAAATCCAAAGCTGGAAAAATATACCGATAATTTAACGCCATGTATCGTTGGAAAGACAAGCACTAATTATGTTATGCTTGTTACAAAAGAAGAACTTGCAGAATGCAATAAAAATCCTGACATTTTGACTTCATTAATAGAAAAAAAAATAGAAGCGTAACATCAATCACTAAATAGCTACTATTATGGATGAACTGTGGAAGAACAAAACGAGTCTCGGCTTCAGGATTTTTTAGACAAACCTGAAAGAGCATTATGGAGTATCGCCCTCCCCGTAATGGCAGGAATGGCAATACAAACTATGTACTCTGTAGTAGATATGCTGTTTATTGGGCAATTAGGCGGGGAATCGATTACTGCTGTAGCATTCAATATGCCTCTTTACTTCTTTGTAATGGGAATAACATTTGGTGTTGGAACTGGTGTTACGTCTTCTATCTCAAGAGCCATAGGTGCTAAGGACAAAGCTAAAGCAGACAACGCTGCTGAACACGGCCTATTACTTGCTTTATTTCTTGGATTATCATTGACTATTTTTGGGTTATTAATAGGCAAAAAAGTACTATCTGGTTTAGGAACACCTGATGAAATGCTAGATGAATCTTGGAGCTATCTGAAAGTTACTTGCTATGGTATGACTTTCATAGTATTTGCAATCGTTTTCAGATCAATATTAGCTGGTGAAGGTGATATGAAATTTCCTGTAATGGTCGCAGTAATAGGAACTATTCTAAACTTAATATTAGATCCAATCTTCATTTTTAATTTAGAAAAATATGGTGGATTTGGGCTAGGAATGGGGGTTGAAGGTGCCGCACTAGCTAGTGTGGTATCACAAACTATAGTTTTCACAATATTTGTTTACATGCTATTTTGGAGGGAACACGCATACATTAGCTTTGATTTGAGAAATTTTAACTTTTCCACAGATTTAATGAAAGAAATTCTTTGGGTGGGAATACCTTCATCGATATCAATGATAATTATGTCATTTGGCCAAGGAGTCTTTAACTATATTCTTATTGATGGATATGGGCCTGATGCTGTTGCAGCTTACACTATTTCAGGAAGACTTGATATGCTCCTATTTTTACCCATTATGGGCATAGCAACTGGATTAGTTACAACTGTTGGAATGTTTACAGGTGCAGAAAGAATGGATAGGGTCAAAGCAATCATAGTCTATGGAATAAGTCGGGCCTTTGTTATTGTGGCAATCGCATCTGCAATAGTGTTTGCAGCTGCACCTTACATTATGGGATTATTTACAGATGATAAGGCTATTGAAGAAATTGGCATTAGTGCGCTACGGACACTCTGTTTTGCTTATCCTTTTGTAGGAATAGCTATGCCTTGTGGAAGAATAATGCAAGGACTGGGAAGGGGATTTCCTGTATTAGTCATTACTGCATTGAGAGTTTTACTAATATCTGCCCCACTTGGTTACTATTTTGCAAATAATGGCTATGATATTGTTTGGATTTGGTACTCCATCGCAATATCAATAGGCGTATCTGCAATCGTGGGTCCAATTTGGGTATTGAAAACCATAAATTCCATAGAAAAATCAATTACTTAATCAAATATAATACTCCAGTATTACTATAAGAATACCAATATATACTTACTCTGTCAGGTTACCATATGCCTAAAATTAGTTTAGACATGCCTGCCGAGATAATTGCCGATTTGAAACTCCACGTAGGAGATGAAAAAAAATATGTGAGCTTAGCAGATGCAGTTAGAACTGCTTGCAGAAGACTATTAGATCAGTTAGATGAAATAGATAAAAGACACGGAAGAATAAAAGAAAAATGATTGAAAAGATAGACCAAGAAGGAGATGAATACCTCATATGGAAGAAAGGCTCGGTTACACTAGAGCAAACTCAAGAACCTGTTGCACCGGAGCAACCTATAGAAGAATCTCCAGAACCTAAAAAGAGCGAAATATATTTCATGGACTGGTTTTTTGGAATTAAAACTCACAAGGGACAAATGAAAATGATGTATTATTCATTTACATTTTTCTTCTATTACCTTTTTTGTGTTGTAACCGCTTATTTTCTTGAACGGATAAATGCGTCAGAGCTCGACATTGTCGAAGTTCTCTATCTCTTCCTCTTAGCCATTCCAGTCGCGATAATACTACCGTTCTTTTTACTCTTTATGGGTTTTACTCTCAGCGGGGGTATTTTCATTGGAATGTTTGTTGGTATTTTCTCTTGGCTCTTTGGAATAGGCGGTAGGTTTCTATACAAACTATTTGGATTCGATATGGACCTCCTATTTCCAGAATTTATTGGTAAAAAAGGAGAAATAACTAAACACAATCCATTGGGTAAGTATTCACCCTACCCTTATACTGCTACAGTAGAAAAAATGGGATTACCTGGAGACAGTCTTCTTTATAAAAATAATTTTTCAGTTAGATCAAATGACGAATTAGAATTAGGAATGGAAGTAGAAATAATTAAGCACGAGAAGAGAAGTATTACTTCTTGGATTAAGAATCACCCTACTTTCCTGGTAAGGTCAATAAACGAAAGAAATGTACTAAACAAGGAGAAAATGTAAATGATTGAAGAATCAATAAAAAATATATTGTTAAAAATAGAAGAGGATGCCGCACTAGACGGTAACGGAGAGCTAAGAGAAGGGCTCAAAAACACACCAAAACGAGTTGTGGAATCTTGGAAGGAATTGTATTCAGGATATAATAAAAATCCAAAAGACACTCTTGATGCTACATTCAATGGTGAGGGATATGATGGGATTATTCTTCTAAAAGACATAGAATTTTATTCTACATGTGAACATCACATGCTTTCTTTTACAGGCAAGGCACACGTTGCTTATATTCCAACAGAAAGAATAGTGGGTATTTCTAAATTGGCTAGAATTGTCGAAGTTTTCTCTAGAAGACTACAAAACCAAGAAAGAATAACAACACAAGTTGCAGATGCTCTTGAAAAATACTTGAAGCCTCTGGGGGCTGCCATAATCATTGAAGCAAAACATGAATGCATGGGATGTAGAGGAATAAAGAAAAGCCATGCAACAATGACTACATCTGCTATGAGAGGCGTTTTCTTTGAAAAAGCTGAAGCTAGAGCTGAATTAATGGATTTAATAAAAAACTAGAATGGCAAGAGAAAAAAGTTATCCCATAGTTGAAATCTTTCACTCTGTTCAGGGTGAAGGCTACCACACAGGGACTCCTAGTATTTTCATTCGTTTTGGAGGCTGTAATCTGAGTTGCTCATGGTGTGATACTGACTTTTCCACTTGGAATAGGATGACTGTTTCTGAAATAATAAAAGAGGTTAGAAAGTATTCAACAAAAAGAATAATTTACACAGGGGGAGAGCCTGCGATGCAGAAACTCAGGGCATTATCCAACGTGCTCCATGATAAAGGCTACAATATAGCTATAGAAACTAATGGAACAATCAAATTGGAAGAAGGATTGGTAGACTGGATTTGTGTAAGTCCGAAAAATATGGTTCACCCCGAATTTCCTATTAAACAAACTGAGGGAGACGAGCTCAAAGTAGTCTACACTGGACAAGATTTATCGATGTACGATGAATTAAAAAAAGGATTCGAGAATTTATTTCTCCAACCCTGTTATGATGAATCAAAAGATGCAGGAATTAACGGCAAAACTTTCCATAGTACTTTTGACATAGTAATGCAAAATCCCGGTTGGAATTTATCGCTTCAGACACATAAATGGATGGGAGTTGAATGAATAAAATCGCAGTAATGGCATTATCAGGAGGGATGGATTCCACAGGACTATTACTACATTTTTTAGCTAGAAACTATGAAGTCCATACTATATCTTATGACTACGGACAAAAGCACAAAATAGAGTTGGAAAGAGCAAAAGCCAACATAGCTTATCTTTTGGAAAATAATATTAGAGTCACCCAACGAATTGTAGATTTGCAATCTGCGATATCTATTTTTAACTCGGCTTTGACTATAGAAGACTTAGAGATTCCTGAAGGGCACTACGAAGAAGAACAAATGAAACAAACTGTAGTACCAAACAGGAATGCTATCTTTGCTTCTATTTTGTATGGATATGCACTATCTACAGCTACTAAGCAGGATAAAAATGTCAAAATCGGACTAGGTGTTCATTCAGGAGATCATGAAATTTATCCCGATTGTAGGCCCGAATTTTATGAAGATTTAGAGAAAGCCTTTCAAATCGGTAACTGGGAAAGTGAAAAGGTTTCGTTTTATCTTCCTTATGTTAAAGGTGACAAAGAAACAATATTGAGAGATGCTGAGGACTCTATAGAAAAATTAAACCTCGATTTTGATACAATATTCGCTAATACAAATACTAGCTATAACCCAGATGAAAAAGGGAGAAGTAGTGGAAAAAGTGGGGCTGATATCGAAAGAATTTTAGCATTCAATGCAGTAGGTCGCAAAGATCCAGTTTCATACGTAGATAGCTGGCCTAAAATCTTAGAACATGCAATTCAAGTTGAAAAAAACTACAAGGAGAAAATATGAAAGAAAAATTTACATCAAGTAAAACATACAAGAACCTTCCATGTGCGCACAGGCAATGGAAGCACGAAGGACATTGTGCCTACATCCATGGATATTCTAGACAATATACTTTCCATTTTGAAGCAAAAGAAATGGATAAACATGGTTGGGTAGTAGGTTTTGGAGATTTGAAGAAACTAGAAAGATACCTACTAGAAATGTATGACCATACCATGATTATAGCCGAAGATGACCCTGAATTATCAACCTTTCAGGACTTACATGATAAAGGATTATGTGATTTGAGAATCGTGCCTGAAGCCAGTCTGGAATCAAGTGCTAAAATGGCCCTTGAAAAAGCCAATGAAATTTTACTAGAAATGACAAAAGGAAGAGCTAGATGTTTCAAAGTAGAGGCTAGAGAGAACGATAAAAATTCCGCAATATTTTCTTCAAAATAATGATAAGAATTTGGCAAATAGAAGAAATGCTAATATTGCAAGTACTGAACCGATAAACCTATCAACTAAAGTAGAGTTTCCCCTTAATTTATCTATAAAAATGGTTCCGGATAAAACTGCGGCAACTAGAACATACCAAACTGTATCAATAATTCCTGCAATTAAAGCCATGACAATCCGATCAAATTGCGACATTTCCGGATCTATGAATTGGCTAAAAACTGCTACCAGGAATACTAAAATTTTAGGATTCAAAAATGATATCAAAAATCCTTCAACAAACCCTTTCCTTCCACTACTTTGGTGTTCTTTAACTCCTTCTGAAGGAACGTAAGTCAACATATTGTATGATAACCAAAGAAGAACAAACGCACCACTTAATTGCAATAATTCAAATTTAGATTCATCGGCTACTAAAATTGCTGAAAGACCCGTTACCGCAAGCATTGCATAAATTCCAAAACCTATCCCATGACCTACACCCGTCATAATTCCTTGAGTTCGCCCTCCTGAAATTGTATTTCTGATAACTACTGCCAAACTAGGTCCTGGAGACATAGCACCCATTGCACAAACAAAAGAAAGACCCAATAGTGCTGTGAAATCCATAATTACTGTAATGATTAACGTCGTTTAAACCTTACTATTGTAGAACCTAGGCCTTTATCTTTTAAAATTAAATCTGAAACTTCAGGATATATCTGATTGATATCCTTTCTGAGCCCTTCGGGCGTTTGAATATAATCTTTGATAACTGTACCTAGATTATAACCATGAATTAGTTCAAGCTTTGGTTGTAAATCTGACCAAGCTTTAGCAACTGCCATTTGTGATTTTAATTTAGCCTCAGACAAAGGTAGACCATGAAGATCGACCTTCATTTGAATTAAATTCCTAATATCTCTTTTGTTTTAGAAGGGTTATCTGTGGTTAATGCTACGTCTGCTGCGTCAATTTCCATTTTCATTATATAAAATGAAATTATATTGATACCTGCATCGCTCAATTTAGTTGCCATTTCTGCAAGTGCGCCTGGCTTGTTTGATATAGTAGTTAAAATTAATTCGTTAACATCAAAATCTCTACCCATATCTTTCAGAACTTTTGCAGTAGCTTCTTCATCGTCTGTAACCATAGTTACTGAAGCTGAAGAACGACCCATGCCTACACAACCTAGTATATTGATTCCATGATCTCCAACTGCCGAAGCAACCTCTGCTAACTCTCCTGGTTTATCCTTTAAAGAAACGTTGAACTCTTGCATAATATTTCCCTGTCGAGGGCATATATATCAATTATGTTCTTTTTGACCTATAAAGAGCTACCAACAATGAAGTAAATACAACTAAGTTAAATGGAATAGATGGTGAATCTTCTTCAGATTCTACAACATTTGATTCAACCATTACATGTGTATGGACTACTAGATTTGCACTAGAGTCAGTATCTTTTAGGACTCGAACCATCAATGTTTGATTACCTTCAATCGTATTCCCTGGCAGAAACTTAAGTCTATCAACTAACAGACTGTGGTCAATCTCAAAAGTAGAATCTCCAGAATTGAAATCATCTAAATCCATCCAGTTATCACGCATGTCCCAAGTTCTCCATTGTACTTTATCAGCAACTCCGTTAACAGAAAATTGGATTTTATCTGAGTTACCTACGTGAACTTTATTGTCTTCCATTACCATAGTTTCAAGATTAGTTGAAATTGATGTTGAAAAGTTGTAAACCGTGTTTGCAGCTTCCATTACAGCTGGTAGTGCCTCAACCTGACCGTGACCATAAACATTATTTTGACGGTTTTTAGGAATACCATCTTCTGCACAAGGCTCATTTGCAGCCATATAATGGCAAACTCGGTAGACTGAAGTTTCTTGCATGATATTTCTGATAGCGAAAGGATCAAGATCAGGATTTGCCTGATACATCAAAGCTGCAACGCCTGCAGCACCCGGAGTAGCCATACTAGTTCCTGACATACTTCGGTATCCACTGCCTGTGTTTGCCTCAACGGACATCACGCTGGAGCCTACAAATGCAATATTGGGCTTTATCCTTCCTTCTTCGGTCGGACCTTGGCTGGAATAAACTGCTATTGCTGTATCCTTATCTAAAGCACCAACTGTAATTACGTCTTCTGCGCTACCTGGAGTACCAATCTGCGCACTGACTGCACTATTTCCTGCTGCAATGAAGAGTGCAATACCATTGCGAACCATTTCATTGGCCATTCGATTAACACTCTCTTCCTCACTTTGGGTCCACTCGATAGCACCAAATCCCCCTAAACTCATGCTTGCAATTCTAATATTAAAATCATGCTTTTTCTCTACAGTCCATTCCATACCGAGCATGACCTGAGAAAATGAACCTGAACCTGAGTCTGATAAAACCTTAACACCAACAAGTTGTGCTTGAGGGGCTACTCCTGTATGCTCATAAGTAGGTGCACCAGTACCTGCTGTAGTACCAGCACAGTGAGAACCATGTCCGTGACCATCATATGGCTCGGCAGAACCATCTGTTACAGAAGCATTGCCAATCGCATCAAAGAAGGCAATTACCTTCGGATCGTCTGTAGAATTATCATCATCTAAATCATCTAGCCCTACGTGCTTATCATCTATTCCAGTATCCAAAATAGCTACAACACTGCCTGTTCCGTCATATCCGGTCTCTTCATAAACACTCCAGACATCGTGAACGTCTTTCACATCTGAATTGGAAACTTGAAGAATCCCATCAAGCTCGACCATAACTACTCCTGATAATTTAGATAACTCTACTATATCATTAACTGAAACTCTCCCTGCAATACTGTGAATAAGATGATACGTATGAAAGTGCACAAAATCAACATTACTTTCAAGCAAGATTCTATCAGATTCTGTGGGCAAATGGTCAAAATCCACTATTACTCCTATTCTACCATCTACATCGACCCAATCGTGCTTTTTACTTTCGATAGCTAACCAAATAGCATCATGAATTCCATCATTATCTAAGTCCATCGAGGTATTCTCCCACCAATGCTCTTCCAAATCGACGACTTGTGAAGAACTATCGAAGGCCACAACCGGCTGAAGTATGAACATTGCGATGACAAATGAAGCAATTAATGCGCGCATGAGACTCTTATGTAATACCTCTACTAAAAACTAACCTAAAAGTGGTGGACCCGTCGGGATTTGAACCCGAGGCCTCCTGCTTGCAAAGCAGGCGATCTTCCAGGCTGATCTACGGGCCCGATAATAGGAATCAGAGGAAGGGGGTCATAAGGACGACTATCTGGAATTAACGAACTCCAGTTTGTACATTCCAAAGTTTATAATATTGTAATTTATTGTCTAATAATTCTTCATGATTTCCGGATTCTACTACCTTACCGCTTTCTAAAACGATAATTGAATCGCTGTGACGTATTGTTGATAGTCTATGAGCTATAACTATAGTCGTTCTGTCTTTTGAAATTGTTTCAAGTGATTTTTGAAGTGCCTCTTCTGTCTCATTGTCAACTGATGATGTAGCTTCGTCAAGAATTAAGATTGGCGCATCCTTCAAAACGGCCCTAGCTATCGATAACCTCTGTCTTTGCCCTCCGGATAACTTATGACCTCCTTCGCCAATTTGAGTGTCATAACCGTTTGGTAAATTCATAATAAAATCATGAGCTTCGGCAATCTTTGCAGAAGAAACTATTTCTTCTTCTGTCGCATCCTCTTTACCATATGCTATATTTTGCATAACAGTACCTGGAAATAAAATAATTGTTTGGGTTACTAATGAAATAGAGGAACGGAGACTCTTTACTTTTAACTCTTTAATCTCATCTCCATCCAAGAAAATATTGCCTGACGAGGGATCATGAAACCTTAGTAGCAATCTAATGAGTGTAGTTTTTCCGCTACCGGTAGAACCCACGATTGCTTGAGTTGTTCCGGGCTTTATTTCTAAATTCAATCCACTAATAACTTCATCCCTTTCAGGATAGGAAAAAGACATATTTTCATATTTAATATGGCCCCGAACTTTTTTAGAATCTAAAACTTTTTCTCCCTCCTCAATTGTCAACTCGGTCTCCAAAAGATTTAGAACTCTAGTTGTGGAAACCATAGCCCTTTGGTACAAATCAAAAGTTTCACCTAACCTTGTTAGAGGCCAGAGTAATCTTTGCATCATGAAAATCATAACACTGTAAGAAGCAATAGCCATTTTCCCATCCAAAGTAATCAATCCACCGTGCAACAAAGTTCCCGTAAAACCTACCAAGATTGCCATCCGAATTAATGGGACGAAGGCTGCACTAAGTCTTATCGCGTCTCTATTGGCTTCTCTGTAAGCTTGAGAAGCTTTCCTAACTCTCTCAATTTCCAATTCTTCTGTCGTGAAGCTTTTGATTGTACTTATTCCGCTTAAATTATTTGATAGTAATGCATTAAGCAAACCTACATTCTTTCTCACTTTCAAGTATCTTGGAGCTATACGAGATTGAAACATAAAAGAACCAATAACAATTACCGGAATTGCTCCAATCGAATAAAGAGCAATAGTAGGTGATATGTAAAGAAAAATAGCTCCTATGACTATCACTGTTGTACTCACCTGTAAGAGCTCATTAGCTCCTTTATCCAAAAACCTCTCAAGTTGATTAATATCATCATTTAGAATAGACATCAATTCACCTTTTGATTGATCACTAAACCAAGCCATTTCTAATTCCTGAATATGTGAATAAGCGTCTAATCTTATCTCATGTTGTACCGTTTGTGCTAAATTCCTCCATAAAACTCCATAGATATATTCAAATAACGATTCAAAAACCCAAATTATTACGGTTAAAATTGAAAGAATAATCAACTGCTCTTTAGGGTCTGAATATCCAAAATATTCTGATAAAACTGAGTCTTGTCGTTTTACTACTACGTCTACTGCGGCACCTATCAAAAGAGGAGGAGCTAAGTCAAAAATTTTATTCAAAATAGAGAATAAAGTAGCTAACCACATTGTGGAACGATGCTCCTTCATATGGGAAAATAATCTAAAAATCGGTGCTTGCTCAGTCATTTATTTTACCCGCGCATAATGAGAAGGTGCTACTTCTTTTAATGATAAATGCTCATTAAGACTTGATCTTACTATATATTCAATTCCTTTTCCCTCAATAGCTTTGATTTCTAACCGTTCCTGTTCGGTAATCTCAGTAGCTAACTTAGCTTTTGATTCATCTAAATATGTTATAGGACTAGGAACGTCCCCGAGAATCATAATTTTTTCTTTTTGTTTTTCAAAACTAGGGGTAGCTGACAACAGAGCTCTAGTGTAAGGATGTTGTGGATTGGAAAACAAATCTTCTGTATCTGCTTCCTCTACAACTCTACCTAGGTACATGACTGCCAAACGATCACACATATACTCTATTACTGACAAATCATGAGATATGAAAACATAGGTTAGATCGTATTTCTTTTGTAAGTCATTAAGAAGGTTCAAGATTTGAGCTTGGACAGATACGTCCAAAGCAGAGGTAGGCTCATCCAAAACTAATATTTTTGGATCTAAAGCAAGAGCTCGTGCAATCACTATTCTTTGTCTCTGGCCTCCTGAAAATTCGTGTGGATATCTATACAAGTGTTCCTCACCAAGCCCGACATTATTGAGCAACCAAACTACTTTTTCACGAATACCTTCTGTTTTACCATGTATTGTTAATGGTTCACTGACAATATCTTTAATCAACATTCTAGGATTCAAAGCACCCATTGGGTCCTGAAAAACAACTCCTATTTGCTTACGGAAATTACGCAATTCTTCACTTGTCAATTCTTCTAATTTATTACTTGAAAAATTATTATTTGTAATCTCATCAGATAATAAAACTGAACCTGAAGTAGGTTCTACTAATCTAAGCAAAGTCCGCATTAATGTTGTTTTACCGCAACCGCTTTCACCAACAATACCAAAAGTTTTCCCACTATCTATTTTCAAATCAACACCATCTAAAGCTTTGACTAAAGCGACATCGGTTCCCCAAACATTCTTTACTGGAAAATACTTTCGTAAATTCTCTATTGTAATTAAGACTTCACTCATATTGCTCCAGGTTCTCCTATATCTGGTACTTTCAATCTTTCCTTGCCACCTTTAGGTATTGCCTCAATCAAGGCTTTTGTATATTCATGCTGAGGATTTTTAAAAATTTGATTAACAGAAGCTTCTTCAATTATTTTACCTTTATACATGACTGCTACTTTTTCACAAGTCTCAGCAACCACTCCTAAATCATGTGTTATCAATAGAACAGACATATTTTCTTCCCTTTGAATATCCTTTATCAACTGAAGTATCTGTGCCTGAATTGTGACATCTAAAGCAGTAGTTGGCTCATCTGCAATTAGCATTTTTGCCTTTCCAGCCAAAGCCATTGCAATCATTACTCTCTGCTGCATACCCCCACTGAGCTCATGAGGATAAGAGCTAGCAATTTGTTCAGGGTTAGGAAGTTTAACCCGTGATAAAGCATCTATAACCATTAGATCAAGGGCTGATTGTGGAAGATCTCTTTGTAGATAGTTTCTCAAAAACATCATTCCAATCAGAAACAAGAACGGAAGACTAAACGTAAACTGTCCAAGCATAACAAAAAGAGAAATAAAGGAAATACAAAACGCTAAAATTGTAAATTCAACACCCGGTGAAGCTTGGAATTTCTTACTTTTGTAAGTTGGAATTTCTTTTTCAGAAGCTAATTTCTTAATTTCTTCATCTTGATGAAGGACTAAAATCTCACCAATTTGCTCATTTACGGTCATTACTGGATTTAATGCTGACAAAGGATCCTGAAAAATAATACCTATTTCGCCACCCCTTATTTGTCTTAATCTAGATTCCGAAGCGTGTGTTATATCTTCACCATTGAGAACAATTTTTCCCCCAACAACTTCACCCGTTTTAGGAAGTAATTTTAGAGCTGAGTAACAAGTTACTGATTTTCCACTTCCTGTTTCACCGACCAAACCAAAAATCTCACCATCTTTAATAGTTAGATTTACTCCATTGAGAGCCTTTACCACCCCGTCGTATGTATTGAAATTAGTCTTCAAATCTTCTATTTCTAACATTAGTTCCTCTGCTTGGGATCTAAAATATCCCTAATTCCATCACCTAATAAATAAAAGCCTAGAGCCCACAGAGCTACGGCTAGTCCTGGGAAAAAGAATCCCCACCAAGATCCAAGTAACATATCATCCTGTCCAAATGAAACCAATTTGCCCCACTCAGCAAGATCAGGACCTCCTCCAAATCCCAAGAAGCCTAAAGCTGCCAAGGATAATACTATTCCGCCCATGTCCATCGTTGCAATGACAATAATTGATGTTATGCAATTAGGAATAATGTGCATAAATATTATTCTAAAATCTGAAGCTCCTGCCGCTTTTGCCGCTTCGATATATGGTAAATTTCTAATTCTCAAAGCTTCAGCCCTAATTATTCTTGTAAAACCAGGCCACCAAACTATAATCAATGCATACATGAGCATCTCAATAGAATTATCATCAGTAACTGCAATAATAGCCAAGGCCAAAACTAATCCTGGAATAGCAATGAATACATCAGTTATTCGCATGATAACATCGTCTACTCTGCCGCCGTAGTAACCTGAAACTGCACCTATTGCAACAGCAATGAATGTGCCTGTAAAAACAACCTTAACTGCAACATCTAATGATGTTCGACTGCCCCAAACTATTCCATAATAAATATCGTAGCCTCTGTCCGTACTGCCTAGTATGTAACCATCTACTTCTCCTGACTCCGCAGTACATGAGAAATAGCAGGGAGGCTGGAAATTTCTCTGTTGATTAAACTCAAAGTGTTCTTCCATTCTCATAGGATCTCTTTGAGTTTCTGAAGGAGGGGCAAGCCAAGGTGCAAAAAGTGCGATAGAAAGAAGAGAAATAACCAAAAACAAGCCTAAAATAGTCAAGGGGTTCTTCTTAACTTGATAAGCAGCTCTCTTAAATTCATCTAACTTAGGACCCAAATTTTTGCTTATGTCTTCCCGATTGTACACTAAATACAATCCATAAATTATCGAAGAAATATAAATGATACTCATAAAATAACCTGACAGAATAGACCAAACGATAAACAAAGTTCCTAAAAATAAAAATAAAACCCACATGTCATCTGGATTTTTGACAAACCGAGAAACTATTGAATAAACTGTAAGAATGATAAATGCAAGTAGTATGAAAGTACCAAACCAAACTGCAATACTTATGCTAAAGTAAGTGATAATCAACATCAAAATAGACACTGACACTATTGCAATTTCTGGGACGCTTAAGTGACCTCCTAATTCTACCCTGGGATCTAAAAACGCGTATAAAATATCAACAATTAAATTCGCAATAATGTACAAAAAGGCTGAAAACAGAGTGTATGCTAAGATTGCAGAAATATCCATACTACGCATAGCTGTAATGGCCCAGGAACCCAAACCTGGCCATGTGAATATCGTTTCAGTTAAAACGGAACCATTAATTAATCCTGCAAAACCCATACCCAATATTGTTGTAGTAGGTATCATCGCATTAGGAGCACCATGCTTGTAGGTAACTTGCCTTTCAGTTAGTCCTTTAGACTTAGCAGTTCTAATATAATCTTGACCAAGAACGTCGAGCATGTTGCCTCGCATTAATCTTATAATTGTGGCCATCGAACCATAAGCTAAAACTGTCGCCGGAAGAATCATATGCTGCAAAGCATCTTTAAAATGAATCCAAGACCCTGCTGCAATAGCATCAATCAAAAGAAAGTTAGTCGGAGTATCAATTTGTGTAGGTTCTGTATACCAAAGCTTAGCATCTACTCTCTGTGATATTTCCCAATCTGTGTAAGTTGCAGCTATAAATTGTAAAAAAAGTGCTAACCAAAAAATAGGAATGGCTGAACCCATCAAGGCAAATAATCTAATTCCATGATCCTCCCATCTATTCTGCCTTATAGATGAAAAAATACCTAGGGGAACTGCTGTAGCTACAGCTACTATGAATGCTAAAATTGAAAGTTCTAATGTTGCTGCGAACTTATCTCGAAGGGCGTCTGATACATCATCCATTGCAATTTGTGAATATCCCCAATCAAACGTTATTATGCTCCTCAGGTAAGCTACATACCTAACTGGAAGAGGTTCATTTACGCCATGTTTTTCAGCTAACATGTCATACTGTTCATCAGTGGTTCTCTCTGTAACATATGCTGCTAAAGGATCTCCCATCTGTAACGATAAAAAGAAAGTGATGAACGTAACTCCTAGCATCACTGGGATGGTAAGTGCTAATCTCCTTAGAACATAGACCCAAAGCTTCACTGCTTGCCAAGGAGAGTTTTACTTAAGGTAAACGCGTCTAACTTTTACTGATTGTATAGTATAATGTACCATGCATCATATTATGATACCAACCATTGACCCAATCCTTTACAATTCTGTAACTTACTGGTTGGTAAACCCATATGTGAAGTGCTTTCTCATGCTCAAGTTCTGCTAATTCAAAATACATACTTTCCCTGGTTGACGGATCTGATTCTGCAGCAGCTTCCATAATTAAATTGTCAATATCATCATATTGAAATCCAAGGTAATTAGATGGATAATAACCTTCAGCACCATGTAAGAAAGGATGAGCGAAATTGTGAGGATCTGAATAATCTGCACCCCAACCAAGCATGAAAAATGGAATTTCGCGTGTTCTTAGCTTATCAAGGAATAGCGGCCACTCTAACCCAACAACTTCAATATTAAATTTAGAATTTAAAGACTCAATAGCATTTTCAAGCAATAGTAAACCTTCCAATCTAACATCGTTTCCTAGATTGTAATATGCTGAAATAGTAAAGCCATCATCCCATACGCCTGCATCTTTGAAGTGCATTTCAGCCATATTTAAGTTATAAGTATATTTTGGGCCATTAGGATTGTAACCTAATAATCCTTCAGGTATTGGACCTGTAGGTTGTTTACCTCTGTTGTCTATTACATCATTAATAAATGTATCATAATCAAAGGAATAACAAAATCCTTTACGGATATCGACATTAGTAAAGAAATCACTTGATGGCGCTGAGCCCGATTCTTCATGATTAGATATATTATGATTAAATGACATTTGAATCATAGTCATTGAAGGCAAATTAGACTTGTAATCTATATTATCATAAGTTAAAGCCTCATCAACAAAATTAGGCTCAACATAAACTGAGTCAGCATTTCCTGATTTTAACTCTAATAATCTAGCTCCTTGATCGTTGTTCTTCTTAAGTAAAACAGTTTCAATAAATCCTTTAGCTGTTATACCGTAGGATTGCCTTTCGTTATCTGTCCAACCTCTCCAATAATTTGGATAATATTGCATCAAAACAAACTGTTCTGGAACCCATTTTCCACCTATATCTTCGTTCATAGTGTAAGGCCCAGTTCCCATAACTTCTTTCTGAATTGCCGTACACTGAACACCTTCTACCGGATATGCACAACCCTTGCCACTTACCCAATCCTTAGAAACTACCGAACCTGCAGTATAGGCCATGATTGCTAAAAATCTTGGTGCTGCCTCTTTGAGTTGGAATTGAACCGTATATTGGTCAATTTGAGTAATACTGTCTACGATCCCATCTCCATTTTCATCAGCCGTATCAAGAAGCTCAGAATACATCCAAGAAGGACCAAGACCCATCACAAGAAGTCTATTGATTGAAAAGACAACATCCTCTGCAGTCATTTCTGAACCGTCGTGGAAAGTGACACCTTGCCTAATGTTAAATGTGTAAGTTAAACCATCCGGAGAAATGCCTCCATTTGAAACAGAGGGAACTTCAGTCGCTAGAACTGGAATTAAAACATCTTCTTTGTCTCTGTCATAAAAAACAAGTGTTTCATATGTATTAGACAAAACACCACCACTAGCAGAATCGTATGCTTCAGCAGGATCTAAAGTTCTAGGATCTCCGATACTAACTGAAGTATAAACTTTAGGATCTGGTGATTTAGAATCTGATTCTTGGTCAGATATTACTCTAATTGTTCGGTAAACCGTATCAGGTACATTTTGCTCACTAGTAACTGTTAACTTGACACAATAACTTCCTATAGTTGAAAAGCTTGAAAAACCACCAGAGACTCCAAAAGTGTGTGAAACTTCGACGCCGTCACTTGTTTCACCATCATCAAAATCCCATGACCAAGATGTTACCGCATCATTAGAAGTTGACCAGTCTCCGTCATCATCTTCAACCCATGCCCAAGAACCTCCTCCGTCAAAATCCACACTTGTTCCTGGAGCAACAACTGATGCTTTTACTGAAATTATTGCATGGGGGACACCTGTTCCCTCATTAACTGCACCGTGTAATACCGTAATATAAGTCAACCCTTGGTCATTATTACCTACTGCGCCTTTATCATCAGTAACTGATAAGGAAACAATGTAATCTCCTGGGTTTTGATATTGGTGTATTGCCATCTTATTCGTAGAAGTAGTGCCGTCACCAAAGTCCCATAGATAGGAAACAATAGTACCATCTTCATCTACTGAAGCAGAGGCATCGAATTGAATTTGATCATTAAGTTCAACAACTCTAAAACCCGTAGAAACGTCTACGACCGCAATTGGATCTCGGTTCTGACCTATTGCGTCTTCAGTACCAATACAACCTGTGAATAGGAGGAGGCCTACAATGGCCAGCGAGCTTAGTTTCTTGAAACTTTTTTTCATTGTGTCACCGATATTGTGAATTGTGAACCTGGTACGCTACCAGGAGGAACTTGAACATTTACCACCTGCCCACTTGGCATAGTAACTGTAAGAACTTGGCCAGGCAGAACTCCTGGGGGAACTGTAATAGTCATTGTAGAAGGAGCTGCTGGCGGTGGAACTGCTGGAGTTTCAGGAATTGCTGCCATACTAGGTGGAGCTTGCGGTTGAGATGGTGGCACTCCTGGTGCCATCGAAGGAGGTGGGGCAACCGGTGCAGGAGGTGCTAGTGGAGCAACAGGCGCGCCCCAATCATCCAAAACGGGTTGTGACGGTTGACGCCTTGCCTTAACAAAACCAAACGCAGTCAAACCGACTCCTGCAACTGTCAAAAGAATAAAAATGTAATCAAACATAGTAGAAGGTCTAGTGCTAATTTCTTCATTTACTACTGACTCCGATTGACCACTATTTTCTACTTCAAAAGTAATAACTACTTCACTACCTACCCCAAAGTCATCTCTTAAATCCTGGGAAAAAATAAATCTTACATCGCTATCTGTCTTACCAATTGATTCAACCCAAACGAAAGTTTGCCCGGCGTCAAATTGCATCCTTGCAATTGTATCAATAATTACTACAGTGTCTCCTGAATCATAATCTCCAAAAGTTTCAACACCATTTGCATCAACTACTAATTGATCTGAAAATGATTTACCATCTATAGTCATGAATGAGGGAAAAATAACCATGTACCCTAGTATTCCTAACACGACAAGAGCTACACCAATTTTTGATAATAGGGGAAATTGCACAGCATTCCACTTTAATTGATAGATTTAAGACTTACCTAAGAACGATGACTAATTAAGGAAATTTTTCCTGTAGGCTATTACTGCAATACCTACCACTAAAAGTACTCCTATTACAATCAAAAAGGCTAAACTTTCTTCCGATGATTCTGAAGATTGCCCATATGCGTAAAATTCAGTGTGTGCTGAAATAGAATGCATGGAGCTACTATCAAGAGCCCTAACCAAAACCGTATGGTCTCCGGTAAAAGCCAAATCTTTAGCACTGAGTGAAATTTCCCAGTCGATATAGATAGATTCGTTTGAACTAGGTAGATAACTAACTTGTTTCCAAGATTTACCATCAACACTGTATTCAATTCTATCTACAGAACCACTTCTTGACCACGAATGACCTGTTATTGTTGTAATTTCGCCTCCTGTTTGGGTAGATATAATGTAAGTCTGTAAATCCACATTGAGATTGTCTGTGTCTGTGTTTAATATTGAAGATTTGACTGCTGCATGCGCATCAACCATACCCCACCCAAAATGACGGTTCCAATAGGGATCCAACTCTGGTAACGTTGCCCACTCTCCTTCCTCAACACCCTCGCCATCTGCCGAAGACACAGTCTGCTTTCTTTCAGAGGTTAATCTAAGAATTTCTCTAAGAGCCAATGGATCTAAATCTGGATTGGCCTCAATCATTAACGCGAGAACTCCTGAAACTGCAGGTGTTGCATATGAAGTCCCACTACCTCTACCACTGTAACCATTATCTGATGCATCTTGACCTGGAATTCTATTGTAACAACTACTACTTGCATAACAAGCTTCAGCCTGAATAATATTTGTTCCTGGAGCTGATACATCTGGTTTCATCTCGTCATATGGATTTCCATCGTTATTATCTCTACGAGGTCCACGGCTTGAATAAGATGCAATTCCATCGTCGTCACGATTCACTGTATTTTTATCATCCAATGCACCAACAGTTATGGAAAGGCCTGATGATCCCATACCTGAAAGTCCGTCATTATCTGAACCTGAATTACCTGCTGCTACAGAAACAACAACTCCTGCTAGTGTAGCTTCATCTAAGACTTGAGAAAACATGTCTGATCCATCCGAGCCTCCACTTTCATGTGAAGTTATTCCCCAGGAGAGAGAAATTATGTCTATACCATAACTATCATTGTCGGCACCTGCCCATGCAGTGTCTTTATTTTCTATAACCCAATTGAGACCGTCCATAGCTGATTCATAAAATTCCTGCTCGATTACATAATTTTCAAAAGGACCTGCTCCAAAGGCAGTCCCTATTCTTACATCAACTAAATTGGCATCGGGTGCTGAACCCGTAAAGTTTGAAGGAGCTCCAGATGGTAAAATTCCATTACTTGCAGCCATTCCTGCACAAGCAGTTCCGTGCTGATTCTGATCATCTGGATCAAAACTTCCATCATCTTGCTGTAGAGAAGCCATGCACAAGGGATCATCTGTACAAACTGCATCGTATCCAGCTACTGCTTTGCCAACTAAACCAGGATGTTCATCATCTATGCCTGTATCGACAATTGCAATGTTAACGCCCTTACCAGTATACCCTAAATCCCATGCACCTACTGGATAAATTGAAGAATTGCTGGCTTTTATTGCAGGTGTTTGAACATCTCCGTAGAATATAACTTTACCATAAGGCTCAACCATCAGTACGCCTGGCAAATTGCTTATTGTTTCAAATAAGCTCGAATTTACTGAACCTAGTAGTAAGCCGTTAACAATAGAAACATGATATTTAACATCTAAGCCTATATCTTCCAATAATTGAAAGTCATCAGTTGTTAGTTCGTGATCATACAAAACACCTATCTTGTATTCGTCATCGATTTGCTCTAACCAATCTACAATACCATTTCTATTTAAATCTCGAGAAGTTGTTTCCCACCAAGGCAACTCGTCCCAATTATTTACTTTTACTTTGGGAATTTCTGATGTTTCTAGAGTCTCTGAAACTGGAGCATCGAGCCCTGAAACTGGAAGAGCTGAGAAAATCAAAATGGCTACTACTGCAAATGCATGAAATCTCTCCACTAATTGCTATGTAATGGTCGTCATAAAAGTCTTGAGGTCACGCTGCAGGATTAAAATAACACATCAATTTCAAAAAAACTTTAAACTTTTTTAGAACAATATGGACACATAGACCATTTCTTGTCTACTGCTTTACCGCAGCTTGAACAAATCTTCATCTCTCTATCTTTTGTTTCAGGAGCATCTGACCATAAATCAGGAGGTGGGGGTGGAGGCAAAGGCTCAGGCCAAATAATAGCTATTCCCAAACTTGTTGCCAGACATAATCCCAATAAAATTTGAACAAGAATAATATCGGTAAGAAGTAAATTTATTGCTGCAACAGCGCTAATTGCTACGAATGAATATCTAAGCATTAATTTGCGTACATTGCTTCAATTTCTTTAGACCAATTTTCGTTTATTTGTTTTCTACGTATCTTCAAAGTGGGCGTTAGCTCTCCCTCATCTACGTTCAAATCTCTTGGTAAAATTGTGAACTTCTTGACTTGTTCAGGATTACTAAATTTCTCATTTAATCTTTGAACTTGAGATTCGATTTCTGCCTTGATTTCTGAACTCTCAGTATAATCTGATAACTTAGACCCTAGAGCTTCTAATTTTGCTATTTGCTCATTAGGATCTTTTGGAACTTCTGTTGCGCCATCTAAACCATGCTTGTCCCTTAAGATAGCTCCAACATCAAGTGTAATTAGTGCACTACAAAATTTACGATTATCACCCACCAACATACATTGTGATATTAACGGTATAGACTTCATTGTTTCTTCAATAACAAGTGGTGCAATATTTTTACCTGCTGAATTAACGTAAATTTCCTTTATTCTTCCTGTTACATAAACAAAACCTTCCGAATCCTTCTTGCCCAAGTCTCCTGACTTTAACCAATCTCCATCCATAGTCTCTGCTGTAGCTTCAGGATTTTTGTAGTAACCTTTCATAACATGGCGGCCTCGGAATTGGATTTCTCCATTACCTTGCTCGTCAGGATTATGTATTCGAATTTCACCTGCAAAAGTTGTCCCTACTGATCCAATCTTATTTGCTCCTTTGTGTCCTATTGTAGCTCCTGCTGAAGTTTCTGTCATTCCATACCCTTCAAACAATGGAACGTCTAACTTGTGAAATAATTCTAAAATATCTGGATTGATTGGTGCAGCTCCTGTAATTGCATATATGCAATTTGACATACCAATCTTCTTTTTTGCAGCTTTCTTGATAATTCCGCCTAGAATAGGAATTCCTAGAAGTTTAACTTTTCCGCCTAAACCTGCAACTAAATTCGAATAAACCTTTTCGTAAATTCTTGGAACGCCTATGAACAAATGAGGTTGTACTTCTTTACAATAATCAATAGCATGTAATGGATTGTCAACTACATGCATATGCAATCCTTCACGTATCCATGCATGATTGTCAACTAATTGCCCGAATACATGAGCACATGGTAACCAAGAAACATACTTGTCACCTTGATTATAGCTCTGTATCTCAAGAACTTTTGATATCTCATACTCAAAATTATCATATGTTAATTCAACGCCCTTAGGGTTACCTGTAGTCCCTGAAGTATAAATCAAAGTAGCTGTGTCTTCTGGCTTTATTGATTTAATAGAGTCATGAATTTTAGACTCATCAAAATCTTTTCCTCTTGATATAAAATCAGACCAAGATACTGCCTTATCATGTTTGGGCATGTCTACTCCATCCATGACAACTACATGCTCGACTTTGTCAAGTGAATCAAGTATCTTATGCAACCTGTGCGAACACATTTTTTCAGTATCGCCACCGTCCATTGGATTATGACCTACAAACACAAACTTGGAATCTGAATTACCAACAACCCATTCAACCTCCTCAGGTGAACATGTATGGTATACTCCTACACCTGCACCATTACAAAAATTAGCTGCTGCGTATGCAATGTACCATTCTTTTCTGTTGTAAGAATATATGCTTAATTTATCATTCTTTTGAAAACCAAGTTCCATAAGAGACTTGGCTACGGCCATAGTATCATCACAAAATTCAGACCAGGTTGTTGTATTCCAATTTCCTGAAGTGTCTTTAGAAGATAGTGCAGATTCATCTGCATATTTCTTTGCATTATCGATCAAATATTCGGAGGTAGTTGGAGCTGACATGAACTTACTGATATGCCCAGATTATATTAAGTTTAAGTTATAGTTTCAATAGTTTTGATTTAGCAATAACAAATTCTTCTTCGCTAAGTATTCCGCTCTCTCTCATTTCAGCTAATTGAACCAATTTTGACATCAACTCACCTTCTTCTGAATTGGTTTCTGGATTATCTGACTGCCTCTCCGCTTCGTTTCTTTCGATTCTTCTTTGGTTTGGCGTTGCCTCGCTTTCGATTATGCGAGCTTCACGAGCTGAACGACGTGCTTGTTGAATAGTAACTAAAAAATCTAAATGCTTCCCTGCTTTGAAAGAAGCCTGAGCAGTTTGAAAATATTTCTTAGCGGCTGTAGTATCCAAATTCTCACTAAACGCTTTTTCTATTCTCTTTTGTGTATGGACTAATAACCGCTTTAAATAAGGCTCAAGTGAATAATTGTAGACACCTCCTGGACCTCCTAAAAATACAAAACCTCCCCCGGTAGCCATAACTCCCTTTGCTGACTGACGAGGTTTAAATCCCCAGACTTTACGACCTTCTTTCGTAAATATAGTTACTTTTGATGAAGATTCCCCTATTGTAACAAAATCTGCTGTTTGAGTCATATCTACCCAAACTGGCTGCTGACTGAAAGTTTTTTCCCAGAGTATTCTCGATCCTTTTACGCCGAAATAAAATGTTCTATCACTTGTTAAATATCCAACATAGTCTCCGTTTGAGCTCATACATGTTTGAACTACTTCTGCAGATGTTTCTTTTGCCCACAAAACTTCACCTTTCCGGTCATAAAGATAAACATTTGAATAATCAGTTCCTGCTATTATGAACCTCCCATCTGACGAAACATTGACTGTATTAACTGGGAAATCAGCATTACTAAGATGATTTTCCCAAACTACCTTTCCTTTGCCATCAAACACAATTAGACGGCCAAGTGAAGTTCCAACAGCAATCAAGTCACCATTTGCTGAAATACTTGTAGAAACTGCAGAACTCTGTAATTCTCTATGCCATATTGATTCTCCAGTTCTTTTTACTAAATAAATCACCTTTTGAGAACTGGCTATAGCCATTTTTCCGGTTTTAGTTGATACTGAGATGTCAGTTATTCTTTTTATCTTATTGTTAGCCCAGACTGGACGTCCATTTTGATTAAGAAGAAGTAAACCTGATTTTTTTCCTACGCCTGCGAACTTTCCATCAAAACTTATTGACAAGGCAGTTGGTGAAGAACCTCCTTGGAAAGTCCATAATGGTGGTGTTTCGCGCATGAGTCTAAATTTACCAAATTCTTACAGCATTTAAGCAATTTGGTCGAATTCAACTACAATATCAAGACTGCAGCTGCAATAGTAGTAGTCCAAAGAGCTTCATCGCTCACAATACTTGTTTGAACCTCAGATTTTGTTTTTACAATTCTATTATCTATACTCCACAATTCTCTTTTTTCGTCCCAAGAAGCATCGGGATCAAACTTTACTCCATAAGTTGTTGCGAGCATTTCTGCTGCAAGATCTTCAACGTATTCTTCCATTATAATATCATCCATCCCAGTACAGTGATGTTCTGATAAATATCCATAATGCTCTTTATCACGTGGAACTGCAACGCCCACACCTGAGCTTACTAAAGTAGAAGGAATATTGCTTTCAGACTTTGCCAACACTACTGGCACTACCTGTCCTGGTTTTAGCAATTTGACACCTTCGCCTTTATCAATAAATTTACAATGTGGAGGCAAAATGCTAGAAACTGTAATTAAATTTAATGGAGCTATGCCAGCTTCCCTAAGAGCTAATTCAAATGAAGCTAATTTTTCTTTATGGAAGCCAACTCCCTTAGTTAGAAAAATCTTTTTTGGAACAAAGTTGTCTGAATTCACTTATTAGTCTAAAATTATACCTATTTAATGTTTGCACAACTATTAATAAGCCAATTGACGAATTGAAATACACATATAATTAAATACCTACTTTAAAGTCATTAACTGTGCAAAAACAACTAACTAGACGAATTGCCGGAGAAATTGTAGTTTCAGAAAGTCCCGGTGAAACCATGCGAAAATGGAGAGAGATCTTTGATTTATCTCAGAAAGAGTTTGCAAATCTTCTAGAAGTAAAACCATCTGTTGTTTGTGATTTTGAAAAAGGAAGAAGGGCTTCTCCAGGTATAGGAACAGTTAGGAGATTTGTAGAAGCAATGGTTGACTACGATTCTGCACATGGCGGAAAAGTAGTAAACAGTATGTCTGAAAGAAGAACAAATGAAGCTATAGTAGACATAAAAGAATTTACTAGCGGTATGGCAATAGAAAGCATGTTAGAAACTATTGAGGGTGAAATTATCGCCGGAAAAGAGGAACTTCTCAGCAGGCCAATATATGGTTACACCATGGTAGACTCACTAAAAGCAATTACCACTTACAATGCTTTTGGTGAAATGTATGGCTGGTCTAATGAAAGGGCTGTTTTCTTTTCAGGAGTCCAATATGGTCGCTCACCTATGATTGCTGTAAGAGCTCATCCTGTGAAACCAAGAATGGTAGTTTACGTGAAGCCAAAAGCAGTTGATCCATTAGCCACTAAACTAGCCGATATGGAAAGAGTTGTACTTGTTAAAACTAGACTTGAAGAAAAAGCAATTATTGAAAAATTGAGGTATCTAAAATAAAGGAGATAAAAATGAATGGAATCGTAAGTTATGGTGCTTATGTACCTACACACAAAATTGAAACTGGAGAAATAGCATCTGTATGGGGTGCTGATGGTAGCGCCTGGGCTAAGAATCTAAACGTCTACTCTAAATCTGTACCCGGTCCTGATGAGGATGTAATCACTATAGCAGTGGAAGCAACACGGCAAGCTATGAAAAGAGCTAATCTAAATGGAGATCATATAGGCGCAATTTATACCGGCTCTGAGTCTCACCCTTACGCTGTCAAACCAACCTCCACAATTGTAGCTGAAGCCATAGGTGCTACTCCCAACTTGACTGCTGCAGATTTTGAATTTGCATGTAAAGCAGGTACGGCTGCCATTCAAACTTGTTTAGGAATGGTTGGAGACAGACAAATTGAAAATGGTATTGCTATTGGTGTTGATACTTCACAGGGAGCTCCAGGAGATGCACTCGAGTATAGTGCCTCCGCAGGTGGCGGAGCTTTAGTAATAGGAGATAAAAATATTATTGCAAAAATAAATCATACAACCTCATACACAACTGACACGCCCGATTTCTGGAGAAGAGAGGGACAAAAATATCCTAGGCATGGTGGAAGATTTACTGGAAAACCTGCTTTCTTCAAACATGTAGTTAGTTGTGGAATGATGATGATGCAAAAAGCTGGAACTGAAGCAAAAGATTACGACTATGTGGTAACACACCAACCGAATGGCAAATTTCCAATAAGGGCTGCCAAAACATTAGGATTTACAAATGAGCAATTTGAAACTGGATTGTTAACTCCTCGGATAGGTAACACCTACTCTGGTGCTGTATTTCTAGGATTATCTGCAATATTAGACATAGCAAAACCAGGTGATAGAATACTCGCTGTAGCATATGGATCTGGTGCAGGTAGCGATGCATTTGATATCACTGTTACAGATGAAATTGCTAAGATAGACCGTAGCGAAACTGTAGAGAGTATGATTTCAAGAATGAAAATCATAAACTATGCCACGTATGCAAAATATAGAGGAAAATTAAACATGGGAGCTACAAAATGAGGGAAGTCAGCGTTATCGGTGTAGGAATTACAAAATTTGGTGAATTGTGGGATAAATCATTACGTCAACTAGGTTTAGAAACCGGGCTTGCCGCAATAAAAGATGCTGGAATTACAAGTAAAGATATCGATGCACTTTACATCGGAAACATGGCCGCAGGATCCACATTGCAACAAGAACATGTGAGCGCACTAATGGCTGATTATTGTGGATTAGCTGCACAAAACATTCCCGCAACAAGGGTAGAAGCGGCATCGGCCTCAGGAGGTCTAGCTATCAGACAAGCCTACATGGCTATTGCTGGGGGGTTTATCGACATTGCTGTCGTAGGCGGTGCAGAAAAAATGACCGATGTAAGCGATTCGGAATCATCATATACTGTTAGTATGGGTTCAGATGAGCAGTGGGAATCTAAAGCTGGAGCTACTTTCGCATCATTACATGCCATGATAGCCCAAAGCCACATGCATGAATACGGAACTACACGTGAAGAAATGTCAGCAGTTTCCGAAAAGAATCATTATCATGCGTCAATGAATCCAATGGCTCAATTTCCATTTGCAATTAGTACCGAAGCAGTTTCTAATTCTGGAATGGTTTCTAGCCCATTGAGGATGCTGGATTGCGCTCCAAATAGTGATGGTGCTGCAGCCATAGTATTATGTGCTACTGAAAAGGCTAAAAAATATAAGAAAAAGGCTGTCAAAATTATAGGGTCTGGGCAAGCTTCAGATACGCTAAGTTTACACCATCGTAAAAAACTAAATCAAATGCCTGCCATAAAAATTGCTGCAAAACGTGCATTCAAGAGCTGCGGAAAAAAACCGAGTGACTTAGATCTGGTTGAAATACATGATAATTTTACAATATCTGAAATTATAGCACTTGAAGAAATAGGTATTTTTAAACGCGGAAAAGCCGCTTCTAGAATTCTTAAGGGTGATACAAAATTAGGTGGGAAAATACCTGTAAACACAAGTGGAGGTCTAAAAGCAAGAGGTCATGCACCTGGTGCTACGGGTATTGCTCAAATAATTGAATTAGTACAGCAATTAAGAGGCGAAGCCGGTGAAAGACAAGTTAAAGGGGCTAAAATTGGCATGGCGGAAAATCATGGTGGTACTGCTGCAACTGCAGTGGTTCACATATTGGAGGGTGAATAATGTCAGTACCCCGTTTTTGGAGAGAGCTAGATACAAGATACAACCTTATTGGTTCTTACTGTAAAATAACTAAGACATACCATTACCCAAGAAGAAGTTTTAATCCTGAAGCTGGAAGAGAATCGATAGACAGTATGAAAGATTATCAATTCAAAGGTACCGGAGAAGTAGTAAGCTCAACTGTAGTCCATCAGGCTCAAACTGGCTATGAAATGTTCGGACCTTACTGCATAGCAATAATAAAACTGGATGAGGGGCCAAAAATAACTACCCAAATTGTGGATTGCGAACCTGAGCATGTAAAACCTGGGATGAAGGTTAAGTCTGTATTCAGAAAATTAGGAGAGGATAGTGAAAGTGGAATACTACACTATGGAACTAAATTCATCTTAAATGAGCCTGAAGAAGCTATCAATAGTAATGATGAAGACATCTCTAATATTGAGGTTTAGGCTTTAGAAACTTATATATCCGGAGTCAGCAGGGTTAATCGTACGATGTCTAAGAAAGGAGAAAAATTAGAAGACCCAAGAAAATGGGTAAAGACTTTAGATATAGAATCAACTGAAGATATTGCAGTTCCAAAATTGCTCATTGATCAAGTTATTGGTCAAGAACAAGGTGTTGAAATTGTGAGAAAAGCTGCTGAGCAAAGAAGACATGTTATGCTCATTGGTGATCCTGGAACTGGAAAATCAATGCTGGCTAGGTCCATCTCGGAATTATTACCAAAAGAAGAATTGCAAGATGTTTTAGTTTACAATAATCATGAAGATAACAATGAGCCTAGAATAAGAGTTGTTCCTGCTGGGAAAGGTAAAGAAATCGTTCAAGTTCAAAAGGCACAAGCAATGATTGAAAAGGAGAAAAGGGCAAAATCACAAATGTTACTTGTATTCGCAATTGTAGGTATTGGAATTCTTTTCTTTATTAGTACTGGTTTTAATCCAATGATGATCTTCTACTCACTTATTGCTGCTGCTTTTGTTTTCATGGCACTAAGATATACAAACCAAAGGAATGAAAATGCAAATATTCCAAAGGGACTTGTACTTCATGATAGAGATCAAAATGCTCAATTCGTTGATGCTACCGGTACGCACGCAGGTGCACTCTTAGGCGATGTTAGGCACGATCCTTTCCAATCTGGGGGACTTGAAACTCCTGCCCATGATCGCGTTGAAGCTGGAGCGATTCATAAAGCTCACAAAGGTGTACTTTATATTGATGAAATCAATTTACTTAGAATTGAATCTCAACAAGCTCTTTTAACTGCAATACAAGAGGGTGAATTTTCCATTTCGGGACAGTCCGAAAGATCTGCAGGAGCGATGACAAAGACTGAGCCAGTGCCGTGTAATTTTATCCTTGTTGCTGCAGGTAATCTCGATGCAATTCAAGGAATGCATCCTGCACTCAGGAGTCGAATTAGAGGATATGGATATGAAGTTTACATGAATTCAACAATACCTGATTCTCAAGAAAATAGAGAAAAATTAGTTAGGTTTATTGCTCAAGAAGTAGCTAAAGACGAAAAAATAGGTCATTTTTCTAGAGAGGCAATAGGTGAGATTATACACGAAGCTCAACGCAGAGCTGGAAGACAAATGCACCTAAGTCTTCGTCTAAGAGAATTAGGTGGTCTTGTAAGAGTCGCTGGAGACATAGCAAGAGAATTAAATGAAGATACCATAACTGGAGAACATGTCATGAAAGCAAAAACTATTGCTAAACCTTTAGAGCAGCAAATAGCTGACAGATATGTAGAGCGTAGAAAAGATTACAAAACTTATTCAATAGAAGGCTCTGAAATAGGAATGGTAAATGGGTTAGCCGTGATGGGTGCAAATTCAGGTATCTCAGAAATGGCTGGAATAATGATGCCTATTGTTGCTGAAGTGACCCCTGCCCAATCCAGAGATAGAGGGAAAGTTGTAGCAACCGGTAAATTAGGTGAAATTGCAAAAGAGGCTGTGGAAAATGTGTCTGCCCTAATTAAAAAATATACTGGCGAAGACATATCAAAATATGACATTCATGTACAGTTTGTAGGTGCTTATGAAGGTGTTGAGGGAGATTCTGCTTCTGTATCAATAGCTACTGCAGTTATCTCTGCATTGGAAAATGCTGAAGTGGATCAAACTGTAGCCCTTACAGGATCTCTAAGTGTTAGAGGTCAAGTTCTTCCCGTTGGAGGCGTTACTGCAAAAATTGAAGCCGCTGCCGAGTCAGGAGTCACAAAAGTACTTATCCCTGCAATGAACATGCAGGATGTCCTATTAGATTCCAAATACAAGGATATGGTAGAAGTTATACCCGTAGGAAGTCTAAAAGAAGTATTGGACAACATACTTGTAGCTGGCCCAAGAAAAGATGGACTTCTAGAAAATTTGACTAAATTCTTACCATCCTCTAACGTTTCTAGTAAGTTAGGAAATCCTACTGCTTAATATTCTCTTACTGCACCAAATTCTTGGAGAGATTCAACTAGTCTTGGTATATCATCTGAAGTTGCAACAATAGACGTACCAAGGTGTGCCACTGAAGACACTGAATCAAGCGGTAGTTTATTTATCATGTTAGAAGTATTTTCATTAATTAAACCTGTTCTCTCTGTAAACAAACGGCCGATTTTAATTGCTGAACGCAAGTTAATATTATTATATTGAATTCCTAGAGCTGCTGAATTTATGATTTCAATCCAATTTTTATCTGAAATTATATCTGAAGTATTTCTGCCTAGTCCTGAAATACATACCACAAACTTTTCTTTTATTGGTTTGCAAGTAACTTTTCCATAACAACCCGGAGTTTCCCTTACTATTACAGAAGGAAAACTCGTATTTCTTATCGACTCTGCAATTGCTACCACATCTCCAAGACCTGTATTATATTCTACTTCTGCTTTATGTGATGCTTCAACACATTTGTCGATATCTTTTTCTAACTCCAAACAGGCTGCCAACGCAGATGCTCCAGATATTCCAAAACCTGAACCTAAAGGTAAATCGTGCCTTTGATATATCACTAAACCTTGATCCTTAAAACCCAGTAATTCAACGGCTTTGAGAGTTACCAAATCTTCGATTTCTTCTCCCTTCCTGATCACTATGTTCTTCTTAGCTTTTGATTTTTCTATAGCGCAATGAACGCCCTGGGGAACAATTAAACCTATACCTGTTGAACCTTTAGATAGGTCATCCTCATTTTCCCATATTGCAAAAGTTAGACTTATATGCCCTGGAGCAAAACTCATATTACCTCCCTATAGAGATCTATAGTTTTTTCTATGGTTTTTGCCCAAGTACGCTCCTTAGAGGCGTATGAAAAAGCCGAATCCGATAAACCTGATAAAAGTTTTTGATTAGACAAAACTTTGGGAATGGCATTCGCCATCTGACCCGGTTGAACAAGTAACGCATGCCCTTGCGTAGCTTCTTCAACCGAAGGTAAACGTGTAGCAACTACTGGAAGTTTACAACCCATATATTCATAAATTTTTAAAGGTGAAAAACCATAATCAAGGTTAGGATAAGGCGCAAGACCTATGTCTGCTTCTACTAAGAGCCTTGGAACTTCATTTCTGCTGAGTCTTCCAATATGGTGCAAATTACTTAACTCTGGAAGATTTTTACCGTATCCGCCTCCGGCTACTACTACATTTATTCCGGGATTTAAATTTGCAATATCTACGAGCTCTTCAACCCCATGCCAAGGGCCAATAGCACCGACAAAAACTACTATTTTACCACTCAACCCTAATTTTTCTTTAATTTCCAATGGTTTAGCATTAGGATTGAATAAATCATCCTCATAGCCATTCTGTATTACTTTAAACGATTCAGCTTTGGCATTCCATTTGGAAATCTGAGCTCTTAATATTGAACTTACTGTAAATCCTCCGTCTGCTAACTCAATTTGGTTCCTACATGAACGTATTGCCTTCTCATGGTAAGGCCACAATCTAGCAAGCCTTGTAGCTGATAACTCCGAACGCATCCAATTATCATCAACTTGAAGTATTGATTTCACACCCAATTCCGAGGCTGCTTGGACTCCTGAACCTGCAAATATGTAGCCTCTATCGTGTACTATGTCGAACTTCTCAGATTTAAGAATCTCAATTACTTTCTGGTAGGAATGTTTTGTGAAAAGTAATCGCTCGAAGGGTATACCTGGGTTAATTACAGATATAAAGTTTAAATTAGGATTAAAATTAAGACTTCTTGCTGCTTCTTCATCATATCTACACAAAAGAGTGACATCTATACCGCTCTCTGCTAGGCCATTAGCCAAAGCTAATTGGTGTAGGGTCTGGCCTAAAGTGTCCGGAACCCTCACCGAGGGCGCTACCATCAAAACTTTCACAAGTTAACAGTAATGCACAGGTTTTAGAACTGTTGCCTGCAATCAAGTACTTGATGATTATTGCAATACATCAACCAAACTACCTTCCTTGGGCAGGATATTTTTACAAAATTTTGCATTCCGATTT
>CACOJW010000005.1 GCA_902627615.1 uncultured marine group III euryarchaeote
AGGATTTTAAGCATATATGTTTTCTATTGCAACATATATTTCATAATCCATGTTCAAATTATTTGTTTCATAGTCTATATTTAGAGAATCACTACCCCACCTATCTGGCACTTCATCGAATGAAATGGTATCAGCCTTTGAATTATAATTAAAAATTAAATCGAAGCCTTCTTTTGATTCATTGTTACCTGCAAAATCGGTTGACTGAATGAGAAATGCGTAATGACCTTTACTTGATAAGTCATACGAAAATTCTTCTAAATCAGCAAACAAAAATGAATCTATTAAAGCCCAGGTAACAGAATTAGGGTTAAGATACGGGGTAGTAAAATTTGTATAGTAAATATCTAATTTAGTATGGCTAACATCTTCCGCATCAGTACCCCATGATATTACGACATTAGGATTGCCGACAAAATAATAATCGTCTTCAAATTCTAATATACTTGTTTTTAATGCCGTAGTATCTACCTTTACTTGGTGTTCATAGTCTTCCTTTTGTTCGCTATTCCCAAATATATCTATAGCTCTAGTTCTAAATCTATATTCTTTTCCTTCATCACCTATAAATGTAATATTCGTACTAGTAAAAGTTCCGTATACTTCCCACTCGGAGAATTTATCATTAACCAAATAATCTAAGAAATATTCCTTAAAATCATCATTATCATCTATAATTACGTTCAAAACTATAGCCTTTTTATTTACAATCGGCCCCTCACCTGTAAGAGAAGAACTTGGGGGTGTCGTATCAATAATACCAAGAATAGTCTGATTATAGTTTATATTCCGATGATAAACTACAGAAACTTCATTATTTGTGTAATGTAGTGAAAAAGGATTGTTTCCTATTTCAACGTCTTCCGACGTCAGCCTATATACCTCCAATACGTAGTAGCCTGCATCCCCACTAAGTTGAGTATTGTCGTCAATCACAAGGTTTCCTTGCGAGTTATAAATCTTGAAAGGATGGTTATAAGATCCTTCATCCTTTTCATTAGCAATCCTTACCGAAATAGTGTAACTAACACGAATATTATTGTTTCTGCACTCAAAAAGATTATCCAACTCTGAATAGTCAGAGTCAATAAACTCTGCACACAAGTCTCCATTAGCAAAAACATTACCTCCTAGATCAACGCTTGAATTAAAAGAATGGATTCCTGTTTCAAAAAAAGTTAAATTATTATCTACTATATCTAATTCAGATTTAAACAATAAAAACATGGTTGATGAATTAGTAAAATTATTAAGGTAAATTGAGCCTGCGCTGTTGTTAGCCTTAATTGAAACATGACCAAAGTTAAAGTTATTGTTAGTCAAATTAAAATCAGAAAGATAAGATGCAAAGAATTCGTAAAAGTTAGACATTTCATTGTCTTGAATTTTTAATGTACTTTCCTGAGAAAATAATCCATATCGGCTAACTTCATTAAAATTGACTACGGAACATGACGAGTGGGCACAAGTACCCTGAATTACATTTTCTGTTAATGATGTGAAGCTTCTATTACTAATAATTCCGTAATTAATTGTTTCGACATAATTAGAATTTATCTCTATATACTCACTTGAAGAACCATAGGCCGTGATTTCGATACCTATTGGAGCTTTAATGCTATTATTGGTAATTATAATGTCTAAGCCAGAGTAAACGTACATTCCTGCAGCTGCAGAGTCTTTGGAAAGGTTTGCAGTCACAGTGTTATTGTTAAAAATAGCATTTATTGAATTCCGGCACATTATCCCGTTCCCGAAGCCATCAGAACCAGAGACTGTAGTTATATCATTATCAAATGCTCGCAGACCATCAGTGAAATCTGCAATCAATCCTACACCAATTTCTGAATGTATTATATTACTGCTCAATGTAAAATTGACTAGGTTAGGAGTTGTTGAACTAGCTTTGAGATAAATGCCAGTTCTACCGGAGCTATCAAAAAAATAAGAACCATAATCTGTTGCATTAATTGTATTATTTTGTATTGTCATGTTTTCATACATGGCCCAAACTTGAATACCGATGTCTACATTGTTAATTACATTATTTCTAACAATATTTCCATAACCTGCAGGTCCAAATGCAGAACCAAAGAAATCAAAACTGATTCCCACTGAAACGTTTTCTATAACATTGTTTTCAATTGTATTGTTAGATGGGGCCTTGGTATAATTACCGCCGTAGGTTTGGGGATATCTCATTGGAACAAAACCTGCAAGGTGCGGTCTCGCTTCTTGAGGGCCAATTACATGATTATTCTTGATTATACTGTGCTCTACATTAGAAAGTAAAAGTGCTGCAGCTGTCGAATTTACAAAAATGTTATTTGTTATATTATTCATAACAACAAGATCTGTACTGCCAAAACAATAAGGACATATTTCTATGCATACACTATACCAATAGCCTGAATAACTACATTTTTCGAAATAATTAAAAGATAGTGTGTTGTAATTACCGTTAACTTTTACAGTATCATCGTTAGCACTTGTGTTGTAAAAAATGTTATGAGTAAGTGTATTATTGTTTGCCTCATCAATTATTACTGAAGCATAGTTTGTTTTATTCGCAAAATAATTATTAGACACAATACTATTATTGCTATTATCGAGGCGCAGACAATAGCCAAAATAACTTTCACAGGAGTTATTCTTGATTATGCTGTTATCTGAATTAATGATTCCCAATCCAGCATAACCGTTTAACATTTGATTATCAGCAATTATTGCATTATCACCATTAAGAATAACTAAATCCCAATATCTCCAACTATTTGTCAAAGTATTGTTCGTGAAAATCGTATTGTGCCCCGTGGAAACAATATGCCCACTATTATTAAATGTAGAATTTTTGATATAAGTATCATTGCCATAAATTCTTAAAGCATAAATATTTTCAAAAAATGAATTTTCAATTAGAATATTAGAACTATCTATATTTCCAACATCATTGCTACAAGAACTACTAACACAACCGCCAATGGTTATACTATAACTGTTCTGCAGAGATTCATTGGTAACATGGCTGTTATCACCTCTCACAATTGATTGATCAAAAGTCGTTTCTTTATCACCATCAAAATCTCTGATGATTAAGAGGGCATTCTTGTCAACATAAAATACATTTGCGTCACCCTGGCCTGCTTCACCCGTCGCATTCATTACTAACTCTGTGTTAATCAAACTTAATTCTTTGTACAAAGATATATTTTCATCTAAATTCTCTTTGTCGTGGTATACAGTTGAGTTAATCCATTCAGAATCTGAATAAATTTTAATGCTTCCAAAAGAATTTAAGGTGACGTTCTCTAGTTTAAGACCTGAACCTATATTTACAATAATATTCTTAACAGTGATTTCTTCATCCCATACATGAGTGTCTTGATTAATTATCCAATCTTGTCCTTCTTGAGGTGCGTCCCCGTTAGACCCTGCCTCTACATTACCTATCATTATTATCGACACAAAAAAAGCTAATGCAATGCAAACATATTTAGACACAATTTAACATTAGATTTCCCTAAATAAGAGTAATCGCTCAAATAATTAGTTTTAAATTCTATCAGCTTTCAATAATACTGATGGTTCTCGAAAAACTTGGAGACGCGCTTAGAGAAACTCTCAGGAAAATTGCAGGAGCAAGCCACATTTCTCCGGAATTAATCAAAGAATTAGTAAGAGATATTCAGAGAGCACTACTACAATCGGATGTTAATGTTCGATTAGCTTTAGATTTGAGTAAAAGAATAGAAACTCGAGCTCTAGATGAGAAAGCGCCTCCTGGAATGACGGGGCGAGAACATGTTGTTAGAATAGTGCACCAAGAGTTAGTGAGTGCGTTGGGAGATCCAAGAAGCCTCAAACTAGAGAAACAACGCATAATGCTTGTTGGATTGTACGGTCAAGGTAAAACTACAACTACTGGTAAACTGGCAAAATATCTAAAAAAGAAAGGTCTAAGTCTAGGTTTGATTGCAGCTGACGTTCACAGGCCGGCTGCTTACGATCAACTATCGCAAATTGGTGAGCAAATAGATATTCCTGTTTTTGGAAATTCAGATAACAAAGATGCTACAAAGGTCGTTACGGAAGGATTAAAAGAATTCAATGATTTAGATATAGTAATAGTTGATACTGCAGGACGTCATGCTTTAGATGAAGATTTAATATCTGAAATGGAGGCCGTTTCAAAAATTGTAAATCCAGATGAAATCTTCCTTGTCATGGATGCAACTGTCGGCCAACAAGCAGGGCCTCAAGCTGAAGCTTTCCACCAAGCTGTAGGTGTTACCGGTGTGATTTTAACAAAATTAGATGGTTCTGCAAAAGGAGGTGGAGCTTTGTCTGCAGTTTCTGTAACTAACGCTCCAATAATCTTTGTTGGTACAGGCGAAACGCTTGATGCCCTGGAAACTCTTGATCCAGACCGGTTTATCTCACGATTACTCGGCATGGGGGACTTGCAAACTTTATTGGAAAGAGCTGAAGAGGTAATGGATGCAAGTACGGCAGAAGATACTGCGAAGAAAATGTTATCTGGAAAATTTACATTAATTGATATGAGAGAACAGATGGAGGCTTTGACTAAAATGGGACCATTAGGAAAAGTTATGGAAATGGTGCCTGGCATGTCGGGCATGATGAAAAAAGGACAGATAGATGAAACCCAAGCTAGGCTGGAAAAGTTCAAAGTTCTTATGAATTCAATGACTAAAGAAGAGTTAGAGAATCCTAAATTAATAAAACGTTCTAGAATCAATAGAATCGCAAAAGGCTCAGGTTCAGATCCCCAAGAAATAAGAGAGCTTTTAAAACAGTATAATCAGAGCCGAAAGATGATGTCGAATCTTGGAGGAAACAGAAGAATGCAACAAAGAATGATGAAACAATTTGGTAAAGGCGATCTCAAATTATAGCCCCAAAATACAAATACAGATACTTAGAATGTAATTTATGCAGAGTTTCGAAATTAAGCGCGGACACGGTAAATCTCTAGAAGACGGCGGACTCAAATCCTTAATGGAGGAGGAATTTGGAGAAGTTACTGAAAAAGGAAACAATGTTAAAATTCTAACAGCATCCTACAAAGCACTAACAAAGATAGATGTAGATATGGTCTCCATAACTGAAGTCAAAATAGAAACTGAAACCGATTCAGAGGCTGAACCTGATGACGCCTTAAAAGCTCACCAAGCCTATAATCGCTTTATGGAAAAAATTACAGGTTTCAACGCTAAACAACGTGTTGACAGAGCAAAAGCTAAGGCAAAGAAGGAAGCAAAAGCTGCAGCTGAAAAGGAAATGCAAAGTTAATGGAAAGATATGCCCTTACTGGAACTCCAGGAACGGGTAAAACGACCATTTCGGCCTTATTACAAAATGATTTAATTTCATTATCAGACTATTACGAAAAGTTCTCCGATGGAAAAACAAAAGATGGCGAATGGGTTGTCAATATTAAACGTTTAGAGTCATCGATAAAAAGTCTGGAATGGGAAATTGCAGAGGGTAATTTTTCACATCTATTAAGTATTATAGACAAAGTAATTGTACTGAGGTGCGATCCCGCTGTTCTTGTTAACAGATTAAAAGAAAGAAATTATTCTAGGAAAAAAATTAGAGAAAATTTAGAGGCTGAAGCTATGGGCATAATTTATTCTGAATCTGTAAGAAATTATGGCGTTGAAAATTTAATCCAGGTTGATACTTCAAAAAAAACTAGTAAACAATGTTCCATAATTATTAGAAATTACATTAACAATAACATTAAAGTAGAAGAAGAAATTGATTACTTAGAAAGAATACTGGATTGGTATTAATGGTTGCTGACGATTACAGAGAATTTGGGGCTAAGATTTTAGACCCCATAGCCAAAAATATACCCTTAGATCCAATGAGTATAAGTTTTCTTTCACTATTGACTGCAATAGCTTCTGGATATTCATTCTATACAGTTGAATATGATTTATCAAACAAAGAATTCCTGCTACTTGGGTCTGCTTTAGTTTTCTTAACTGCAGTCCTTGATGCTTTAGATGGCATAGTGGCACGAAAGAGAGGACTGTCTAGTAAAAGAGGTGATTTAGTTGATCACACTCTCGACCGTGTTGCAGACATTCTCATTATTGGTGGAATTGCCCTTGGACCTTTAGTTAACACAGAGGTTGGATTTACAGCCATAATTGGTGTTTTGATGTTGTCCTACATGGGTACTCAGGCTCAAGCTGTTGGTGCGGGAAGAGAGTATGCAGGACTGCTTGGAAGAGCTGATAGACTAATAGTACTAATGTTAGTACCAATCGTACATTTTTTGAATCAAGAATATAATTACATGGAACTTATGTGCTATGCTTTTACAATTATATGCACAGTATCTGCAATTTATAGATTTCAACGTATATGGGCAGAACTAGAAGAATAACTATTCAACTTCAGTAAATTCAAATTCAAAGCCACCAATTTTAGATGCTAAATAATTATAGAATATAGCAACACCATAGTGCACTCCTGCAACAGAAAGTGAAAGCCAAACAGGAGCAAAAAGGAAAATGTACCCTGTGGCTTTTAGGTATTCTATATCCATAATTAGAAAAACTAAGCCAATTATTGCATAAATAAGACCAATAGGTACATACAATATCATTAACATTTTAGCATTTTGATGAAGTGATATTCTCGTTATCCGTGTTTTCATATTGCTATTATTAAGTCTGGATATAAGAAAGATTCAGATGGTGGGAGCACTGGGATTTGAACCCAGATCGGCGGGTCTCACCTATTGAGCCGGAGCCCAACATTTGCACAGGTCATAGCTCCAATCATTCATCACGATATCAGCAGACCCTGTAGCAATCATTCCTGTATAATTGGAGCCCGCAATGCTGCCAGGTTACACCATGCTCCCCAACCAATTACTTAGTTGAAGAGTATAATAAAAAGTCTGTGATGAGAAAAGTTAATAACTCATCCTTTATCGACAGGATGCGAATGAGCATAGATGAAGAAACGGAAGAAGAAGTTTTAGACGAACATAATCCCGCCCCTCCTTCGGAACGAATATGGATGCCAGTTTACCAAGATGAAGATAATAAGTTAGCTAAACACGATTGGTGCTTAGACACTGGAATAATCAAAAATTTAAGTGGAGAAGAAGCAAAACCCAAAGGTTTTTATGTCTCCGTTTTAAACAAGATGAAATACATTCTTGAGCATGATTTAGGGCACAGCAGAGGAGCTCCAAAATTCCCTGACTCACAAATAAAATTAATCCTGAAAGATTTGGACAATATTGACGGTTTCTATGATAAATGGTGGAGAACTGAATCATCTCAATTGGAAGCATTCATAAGAGTTGTCCAAAATAGAAGAAGTGATTTATCTCAAAGATTCATTATAGATTCTGTTACGAGGACTTTACGTGGTTAAAATTGCACCATCAATGTTGGGCGCCGATTTCGGCAGCATGCGGAAGGATGCAAAATCTGTGGCTTCAGAATCAGGATATTTGCACATGGACGTTATGGACGGGCATTTCGTTCCAAACTTAACGATGGGATCTGATTTAGTAAGATCTCTAAAGGGGATCGCACCACTTGATGTGCATCTGATGATAACCAATCCTTCTGATTTCATCGATGACTTTGAAGAAGCAGGAGCTGAAATAATATCTGTTCACATCGAGGCAAACAATCCAGGAAAGGCTCTTAAATTAATAAGAAAAAAAGGTATCAAAGCGGGAATTGCAATCAACCCTTCTACGCCCGAAGATGCTATTGATACTGTTGCAGATGATGCCGATATGATTCTTGTAATGTCTGTTGAGCCCGGCTATTGTGGTCAATCTTTCCACGAAAGTTCGATACAAAGGGTCCAAAATTATAAATTAAAGTATCCTGGGAAATTAATCGAGGTAGACGGGGGCGTAAGTAGCAAGAATTCTAAGCAATTAATCGAAGCTGGCGCAGACATTCTTGTCGCAGGCAGTGCAATTTTTAACTCTGATGACCCCTTGGATACGATTCGGGCAATGAAAAAGAGTTAAACTTATTAATTAGAAAGTAAATCCATATTTGTGAAAAAACTCATTGTAATTTATTTAGCTCTGATTTTAAGCGTCAATTTTTTAGAACCAAAGGCAGAAGCTGAAATTCCTGTTGAGGATTTTACGCATGCGGTTTTTGCAGAGGAATTCACTGCTACATGGTGTGTTTATTGCCCGAGTGCTGCCGAAAATTTGATGAAAGTCTATGATGAAATACCAAACGAACCATATTATCACGACAAATTCTTCTTTGTTGCCTTAATCACTGATGTGAATGATAAAGCTGATGAAAGAATGGGAGATTATCCTGATGTTACAGGATATCCTACCGTTGTCTTTGATGGCAACGATGAAAAAGTCTCTGGGGGTCAATCTGACACTTCTAACTATGAATCTGCTATAGATAATGTAGGGCAGCGTGAAGATACAGATATTTCTTTAGACGTAGAGATGAACCATCACGGAGGTGATGAACTCGAACTGTTTGTAGAAATGACATGGAACGAAGATGCATCGCTAGCAAATCCAACTTTCAATGGGTTCGTTAGAGCCTATATTGTTGAAAAGGAGTCTAGGTACAACAATTATGATGGTAATCCATACCATTTTGGTTTTTTAGATTATGCAATTGAAACTAGTGTTGAACTTGAACCTCATGAAAAAAAAATGTTGTATGCTACATGGAAAGGGGGGGACCATGAAGATTCAAATGGAAATGATTTTTCTGACATAGATTACGATAATATTAATATTTTTGTAGCTTTTTTTAATGATGAATCTTCAACCGCTGATAAATATGTTTTGGAAACTGCATTTGCCATTCCTCCTGAATTTGATATTGATATTCCTGAAGGCCTTGTTGGTGGAGATTTAGAAATAACCGGACATGCTGTAAGTAAAAAATCTGAAATCGAAAAAGTTCATTATAAGTGGGATCAGAACGGTTGGCTAGATTCTGGAATTAACTCCTTCAACGGAGATTTTGCTTTGAACTTAGACACAAGAGATTTGACAAACGGCGGACATCAATTACACATTAAAGTCTCCGACAAAGGGGCAAGTAAAGTACAAAGCATGAATATTGAAGTTTTAAACGACGATAACCCCCCTTCACTTCAAATAATTTCTCCGCAGGACGGAGACACACTAGAGAACATAACAATATTCGAAGTTGAAGCAATTGACGATAATCAAATTTCTAAAGTTGAATACAAGGTCAATGAAGGAGACTGGAGGAAAATGTACTCAAGTGAAGGGGATTTATATATTGCAAGCTGGAACACACAAGAGGCTGGAGCAGGTAATGGCAATCACCAGATAGAATTTAGAGCAATTGACTTGAGCGATAATGTAATTACTGAAAATATCGAAATCAGTGTTTTAAACCAAGAGGATATATCTTACCCATATCTAAGGATTAATGATCCTGAAGAACAAATATACAACGGTCGAATTGAAATTAACGTAGAAGCTTCTGACCCTGAGGGTATCGAAAAAGTTCAGTTTAGAGTAGATAATAGTACTACTTGGAAAGATCTTGAATTGAAAAATAATGAAATTTATGTAGGAACGTGGACACCTACTTGGGATGGTTGGCATTGGATGGATTTCATGGCAGTGGACAAACAAGGCTACCAAACCCTTTCAAATGTAAAAATTGAAACTGATAGTAATCCTCCAATGCTAAGTCTGGACTCGTTCACAAATGATATTTCAGCAATGGCTGAGTTTGATCTAAATGTTTATGATTACAGCAGCTTGATTTCGTTGAAATACAGAATTAACGGAGGAGAATGGAATGAATTGGATCAGTCACAGGAAAGCGTGAAATTTAGTTGGGATTCAACAAAATACGAGGACGGTGAGTGTTTGATGGAAATTGAAGGTATTGACAGATGGGGAAGCGTGAGTACGCTGTATCGTAACCTTGATGTGAAAAATCAAGGACTTATATTTACAGTACCTCCTGCAAATGTAGTAACTAAGGATGTTATTACTTTAACTTCAATAGTTGATTACGAGCAGCCAAAAGCTGTAAATTTAATTATTGCCAAAATGACAGAAGGCATACTGGCTGAGGGTCAAAAAATTCCAATGGAAAAAGAGGGGAATTATTACACTGGTGAAATATTTTTTGAAAATTCAGGCGTTTACGTTTACAGTATAGAAGTAGATACAGGTCATGGCAAATTAAAGTCTAACGAACAGACACTAATTGTCTCTGAAAAGCAAACCAATATTGCTGAAGAAGACAAAGAGAGTTTACTTCCAAATATAGGATTATTACCAATCATCTCAATTTTATTACTAATAGCCTCTAGAAGAAGGAAATTATGACGACAAAATTTTTGAAATACACAAACTTAAATCTGTTGGCAAGAAGCTAGCGCCATATTCCTCATAACATAATTCTCCCGCCTTTCCCAAAGAATAAGCTGCTAAACGTCCGGCCTCAAATGGAGATAAACCTTTAGCAATTAAACCACCACAGAGGCCAGACAGCAAATCGCCCGTACCTCCTACAGCCATTCTAGGATGTCCCGTTGTATTAATCTTAAAGTAATCACCATTAGTAATATAATCTTTTTCTCCTTTTAACAACAAGGATACACTATTAGATTTTGCAAAACTCATTAAATTATCTCTGCTATTTTTAATATTTAGCCTTGATAATTCGCCTAAATGAGGGGTTAGTAAGAGATTACAATTTCTAAAATTGTAGAGATTAATTGCGTCAGCGTCAATAACAATGTTATCAAAATTATCTATTAAAAACTGAACTGCCTCAAAAGAATCTTCGTGCTTTCCCATACCTGGACCTATGACAACACAATCAAAATTTTCCCTTTGAAGCTCTCTAAAAATGGCCATGTCTATTATTTTGCCATCTAATTTATGGACAATAAGTTCTGGTACAAATGACGACACCTGGTCATATGAATTTTCTGGTACAAAAACATGCACTAGGTCTGCACCACCTCTATATGCTCCTAAAGCTGCTAAAGAAGGAGCTCCAGAATAGTCTCCACCGCCAACAACTGCCACTTTACCATTTTGACCCTTGTGTTTTTTCGGGTCAAAATCAGGAAAGAGTAGTAATTCACCTGGGCCAGTCAATTCATCAATTTCCGAAGAAAAGCCGACATCCTTGACGAAGACTTCTCCACTGTTACGCTTGTTCATTCCCAGTTTTTTTTCATGGAAAGTTATTGTCGCTTGTGGTTTAACTGTGTGGCTAGTACCAAATCCAGTAGGTACATCAACCGATAATATATTTTCAAATTCATTGACCCGTTTTACTAATTCATGATATGGTGGACGCAATTCACCTTTTACGCCCGAACCTAAAAGACAGTCAACTATTAATGTACTTTTTGAAATATAATTCTCAAATTCATCAATGCTATATATATTGAAATTATATCTCTTCAAAGCTTTCTGCGAAGTTATTGTTACTGGTTTCTTAACTGCATACAATTTGACATCAAAATTATTTTTTTTCAAAATCTCTGCAGCTATGTACCCGTCACCTCCGTTATTTCCATGACCACACAAAAATATTACTGGTGTTGAAATTTCTTCATTAGTCATTATATGCTCAGCAACCGCAGTACCTGCGTTCACCATTAATTCAAAGAAATCAACACCATAATACTGCGCATTTTCGTCCAAAATTTGAAATTCTATAAGTTGTCTCATATTAATGTTAGTTGGTAAATGAACAGAATGAAATAAGAAAATAGAATAATTCCTCCTAACCTTGTCAAAGGTATTCGAATCATGAAAAAGGTAGCTACAGTAAGCATAATCAGTAATGGAAGAGTTCTCTCAATAACAAAATTTTCGATTTCAATAGGGCTGACAGTAGCCAACACCCCCATTACCAAAAATATATTTGCTATATTTGATCCAATTACATTACCAACGGCAATTTCTTTGTGACCCATTTTAGCGGCAGAAACTGTGCCTGCCAGTTCAGGAAGACTAGTGCCAACTGCAACAACGCTCAAACCCACAACTATTTCAGGAACGCCCAAGGCCTTAGCTATTTCTACAGCTGAATCAACGGTTATATGAGCGCCAATGAGCAATGCAATTAGCCCTCCAATCAAAAACGTGAAGGAAGTTTTGCCTTCGTCAATATCTGAAGATTCAGTATTACCAGACCTTAGGTAAAGCCAGAAGATATAAATCAGGTACAGTGAAAAAAACAGATAACCCTCGGTTTCAGAAATTAGCTTATCGCCTGCAAAAATAAATAAGAGTAATACTGCAAGTAACATCACATAACTATCGTTGTTCGCATCATTTTCAGGTTCAACATTTGAATTTAATAAATAATAAAATATGAAAGTAGAAACTGCCAAAACTAATCCTATATTTGATATATTAGATCCAACAATATTCCCTAATGCTAAATCATTGTAACCTTGATATGAAGAAATCAATGAAACCAATAACTCTGGAACACTTGTTCCAAAAGCAACAATAGTTACACCAACCACGTGAGGAGAAATTCCTTTTTCCTCCGCAAAATTAGCTGAATTTTCAATAAAAAAATCAGCACCCTTGGTAAGCAAAACAAAACCCACAACTAGAAAAATTATTGCTACTAGAAGGCTCAACGAATAGTCTCCATATGATCAATACGTTTTTTAATTAAAGCTGGTTTAGCAATATCGTGTCTAATGAATAATTTATTACCTTTAACTGATGAAAGACCCAGCTCACACTTCTCTTCTGCTTCACTAATAGATTTACCTGTTGCAACTACTGCTGCAGCTCTAGAACTGGTTGTAGTTATTTTTCCATCGTCACAGAGATTAACTGCTGCATAGTATAAATCTGAATGATTAGAATGCGAGTCATTCACTACTAGTGTCGCATCTTTGGCCGGTGTGCTACCGTAGCCTTCGGGCACAACATATTTACAAACTGAAGCTTCTTTGAGGAAATTAGTCTCATTGATATTGTTGTTTGCAATCGAATAGCAAATAGAAGCAAAATCATCATCCAACAATGTAAGTAAATTCATAGCTTCAGGGTCTCCAAACCTAGCGTTGTATTCAATTAACTTCACTCCATCTCTAGTAACCATGAAACCACCATATAGTATTCCTTTATACTTATCACCAGTACTCTCGAATAATGCTGAAGAAACCCTCTCGTTTATTGACCTAGCTTCTTCTATTTCACTATCTCTTAAAAAAGGTAAAGAATGATTAACATCTGAATAGCACCCCATACCTCCAGTATTCGGCCCTACATCTCCTTCGTAAGCTCTTTTATGATCTTGAATTGCGGGCATATGTGCTAAATTCTTACCGTCACAAAAACTCATAAGTGAAAATTCTTCGCCAATTAACTTTTCCTCAATCACAAAAGTTCCTTTGTTTGAAATAATTTGCCTACAGTAATCTATAGCCTCTTCTAAGCTATTCAAATGTTCACCCGAAACTTTGACGCCTTTGCCCCCCATTAACCCATCAAATTTGATTACATATTCATTAGACAGATGCCTAATATATTCTTCAACACCTTCAAGATTTTTAAACCTTTTATATTTAGGAGACGCATCAATTTGATATTTATTTAACAAATCTCTAGTATAACCTTTACTTGTCTCAATTTGAGCTAGGATTCTTGTTGGGCCTACAACTGAAATTCCTTTATTCCAAAAAGCATCTGCATAGCCCTGTGCAAGCGGATCTTCAGGACCAATAACGACACATTCAATATCATTAACCACAGAAAAATCAATTATCTCGGATTTAGATGTCAAATAACTATTTACAAAAAAGGTTTTCTCGGACAAGGCTATTAACCCTGGATTTTGAGTTGTTAAAATAGAATATACTCTTGCACCGGACTCTTTCAGTTTTTTAGCTATTATATGCTCTCTTGCCCCACTACCAACAACTAAAAATTTCATTAATCCACCAGTTCTGATATCTTTATCAAACTTATGTAATCAAGATTGAAAGGAGCTACTTTTTCAGCGGCGCCCTCCTCTCTATCAACAACAACCATTACCTGTAAAACTTCTACGTTTTCATCTATCAACGAGTTTATTGATTCAATGTTTGACCCTCCAGTTGTCGCAACATCGTCAACTAAAAGCGCCTTTCCCTCGCTTGGACCCTCAATCCTTGAAGCAGTACCGTGATCACGTGCGGATTTACGTATCATTGAATAAGGTAAACCTGTTTCTAGTGACAAAGCGACAGCAAGAGGAACTGCACCCAACTCCATACCTGCGATGAAATCAACCTCTGTAGATATATGCTTTGAAAATTCTTTTGCAATAAGTCCTAATATTGCAGGATTTGTAGAGGCTAATTTCATATCAACATAAAATTTAGACTTCTTACCTGAAGTTAGTGTAAAATTTCCGAATTTAACTGCCTTGCAATCAAGTAATTTTTGCTTTAAAATATCCAATGAAGAAGAGTCCTGCATATTTCGTTATAGAATGCCTTAAAATATTAGTATCCCTAATTGAAAACCTTGAGCGCTAAAGGTAAAACCTTAATGTCCAAAGGAGTGGTACCTAGATTCTCGCCGTCAATATTTATCGACGTCGGCTCATCAGTCTCTATTCGCAAAGTTTTGAATCTATAAAATTCAACATTAGGGTTCCATACATGTGAACCTTGAGCTTTTAATTGGTTAAATAATTTGAGGATTTTCAACCGACTTATGTGATAAATAACACCTAGATCCATCTTTCCGTCATCTACCTGTGCAAGAGGTGCTAAGCGAAGTCTATCTCCTCCAGTACACGTATTTTGTATTAAAAGCAGCACAAAATCAGCCTCTATCAGGTGCCCATCTATGTAGCATTTTGCTCTTCGCACTTTACCTCTCAAAATACTGAGCAAAACACCTATATCATATCTTAATGGTCCTAAAATTCTCATCTTTTCTGCAAGGATATTTGAATCTACACCCAATCCCCATCCAACGAGATTGTGAGAATATCTCACTATCTCTCTATCTCTGTCTAAAAACTTAGTTTCAGCTATATCAATCGACCTAATTCGCCCCTTGATTATTCTGGCAACGGCGTCCATATAGTCTGATATTTCCATGTCGTTGGCTTGACTATTTCCAGTTCCAGCAGGTATGAGACCAAAGGGAATATTAGAATCCTGTGAATCTCTACTCATATAACCTGAAATTACTTCACAAAAAGTCCCATCACCTCCTACTGTGACTATCGCATCTCCCTCTGAGAAGCTTAAGTTTTTAACAATGTCTATAGCATGTTCTGAATCTTCCGTAATGTGAGATTCAACCTTGATATTTGAATTTGCTAACTCTTCAGTTACAAATTGTCCTATTGTAGATCCCTTCTTTTTACCCGAAAAAGGATTTATAATCAGATGAATCCTAGATGCTTTATATTCTTCTTTAAATTGCAAGTTAGAAAAATGAGGTAGCTTTTTTGGCGGAGAAAAGTACTTTCTACCTAAAAAACCCTGCCTAATTTTGGGTTCATCAAATGTTACTCTTTCAGGGCCCTCCGTCATTCCTATCCAAATATATTAACCTTTATAAGGAAGCTTCCGTCGAAGGAATTACGGGAATGTGGCGGAAGCTGAACCCTTGAAGTGAGGAATCGCGATGAGCAAATCATTATACAACTACGTAAGAGACCAGTGGAAAACCCCCTCTGGCGATGTAAAAAATTTACATAAAGAAAGATTAGTACAATACAGAAGAGAAGATGCTACAACTAAAATTGAAAGGCCCACAAGAATTGACAGAGCAAGAGCTTTAGGCTACAGAGCCAAACAAGGGTATGTTCTGGCACGCACAAGAATAAGAAGAGGAGGCATGAGAAAGCATGCCATTACTTCTGGCCGCAGAGCTAAAAGAACCGGTATTTCAAAGATAACAGTTGGTAAAAATTTGCAGCTAATAGCTGAAGAAAGAACGTCAAAAAAATATGCCAATTTAGAAATACTTAACTCTTATTGGGTAGCTGAAGATGGTCGTTACAAATGGTATGAAGTAATCATGGTCGATCCTAATCACCCTGTAATTATGGCAGATGCAAAAATAAATTGGATCTGCAACCGAGCCCACAAAGGAAGAGCTCACAGAGCAATAACTTCAGCAGGGAAAAAATCAAGAGGATTATTCAATAAGGGTAAAGGTGCCGAAAAATTAAGACCAAGCCGTAGAAAGCACATGGCAAGGACTAAAAAGAGTAAAACTCCACATCCTCCACGAAAGACTTAAAGAGTTGATAAAGATAAAATACGACCGTAAAAATCCGTTTATGGCAACAGTAACGAATTCTTACTGTATCTCTGAAGGTTCGAACAAAGAAACAAATCATTATGTAATTTCTTTAAGAGGAAGTGGCATAAGATACAAGCCGGGTGATTCATTGGGTTTTTATCCAATAAATAATTTAGAATTAGTAAAACAAACCATTAGAAAAATAAAAGCTAAAAGAAAAGATATGGTGGAAACTTCAGAAACTGGCGAAATAACTCTTGAAAATGCACTACTTAATCGTTTCATTATTAATAGAGCAGGAAAGAAATTTTTAGTCGCTGTTGCTGAAAAACTAACAAACAAAAAATTAAGAAAAGAAGTTCAAGAAATTTTAGATGACAAAGATAAAACTGAAAAGTATCTTTTCACAAGAGACTACATTGACATACTAGACGAATATTATGTAAGATTTAGCCCTCAAGAGTTCATTGACAATCTAGCACCGATAAGTCCCCGTTTGTATTCGATTAGCTCATCACCTAAAGCCCACCCTGGTGAAGTTCACTTAACGGTTGCTATTGTAAAATACAATAATTTTGAAAGGGATCGATATGGACTAGCAACTGGTGACTTGGCTACCCGTATAGAGGTAAATAAAACAAAGATTCCCGTGTATATTTCTCAAACCAGAGATTTCGTAGTTCCAGAAGATAAGTCAACAGATATAATAATGGTTGGACCTGGAACAGGAATTGCGCCATTTAGAGCTTTTTTAGAACATAGAAGGGCTACAAAAGCTTCCGGTAAAAATTGGCTTTTCTTTGGAGAAGTTCATGAAAAATCAACATTCTTCTACAAAGATGAATGGATGGAATACATGAAAGAGGGATATTTACATAATTTGACTACTGCTTTCTCGAGAGATCAAGAAAAAAAGATATATGTCCAAAACAGACTTTTAAGCAATGGAAAAGAAATATGGAATTGGCTACAAAATGGTGCATATTTCTATATATGTGGTGATAAACAATACATGGCAAAAGATGTTCATAAAGCACTAATAAGTATCGCGGAAGAACATGGTAAGATGAACAGAGAAGACGCTGAACACTATATTAATCAAACCTTAATGAAAGAAGAGCATCGCTACCTAAGAGACGTTTATTAAATCTAAATTGAAACGAAATATTACTAATTCTTCTTCTTTCCACCCTGTTGGATTATTTCGCCAGTTTGTGAATCATAAGTATTACCAGTTACTGGATCATATCTGAATCCTGATTGCGTACTTTTAATTTGCTCGTTAGAAACACTTCCTGTATCATACTCATCAAAATAGTCCCCGCCATCACCTAGTCGGTTATAGGCAAACATACCAATGCCTGCAAGAGATAAAACAGCTAATGGAATCCAAATCAATGGTTGGCTTACCAAGGAATCTTCTTCTTCCTCCTCAGGCTCAATAATCTCAGTGACCGGTTCTTTGATTACTGTAACTTGAGCTGAGGCCTTGTTATCAAGCTCATTAAATTCATCAACAATGTCATCCGGATCAACTATTGCTTCGATATAGTAATCACCAGGTTCTAATGGTGTCCAATAAAACTTCCGTACTTCTTCCCCATTTACCCTTCCCAAAGGTTTAGTTTGGTAAATATCAACTAATTGCCCATCAATAAACAACGATATTTCAGCTCCGATACATTCTGAGGAATTATCAAAAGTAGTACCTAAAGGACATTCACAGCAAATTTCAGGGCCAAAATTCAATGCGCTCACTGCTATCTCAAGAGTATCGTTCAAATAAATCTGGGAAGGAAGATATTGCATTTCCACAGATAATTGAAAATTACGTGGTTTAACATTAATAGATAAATTCAATTTATTATCTGTTAAATTTAAATCTTCAAAATCACTATCTGTTATTTGAGCTTCAATAGTAATATTGCGTATCCCTTCTAATGTAGTAGTTCTCCAAAATACCGTCACAAACCTTGTCTCTTCATATGCCAAATTTTCCTGAGGGATATTGTAAACAGCATTGCCTTCAAAGTCGTATGTTTGAACTTCAGGTGATGTTGAATTATCGATGTAAACTAGTAATACGAATGAAGGGATTTGAGCCAGGTTATTCTGTATTTGAACAACCATTTCAACATTGTCACCTTTGAATATAGTATCAACTGAATCAACAGAAACCAACGTAAGGTCATACTCTGGAGCTGCCACGTTGATTAAGACTGAATTAACGTTGTTTGAATCATCCAACTCATCAATTTCTTTAGCAAAGTCTGCGTGACCTGCCACACTAGGCTGTTGCTCGTTCCATGTATATTCTCCAGTTATATTGTAAAATTCTCCCTCGACAAGACTTATCGTCCATGAATCTATTACTTCACCATCGATTCTCAAATCTATTGGACAATTGGAGATATCGTCTGCTCCCTTATTAAAAAGAGTTATAACAATATCAGAAGGCATACCTCTGACTGCCTGATCGACCACAAAGATATCATAAACTGCAATATCTGGCTTGGATTCCAAAACAACTAACTCAAAAGTAAAGTTATTGTCATCTTCATACCATTCTTCAATTTCATTCAACGGGTCTATTCTGACAATAATGGTATGGTTGCCAATAAAATCGGTACCTGAAGAAGAATCCCAAGTAATAGTAGCGGGTGAAGTACCTGAAACAATTTCCTCTCCACGCCTAGTAGCATTAGTAATGTCTGAAATCGTACTATAACCAATAAGTGATTCAGAGCCACCCTCCGGGAGATCATAGAATCCTACTCGAACATCACTCGCAGATACAACGTAGTCATCATTAAAAATATGTACTGTTAAATCGACAGAATGCTTATCATATATTTCTTCTAGCCAATAGTCGTTTGGACTAACACTGATATTTCTTGATTCATCTAAAGTTAATTCAGGAGTATGCGCACGAACAGTAAGCGTAGAAGAAAATGTATTATCATCTTCCTCAAATTCATCTACTCCGCCGTTGGAATCTAAGACAATAGTGATGGTATACTCACCAATATCATCTGGTTGCCACGTTATATTGTATTGAGCAGATTCGCCTGGGCCTATTATTGTCCTAACTTGCGGATTGGCAATCGAACTTGTTTGTCCATCCAAAGTTTGTCTAAAGTCTATGTAGAAATTAGTGCAATCGTCTCTTCCATCATTATCATAAAGCACAAGAATGTCAACGGAATCGCCTTCAGCAGGAGCCTCTGGTGTAAACATAATATTAACTTCTGCTGGTAACGGCCTAAGATTGGCTAAAGGTTCTTGATGTATGGTAAATTCGTGAACAATTTTATTGTTATCTTCATTAGTTTCTACGATATCATCATCATAGTCTGCAGAAATGGTGAACACTCTATCTCCAATTCCACTACATAAATCCGGTGCACAGTCGAAATCAATTATAGCAACTCTCTCATCACCGATGATTGCCTCTGTTGTCTCGAAAATGACTTGACATTCATCATTAGATTCGCACTCTGAAGAACTATTCCAAACGATAATCTTTACATTCTCTGCAGGCAAATTGCCATTATTGATAACCTCAAAGTAAACTTCTAAACTTTCTCCTTGGACTGGATAGTCTGGCGCAAAGGTAAAATTCACAGGCTCCAGATCAACATCGGCCTCAGCCTGACTAGTAAAGAAAAGCATTATAACAAAAATGCTGAAAAAAGCGCCAAGTGCTGCATTTAATCCTCGCGACATATTAAAGGGTCATAGTGTTACTACATAAAAGTAACTTGTTGCTGCCCAAATCAAAACATAGAGTTTATATTGGCTAGTTTTTGCGAACGCATGGACCCAGTAAGTGTGCTCGACTACCGATACGGAACCGAAGAAATGAGGGCTGTATTTCGAGCTAACTCGTATTTACAAGCTTTATTAACTGTGGAGGCAACTCTCGCAGAAGTTCAAGAAGAAAAAAAAATCATACCAGAAGGAAATGCTGATAAAATTCGTAAAGGGATGCCTAAAGTTAAAAGGGAAAGAGTAGAAGAAATAGAGTCCCAAATTAATCACGATGTTATGGCTGTTGTAAAGGCGCTTGAAGAGCAATCTGGTGAATCTGGAAAATGGATACATTTTGGAGCCACAAGCTACGATATAGTAGATACGGCTAGAGCACTCCAGCATAAAGATGCCGTTAACCTTATTGAGAAGGCAATCGAAGGTTTGCTAAAGTCATTAGCTAACTTATCTAGGAAACACAAAAAAACTGTAATGCTAGGTAGAACACATGGGCAATGGGCTACACCAATCACTTTTGGATTGAAAATGGCTGTTTTCACTGCTGAACTTAACAGACATAAAGAAAGATTAAATGAATTAAAACCAAGAATTCTCACAGGGAAATTTCTGGGTGCCGTAGGATCTGGAGCTGCGATGGCACCTCATACATTGGAGGTTCAAAAAGAAATATGCAAAAAATTGGGATTGAACGAGCCTTTAGCAACTACTCAGATTCTAGGACGTGATAGAATTGCTGAGCTAATCGCTTGGGGTTCTAATCTTGCTGTAAGTTTAGAGAAATTTACCACAGAGGTTAGAAATCTCCAGAGAAGCGATATAGGAGAAGTAGCTGAAGCATTTGATCGGAAAAAACAAGTTGGATCTTCGACCATGGCGCAAAAAAAGAATCCTATAACCTCAGAAAACATAGGCGGGTTAGCACGTGTTGTGAGATCAATGCTTTACACATCATATGAAAATAATTTACAATGGCATGAAAGAGATCTAGCCAATTCGAGTGCTGAAAGAATTATCTTACCTCAATTTTACATCCTGCTGGAATATATTTTAATTAAATCTACGAACGTATTTTCAAATTTATATGTTAATGAAGAAAGGATGAGACAAAACTTGGAAAATACTGGTGGGTTGCCAATGGCCGAGGCATTTGTTATATCACTAGGTAAAACCAAACTAGGAAGACAAGAGGCTCACGAACTAGTAAGGACTATAACAATGGATGCAGAAAAGAAACAGCTGACTTTTTCTGAGGCTATAAGAAAGAATCAAATCGTGAAGGAATATATCGATGACACTGAAATTGAAAAGTGTTTGGTGCCAGACAATTACACTGGCCATTCTGAAGAAATAATAAACAAAGTATTAGATTCACTATAATGTATAAATTTGCTTTGAAAAATGTTCAAAAAAAAGACCAAATTAAAATTGGTGACAGTATTATTCTTAGACTCTTTGAAAAAGACATCATTGCAAAATACCAAACCTTCGGAAATTACCTCTTTTTAGAAAGCAGCAAAGACATCAGTAATGAACTAAATAACTCACAAACATTTAGAGCTCTCCTAGTAAGTAGTAACGTAAATGACATTTTTAATTCAATTAAAAAACTAATAATTCAGCTAAAAGAACCTAAATCATTTGCAATAAAAGTTAATAGAAAAGGAGACCATCCTTACACATCAACTGAATTAGCTCGGAATGTAGCTAGTGCTGTGTTTGAAAAATGGCCAGATATTAAAGTAAATTTGAAAAAACCAATACTTGAAATAAACGTTGAAATTATTAATAATCGTTGCATTGTATACTACTAAATCAATGAATATCAACATTATTGGAGCTGGGGCGCTAGGCAACTTACTTGCAACAAAATTATCAAAACGGCATAAAGTAAAATTGACAGTGAAAACAGTCCACAACGATTTAATTAAAAACCAAGAGATACTATTTCGAGATACTAAAGGAATCATTACCAAAACTGATATAAAAATAAACACTAATATAGATGAATGCGATTTAATTATATTGTGTGTAAAGAGTTATGACGCACAAAAAGTAATAGAAAAATTAACCGATTTAGAAACCCCACTGCTGCTGTGCCAAAATGGCCTAAAGACTATGAATTACGCATTGGACAAAATTGATAGAAAAAGATTGTCTTATCTTGTAACTGGGAACGGCATTTCCAAAATAAAAGCCGGAATTTCTGAACATAAGGGTCTTGGATTTACTTACATAGGAACTTTATCAAAATCAAAGTCAGTAATATTAAAAAATCTCTCTGAGACCCTGAAACAAGAAAATATGGATTGTAGTATTGTTGATAATATTGAAGATTATATCTGGCTGAAAACAGTAATAAACAGCGCAATTAATCCCATAGCTGCACTGGCTGAAGTCAAAAATGGCCATCTAAAAAATCCCGAGCTTAATGAAGAACTAATGAATTTGTGCAACGAAAGTAGTACAATTGCTAAATTTAATGGAATCAAATTACCGTTGGATCCTTGGGAGGAAATAAATAAAATAATTGATAAAACCTCAGATAATAAATGCAGCATGCTGCAAGACTTAGAAAATAATCAAGAAACTGAGATAGACGCAATTAATGGAGAATTAGTCAGAATCGCTAGAAAACTATTTGTAAAATGTAACTATAACAAGCAAGTAGTATCTGAAATTAGTAAAATCTCAATCAATACCTAATGCCTTATTTGTCTTCAAAATAGAAGCCATATTATCCGATTCCAAATTAAACATGGCCCTTATAGCGTCTATATTTTCAGGTATTACATCTGATTCTTGATGTATGGCCTGGTAATAATATAGTTTCTTTCCAAATGCGTGTACTCCGTCTTTCCACACTGCAATCTGATTCAAATCACCTCTTGTGTATAAGGCATCACGAGCTAGTTCCATTATCTCAGCAGTACCTGGCAAATTACGTATTTTATCTCCATCTTTATTCAGGAAACCTTCAACCAAATTTACACGAGGAGTCGATTCCCACATACCCAATATTTCATCAACATTAGGCTCACTATCTAATTCAGCAATTATACAATGCACATGCATAATCGTTGTAGGCACTTTAACAGCCATTGTTTGAATATTAATTCCATGCATTATAGTTTGGACATCTGGTCCATGGTGACTTGGTACGGAAAGCACAGGTTCTATAGAGTTTAGAGGTCCCCTGTCACTATCTTTTGGATCACCGCTCCTCCTAACCATGACTGCTTGAACATTATCTATCCCGTATTTTTGCCTAAGTGGATATAAGGTCCTGCCAAGACCGGTGGTATTACAAGATACAACTCGGACAAAATCCGCATTTATAGAAGATGAATAGTTAGTTAAAGCATTAAAACTGACTCCAATAGGTGCATGTTTTTCTCCCCCTTGCCAAATGGCTTTAGTACCTGCTTTCCGATACATGTCCATATTATTTACACCTAATTTACCTGGCGTACAGTCAATAATTACATCTGCTATTTCAACAAGATCCTCTGTGACACCTGAAACTTTAACTCCCATTTCCTCAAAAAAATCTACCTTTGATTTAGTAGAGGCGAAAACAGGAAAACCAGCATCCAAAGCTCCTCTAAGCTCATACGTTGGTTTAGTCTTAACAACTCCAACAATTTCCATATCATCTTGAAGAGTTACAGCTTCTGCAACACGCTTTCCAATCGTACCATAACCGTTGATACCAACCTTAATCATATTACTTTATTTGATAGTCCTATTTAACTAATTTTCTTTATCTTCACTCATTTTTTTTCTGAGCTCTTCAATAGATACTGAAACTTTCTTTTCAGGGATAGACTCGGCACCTTGAGTGAATTCTTCGACCTCTACAACATCTGACCCGAACTCTTCTACCTCTTCAACTTTTGATGAAACTTCATCCAAGGAATCTATAGTCGAATCTTGAATTTCCGTTTCCTCAGCAATATTTTTAGAAATGGCATAGTCTCCATCACCACCACTTCCTGAACTAATTACTCCCTCCTCAATGTCTTCCGCCAGTTTTGCCCTTTTCTCTGTACTAGCTTCCTCTGCTACTTCCTCAAGAATTTCCTCTGGAGAAAGCTCTTCATCGAATTCTGCAAAATCTTCCTCCTCAGTCTCAATCAACTCCTCAACATCAAATTCACTTTCCTCATCGTATAAAAATTCAGGCATTTCCGGAGCGACCGCACCAGGAGTAGCTATTGCTTCATAAAATTTAAAGGCAGTTCTCTCAACTTCTGAAACAAAATCTTCTAATTCTTCGTCACCAATTTTAGAATAAATGGTAGCCATTCTATCAGCTATAAATGCAAAATAATTTGGAGCGACATCGAAAGCTTTCTCTGTCCATGTGAAAGGTATCCAAGCCATTACTTGATTATTCCGGGGATCTACTGTAATTTTTAATTGTGGTCCGGGATATATAATTCCACCACATGGCACATCATAATTATTCATATATGCTAATACTTTGTAAACATCTTCCTGCCGGGGCGTTTGTGTTAAATTATATTTAGCTTCAAAATAAAAATTGACCTTTTTGTAGTTCATGAATATTTCAGGCCTACCAGAACCTTGAACTGGATTGGCTGAAGCATCTGAATCACCAAATAAAGACCCCATGATTGAATCACTCCAACCCTGTCGAACTTGCTCGGGTGCATCATATTTTAGGACAACATCCTTGTTTTTAGATCTAAATTCCCTGAGAGACTTCGCGTGAGCACTTAGCTTCAGTCCTGAGGCCATTTCACAAAGAATCCAAAGTGCATAGATATCAGTCATTTTCTGAGTTTGAACCAGAACTGTTTCCTCATAATAAGATTGGTAATCTTCAAGAAATTCTTTCCAAAGAGGTGGTAATTCTCTGTAAGCACGATTACGGCTCCATGTTTTTGCTTCAATAATAGCTTCTCGATTGATAAAACGTTGACTTTTTCTTGTAGATTTCGCAATAGGTATAAGCTCAGCTAACTTACCATCTCCCAATACTTGCTTATGGAACTTACACGCTAGATCCAATTTATCTAACTGTTCTTTAACTGAATCATCTGGCGGTTTATACTCTCTTCCGTAAATAGCAGACCAAGCCTTCTTTTCTCTTTCCCTTCGGTCCATCTCGTCTCTGAAGAAAATCGCTTCAATGAAAACTTCCATGTGGAATTTTACCAAAAGAACGTTTGTAGGAGTACTCCATTTTCTTTTTCTGATATCTGTGACGTGAGCTGTTGCATACTCTGTACCTTTCTGTGCTCTGGCCAAAGCTGTTTTTTGCCATCTAACTGCCCCTCGAATTTGAGATTTCATAGTCTTTCTTTCAACTTCAACTTTATAGGTATAAGCTCCTTTACGGATATCATTAGTTATCTTCAAAAGTTTTCCCGAAAACTCGAGTAATTGCTCTATGTTTAGTAATATCTTTTCCTCTTCAATTGACGAAGTACCTCCCGGATACATATCCTCAGGAGGATCATCAGCACCTGAATTTTTGACTAAATCTGGAATGTGCTCATCCCTTAATTGCTTAAATTGTTCGTAGTCTAACATCTTTGGAGCAATTACTACCTCTAATTTGTTTGAGATAGAACTACCATTTTTATTATGCAAACTTATAGTATTTGCACCAATATAATCTGGAACTACAAACTGCATTGAATGAGTCGTGTTTGACCTTATGGGTGGTAGTGAGTCAACTTTAGCACTACCAACTCTGACATGAATCTCCTCTAAAGCTTTGAAGGCATTAACATTAATCATGACTGCCTCACCTTCAGTCAAATTTTCAGAATGGCCCTGTGGTAATTTGAGCTCTATAGTTGCATCTGGTAAACTCATATCAACCGAATACGCTTAAACCTGGTGAATCTACCATCTTCTCTAAAGTGCTTGTAATCCCATGATTTGGACCAAGAACTTCTTGTGCTTTAAGCATCAAACATTTTAGTTCATTTCTTTCAAGACCTTCTAAAGCAGGCATAATGTTTGATTTTATGACATCTTCTAAAGCTCTATCCAAGTCATATTGTCCCCTTGAATTGAAGACAGTCAACATTGAATCAATGATAACTGCAGGACCGATTTTTCTGTAAGTCCTAACCCCTCTTGGGATCTCATCGTCCCTTGACTGTGGAAGCTCTTCTTCCTCCAAGAAATTCATAAACTTATTGAATGCCTTAAACATAGTTCCATCATCATCATAAAAGTCAAACATTTCCTTTGCATACCAATCCTCATCCTCATCAGGCCGGTCTGGAGCTATGCCCAATTTGTTCAATTTGTTAAATACAAAAATAGGCATACGCTTGTATTCATCATCTCTATTTGGAAGGCCAATCTCAACAAAAGCGAAACGCCTCATTAATGCATGTCCTACATTGAAAAGTGTATTCTTATCTTGAGTATTCATAGTCCCTATTATTCTAAATTCAGGAGGCATCATGAAAGGAGCTCCGCCCGTTTCCTTTGCAGTCAACAATGCTTGTTTATCTCTATATTCAAAAACTGTAAATAACTTACCAAACGCTTCATCAATATTGGCACGATTAAATTCATCAATAACAAGATAATGAGGCTTACCCACTTCCTGCATTGTCTTTTCACATTGCTTAGCAGCATCTGCAACATATCCATCTTTGAAAAAGTAGCCTCCTGAATCGTCTGGAGAAATACCGCCGATAACCTCAAAATTAGACCATTCCGCATTTGCAGTTACAATCGTATAATTTGGTATAGGACTGCCATCTCTCCCTTCTTTGACACCACAAATTTGACTTAAAAGTAAATTAGCCAACGCAGTCTTACCAGTACCTGGATCTCCATACAGCATGATATTTCTACCTGATTTCAAATGAGTTACTGTTTGGTTGATAGTATCTTCAGTTGTTGAGTAGTATTTTGATAGCTCTTCATAATCAACTTCATAATCAACTTTCATTGCTTTGCGTATTTTAGGAGCCTCTGCCAAGTCCTCCTTCAAATCTTTTTCTAATTCATCCAAATGAGAAAGATCTGCACCATAGTTTTCGTCTTCAGTTGGCTTAATGTCAATTGTAGCTTCTGGGAATTCTGAAAGAAGTCTATCCATGGCATCTTCTAACGTAATATCTTTCGGCTTTTCTGATACGGAAGGTTCGTCTACCTTTGACTCTTCCTCAGGTTCAAATGAAGAATCAAACGGATCTGCTTTAGGTGGATTTGATAGTTGCATCTCCATCATTCTATCTCTGAACTTTTCGGCTCCAAATTTCCAACCATACCATATTGCACCACCTGAAACAAGAAGTGGAATAATGAACATGGCCCATTCCTGATTAGATTCTGGAGAAGATACGTCTGAACCTGATAATAGTGCCGGAGCTATCATCGTTGCAAATAAAGTACCTATACCTGCAACAAATAAACCAAAGTAAGCAAAACCTTCCATGCTTTCTTCAGATTTTCTCTTCCTATAAAATAAATATACACCAAGGAAGGTTATTACCATAAACAAGACAGTTAAAATCCAGTCGCCTTGCTCAAAGTAAAAGTTAGCTCCATTGCGCAATAAATTCCACAACAAAACTGCATACTGGAAGCCTAAACCAAATAAGATAAAAAAGAAATATTTAGCTTCTTCCATATCTTTTAATCTTACAGTCTGAAGAATATATCCTGCAATTCCGATAAATAAGAAAAGAATTCCAAACATCATTACAAGCATTTCACCTGCTTGAAGATTGACATATACTGTTACTGAATCTCCACCTACGTCTCCACAGGCCGCCTTGAAGTCTATATCGTTATCTGCAACTGCCTTGCTACAAGACTCCCATGGCCCACGAACCCAATTATGGTGTAGGGCTGCAAAAACAAGAGAACCTGCTCCTATGAAAGCATAGATTGTGCTTAATGGCGCTTCACTAATGTCTTTACCTGTAACTGCATACAAAAATACAATGTAGGACACGATGATAATTATCAAAGCAGATGTAGCTCCTATACTTGAATAAAGACTATCTAGTGCACTTTGTGGGTAATCCGCATTAACCTCTTTTAATTTATCTTCATTGATGGAGGAATATCCTCCTCCAACATACAAATAAACAAGAGCCATAACCAATATACACAAAATTAAAGGTGCCATGATATTGCTATCATTTATCCTGCGAGACTGAACAAAAATACAAATTGCTAGGAGACCCATAAGGGCCATGACAGATTGATATTGATGATCATCAACGTTAAACCCTGTCGTGTCGAAATTATTGCCATTATTGTCTAAAACTAAAGGACACCCATCGGGATTATTTCTCACATAAGGATTAGACCAGCCTGCACAAATGTGAGGTTTATCTGAAAAAGTATTGTTGTCATCTAAAACCTCAACAGTCCCGTTCATTAAACTGCCAGAACTAGACTCAGCGTTAATATGAGGGACATCTCCTGTAGTATAATACAAAACTAAACCTAAAAGAGCAACGGCAATTAAAAATTGTAGAGCTGGAAGATAGAAACTTGGCCTAGATTTTACGAGCGCTGGGGCCGATTTTGTAGACTTAGCTGCCCCTTTAGATTTACTAACGGGAGTCTCAACTTCAGAAGGACCTACATCTTTAGCACCTGCCAAATTAACACCACAAATATTACAATAGGGTGCATCATCTTCAACATCTACTGCGCAAACTGGGCACTTTTTCATTAAAAGCACAGTTAAGACTATTGGTTAAAAGCTTTTGATTATGGCAAACGTTCTTAACAGCCTTTTCAATGCTAAAACAATGTCAGATGATTTAATGACTTTGAGAGATTTAAGAGTGCAAACTTTCAAAGAAAGAAGAGAAGGACGCTTGACAAGCTTACCAAGTAATTTTTACTCAAGAATGGATAAGTTAGAATCAAGCATAAGAGAATTTATAGAAAAATCGAAAGATGACAACCAAAAGATTACCAAGGCAAATAATGATATAAGGAAATTTTCTGACATGAAGCTAGAACTTCATAAACACAGGGAGAGAAAATTAACGGATTTAGCGAGAGAAAAAATTAACGGACAAAATCCAAATACTGAAAATGTTCATGACCAAGAAAACGAATATTTGACCTCACTTTGCGAAGTTATAGAAACGCATAGAAAGAGAACACTTTTAGGTAAAATAGCTAAATCTTTTGCTGATACACCTAAAGAAGAGACAATAGAAAAAGAAGTTAAGCAAAAGACTGAAGAACCAATAGTAAAAGAAGAGACTACAATTAAACAAGAAATTGTAGAGCAAAAAGAAATCCCTGAAGAATATATAGAAGTAGAAGTCCTTGAAGATTTACCTACATTTACAGGTATGGATGCAAAAAATTACACCTTAAAAAATAGTAAAAAAGAAATTATACCTATATACAACGCCAAAATGCTAAGAGATGCAGGTAAAGTAAAGATTATCAATGAGGTGAAGGTCTGACTTACGAACCTAGTGATGAAGGAATTTTAATTACTAATGAGCGGGTCGCTGCACAAATATACAACAAAGGGAAAACCGGAACTCCGCAAGAAAAAGGAAATCTACTATTAAGACCTGAAGAAGCACTATATTGTAATTACAGAAAAGACATAGAGTTATCTGATAGGGAAAGAGAAAAATTTTTAACCGATAATTATACCGTTTACAAGGATCTTAAAGAACGTGGGTTAATCGTAAAAGTAGATAAATCCGGTTTAAGAGTTTATGACAGAAAAACTGAAACTAAGGGCCAAGCCTCTGCCATAGTGTTACCAAAGAAATTTGATAACCAAATAGATTTCACCAATATTTTTCAAGAATTAAAGAAAGGATTAGATAGAAGAGTACAAATTGGAATTATTGATTCGGATAAAGATGTTGTTTATTATGTAATAAAAAATATTGAATGGCCAAACACTAAAATGAAAGAAGGCCAAAATAGTACGATTGATGATAAAGAAGTCACTGAATTACTTGAAAAAGGATACCAGATTAATTCAGGTCTAAAATTTGGGACTCACTACAGAGTTTACAATTATGAATCAAAACATGCTCCATGGCTAATACATGTAGTTGAAGAAGGAATAAATTGGCTAGATATTGCCAGAATGGTGCGTGTTGGTCATGGAGTTAACAAGACTATTGTGCTATCATACGAAAAACAGTGGTTAAGTATAGAATGGATTAAACCTTGATTGTTGGACTCTACATCAATGACTTTGCCCTGTTAAATAAAATGACAGATAAAATTAAAGATAAAAATATTAAACTAAAACACATTAAAACTCTACCAATTACTGACAATAGCATTCAAGTTTTAATTTCCAAAAAAAGAATCAAAGAATGTGAGATACCGCAAATACAACCTGACAATTTAGACATATTAGAACTAAAAATAAGATGCGCAATATTCGGATGCTCTGATTTGGTAATTGGAATAGATCCTGGAGGTATTACTGGATTATCCGTAATAGGAGCAAATCGAATTTTGTTTGTGGATACGTACAAAGATGAAAAAAATATGAGTATCATAATCGATTCGATTAATTTAGAAATAGGAATAAAGGCTGTTAAAATAGGAACTGGATCTCCACCTGAAAGAACAAGAATACTAAAAGCACTAAAAAAATATTCCAGCATTGTTCAGTTAGTTGACGAAGAAAACAGTGGCAGTGGAAGTCATACGAAGGCAGCCACAAGAATTGCACTTAGAAAAGGAGAACTAAGTATCAAGCAAAATTATCGTCCTAAGAAAGGAGAAATAGCATGGATTCAACAAGAATCTAGGAGAATTTCAAAAGGTTTAGTGACGATTGACAAAGAATTAGCTTATGAAATACTAATAGGAGAAGTTTCAATGAATCAAGCAATCAAAAAATATACTGAAAAGATTAAAAATAGGTAACGTTAGGCACTCTGTTACTATACTTATATAGACTAAAATGGGACGTTGAATATGGCAATGCTAGAAGTTAAAGATTTGAACAAAGGATTTGGTTCAAAGGCTTTTAACACAAGAATCGAGGTTCTCAAGGGAGTGAATCTTGAGATAAAAAAAGGCGAACTAGTCGCATTAATGGGGCCTTCCGGCTGCGGTAAGTCTACTTTATTGAACATAATTGGAGGTCTATTGCCGGCAGATTCTGGCCAAATTGAATTGGATAATACAAGCTCTGTAGACACTAACATAAAATTATCTAGTGTAAAAAATAAACTAGAAGAAAAAGTAAACAAAGATATTGATGGGGATGGCAAAATTGGAAATTCACAAAAATTTATTTATGGAACTAAGACACCAAACAAGGTAGTCAACGTAAGAAGGAATGGAGTAGGCTGGATATTCCAAGATTTTCATTTAGTAGAACATCTAACTGCCCTAGATAATGTTGCAATGGCTCTTGAAATTTCAGGAATAGAACAGTCACTTGCTGAAGAGAAAGCCAAAGCTGCCCTAACAACTGTGGGATTAGGGGATAGGATAGAATTTGGTGCTGAACAATTATCTGGTGGACAAAGGCAAAGAGTTGCTGTTGCTCGTGCAATTGCCGGATCAAGGCCACTATTACTGGCTGACGAACCAACTGGAAATCTAGATGCTGAAAGTGGAAATGACATTATGAAATTATTTAAGTTATTAAGAAAAGGAACGAATCCTATCTCTGTTTTGATGGTCACACATGATCCTAACCTTGCAAGTCAAGCAGATAGAATGCTGTTATTGAAAGACGGTGTTGTGGCTGCCAGTGATATCAAATCTGCATGGGGTATTGACGACGAGGAGGACAAAGAATGAGTTCCTTAGAATCCTCTTGGACTTCATGGTTATTCTCTCCTTATGTATGGAAGAAAAGACTATTAGATTTACCAGATAATTTGAGAATTGCAGCACTTACATCTTGGAGAGATAAAGAAAGAGGCCTAGCAGTATTTGCAGGGGTTTTTCTAGCAAGTTTAGTTATTACGCTTGTTCTAATTTATGGAGTAGGGCTTTCACAAGCCTTCCTTGAAGAATCAATTGAGCAAACGGTTTTTGATTCAAAAATTGAATTTAAATCAGCTCCTGAGCAAGGAGCCACCGGCTGGACTAATGATACTGCAGTATTACAGCAGATGTGTGATGAAGTCGTCCTGAGAGAAGAATTTAATGATTGTACGTTAGTATTGGGTAAAAGTGGACTTCACAGCGAAATTAGTTGGGGTAATGATGCTGCATTTTATGCTTCCCCATTGTTCATGGAAAATATTGAATCTTCCAATGTAGATAGAAAATGGAATACCGAGGATTTATGGGATTACGAATACACTACCGGTCCTCCTGTTGTTAATGTTAGAGCTATTTCTTTCCTAGGGCCTGAAGCCTTTGATGGAGTACTTGCAGAGCGTTTATCAGAAAATATAATCTACGAAATGGGTGAATGGAAAACTCATGAGGAAGTTAATAACCAACGAGGAATTTACATTCCTTTAGATATTGCCTCTGCCGCTGGTGCTGAAGTTGGTGATAACTTGGATTCCCTGACCTTCACGTATACCTACGAAAGAAGCCTCCCTGGAGCAATGGAAGATGAAGATTGTCCGGGTGAAATTATAGAAGGTGAAGAGTACAGGCTTATGTATTGCCAAGTTAAAATGAAACTAGATAATGTTACAATACTAGGAATTTATGAACCATGGCCTCAAGGAAATCCCGTACTAGCAGCAAATCCAATTTACAGCACATGGACTCTGTTGAATGAAGAACAACAAATCACCCTAATTGATAAAGATCATGTTTACTTGGGTATTACAGTAGATAGAAGTTTACTTCCAACGTCATCTATATCTGCCTCCGAAAACTGGTTGGATGCAATATCAAATGATATGCAAAAACAAACCTACGACGACGGTAATGTGAAAATATTCTACGTAGACATTATTAGTGGAACAATACTTTGGCTTGAATTTGTACTAGGATTCGTACAAGTCTTTGATTATATTCTAATGATTCCAGTAGTAATTCTATCTATATACTTGCTTATCTATGGTCTAGAACTTTCACTAGAACAGAGGCGAAGAGAAATAAGCATTCATAGATCAATTGGAGCAACTGCAGACAAATTGAAAGGTATGGTTTTGTTTGAACTATTTGTTATCTCTTCTGTAGCTTGGATTGCAGGATACATTTTAGCCTTTTTTGCAGTTCCTGTAATACTTTCAAGTGTTGGATTTATGCAATTTGAAAGCTTAGACATAGACATAAATCCAGTCCTGAGCTTTGGCGCAACATTTTTTACTATATTGGCTACACTTGGTTTAGCTCTATTATTTGGAAGGTCTAGAACTCAAAAGTTCTTGGAAATGGAAATTGATGAGGGAGTAAAGAAAACAGCTCAATCCGGAAAACCAAGGACATGGCTTCATGTTATCATGCTTTTCATAGGTACTTTAGGAGCAATAGATACTTATCAAGAATTAACTACAGGAGGAAGTGGAATAATTAGCAACTGGTTCTTAGGTGGTTTAATCAACATTTTCGGACCTTTTATGCTTTGGATAGGAGGGGCATTACTACTTTCTAGACTTGGGGCTTACGGTCCAAAAATAATGCTTTTCTTCTTCAAGAAAACACCACTACTTTCAGATGTAAAGCGAGGCCTGCAGAATACTGGTTCTAGCGAATCTACAACAAGGCTGTCCCTTATCATGCTTTTGACATTATCAATTGTCACTCTCGCAGCAGTACAAGGATATACTGGATCTCTTGTTGATGAACGTACTGCAGATTTACAGATTGGAAGTGATATCAAAATTTACTCCACGGAGCCTATGACTTCAGACGAAGTCGAGCAAGCAGTTATCAATCTAAGCTCTAAAGATATAACAGCTAAGGCTTTGACAGTACCTATGATTTCTTTGGAATCTGAAGATGGTACTGACGCTAATGCCTATGTTTTGATGAACGGTAGTGAAAATGTACTGAGATGGTTCCCTCAAGCTATACCTGGAAAAGATATCTCAGAAGCTATAGCTGCGTATGAAGCTGGAGGGTTCTCAGCTGGACCTGACATGGCATTTTCCCTTGACTTAGAAGGCTCAGGCAGATTCGGAGACTCTGCAGATAAATTATACAGTGAGGACGATAAAGAATCTGAAATAATGAATTTCACTTGGGAAAAAACTGAAATTATTTTGAGAAATATAGATCCGAATTCTACTATTGATCCAAATGAAGCATTAGAAAAGTACATAGAGTTTATGGAAAGAAATTGGTCAAATTTAGATTTATCGGGACAAGATTTAACAAATCGTAATTTCACAAGAACTGACTTTTCAAACACTAACTTATCAGGTGCAAATCTTGCAAATGCGGACCTAAGTGAATCATTATTCTTCAATGTGGACCTAAGAGGGGCGAACCTTAGTGGAGCTAACTTAACAAACGTAGTGATAGGCATACCTCCTCAGAATATAGAAGATATTGATCTAACAAATGCAGTTTTGAGAGGAGCTTTCGAATATGGTGTCATAAATTTAGAAGATTTAAATCTTAACGGCGCTATATGTCCTGATGGTACTACACAAAATGAAACTAATAATTGTATATCTGGATTTAGTGAGGAACCTACCCCTCTTCTAGCTCCCGTTTTCTTTCCAGCCTCTTTTGATATACAAATAACTCCTTACCAAACTTCGATAAGATATATTGGAATACACGAGTTCATACCTGGCGTAGCAACCAATGAAATGAATAACTATTTGATAATTAACGAACAAGCATATCGAAATTTAGTCGGCAATCAAGAAGTTAATAATCTGCGAGCAACAACATGGATTGTGGACATAGACGGATTAAATAACGATGAGATGCAAGTGTTAGCTTTGCTGATAGCTGCAGATTCTAGATTTGAAGGGGCTGATGATTGGGAAACTTCGCATGAAAATGTTGAGAGGAACGGAGGAATCATATTCGGTACGCAGGGACTATTTACACTGCAATATATCGTGGCAAGTGCTGCCGCAATTGCATCAGCATTTGTTTTCCTATCACTCGTCCTCAATCAAAAGAAGAAAGAATTAGCTATTTTACAAGCAATTGGAGCAAGTCCAAATCAAATAATTAGGTTAGTACTTTTTGAAATATTATCAATCGTTTTCTTTTCGATGATTTTAGGAATCGTCTTAGGTATGGGATTATCACTTGCTTTCAATGGATTTTTCAACATATTTGGTTTCTTGTTCCAGCTTTTCTCTGGAACTGGAGAAGAAGCTGTAATCAGCAGAATACTGCAATGGCCTTGGTGGGTCATCACGCAAGTTACGTTAGGAGTTATGACTGTAGTTGTCATAGCTTTGGTATTGACAACTCGGAGAGCCCTACGAGCTGATTTAGCCGTAGTGCTTAAGGGAGAATAAAATGGCCGAAGAACTATTCGAACATACCACTGGCCAGGGAAAAGAGGAGAATGATTCCAATGAAGAAGTCGAGGCTCTAAAATTCTCAGAGGAAATGATTGACGATAAAATAGATAAGAATGCAATTCTTCAGGCTGTAGCATTGTATCATGTTTATTCATCTACTGCAGAAGACGGTAATGTTGTAGCATTAAGGGGATTGAATGTATCTGTCAAAAAAGGAGAAGCAGTCGCAATTGTGGGACCTTCTGGATCAGGAAAATCTACTTTACTAAAATGTCTAGGAGTTCTGATGAAGCCTTCTGCGGGCGGAGTCATTCTAAATGGAATCTCAACAACAAGAAGAACGGGTATTGAACTAGTTAAAATGCGTCAAGAAACTGTCTCATTTATCTTTCAAGAAGGTAATTTACTTCCTGATTTAAGTGCTATTGACAATGTTGCTCAAGCTTTGCGGCACAAAGATGTAAGACCATCTGAAGCAAAGAGTAAAGCCAAAGAAATATTAGTTGAACTTGGCTTAGAAGATCGTATCAACAGTATGCCTGAAACACTTTCTGGAGGCGAGCAACAGCGGGTTGCTATTGCACGTGCTTTAGTTACAGATCCCAAGTTAATTTTGGCCGATGAACCTACAGGAGCACTTGATCCAATTACTAGCAGAGAGGTTTTGGAGTTGTTTGGAAAACTTCACAAAGACAAAGGTGTTGCGTTCTTAATTGTAACACACAGTGATGAGGTTGCTGCATTCTGTGACCGTAGTCTTGAACTACGTGACGGAAGATTTGTAGCTGAACACGGTGCAAATCTTGATGTTGACGACTTAGAGGGTACAAGAGAGTTAATTGTTGATGAACTGGGCACAGTTTCTTTCCCACCAGAAGTATTAATGAAAATGGGAGGCTCTGGAAGATACGAAATTGCTAAAAATGAAAAAGGTGAAATTACTTTAGTGACTGCAGAAAAAAATAAATCTTTGATAAAAGGAAAGAAAAAACTAGCAGACGAATGTCCTGCTTGTAAATACAAATACGAAGATGATAGTCAGTTATGCCCTGAATGTGGATCTAGCCGCCCAATGGTTAAAAAATAAGCTCAATCCGAGGAGTATTACTATCAATTTCCGGAATTTTATCTTCATATATGGGATTAATAAATTCCTCATAAGCATCGATAAAAAGAGGTACATTTAGACCCATAAATTGCTCAACGCCTGCCCGATTTAATAGGTCAATACCTGATTTGGACAAAGTCCTTGCACCTATCAAATCTTGAATTGCATATTTTGCCATTCTAACTTTCAAAAGAGCAGCTCCGCACTTAATGAGACCCTGTAAGAATCGATGCTCGCTACTATTTCTTATTGCTGAGGTCCACAATCCTTCCCAAGCTTCGTGAGCTTCCCAATAGTAATGATAATTGTAAAGATCTACACCAAATAAGTAATCTCCATTCTCTGACCAATCGTCAGAATCCCATGAGTCTGTTTCAGGTTCTTCTAAACCAAAACTATGACCTTCTGGGCTATTTATTGGATGAGGATGAATACCTGGAACATAACGATAATTTGGAAATTTACTGAGAGAATATCTTACTTTTCCAACGTTCAATTCAGACTCTGAATCTGCTAAGGGATAGTCTATCATTAACTAACTGCCAATTGTATCTTCAATTGCTTCTGTGAATTTCTTAACGTCTGCTTCATTATTATACAAATAAACGCTAGCTCTTGCAGTTCCCTCGATATGCCTTGAGTTAAACCATGAGTGTACACAGTGCATACCGCTTCGTATAGCAATATTATACTCCTCATCAAGATGCATAGCTATTTCAGTTGGATCCCACCCCTCAATATTAAATGAAAATATCCCACCTCTCTGAGAAACATCCTCTGGTCCTAAAATGGAAATTGAATCTATATCCTTTAACTTATTGGACATTAGTGTGTTTAATCTATTTTCATGGTCTCTAATATTATCACGACCAACTTTCATTACATAATCTGCGGCCACACCAGCTCCTATAGCTCCTGCATAATCTTGCAATCCTGGCTCAAAACAAGAAGGAGGAGGTAGTAGTTTGTAGTCTTCATATGTAGAATTTACCACTGTAGATCCACCAACATATGTAGGAATCAACTTTTCTAATTCTTCATACTTGCCATACAATGCACCCATACCACTAGGTCCGCAAAATTTGTGAGCACTAACGGCCGCAAAATCAACATCTAAGTCTACTACATTTACTTCCTTATGTGGTGCAGACTGGGCTGCATCCATCATCACTCTAACGCCCTTGTCGTGGCAAATCTCTATTATCTCCTTAGCGGGATTAGTATATCCATCTAAATTTGAGCTATGCACAAAACTGAAAACTTTGGTATCTGAAGTGATAGTTTCTTTTAGTGCTTCTATATCGAAAAAATAATTATCTTTAGCTGGCAACACATCATACTTAATTCCCTTGTATTTTGCCAAATGGTGCCAAGGTACAACGTTAGCATTATGTTCCTTATCTGAAGTTAAAACTTTATCTCCCTTCTTAAGATTTAAACCATTAGCAACTATGTTCATGCCTTCTGTTGCATTTTTTGTAAAAACAATTTCAGTTGGTTTTTCAGCACCCAAAAATCTACGAATCTGGTCTCTGGCCATCTCAAAATTTTCAGTCACCTGCCAACTTAATTTGTGAACTGAACGGCCTCCACAAGCAGGATAATTAGTATAATAATCCGTAATTGCATCTATTACTGCCTGAGGCCTGAGAGTCATACATGCACTATCAAGATAAGTAGGATTATCTTCTGAATTGAGTAATGGAAAATCCTTCCGAAATTTTGAAATGTCCATAAGTTGATACCTCTAACAACCCGTATAATTTAAAGGCAATCTCAAACAGAAGTCGTTTTATACGGCATCAAATAGAATAAATTATGGAAGCAATTGAAAGCTGTGTCGATGATTTACCAAATATTGGCTTAGATGACCTCAATTATGCATGCGCAACTGATATTGCTGGAATGGGACCTGTTTCAGCATTACTTACTATATTAATTGGAATACCACTTGTAAGGCTCATACTAAGATATCTAAAACAATTATTCAATAAATATGATTACATAGATAAGGGAATAGAAAATTTCCTATTTAGAGTTACCAGCGTAGGTCTTTGGGCAGTCATATTCTTGACTGCGGCAAGTGAACTAGGAATTAATGTTACCGGAATTGTAGCTGCTCTCGGTATTGTTGGTTTGGCAATGGCCTTTGCAGCTCAAGACACAATTGAGAATATTATTGCAGGTATTTTCCTAATGGTTGACAGACCCTTCCGTGAAGGTGATAGAATACTGTTGCCAAAAAAGATTGGTAGCTTATATTCAAGCTGGGGAGACGTAACAGAAGTAGGATTACGGACTACAAGAGTGAGATCTACAGATGGCGTTTTACTTACAATACCAAATAAGAACCTAACGAAAGATACGATCGCTAATTTTAATCATAAGGATGACAGAAACTTACGTGTAAGAATTCGATTAGGATTAGTACCAACTTGGGAAAATGTAACAAAAGGTGAAGAAATTGTTACGGCCATTGCGAAAAATAATGAAAATATTTGTCAAGAAAAACCTAAACCTCCACAAATTGTTTTAAGAGATTTTGGCGATCAGGAAGTTATAATGGAAATTAGATATTATGTTCCTAATGCTCCTTTAATGAGATCGACTAAATCATACTATGTTAAAGAAATCCTAAAACAATTTGAAGAACAAGATGTTAAATTAGCATATCCAACAAGATTGATAATGAAGGAAGATATAGAATAACTATAGAATCATTATTAACACCTACTTACTGGCTTGGATATGTCATTCGAAGTACCAGATTTACCGTACGACTATAGCGCGCTTGAACCATACATAGACGAAGAAACTATGAGGATTCATCACGACAAACATCATGCTGCATATGTAAACATGCTAAATGGAGCTGTTGAAGCTGCAGGGATAGAAGGAAAAACAGTTAAAGAATTGATTACAGATTTAGACTCAGTGCCCGAAGCCCAAAGAGGAGCCGTTAGAAATCACGGCGGAGGTCATTTCAATCACTCATTATTCTGGGAAGTTATGGGTCCTGTAAATGGCGAAATGAGTAGTGAACTTAACACAGCACTCTTAGAAGCTTTTGGATCTCTAGATGACTTTAAAGCAGAATTTCAAAAAGCAGGAATGACAAGATTTGGTTCCGGGTGGGCTTGGCTATGTTCGGATAATGGGAAATTAAGTATATGTTCTACTGCAAATCAAGACAATCCACTAATGGGTAATGAATATGGCGGATGCGGAATGACTCCAATTCTCGGTTGCGACGTTTGGGAACATGCCTATTATCTAAACTATCAAAATTTAAGAGCTGATTACATGACGGCATTCTTTAACGTAGTTAATTGGGCTGAAGTCTCAAAACGCTACTCTGAAACACTCTGATTACCTAATTCAGAAATAAGATTACCAACAAGTAAAGCACTACCTCCTAATAGCAACCAGAAGGTAAAATCAGTCATACCCAGCGCGATAGAAAATACAGTAGCCCAGACTGGCTCTAATGCATATAATATCGCAGCCCTCACAGGGCTCATGTGTTTCTGATAAATATTAACTAAGACAAGAGCTCCAAAAGTTCCAAATATTGAAGACAATAATAAAGGAAACATGAAATCAAAATCCTTCAAAAGTCCAACAAAATCAACTTTACCTATATCAAAATAAAGAAATAAATCAAATAACAAAAAGCACAAAAGCGTAGATATCGTAATTGAAGTAAAGGTTAAACCTACTGGAGAGACTCTTTTTGTCGAAATATCTGTAAATATTATGTGACCAGCAAACATCAAAGCGCACAATATTGTTAACCATTCAGAAATATCGTAGTGTAATTGAGGAGGTCCTTGAATGAAACCGGCTCCAAATGTTGCCAATATAACTCCAACAACCAAACTTCGATTTTGTAATTTTCCTCCAATCCATGCAAGGATTAATGCTGTAAAAAGAACATAAAGACTCGTAAGAAAAGCAGAAACTGCAGGAGAAATACCGTCCAAACCAATCATCTGGAATACGAAACCACCTAACATGAACAGTGAGAGTACTGCGCCATCATTCCATACACGGTAGCCTCGAATCTCCGATTTTATGGAAGGAACAAAAATAAAAAAGAAACCTATTGCAAAACCAAATCTCAATGCCACAAATAATGTAGCCACTACATTTGTTTGATTGCCTGAACTATAATTTTCAGCAGTATCTAAAGCTTGCTTAAGCCAGATAAAGGTACAACCCCAGATTATTGTGACAACAAAAAGAGCTAGTGTAGCTTTCTGCTTCACACTATGCCCTGACTCATCATTGCGTCAGCGACTTTAATGAAACCTGCGATGTTAGCACCAACAACGAGATCTCCCTTTTGATTATATTCTTCTGCAGCATCTGAACATTGCTTGTGAATGCCTGTCATGATCTGATCCAGTTTTGAATCTACTTTTTCACTAGTCCATTCATCGAAAGATGCATTTTGAGACATTTCTAAAGCTGAAACTGCAACCCCGCCAGCATTAGCTGCTTTAGCGGGACCAAAAAGAACTCCTGCCTCATTTAGAATCGTGTAAGCTTCGGGAGATGTTGGCATATTCGCACCTTCACTAATAGCAATACAACCATTCTTAACTAAATTTTTAGCTCCCTTTTCCTCAATCTCATTTTGTGTTGCGCTAGGTAATGCAATATCACACACTTCGCCCCATGGCCTTTCCCCGGCATGATAAACTGCTTCTTTGTACTCAGAAATATACTCCTTAATGCGGCCGCGTTTATTATTTTTCAGATCTTGAATCCAGGCCAGCTTACTCTCATCAATTCCATCTTTATCAAAAATGTAACCTCCAGAGTCCGACATCGTAATAACTTTGCCACCATACTCAAGGATTTTCATTGCACAGTACTGGGCTACATTACCACTACCTGAAATTGCACATGCCTTACCCTCAATTTTTTCGCCCTTAGATGCAAGCATTTCTCTAAGAAAATAGACCTGACCAAAACCTGTTGCCTCGGGTCTAATTAGTGAGCCACCCCACCCATATCCTTTTCCTGTTAAAACGCCTTCCCATTTACCTGTCAACTTTTTGTATTGTCCAAACATGTAACCAATTTCTCTTCCGCCAACCCCTATATCTCCTGCTGGAACATCAATACTTGCACCTATGTGTCTATAAAGTTCGTTCATAAAAGACTGGCAAAAACGCATTATTTCTAAGTCAGATTTACCTTTAGGATCGAAGTCACTTCCTCCCTTACCTCCACCAATAGGTCTTGTAGTCAAAGCATTCTTTAGTATCTGTTCAAATCCTAAGAACTTGATGATACTTACATTTACGCTTGGGTGAAACCTTAATCCACCTTTGTAGGGCCCTATAGCACTGTTAAATTCAACCCTCATCCCCCTATTCACTTGCACGTTGCCGTTATCATCAACCCATGGAACTCTAAAACTGATTGTACGCTCTGGCTCAACAAGTCTATCCAATATCTTTGCTTCTACATATTCAGGATGTTTTTCAAAGACAGGTTCTAATGTTTCCAAAACTTCCCATACTGCCTGGTGAAATTCGGGTTGGTCTGGGTCTCTAAGCTTCACTCTATCAAATGCTTCTTTGACATAGCTCATAGTGAAGCTTTTGATAGGTGTGAGTCTATAAAGATATCGATATCAATTTGCTTTAATCACTGATATTTTAAACTATTTTCACACTGCTAATGAACCCATAGGATCCCAAGGAGGAAGACTTATTGGATCTTTATTATACAAATCAATTAATTTTTTTGTAAGATGCTTTTTGTGAACAACTACTTCATACATGAATTGGTCAAACCAGGGATCTGTCATAATATCAAATCCTTTTTCACCATGATCTGCTCCCCAGCTATTTTCAACTCTCCACTTTACAGGTTTTTTATCTTTAAGGTCTACACCAGTAAAGAGCATCGCATGCGTCATTACGCTATCCCCATAATCTAATCTCTCAGCCTTATTCATTCCGAATGAGGTACCAAAAAATTTATCAAACTCAAAAAGACTTGTGTCCATAACTCCAAATTCCCGTGTAAAAAATTTACCTACATCACAACCAAACCAAACGGGATCATCAGCTTTAATGGACTTAATTGTATACTTCTTTAACTCTTCATTTTCCAAATTCAAATATCTGATTATGTTACCGCCATATACATTGCCTAGGTAATCTACAGTATATGTCTTGTTGTATTCTGTAAACTTCCTTGGATCATTAATCAGACAAACAAAATCATTCAGGTTTACATCTACATGCTCTTTGAAAAAAGACTGAGGAGTTAAATCAGTAAATCTCTGAAACTTATTTTTTTTGTCTCGTATAGACCAGTCAAATTTTTCAGGAGGAGTACCCAAACTAATGCACAACATCTGATAAATTGTTGAAAGCATTTCTTCCTTCATCTTCGAAATATCTGACTTAGATTTACCCGAACTAATCGCAGCCCTCAAATCTTTAGCAAACTCCCTTAACTTTCTTGTGATTAACTTATTCATCTGTGCAGAATTACTACTATGAAAGCTTTCGGCCATAACTTTCTTCGGAACTGTTCCATATTTCATCAATAAATTAACAAACATATCCCACTGACCACCATCTTGTATTGGACTATCAAGAAGATGCATCACTAATCTTGAATCTGTAGCTTTATCGGCAGTGTCAATTATATTTTCAAAGAAATAGTTAGCTTTTTCCAGTTTATCATAAAACATAAAATAATTCTGCGAAAACTCGAAGTTCTTCAATTTATACTTTCTACCTAGATATATTCTGAGCAAATTGAGCCCTGCAAAACCCCAGCATCTTCCACTGCGCATCTGACTTGTAGCTTTCATTTCTCCAGTTACTTTGTCAGAAAAAGTATGATCAATTTCTCTGAATGATTCCCAGTTCATAGCTAGCTTACGGACACTAGTACGTGTTGCTGCGTTCATAGAAATCCTTGTCTGAGGATTTGACTTAAATTTCTTCAAATATTTGTTAACATTAGTTAAGCTAATGGCTTTGCCCATAATACTCAATAGTGGCCGATATAATTAATTACTTTCTTGTGAAGGTAGCCTTTTGGTCATGACTTTTCGCCAAATTGGCGTTATCACACAGGGCCACCAAGACGCGTAATATCCCCATTTAAGAGTGGGTGTATCAACGAGAGGGCGTAATTTCCAGAATGGTACTCCTCCATCCAAATGATGATCTGAATGCCTCGTTAATTCTAAAAGACTCCACCTTGACCACCTTGCCTCTGTATTCCAAGCATGCTCTGCCTTGAAACGTCCTTTACCTCGACGCAACCCCCAATGTCGAATATAATTTACGTATTCAAGTGTAAGTATTGAGACTAAAGAAGAAATTAGCCAACCTACTGTTAATGGAATTCCATCAAAATAACCAAGGTATCCCGGTACAAAAGCTAGACCTAGTATCATTACAATCTGCAAAAAAAGGCCCCTGTAAGACGGATTATTAAATCCAGTTTTTCCTTTACTATTGTGTACTTCTACAGATGACTTAAACTGAGCAGGAATAGTTCTAATCCAAAAGTGCCATAAACTTTCGTCTTTGGTGGCACTTGCGGGGTCTTTATCTGTGGCAACCCACCTGTGATGATTGTAATTGTGCTCAGTTGTAAAATGGAGATAATTTACACTAAATAACAATACTCTAGAAAGCCACCAACTTGGGCTTCCCGGCCTGGTGTGGCCCAGTTCATGGGCTGTAACTATTGCAGAGGCTGCAGCACTAAGTCCTGTTGACAAAGCACCTACTACTAGCCAAATATTGAGACCTGTGTTAAAAGCGAACCAAAAAAAAGTTCCCATCACAACTAATTGCAAAATACCATGAACCCACAATAATATTTCAAAAGGTGTTCCAGAATCTCGAGGAGGACGAGGCACTTTAGTTTCACCTAAAAGAACATCTAGAATTGGACCAACTACCCAAATGAAAATAACTCCCATAGCTGCATAAATCGGCTCGTAGACACCAAGGAGATTTCCGGATATTACTAATAAAGGTGAAATAAGTCCAAGAAGATGATAAAACCAAGGTTCTGGGTCCAATTTTTGCTCATTTTCCATAACTTTTTGATAAGTATCTATTTAATTAAACTAACCCCTCAGAAATCATTTAATTCTAAGACTGTATAATTTTCCATAAAGTAAGCAGCATTCTGAATATAATTCCTCGTATTTTGCAGGGATTTTCTCCGTTTTAGGCTTATAACTGTTAAAACCTGTAGAATTAACTACGTTTTTATACCAGTATTTCCCCCAATTTCCGTCTGTCTCTCTAGTACCTTTTGGCCAACTCAGCATTTCCTCTGAAAACATGACGCCAATTTTATCGCAAAATTTTCTAAGCAAATCACGTGGATTTGTTAGTACATCTCTAGCATCAATTACAGGTGGTATTTCCCCAGTTAAATCCATTACATAGTCAAATATCTCATTCTGCTCCTTAATTCCTAAAAGATGCATATTCAAATCAGAATGTACTTTACTGTACGATAATATCATATCTTTAGGGTCTCTAATCAAAAAACAATTTTTAACAGATTTCATCCAGCTTCGATCTATTGAATCCAATAGATGATGTGTTATGTGCTTCTGATAATAAATTGAACAACCACTACTTTCTTCATTAGTTAATCCATGAGATATTTTTCCAACATCTAACTCTCCCTCACTAATTACTTTTTCTTTGCCTGGATGGTCTAAATTCGTTTCACTCAAATAGTAAGCATAAAACGGTTCATCAATAACGAAAGTATCTGCTCGACTCTCCCATGCTCTCATCATTGCTGTAGAAATATTGCGAGGGCCAGACCACATAGCGATTCTAATCATAATGAACTTTCAATGTCAACTAATTCAAAATAATAAGCTTGTAAATTAGAAACCAATGAATTGTCAGGCAAAACTGCCAACTCATGGTTGTCTACCTCTGAAACAGGGACAACCCCCCCAAAAGTTCCGGTAACAAAAGCCTCATCACATTCATAAACTTCTGAAAGTGTAAAATTTTTCTCGTATATTGAAATTGACTTATCTTTACAAATATCTATAATATTCTGTCTAGTAATTCCATGAAGGCAATAATCCCCAGTAGAAGTCCAAACTGAATTATCTTTTACCATGAAAAAATGTGTAGAATTACAAGTTGAAACATATCCGTGAGGGTCTAACATCAATCCCTCGTCGCCACCTTTTCTATGGGCATCGATGCAGGCTTGAATACAATTGAATTTGCTCAGGCTATTAATCCTGTGATCCTGGACATTTTGATTACCTCTGATTATATCTACTGAAACTAATTTTATTCCTTTCTTTTGAGTTTCTAAAGAGGGTTTTTTGTACTCAGGAATTACAACAATGGTTGGACCAGTTATTGTGAAACTAGGATCTTGATATGGTGTTGATTTAATACCTCTTGAAACTATGAGGCGGATATGTACACCAGTATCCATTTCATTTTTTTGAACTGTCTTGTACAGTATTGATTTAATTTCATCAATTGTTTTTCCTACATCCATATCAATCTTTGATGCGCCCCAAAATAGTCTCTCTAGATGCTCATCAAGAAAAAGAAATTTACCATTATGAAATCTAATTCCTTCCCATACACCATCTCCCAACAAGAATCCACTATCAAAAACAGATATTGTTGCATCTTGTCTCGGAAAAAAATCTCCATTAATGTAAATCAAAACTTCGGAATTGCGTAAATCTTCAACGTAATCATGAGTACCTCTCTTACCTGTCATTAACTAACTCCACAACATCTTCAGCACAACCCCATGAAAGAGTGACACCTGAACCTCCATGCCCATAATTATGAATCAAAGGCTTACCAGAAACCATTTCTTTCTCCAATCTAACAGATGATCTTCCAGGCCTTAAACCAACAAGTTCTTCAATAATATCTGCTTCCTTTAATTCAGGTATTAATTTGGAGCATTTTTCTAGGATAAAATCTCTATCTTCTTCAGAAATATCCAAATCCCAATTATTTTGCTGGGCTACACCGCCTAAAATCATATCGTTACTCCTTGGAACAATGTAGGCAAGAGTAGGTATTTGCTGATCTAAGTGCATTTCTTCAATATTGGATTTAATTCTTAATATTTGTCCCCTTATAGGATATACTTCTTCATCTTCAACAAGCTTACCTGCATCGAGCCCCGTGCAGTTAATTACTATTTCAAAATCTTCAGGAAGTTCTACAAAATCCGATATTGTTTTGTGCACCAAATTACCCCCAAGACTAACGTATTTATTTGACAACCACTCAAGATACATTGGCATTTCAATTACTGAACTAATAAAGGAAAAACATTCCACATAATCTGAAGGTAAATTGTCGCTTAATCTTTGAAAATTATCCACTGAATTTCTCCAAGAAGGATCTGGTTGTTTTTCTCTAAAATATTCATATGTTTGAGTCATCACAATACCTGTATCTGGATTATGCGATAACTCTTTCAAAATATCATAAGTCCTAGATCCCCATGCATCTGTTTTTTCTACGGGTGCTGAAAGGAAAGGATACCAAAGGGCTGCTGCAACATCTGATGTAGTATTTGGTGAAAACTTTGAAGACCAAATAGAAACATCCCATCCGTCTTCCAATAACCTTATTCCTGTAGAGAGCCCAATAACTCCTGCACCAACTACTAGAACGTTTTTAGACATAAAAAATCAAACTCTAACCAATAATTAATTCGTCACAGCACTATCTAATGAAGACGTGTGGTTAGGGCTCTCTTTGCCTGGCTCAAAATAAGAAATCATGCAACTATCATCAACTTTAAAAATTAAAGTATCTCTATCATTAAAATTTATTGATAGACTCAAAAGCAATTCATTAAAGCCCTCTAATTGATGCGAAACTATATCCTTACTCTTTAGGTTATTGTATTTTTTTCTAAGAGCTTCTATAGCCATTGGTATTTCGGTAGTTGACTCAATAATATCAACGATTTCAGTATAAGCTTTACCATAAGGATTATGCGTAGTTGATTTTCTTTTATCAAAAAAATATTCGGGAGGTTTCAAAAATATCTTTAAAGATAATAGTTTCTTATTGATATGCTTAAATCTATCCTCACAAAATTTATTTAAAAATGACATTTCTAATATTTTAATATTAGTTTCAGTGGCCTTGTACCATTTAACAAAATTCGAATGATTTTTCTGATTTTTATTAATAAAGGAATCTTTCATTTTCTTTTCTTTTTCCCACACCGGAGCATTAGCTGAATAATACCAAATTATTCCAATAAAAATTGAAAGAAAGAAAAATATAGCAAAATACTCAATGATTATGGTTACAATCCAGTATAATATAGCTACTATGAAGATACCAAGCCAAAAAAAAGCAGTTACTGCGTCATCACTATTACTAGACATAACTCGTATCTATGATAACAGCTCCTTTTTTAAATTTTCGAATTCTGCTCCATTTATTTCTCCATTATTTCGCATCTTAATCAGCCTTTCTAACTGTTCAACTTTCGAATATGGTCCGCTCTCTAGATCTAAGGATATTTTGGAATCACTTTCGGTCGATATACCTACCTGAAGTTTTTTTTGCTTCTCATCTTCTACTCTTTTTTTTAACTGAGCTTCCGCAAATTGATTTTCTATACCTTCCTTTGATTGGAGATAGGCTATTTTTTCACAATATGCCCTTAACCCTTTAGTGGCATTTTTAGAATATTGTCTTTTTGTATATTCTTTTATATCTTTTTCTGTTACTAATCTATTTTTCAAAAACCAAGTTTTTTGGTTATGAGACCAACGGAAACCGAATTTTTTTAGATGATTTCTAACGCTAGCCATATCTCCAGGGTATGCACACCTGATATAGGTGTCATTACCAACGTGCTTTATCTCCAATTCAACTTGCCGAGGCATACCGCCTTGATCGTAAACACCAAACAACCAGCGCCATCTTACAGCATCCGCTGAATCATCTAGTTGTTCCGTCCAATAGTTTTCTTCATCTTTCAACAACCTAAGCAACTTATCTTGAAGTGTAGTATCATTAAGATACATTTCTCCTATCTCAGATTCAACATAGGAACGTATCTCTGAGTAACGGGATGGATTACCAAAATCAATTCCGTCACCGCGTATGCTATTGCTGTTTCCCCAGAAGCCCATAGTAAATGAGGGGTGCCGAACCACTCCCGTTCAGACACCCTTTGTTATAGTTTTGGTAATGCTTTACCACCATCATTTTCCCGAAGGAATCATTTGGAGTGCATCATTGCCATACTGTAGCACTTATAAAAGAATATTTACACCCTTATTTCTGCATGAATTATTTTGAATTGGGCAGAACCATGAATCAGCGGATATTTAACTAAAGGCACCTCATGTCTTATCAAAAATAAAATATGCCCTGCGCTAACATAATTTTTTACTCTTTCATCAGGTGATTTAATCAATTTGACAAAGTCTGCTGGTTTCTGGATTTCTTTCATTTCACTATTAACTAAAGGACCCATTCTAAGAGAAACTCTGCCGAATTTTCCTAATTGCGTAGCTGAATTACTGCCAGTATAATCCAAAATTTTTTGATATCTGTTCCTCTGCACTGTCTTCAAACTTATTGCTTGTATTTCATTTCCCGAACTAAAAAGATAGATGTCTGTAAGACGATATTTTGCGATTGCTTTTTCAAGCTTTCTAACTACCTTACTAAATTTTTGATTCTTAAAAGATAGCAAAATTGCATGTCGCCCCTTAGTCCCTAAGACCGAACTTATTACATATGTTGAATACACAACTCGTTTTACTGGTTTAATCTCAATTTTTTTAGAAAATATGGAAGGTAATGTTAAAAATTTAGGCCATGTAAACCTTGGAATGTTTACTGAATTTGGTAAACGAGGTATATCTGATATCCAATTAATTACAGGTTGATTTATCTGGGACCGAGTCAGCAGAGTACAAGTATATCCTGTTTTTGAATTTATAGTACCAGGTAATCGTATTATTCTTCTAGTATCGACAGTTACAGATGAATCGATTGTTATCCCTTGTTCCTTTATTTTATCTACCAACTCTCTTCTGACCTTAATTATTTCCATTTCTCTCTCAAATGGATCTGCAATTGAAACACTTTTCTCATCTTCATATATTACATGAAATCCCTTACTGCCGCTGAAAGCTATATACTTCAATGAATAGCCAGTTTTATCCATAAAATCAATTAATCTTTTACAATCCTTACGAGTCTTTTCTAGATTTCTAATAGATAGAGGCTCTCTATCTAAATCAAAAGCAATATCATTATTCAAAACAATACCTGATTTTGTAAAAATAGTTCTTTCTTTGCCACGGGGCCCTAATGTTGTAGGATTTAGATAGGTTGATGTAGAGTAATACACGTCTCTAGGACTTAGATTAACTAACTTCTTTTTCATATCCTCTGTATCATATATACGATCTTTAATTTTTAAGAATTTATTTGATGATGAAATAATTCGAAAATGCCTTTTAGAGCAGTCTGTTAAAAACGATAAATCAATTGTGTTATTAGAATAAAACCTACTGAAAATATTTTCTTCACTATTTCTATTAACCATTTTTAATATTAAAATAGGAACTCAATTCTTCATTAAGCTCCTCTGTCATAATTTCTAAACCTGTGCAATCTACTTTCTTTCTTTTCAGTTCAGATAAGCGTAAGACAAATATATCTTTTACAGCTTTTATATGATTCATCTGAACACGAACTACATCGCCTTTTCTCTTAAGATTATTGTAAATAGCAATTGCTTGGACAAAGCCATTTTCAGCCTCCCATTTAGATGCAGTCCTCATTTCTCTTGATTCAAAATCCCATATTTCTCCAAAATTAGCTATTGGTGCCCTATCAAAGGAGCTCGCGGATCGAGACATTGCTCCATCGTAACTAGGCTCGCCACGTTGCCCTAATGTTCGCGTCATATCATATAGATAAATTAGTATTCCTAAACCCCATAAAATACAACAAATAACACAAACCAAAAGACGATTACTATTGTAGCCTATATCATGATGCCTCTTTAGAGATACTACACAAAAAGGGTAAAGTAATAAAATCCAAACAAGAAGAAATTGGTGAAGGATTGGGTTTGTATACTCAATATAATCTGCATCACAATTTATAACGGCACTATTGCTCTCCCAGTTACTTTGCCAATAATCTGAAGTACCTGTACATCTTTCCATAAAATCGTCATAGTATGAAGATGATGAGACTGTATACAATTTCCAAAAATAATAATACCAGATAAGAGTTATGTATAACCAAAACCAAAACCAAGTTCGAACATTAATTCTCCCATTTGGTGAAAAATAAATATATAGAACATAAGATCTTGGATTTGTTACTGAACGAGGATCCCACCAACTAGATAGTTGCCACCACTTGCTCAAAATAAACCCCCCCTAAAAAGTAATTCAAACATTAAAACTATTAAGCTCCAACCTCAAAACTTCTAGATTAGAATAAAGATCCTCACAAGTAATACCTTTGTCAGCCATTCTTTCAGATTGCTTTTCTAAACTATTTAAAAGAAAAATTAAATGATTTCTCTTAGCTAACTTAGCTCTTTTTTTATCTTTTAATATTTCGTATTTTTTAATTGCTGTAAAATAATCATTTCTCTCTAAACTGAATATTGCTTCCCTCTGTAGTTTTTCCCTTCTATCTTTAAAGTTGTAAATATTAGGAACTGGACCATGCTCATTAGTATGTGGCTCACCTTTTTTGAAACTACAATATAATCCTAAAGCTAAAAATCCTATAAAATAAAGTATGCTACTTACAAAACTAAAAAATATTATTACTCCAGAAGAATCTTGATCATGACCTATATCTTTCAATCTTTTATAAGAAAGGGCAAAAAAAGGGAAAAAAGATAAAAAAACCGTTAAATAAAAGAATGAATAAAAAATAAAATAGTAAAAATTAAACCCTAATAAAATATAAAACACTAAATCGAGAAATAAAATGGCAAATAAATTAATTAAAGAAATTGCTACTATTGATAAAGCATGCGAAACCACCCCTCTGCGAAAATCTGAAGGTCCTATTCTCCCTTTCCAAGAATAAAGCAAATAGTTATTGTAACTCCATGCTGAATCAACATTCCTAGGTTCAATAAATTCAAACATAAAGACTACTTATTTGCCTGTCTGACTTTTATGAATTATACTGTCTTCGACGTTTGCGCTACCATCACTACCAATATTAGATTTACTAATAACTGAATCCTGTATATTGATCACATTATGAGTAGGCTCGGCACCTTCCAACCTAGACAATATTGAAGCTGCAACAGGTGCATCTCTGTGTTTAGAGGCCACCTCTCTAACCATTTCTATATCAACCTCCATATCTTTCAAATCGCTTAATCTAAAGTTAGAAGTTAAGGTATCACACAGCTCAAGGAAAGAATTCTTTTCCCTCACAGGACTTTTGTTATATCTTTTCTTAATAGCTTCCCATGCATCATCAATAGCATCTTTTTTCAATGTTTCAAACAAACCAGTATCTTCGAATTCCTTACGAATTTCCTGAATGTCTGACCTAAATGGATTGGCTGCACCCTGTCCCTGAAGTATATCTACCCAAGTATCGTGCGGAAATCTAACCAAACTTCCTTGACCTGATAAATAATCAACAGAACGATTGAACGTTCTCCTATCGTAAACATCATCAAATTTTTCTTCCATTGGTTCATCAATTTCATCGGCAAATGCTCTCAGTAACTGCTCGTGACATCTCCTCTCTTCAACGTGATTTGCTAAGAAAATCAAACAACTCAATGTGTGCAAGCCTCCCGTTCTATATTCATTGCCAACCTTTAAGAGTCTTTGAAGAATCATAGTTACATATCCTGCCATTCCCTTCTGAGCATTTTCCTTCAGATAAGTTTGACTTAAACGTCGTACATCACTGTACACCATCTCTTTAATCAATGAACCCACATATATTGGACTTCCCTGCGCATATGAAACCAAGGTTTTAACTGCTTTAGTGTCAAACAATATTGTGTTCACATCTAAAGTTTTTAAAATTAAAGATTCCATTTCGTCATCGCTGAATCTTGGAACAGTTAAGCGTGTAAATTTCTTCCTAAAATCAACTGGCAATTCTGACCATTCAGCCTCTCTAGATGACAAAATTAAGCCACTCATTTTTTCTTTAGATGCGATTACATTATACAAATCTGGTTTTTCGGAAATATCATCATAAAATAATCTAATCTTAAATTGCTCGTGAGCATTACCGATATTTTCATTAGTTATTATTCCAACTGGTTCTCTCTCCATTAATTTATCAAAAATCTCGAACAAAAGAACAGTCTTACCAACACCTGGTTCTCCAATTATAACAAAATTATCTTCAAAGGAAGATTCAACAATATCTCTTACTATTTCCTTCCTTTTTGAATCCAGGTGTACATTTCCTCTAAGGTTTTTAGGAAGTGCCCAATCTTCCATGATAATTTTTGGATCTGTTGGAACTTCGAAGTATGACGAAATGGCATACTTATCTCTATTATTGTGTAAAAAATCTAAAATTACTTTGTTATTAGGATAGGCCATATAAGATTCCCACCTTTTTGAAAAGAATTCTCCAACAATTGATTCTTCTTCAGATAAGTCTGTTGGAATTTCCCATTCCGGTTTTAGCTTAATGGCTTCTTCCTTAGGAATTTCTTCCTTAACCTTCTTTTGAGATTTAGATGGTGTATTAACAACGCCTGGCCGTTGAATCTCAACCCATATTTGTTCGTCTACACTTGTTTCCGCACTATCATATGATCTAACGGCATCAACTGTGACCTTTACCGGTATATTTCCTGGAGTCGAAGGTATAAGTCCTACTACTATTTCCTCAGAATTACCTGGCGCTATCTCCCCAGTAGATAAAGAACCTCCTGAACCTGCAGAATTGATGCCATCAATAATTAAACCAACTGATTTTGCCTTAGCCTTACCTTTATTTTGTAGTAAAACAATAGCTCTATTAGATTCTCCAGAAACTAAATCATCGGGTAATGTCACCTTGATATCTGGCCTCCAACTATTAAGTGAATTTTTAACAGACTTTATAGCAGATTCCGAAACTTCAATACAACTTTTTAATTTGCGTTTCTCTAACAATTGCTCTGCAGATTCTTCCTCTGGTACAAATTTTTCTATTAGTATGTGGTCTTTAGCTTCTATTATCAATTCATTCAACTGAGAAACTAACCCCTGTGCTTGCTCGTAATCCCCTAACTGTGAACGCATCGCTTCATTATCTGATGAAATTAAGTTGTTTGCTTTCTTAAATTTACCAGCCATCATCATCTCATTTATTTCCGATTTCAAGTCTTCAAAACTAGTATCGTGAACTAACTCAAATGTATCCATCATTTCGTATAAATTCTTCGTATCCATATAGGCAGTTTTACAATTTTCAAGCTCATTGCCAAGACTTGAACCCAGTTTACCTGCAGAAATATAATCACCTGAATTGAATGCATCCTTTACTTCTGTAATTTGATTATCCGATAATTCAAAGCCAAAATCTATTAATTCATCTGACAAAACTCGAACCCTATCGAGCTTCTCTTTCGAATCATCAAATTCGTTTTCTAATTTATCGGCCTCTGCAATGGCCTCATTTAATTTTGAAAGCAATGATTCGTAAGTCATAAACTTAAATATTTAAACGGAATATAATATTTTGCCTTTGCTGTGCACTAAGCAACAATATAAAGACCAAGAGAAATTGGCTACTAAGATAAATGTTAATCGGAACTAATAGGGAAAATGAAGAATTAATAGAAATCGATAGCGGTATTTTGTCTAGACATGCTGCAATGCTGGGATCTACAGGGTCTGGCAAAACTGTGATGGCAAAAACTTTGATTGAAGAATGCACAATAGATGAAATACCAAGTTTAATCATAGACCCACAGGGAGATTTAGCACGACTATGCATCTATGCCTCCAATGAAGAAATTGATGAAAAAGGGGGAGACTCTGAAAGGGCTAAATTATTCCGAGAAAAGGCTGAAGTAAGATTGTGGACACCACTGCGTAAAAAGGGTATACCTTTATGCATTGATCCTTTCCAAATACCCTCTACTGAGTTAGATCAAGAGGAGGCTATAACTGCATGGGATATGGTCGCTGCTGGTTTTACTTCTTTAGCTGACTACGATATGGAAAAACCTGCTGGAAAACAGGTTAGGACCTACCTTTATGAAATTTTAATTCATATGACTAAATTGGGTATTCAAGTAAATGATTTCGAATCACTAGCAAAGGCTGTAAAGTCTCCTGAGAAAATTCTAGCTGAAAAATTATACCCAAACGAAAAAGAAAAACCAGGCTGGAACAAAATCTGTAAAGATTACCAGATACCGGATTTGACAAGTATGCTTCCAAAGGCAACTTATGATGAATTAGCTAGAAGACTATCTGCATATTCATCGGGAATAAATCAACTGCTATTCAATAATGGCGTACCTATTAACATAGAGACATTGTTGCAGCCCACTGAAAAAGGAAAAATACCAATTAATGTAGTATATCTAAATACAATTCAAAACGAACCCCAAAAGCATTATTTCGTGCAAGAAATTTCGAGAGCACTCTACAGCTGGATGCTTGAACAAGAAAGCTCAAACAAGGAATTAAAGTTGCTTTTTTTTATGGATGAAGTTGCACCTTATCTTCCCCCAGCTCCAAGAAATCCTCCTGCCAAAGATTTGATTAAATTAATTTTTAAGCAGGCTAGAAAATACGGTATTGCTGCAGTACTAGCAACACAAAATGCATCGGATGTCGATTACAAAATAATGGCACAGGCGAACACCAAATTTATTGGCCGTTTTTCTCAACCGCAAGACATCGATAAAGTTAAACATCTGCTAAAAGAAAGTGGAGGAGATTTGGATATGATTAAAGAATTACCCAACTTAGGGCCGGGTCAATTCCAAATGGTTTCCCCCGACGTCTCTAAGGAAGCACTTCCTATACAATGCAGATGGTTATACACTGAGCATGGAGCTCCTTTAACAGAAGAACAAGTTGAAAGGAACACCAGTAATGAAATCCGAGAATGGGCGAGCTTAAAGGGTTCAAAAAATACAATAAAAAGAGATTCATATAAGGTTGCTAAAAAAGCTCTAGGATTTACTAAAAATCAAGATACCAGTACACTTACTTCTTCACTAAACAAGGATAGTAATGAGGCTTTCGAAATCCGTCTAATGGGCGGATTATCTGTAATCAGAGACGGAAAAGACCCTCTCTACGTTATGCAAGGAATAACAAATGCCATGGCTACACTTGTCCTTTTATGGTCTATGATTGTTTTAGGTACACAGTGGAGAGATGGAATTCTTGAATGGACATGGGCTCTATTAGGGTTACTTATCACCTCATCAGTTTTTCTGATAATAGTGCTAGAAACATTTCTTGGCCATGACATACAACTTCAGCAAAAAATTTCCAAATTTGCTAGATTTAGCCAATATGGTTTATTCATATGGCTCTGGACTTTACTCTCTTGGGAATATTTCTACTCCGACTACACACTAGGTGATAATCTTTCTATGATTTTAGAAATTTCAGTCGTTTGGACGACGATTTTCATTATGCTGGAAACAGTACATCGGCTCAAACTCGGTAGACTAAAATTAAATTTTGAAGGTGAAGGTATAGTTTCTAAATTAAAAGATGGAGTTGGTTCTTTAACTGCCATTTTAACAAAATCTGAAATAAGAAAAATGGAAACATCAAGTAGAGAGGCTATGACTGGATTGAGATGGCTACTTGATTTCTGCACCCTACTTGTCTTTTCTATAATCGTAATAGGAGATTTATTTGGAAAAAGATTAGATGAACTTTTTGGAGGAAGTGAAACACCATACTTGATTAAAATCGCTTTATGGATAGGATCTATTTATCTTTTAATTTTCATTTCACAAAGTATAGTACTAAGAAATACCAGAGGATAAGTGTGTTCCACCTTTACTCCAATTTAATGTATAGTAGAACATTAGATAATATATTCTCTATAAATTAAAAATATAATATAATATATTTACCATTAACTTTATATATAACGTGTAATAGTTTGTACTATGTTCGGATATCTCAAACTTGCGGTAATTTTCCTTCCTTGGGAACTTTGTGTCTTACCGCTTTTGGCTTATCTGTTCTAAAAATAAAGGAAAATAAAAATGATTATATTCACTATATTGAAAGGTACGGTATCTGTAGCGGAAAAAATAATTAAAGGCCTTATGTTCTAGTAACGTGCTAATTCAAGGCTATCAAACACTCGCCATCGGACTTACACTTGGCTTAAGCTTTTTGATATTTGGAATTGTATTTTGGGATAGTGCTACAGAAGACTACTACAACAAATTAAATGGAGAAACTTATGAGATTGACAGTTGCATACAATACATGGAACCTCCCTTAGGGTCAATAGGAGATCGAGACAGCTGTGTACAAAAAAGACAGATTGGTGCTTCTTTTTTAATTCTTGGAACTATCAGTCTGTGGGTAACAATCTATTTTAATAAAAAATATCTCTATAATTTGATGAAGAAATAATATATACAACATATATATTACAAATTTTATAGTATATGGTTGAATTAGTCACTGGAGTAACATTAGCCGCACGTGTGGCATTTTTTATAGCTAGCTACAGAGGGCATAAAGCTGAGAGTCATAAGGAAGATGATAGGGCAGTCAGAACCTGGATTATGGAGAGCCTGAATAATATAAGAGAGAACGTAACTAACATTATGACAAGCGCATATAGAAATAATAAACCAAATTTAGAGCGTGACGCAAAAGATATAATAAGTGCAATTGATAATTTCAAAAATGAAGTAAACGTGGCCGTTACTGGAAATATTCAACCAAGATTATCTAAAAAGAGTTCTGCAGACTTAGAGAGCTTAGTTGAGTTCGATTTAAAAATTATAGAGGAATTAAACAGTATTTCAAAAGAAAGCTTAATATCTTCTGAAAATAGCGATAGTAAACATTTATCTCCCCGAAATCTTTCTGGCATAAGAAAAGAATTAACTTCTTGTAGAAACTATTTCAGGGAAAGAACTAAATTCATTGGAGGAATAAAAAATGTCTAAAATGGAACATTGGCGAGAAGACCCTGAGGAAGAACTAGCATGCGTTGTTGAAAGAGGCGAATTATCTACTTTCTGGAATAACAGTATAGATTTAGTAATAGGGCCTGGAGAAAGTCTTGTTTGGATAAAAGATGGAAAAATAGAAGACGTTGTAACTCAATCAAGACTTAACAACATTGGAGGAGGATTCAAGAACTGGCTAGCCACTAAAGTTATTAGTGGGCAAGATGTGAAAATGCTTATTGTTGATAATAAGCCATTTAAAATAAAAATAGGTGCTGAAGGAAATACTTCAGACAATGTAAAACAGGCAGGAACTGCTACATTAACACTGAGATTAAACCATGAACAGGCAAATCGAATAGCTGGAGTATTAAAAGAGAAAGCAATCAAAGTTACAAAAGGATTTTTCAGAAAAAGAGAGGTAATTAAAGGATATGAAACAAAATTACTTAGAAGTGACATTGAGCAAATGTTTGCTGAAGAGGCAAATGCAAAAGTTTTCGGACCTACAATCAAGGGATTTAGTGCTGCCGAATTTGGAAGCAGTGATGTCAGTTCACGTATAGAAAGTTCCGCACAAATAGAATTACGAAATACTCTAGACTTATGGGGTATGTCTTTAGAAAATATTTATGTTACGTGGGGATCCAATGAATATCAAAACTGGATGGCAACGCGAGCTCCTACCCTATGGGGAAAATTCGCAAAAAGAGAAGATAAAATCCAAGATGAAAAATGGAAAGATGAAGATTGGGAAAGAGAAAGGGAAAGAAAAAGACGTAGAAGACGTGCAGACTTTGAAGATGACATGGATGATGAAGACTATGAATTCGAACTTGAAGCACGTAGACGTAAAAGAGAAAAACGTAGAAAAGAGTGGGATAAAGAAGATAGGAAAGATGAGAGAGACGATGAAATTGACGAAACAGTACACTCTGAGGATATTACAGACTTAAAAAGCACTAGAAAAAGAGACAGAGATAAGAAAGATGAAGAGCAAAGGCTTCAGCTAGAGAAAAAGGAATGGGAGCAAGATAAAGAAGAATTGTCTGATTTAATGGACTTGAAAGACCGTATGCATGAAAAGAAGATGGAAGAAAAGCGTCTCAATCAAGAAGGTGAACAAAAACTGGCCCAAATAAAAGCTGATGCAGATAAAAGAAAATATGACATGGATGCCTATGAAAAAGGCGCAGATAAATCCGATAAAAGAACAAAAGATATTCTGAATGCAAGTTCTGGAAAAAATAGTTCCACAAAAGAAAATGACTAAATTATTATAGAAATGCCTTAATATTGTGACATATTTAGATTACTATGTTTGGAAGGAGATTTGGTGCCAGATTTAACAATCGCGGTTTTAGGCCAAATTTTTCAGGTAATGAATATGAATCTAAATTTTCACCTTCAAATTGGAAACCATACCACCACTTTATGTTTGTTTATGTAGCTTTTAGAGATTTAAAGTATATGGAAAAAGGAAATGTACGTCATGGGCAAATTATGGAGTCCGATGAATTTAAGATAGAAACAAGCAAGGTCACTAACGCGGCCATGGGTTGGTTTCCAGAAATAGTACTTGGAATGAATGAAGAGATATCTGTAGAAGAATTTTCGGAACAATATCAGAAAGTTATAGAATATTCCATGAATACCTTTCATAACGGAGAAAATACTGATGATTTTTTCTCTCAATTCGAATACTCATTGAAAAATATCAAGACCTATCTAAAAGGATTAAAGGATAAACTTGAGCTAGTGTTAGAGGATTTGTGGGATATAGCTACTGTTGATAATGAACTAGAAAATAGAGAGAGAGAGATGTTTATTTTATGCTCTAATATATTTGAGATTCCAATTAATTTGGAATAGTTAAATTTCACTTCTGTTTATTACTGAATCTCTTATCTCTACCTTTTTCGCAACGTAGTCTCCACTTACATTAATATTTGTAGTTGGTTTTTGACGAATTCTCTTGAATTCAGTTTTATGCTGTTTTGTTGCTCTGAAAGTTCTGACATTTATTAATTCAGGCCTTATAAGGTCAATAACCGAATAACTACTACTATGCATAATAATAGAATCATCAGATATTTGTTGAATAGCCAGCCCTTCTTTTTGTTCAAGAATCATTGTATAACAATCTTTTTCAGGTGAGGAAGGTATAACTCCCAGATAATCTTTTACTCCTATTTTCAAGTTTAAATGATCCTCATTAGCAGGAACATAAAAACCGTTCACTTGGTGCAGCAAGCATTCCTCTCCCGCATGCTCAGTTCCCTGTAATCTTCTATCAATTTCTTCCTGTTTTTCTAATGATTCATTTTGGAATCTATTCATAACTTTGTGATTCTTTTCATATTTTGAATAAAAATTATCAATATTTAGATTTTTGAAATGTACTCTGCTGTTAAGTTTTAACTCTGCTCCGTTGACTTCCTCAATTTCCAGACTGTGCTCGTATACATTCGAACTGTCAAAGGCAATGATGCATTTATTACCAAACCAATCCCATTTTTTCAAAGTTCTAGAAGAAATAACATCGTAATCATTGCCCATGCCTTCATAACCAAAAGATGAGAACAAGTCTCCATAATTTATCTCTGGATTATAAGGGACAAAAGTTTTCTCTTCATAAGTGCATTCATGCACTACAGACGTTCCTACCCATTTTCCCTCAATGCTTTTAGAAATTATTCCTAGCTCTGCCTGTTTAATAGGGTTTGAGTATGAAAAATTTGGATGCCTTATTCTTAAATTGTCAGCACCATATTCCCTGTATTCGCCCTTGCCACTTTTTGGTTTTTTAGGGGATTTAGGTGGCATTTTGAATGTTTTCATTTTTCCAACTTATTTCCTCAGTTCATCCAATATTTCTCTTTGATTTTTCTCCAACTCATGTAACCTATTTTCTAAATTCTGCTGCATTATATTAAGCTCTTCATTTTCTTCCCCAGTCATGACTGTTGTTAGTGTTGCTGTAAATACACCTGCAAGAATCATGCCAGTAATTACTAAGAATACTGTCAAAATTCTCCCTAACTCCGTTTGAGGATTATAAATATCTCCAAAACCACCAGTTACTACTGTAGTAAAACTCCACCACATACTTTCAGCAAGAGTACCAACACTGGGATCGCTATCGCCTTCCTTATATGTTATGACGAACGCTCCGAGAACTATGACTAATATAACACCTTTGAAAGACTTCTTCATCAATTTGACGTCCATTATATCTGCAAATTTATCAAACCCTTTCCAGAAAAAGAATACAATCCTTACAACACGAAGCAGTCTCACAAGGCGGAAAAGTCTAGCTAACCTCAATGTACGGCCGTATCGTAAAGCCCCTCCATCTGGTATCGGTATTGAAGTTAGTAAATCAATCCAATTGTTTCTGATAAACCACCTTTTATTTTCTGCAAAGGTATATCTAAGATAAAATTCCATCAAAAATATTATACAAAAACAAAAGTCAATCCAAAAAATATCTTGTTTTAATTCAGCGTCAGCGATTGGATCTAGATATAACATATCGTAAGAAATAACTGATATTATCAAGACAATCATGACCATAATTGTCCCTTCTAATATATTTGCAGATTTTTGGCTACCTAAATATTTGGAAACACCTTCCCGCACGATTTTTTCTTGTCTAGCATCATAAATTTTAACTCGATATTCTTCTAAATCTTCATGTATTTTAGAATATTTACGACATTCTTTCCTTGCCTCATCATAAAATGAAGCATTTCCCTTGACGAGATTTTTATGAAGTTTAACTTCCAATTTTACCAGTTCTTTTTTTATCTTTTTTTGCTCTTTTGTAATATCATCGTGCATGTTCTGCAACATGTCAGATGGCAGATTTACTATCCTCACATTTTCAACTCTGTTTAGTAAACTCTGAAAATCTAAATGTTCTGCATCGGGCTCACTAGGATTAACTAGTCTATCATCTAACTTATTTTCATCTGCATCTTTTAAAGCCACGTAATTTACTATGCAATCAGTTATATTAATTAATTTCTTTTTGCACTGCACTGAAAAATTATATATACTCCTAAAATATATAGCAAGTAGTGATAAAATGGCATGGAATCAATTTTGTGATATGAACTATATGTTTGTTTTTCTTTCAAATTATGGAGATGAAGAAACAACTAATGATGAAATCTATGAGATGAGCTCTAAATTATTAGATCTCACTTATGAAAAAGATAGGGATGGCGACGGAATAGTGGACAGCTCATTAACCGATGACGAGCGCGATTCAGTAATTGAACAGTCTTGGCAAAAATATGGAGGTCTCGATCAAGATGGAAGAGCTTCTCAATTTTTCACTTCAGCCAGGAAAGTAGCCGAATACTTCCAATACAGTCACAATAAAATGCAATCATTTGTTAATGGCATGGTTGATATAGCATCTGCAGATGGATACATAGACGGAACTGAAGAAGAAATAATAAACTCATTAGCCGATGCTTGGGGATGCAATGGTGTTCAAATTTCGTACAATGCTGGAATTCCCGTATTCCTTTTCGTCTGGTAAAAAAGACTGAAAATTAAGGTGAATTATGAGTAACAGTACTTTTGCAGGTAAATCTACTGAAGACACTATTCGCAACTATGCTGAGATGCTCATTGATGATTTGAATGCTAACCTTCCTGAAAATGCTGGAAAACACTGGGATAAAGCTAGAGAGCTTGATAATCAAACCGCCAAGGAGATTTTTGGTACTGAATACAGCGATAGGATAGGTCAAGCATATCACAATTGTTTAATTAATTACAAATTTGATGAAATGGCTACGGCTTGGAAAGTATTAGAGGGAGTTCCCGTAGTTCTAGGCGGAATTGGTACGGGGGCACAACCAACAGTCAATCCTCAATACGTTACACTAGTAGATCAAATAGATTCTAAATATAATGAAATTAAGGGACTTGTGTTTGCAGCAACTAGTATATGTCCACAGAGTGCTGATTTGCATGGTGCTGCAGCTTGGATTGGAGTTTTGCATTTAGCAGCCGGAACTTTACCACCTGAAATTAATAGGATAAAGGATGAGAAATACAATAGATTAAAACCTGATATTGATAATCATATCAGGCAAGCCCTTGCACAGAATCCAAGCCACAAACAGGCTTTGGAAGCAAAGGAAAGACTAAAAGAAGTAGACGAACACGAATTTAAAATTCCTGGTGGAGATTGCTTCATAGCAACAGCTGCTTATGGCACTCCATTTGCCGATGAGATAGATATTCTTAGAAACTGGAGAGATAATTTCTTACAAGCATCTTATGCAGGACGTGCATTCATTAAAACTTATTATTCATTAAGTCCTCCCGTAGCTGATAATATCCGACAATCTGGAGGAAAAAGAAAAATTGTTAGAACAACTTTAGGGCCAATTGTCAAAATCTTAAAAGATAAATATTCTAACTAATTGTTTATTACCAAAATATCTTAAATAACACAGGGCAGTAGATAATCATGAATACTGGTGCTAAGATTGTAATTGGTTTAGGAATTCTAATTATAATTATAGGAATTATACTTTTGACAACAACGGGAGATGATTTTGATGAAGATGTTGAAGAAGGGATAGTTTACGAAGGAGCAGATGGAAAAACTAAAGTTGAAAATGTAGAACCAAATACTGGATCTAAGTACTGGGTTCATCTTGTTGACGCAGAATTTGAAGGTGGTGGTGGTGGTGGATACAATGAGGCTCACGGCAATAGTACATGGAACTTAACTCAATCTGATTGTAATCTTGTTAAGTCATTTACACTGAAAGATAGTGATGATAATCAAATTTTCTACCCACAATGTAATTACATTGAAGATAGTACCGAAGACAAATATATCGTCATTGGCCGCCTGTGCAATACTCCAGTCTACGACCGCTATGGGTGGGAAGTAGCAAATGAAGGTGAAGGCTGTAGAGAAGGTACATACACTTGGGACACTGATGGAAACAAAGTCATGGTCTATGATGTAGAGGCAATTTTTGGCGCTATAATTGACATAATAATGCAAGCATTGGGGTCTTTCGGAGCTTGTTGCTGTGGTTCAGTTATTTTAATCATCGGAATAATAATGGCTGCAACAATGGAAGATAACAATGCTAATCCATATGCTCAACAAACAACTACTAACACCGGACAAACTCCACAAGCTTCTAGTGGTTGGGACGAAAAAGAGGACTATATTAGAAAAGAAGTAAACCAAACTATCAACATAAATGACAGTGTGATAAACAAAAGTAATCTTGGAAGTGATGAAGAAATACCTGACAAAAGTGAAATGGCTGTTACTGAAGAAGAAGACGGCAAAAGTGAACACAAGGGATTCGCCCCACCACCTTGATAGTATTCAAGTTTTAAATAAATGAGCCAGGTAAGAGGATATGAAATTTTTCATTAAAATTGCAACAGATCCAAATGTAGATCCTGTAAAATGTTTAGTTGGAATGGCTTGCGCTGCCCAAGCTGTAGGAGATGGCCACGATGTTGATGTTTTCTTTGCAGCAGGAGGAGTTAGAAATCTTAATCCCGGGCAATTTGAAAAAATGGCTGAAAATGGTGATGTAGATGTTAATCTGATGAATGGAATGATGGATAAACTTGTAGCAGGTGCTAAATTACATTGCTCATTTGGCTCTGTAGCCTCAATATTGGGTAAGAAAGAAGGAGAAGCGGCTCTTTGTATACCTGATGAAAAGCTATCTTGGGGTGGACCTCCACAGGTAATAGAATTGTCTGCTGCTGCTGACACTGTTTTAATTTACTGATTTTGTATTCGGTAGGCGCCGATTGCTACACTAGCGATCATAATTAACGCGCAAACATTTGCCACAATAATTGCAACCGAATTTTTCAAAATACCATAAGTTAACCATAGTAGTAGAGAAATACAAATAACTACAAAAGTTGGAACACTAATTCCATCTGCTTTGCCTTCTATCCAGACACGTTTTACCTGAGGATACCATCCTGAAACTCCTAAAAAACCTGCAAATAAACCTATACCTTCTACCCAATCCATTATGCTCTATGAGCTATCATTTAAATATCTGACATAGAAATATTTGGTGTGAAAATTGATATTGTATGGTTTAAGAAAGATTTTAGATTAGAAGATCACGCTCCAATAAATGCAGTAGCAAAAAGTAACAATGATTTTCTTGGAGTTTTTGTGATTGAACCCTCGAGACTAAATGAAGAAGATGTCGATCCTATACACATAGATTGGGAAATTAAGTGTGCAGCTGAACTACAATCAAGAATTAGAAAAATAGGTGGTGAAATGCTAATACTCCACGATGAATTAATTAACGCTTTTGAAAAGTTAAAAGCTAAATATGAAATTTCAAATGTTTACAGTCACGAAGAGATTGGAACTGAATGGTCATACCAAAGAGACATAGAATTTGGCAAATGGTGCAAAACAAATAATTTAAATTGGAAAGAATTTCCTACAAACGCAGTTGTCAGAAGATTAAATAATAGAGACAATTGGTATAAGCTAAGAACGGAAAGATTAAGTCAAGAAATTATACCCGCTCCTATAAAACTTAAATTTGACAATGAATTGAAAATGGATTCGATATCATCCATAAGTGAAATCGGACTCATTCCAAGAGAACTTAGAGATGAATATAAACCTGGAGAATTTGAAGCAAAAAATAATCTGGATACCTTTCTCAATCAAAGAGGTATGAACTACAGATATGAGATGTCCAGTCCAATCACTGGGGAAAATAGTTGCTCTAGGCTATCGCATTACATTAGCGCGGGATGTATAACAATTAAACAGATAACCAAAATAGCAAACAAAAGGGTCGCTTATCTGAAAACTTTAGAGAAAACAGATTCACGGAAAAAGTGGATTGCTAGTATTAATTCTTTCAAAAGTAGACTAGCATGGCATTGCCATTTTATACAAAAACTAGAGCTACAACCAACGTTAGGATCCAAAGCAATGAACCGCTTGTTGGATAAAAAATTGAATAGAGAATTGGATTCTGAAAGATTTGATAGATGGAGCAAAGGAAATACTGGTTGGCCTTTTTTTGACGCCTGTATGCGGCAGCTTACAGCTACAGGATGGATTAATTTTAGAATGAGAGCTATGCTGATGTCTGTTGCAAGTTACACACTATGGTTACCTTGGAAGGAAACAGGAAACTATCTCGCTAGGCAATTCATTGATTATGAACCAGGAATCCACTGGTCACAAGTATCCATGCAAAGTGGAACCACTGGCATAAATACAGTTAGAGCTTATTCGATTCTTAAACAGTCTACAGATCATGATACTGATGGAAAATATATTAGAACATGGGTGCCAGAACTAAGTATGGTTCCCACACACTACATACATGAACCTTGGAAAATGAGTAAAACTATGCAAAAGCAGATAAATTGTATCATAGGGAAAAATTATCCAAGACCTATTGTTGATGAAAAAGAGGCAAGATTAGAAGGAGTAAAAAATTCTTACAAAGCCAGAGGCAGCCCGGAGGTCAGGAAAATTTCACAAGAAGTAAACAAGAAACACGGAAGTAGAAAAAAGCCTAATAAATTGAAAAAAAGGACTAAAGGCAGACAAACAAAGCTTACTTGATATTGCAATGCACTAAATATTAATAGACGTACGCTATTCAATAATATGGCCGAATTCAATTTCGCTAGACCGCTTAGCACAATGAAATATGGACTTTACATTGGACTTGCATCTATTCCTGCAATTATACTAATAGCAATTGTAGCTCTCATTTTTGGTGGAATGATGGCTGCAGCCTTCGATGGAGGTAATTTTGAAGAAGGAATTGCTGTCTTATTGATCGCACCCATTGTAATCACAGTTGTAGTTACTATTGCATCAATACAAATAATCACTTTAGCGTTGAATTCCGCGTTCAACGATGCAATGCCGGCCTATGAATCTCTAGGTTATTTTGCTACATGGAGTAAAGCAATTTCTATATTTGTGGAACTATTATACTTATTTTTAATTATTATCATAGTATTTGTAGTTGGTACACTTATAGCTGAATCAAGCCCTGGATTATTTTTAATTCTGTTTTTAGTAGGAATTACAATGCTCATTTTGGCCTATATGGGCCTAATCCCATACGTATGCCGTAGAGTTCTGGAAAAGGAAGCAGTTGAGGCTGGAAGTAAAACGAATAATTTAGAAAAGGATCCATTAGAAGGATTACATACTCCCGTTTCTGAAAATGGGCCTGAAAACTGATATAAAGAATTAAGCATAATATAATCAAATATAGAAAAACATATAATATTAACTATAATGCTAAAATAAGCTATTTTACTTTTATTTAGCTATTTATATTATTTAATCAATTATATTAAAACAGATTATATTAACAATTTTACTAATAATTATAAACCCCTATAATTTTACGAAACTCTAGGGGTTTCTGTGTTTTTCAGAGATCTATTGCTTATGCTAAAAAACGATTCCTTTATATATTACTTTTTATAATGTATATTATCGAAAGTAAAATGGACATTATCACAGAAAACAGCCCAGACCTCCAAAAAATGGTGATGTCTGTAGTAAATCAGCGCCAAAACCAAAATAGTAGACAAACATACTATACTGCCTTAACTCAATTTTTCAATTGGTATAGAGCAGGTGACAACCAAGGTATTACTGCAGAAATAATTCGCGAGTATCTATTATACCTAGAAAACCGTGGAAAATCAAAATCTACGATTTCTACCACATTATCAGTGCTAAGACAACTTTTCAAAGATTTACGTAGATTGGAAGTAATTAATGAAAAAATATACAATAATCTTTTAGAAATAAAATTTAAGAGACAAATCGGACAAAGATACAAAACTTGGTTAGAGCAAGAAGAAGTACAAAAATTATTGAATAATTTAAATTCCGAAAAAATGAGTATTGTAAGAGATAAGGCTCTAATTGCTGTAATGACTGGATGTGGATTAAGACGTTTTGAAATATCTGATTTGAAAATTACTCAAATGAAACAAGTACAAGGAAGATGGGCTTTTACAGATATTAAGGGAAAAGGTGAAAGATACAGAACTGTTGCAATTCCTGAATATGCTGTTAAATGTTTGGAGGAATGGCTTGTGACATCCAAAACTGTGGGTAAAACAGACCGAATTTTCTTTTCAATACGGAAAAATGGTGAAATTGGAAATACAATGATAACTCCCCAAGGAATTAGAGATATCGTAGCAAAACATTCCCAAAATATTCTTGATAAACAAATTCTCCCTCATGATCTTAGGAGAACATACGCTCAATTATCATACAAAGCAGGAGCTCCACTGAGGCAAATCCAACTAAGTTTAGGGCACAGCAGCATAAGAACAACTGAAATATATCTAGGATTAGACCAAGATTTGACTAATGCCCCTGGCGATTATTTAGATATTAATGTTTAAATTTAATTAAACAGTAATATACCAAATCTCTCCGCCATAAGCTGATGAGTAGGCTGAGAAGTAAAGTTTGCCATTATTATAGGTAAAACTATCACCAATACCTGAATGATTTGAACCTGGATTTACATCGTGCAACATTCCAACGTATTCTGAATCGATGTCAATCTTCCAAAGTTCATTACCTGTCTGATAATGGCCAGCCTCGGCGTATATATCACCACCCACGAGATATGAATTAAATAGTCTCAAATCTCCTCCGAAATTATTTTCAGTTTCGTTAAATAAAAAGTCAAAGGAAAGACTGTTCTCATCAAAAACATAGAAGTGGAAATCGTCTCCATAATCGCTGTTTTTCTCTGCCACGAAATAAACACTATTGTCGAACTCATCTTGATAAAATCTGTAACCGTGATTGCTGCTAGTACTTTCTATTGCTGAATATGTACCTTCTACTGTACCATCAGAAATATAGAGATTATTAGTTCTAGAGCCATCATCATTGACAATGATAGATCTAAAATAAATCAAATCTCTAGCAGAATCTGAATACACCTCAGCTATAACGACAGAATCACTTAAATTATTATGTAACCTTTTGAACTGGAATGTACCTTCTTCAGTACCATCTGACTTCCACAAGGTTTCATTACTTAATTCACCAAAACCGTAGTAAATTGTACCACCGATAGAGCCAAAAGTTCCGAATCTTAAGTCATCAGAATACTCAGCAACAGTAGTAATATTTCTTGGTCCTGCGACATGCAGTGATATTTCGTCGTAGTCGTAATCACGTGCAGTAAAGAAAAATTTACCATCCGAGGTAATATGGTAGTTACTTAATCCTTTGTAAGTTCTATCATCTAAAGATTCTAATTCATTTACTTCGACTTCACCATTGGGAAGAACTATGGCAGAATACACTTTAGTCCCTTCATAAGTACCACCGCAGCCATTTGAATACATGGGACGGCCAAAAAATAAAGTATTTCCTACACCTCCATAAATAGAATAAATTTGATATGTACAATTATGCCCATCATCTGTGACTCTTGAAGTTCCATCAGAAGTACCATCACTAAAAGCTAGCTCATGCCCAAAGTCGCCATCAAAGGCAAGGAAAAATACGCCCATGTCAACAGGCGTAAAATCTTCTGGATCAGATAAATCAGATAGTTTATATGTGCCGAAAGGAGTTCCGTCTGAAATCCAAACGGTTTCCCTTAAATTATTAAAATAAGTAAGTCCAGTTGAAGATGCGCCGAAAAATACGTGCTCACCGTATGCTGCCATGTGTGAGTCTGTAGTGTAATAACCTGAATCAAACATATTATATGTAGCTACAGAACATCCGGAGGTGCACAAAGATTCAAACCCATCATCGTCGAACACAATTTCCCCTGGATTTATATCCTTAAGTAAGTGCAATTTATTGTAAAGTAAACTTTTATCCAACATCAATTCTTCAACGTCTTCTTCCAAATCTGCTATATTTTGTTCCAATAAAGCAATTCTTTCTAATAATTCAGAATCATCAGTACCGCTATTTTCTAATTCTTCTAGTTGTTGATTTAAAGAAATAATTTCGGTAGTTAAGTTATCTAAGTAACTAAGTAACTCTTCATAAGAATCCATAAGTTCCGAATTTTCGACTTCTAGTTCGACAATTCTATTACCAAGTTTATCATTATCACGAGTTAACTCTTCTGTTTCGTTTTCTAGGTCATTAATTCTTTTCTCTAAACTATCAAGGTCAGCTGCGCCTGTAGGTTCAATTGTAGGCTCAACGTTAGATTCTGGTTGTAAGTCATTTTGACCATCATCAATACACCCCGTTAAGGAAAATGCTAGCAACAACATCACTGAGAAAATTGCTTTATTCATGCCTTTACTATGCAATACAGTATTTAATTTTTATACTAGAATTAATATTCTACTATGATAAAGTATGGAAATTACAATGATTGGAGCATACGCAGGTATGTTAATGGTACTAGTTGCTTTTGCCGCTGAAACAAGAGGTATTATCTCAAGTAGATCGTTGAATTATTTATTCCTGATGGCAATCGGTGAAATACTACTAACTTTACGGGCTTACGTAACCGGTGAATGGCCATTTGCAGTACTTGGAGCTGTATGGGCTGCATTCGCAATTTATTCAATAATGAATCCAGCTCCAAAATAATATTATATGAATAGTTAATGAAGATAACTAGCCAACGCTTAATGCTTGTAACACGCTCAAAGCTAAGGCCACAACTGAAGACCCCATGAATGTGAATTTTAATCTGGTTGAACTAATGACTGAAGCCCAGCCTGTTAAAGAAAGACCTACTGCCGAGAATAAAACTGCTAATTGATACTCATCTGCAGCATCATTTTGATTTGCTGCAATACTTGCTAATTCTTGACCCTCAGCTTCTCTGAGAGATGCATATGAATACATTTCCTCAAAGTACTGATCATCAAATGGTCCTGTAGAACGATTATCACTGTCTACAGCTGATTGCGAAAGACCTGAAAAATAAAACATGGCGAGAGATTCATTGCCATCATTTGAAGCTATTACATATGAATCATAAGAATTCATATCATACATTATAGCCTGATTAGCCTCTAAATACAATGAATTAGCTTCTACAATAATTGACTGTGAAGAAAAGTAATTGTGCGTGGAATTAGAATCTTCCATGTGAGAATAGTATGCTGTCGAAGCTGTCAGTATTGAAAGTAAAGCTATTAGCCCAGCAATAGACCACTCGGTTTTGTTTTCAACATTAGACACAGGTTCATCACTCATAGTAGACGATCGAACTACCTTTGAAATAATTTGCGATAAATTAGAACTCTATCTTGTTCCCCAAGATCTCTCTCTTAGAGTCAATAGGGCCCAAGGCAACATGAACAATGTTGCAAAAATCCACAATGGCATCATAGGCATGAATGAAAAGAACCCAACCCTATCTGCAGGCGGCATTTGAAATGCCCAATAGAATGTCTGGTGTAACATTACAATCATAGTAAGTCCACTAGCATAAGTCAAAGGATTAGTGACTCCGGTAATTGGACCATAGATTAAGAAATACCCGACGACAAAAGGTGCCATTAAAGTTACGAATAAAACTCCGTAAAATGCTAAAGCCGCAGGTCTAGGCCTTCTCCACATATGGCTTACTGCACTAATGGATTCCATCAAAAATGATCTACGCCATCGAATCTGCTGACGTATCCACTGCATAAGTGTGTATGGCACTGCAGTTCGAGCTACTGCATTTGGAACATATATAGTATCATAGCCATCTCTCAAAAGTAAATTTGTAAGGCCTCTATCATCTCCGTAAGTTCTCTTAAGTCCTAAAAATGTTTGATTTAACCATTCTTTCATTCTAGGCTTAATGATATTTGTACGATAAATACTGAAAGCTCCTGAGCAACAAATAACACTGCCAAAATAGGATTCCAAAGATTTAAAGGATCTGAATGCAATAAAATACTGTTGTGTTTGCATCCTAGTTAGCCAATTAACTTTCGCATTTTTTACATCTGTATGTCCACAAACTGCACCGATTTTTGGTGAATAAAAACCCCTAACACCTTCTTTAATGGCATCTGCTTCAATAACCGAATCACTATCTACTAAGATAGTCAACTCTGATTTGTGGTGTTTCATACCTACTGCTATGGCTTCTCTTTTGCCTACATTATCAGCTAAATGAATAACTTCACATCCAAATTCCTTACCACATTTATCCATCCATTCTGCTGTATCATCATCACTACCGTCATTAATCAGAATTACTTTCAGTTTACTTTTTGGATAATCTGCTCTATACAAAGCTTCAGCAGTATCATATATTGCATCTGATTCATTCTTAGCAGGAACAATTACAGTTACTGTTGGCTCATACTCACCAAGCCCAAGCAACGGAGGATTATACAATGCAAAGAAAACGTAACGTGATAATATTAGAACTGCAACTAACCACATGTAAATGATAAACATGGGATGAAACTCCAGGTTAAGCCCGAGGCGAATAGCAAATACTATACAAACTAATCCAACAAAGAACATCCAAAATGCTAATTGTTGCCTAGTCTTTATTTTAAGAAACTTCCGCAAACTAAACATAGACTCTGTCGGCCCGTCATCTGTAATTTTGTGCGTAGAAACCATAGTTTAGAGCAAACACCAACATGTACTTTTCGATACAGTATATAATACTAGTTACTTCGTCAAATACTGAATTTTAGAGGTGTTAAAATTTGAAATATTCACTTTTTCACGAAGAACTGACGAAAAATCGATTTACCATTATACGACAATCTACGTATTTCTATTCGCTAATCTATAATAAGATATGAATTTCTACTTCAACAGAACAAATTAGGAATAATGTGTCCAGCCTTCTGGAATATAGGCATGACTTAATGCCATAACATAGAGGAAACAAAGTCCTAGAAATATGATCCTAAGAGGTCTAAATGTTGGTGTAAAAATATTAAGCCAAAAGTAAGAATAGAGGAACAGTAGCAAAAATCCCTCTATTGAAGGCAAGTAGCCAGCTACAACGCCGTCACCAAAACCCCACCAATCTCCCCAAACTGTAGGCTCCATTCTTTGCTCAGCCCCTCCGGAACCAAATACCCAAATATCAAATTGAATGTTTGGAGCCGTGGCCTGTCCCCCGATTAATAGCCTGGCTAATCCCTCTAATATTCTCAGTGGTCCAAAAAATACTATCCAAACTGGAAAGCTAACATATGGTACCATTCCCCATATTGGCATTATTACTCCGAAGATTGCCTTTCTTTTCCAGTTCTGAAGAAATACTGGAGTAGATACTACAACTCCTGAGGTTTCGTACAATGGATTAGTATCAGACGTTGTAGATGACTTATCTCCTTCTTTCCATATCCTATAAGCCTCACTTTCTTGTGAAATGTCTCCGTTTGATTTCGATTCATATGATGAGGAGGGCAAATTCTTTGGTGATGCTGAGCCCGGCCAACTACCTAATTGACTAGGATTTTTCTCACTAGATGAAGCTGGACGTAATCTATCCAATGGCACATTTCCTTCAAAATCTCCATCATCAAATTTAATATCAAATGTATTTCCATTAATCGATGCAACAGTTCCTCTGAAGCTGATGCCCCGGTTTTGCCAATTACATTCAACTCTATCACCAATTCTAAAAGGCATAAATATTCAATAAAATACACTATTAATACTTGCATTGCATAAATATATATAATCTCAAAAAGGAAGCTAATTAGGGCGCACTAATAAATGGAAAATATTTCAGACTATATTATCATTTTTAGCTATATGGTTTTTTTGAGCTATTCTCCAGGTCCAAACAACATTTTATGCTCAATAAATGGAACAAAGTATGGATGGCAAAAGACAATACCCTTAATCACAGGGATGGTTTTTGGATTTTTCCTTGTGGGATTTATTACTAGCCTAAGTATTGAGTTCATTAAAGGACAAGAAGATTTACTAGATTCAATGAAGTACCTTTGCTGCGCTTACCTTTTATATTTATCATATATGATAATAAATGATGATCCAAACCAATACAAAGAAGACGTTGAAGCACTGGAAAGTCCAATGCAATTTAAAAATGGATTTGTATTACAATTTATTAATGGAAAAGTAATTTTTTACTATATAATTTTAATGACAGTTTATGCTGCAAGATTAGGTAGCGCTTATTCGATAAAGTTTGGATTGTTATTGGGAGCTTCATTTGTTGGATTAACTGCAATTTCTGCTTGGACTGTAGCTGGCGTCTTTCTGAGAAAATTTCTATCTGATTCCGACCGGGCTAAAAATACTAATTATGTATTGGGATTTTTACTAGGAATAGTGGCTCTCGATTTAGCTTTTCACGACCTAATTTTTACTATTTTGTAAGCTGCATAAACTGCGTGCATCAGTGCACAGCAGTAGGCCATTATTCTTATATATACATCCATAAAATGTTTCAGTATGTTAAACAATCGAACTCTTGGTTTGACCGTTTTAGTTGGCTTGCTTTTCGCAGGAAGTGCTAGTGCTGAAACAACACCATTGTCAGAGAACGACATGGTTGCAGTAAGTTTCTGGATTGCAACCGCAATGATGTTTGCTTCAACCATATTCTTCCTCGTCGAAAGAAATAATGTAGCTCCAAAATGGAGAACATCAATGACTGTAGCAGCATTGGTAACTGGTGTCGCATGGTATCACTATACTTACATGAGAGACCACTGGGTTATGACAAAAGCAATAGATGGTACTGGTGAAAGTCCTTTAGTCCTAAGATACATTGACTGGTTAATTACCGTTCCACTTCAAGTTGCTGAATTTTATCTTATTCTAGCAGCAATAGGTGTTGCATCTGCCGCACTTTTCTGGAGATTATTTGGAGCATCTATCATAATGCTAGTATTCGGATTCCTCGGAGAATCTGGAGAGATGAATGCAATGCTTGCCTGGGGTATCGGAGTTGTAGCATGGGCATACATCGTCTATGAAGTCTGGGTTGGAGATGCAAAGAAAGCTTCTGAAAAAGCAAGTGAAGGAACACAACTTGCTTTCACTTACATGACATACATACTTACCTTTGGATGGGCTATCTATCCTCTTGGTTACCTCTACGGAGAGGGAGTCTTTGGAGACGAAGACTTAGATATGCTAAACATTGTTTACAACATCGCAGATGTAGTTAACAAAACAGCATTTGGTATGATGATCTGGTATGCTGCAACAGTAGACACTGCTGCTGCTGCTGAATCAGAAGATTAAGTCGTCACGGTGTCGCCCCTTAACTAAGGGGCGACTCCAAAACGCATAAGTGTTAATCCTAATTTAATCCCCTCTATTCTCATCCTATGAAAGTAGGACTTGTTATCAGTCAAACAGACCCTGAAACTGTATGGAATGCTTTTAGGTTTGCTAATTTTTCAATAGATAAAGGCCACAACGTTAGAATATTTTTAATTGGAAAAGGCGTAGAATCTGTCGATATTGATCACGAAGAATTTAATGTTATAGAAGAAGTCAATAAATACGTAGATAATAAGGGTGAAATATTTGCTTGCGGAACATGCCTTGTATCACGCAATAAGCAAGGAAGTCCAATATGTCCTATGTCCACTATGAATGATCTTATGGAATTAGTAGAAGAATCTGACAAAGTAATTTCATTCTGATTTTTTACCAACCCACTTTGAAGCCTGGCGCCTGTAATACTTCTTAAATTTACGATTAAGATGCTTCATATCTACCCATAGACTAAAGTCTCATCTAAAAATATTACTGTAATAAAATGGATTTTAATAAAGATTATTAAATTAAATAATAAATTTAACGTTAAACGATAATTTAATCTGAAAATTAATAATTTATTTATGCTACCGAATAACAAGACAATTAGTAAGTATTAGTTAATCTTTTTCCTCTTCTATTGTCTCTGCAACAACTGCTTCAGCTTCTACTACATCTCCAGATTTTTCTGTTTCTTCTTCAACCACTTCAGCGACAACAGCTTCAGATTTGGTCACATCTTTGGAATCGCCTACCGTTTCTTCTACAACTTCGACAGCTACAGCCTCACCTTCAACAATTACCTCAGAAGAATCTGATTCAACCGATTCTACGCTAACTATTGCTTCATTCTTTACTTCAAAATCTGATTCTTTATCTTTGTCTACAGTTTTGTCCTTGCCATCTACAACATTTGGCTCTTTAGAATCATCTGACACTTCATTGTCTACAGTTTGCTTAACAGATTGGAAAGACTCACCCCCTTCATCGTCTACAGTTTCTGCCAGAGCTTCCTCTTCACTTCCATCCTCTATAGAATTAAGGTCTTTACTCTCTAAGGCTTCATATAAATCTGAAGCTGCATACAGTATCTCTCCAGTTCCTTCATCAAACAAAGTCATCGCATCTTCATCATAAAATAATTCTTTGTCATTATCTACATGAGAACTAACTACTTCGCCAGTATTAACATCAAAAAGTATACGGCCTTCTGAATCAAAAAATAATTCGGGTTCACTTTCCATTCTCTCTACTACTTCCTCAAACCTTTGATAAACCGTAGAAAGAAGATAAACGGAAGGACCTAAGACACCTATTACGAATATTATGAAGGCTGGCCCAACAGTCCACACAGACTGAAGTATTGCACGTTCACCACCAACCTTACCTTCACAGCCATCAACACTTCCAACTACCGTTATATCTTCTTGATATAAGCAGGCTTTTTCTGTTTCATAATGATCTTCATACATGGCATTTGGTATTCCTGAAACTGCGTAGAGTGCTAAAAATAAAACAAATACAATAACTGCCATATATCCTCCAAATATAACTGCAAGAATATCATTTTTACCGATACCTGGCAAAAGTTTTCTCTTAATTATATCATGCCAGAAGTAGTCCAAAACAAAAATAAAAATTGAGCAAAGTAATGCGATGAACATAGTTGCATAGAGCACTAATCCCAAGTTGTAGAATACTGTCGATCTCTGCTCATAACCATCAGAAGAATAAGGTAAATTAGATTCTAAAGGCGTTTGTCTATCGGGGTCTGTATAATCAACTACTTTGACCTCATTCAAATAATAATCATAATCTGAATAATCGATTAATTTAGTAGCATCTTCGTCTGTGGCTGAATATTGATAAAATTCTTCAACAATAAACCATGTTCCAAAACTTCCTCCCATGTATAGCACTATGACTGCTACAATTACAGGAACTACAGATACTGCCTGTGATATCTTCTGAGATGTGTTCACAATGATACCTTATTAGTCCATTATTTAATATTTTATGATGGCTTTGATAAAGGACTATGCTTTATATTATAACTTTTGCTTAAATAATAATCAAAATTAAATCACATAATTGTCAAAAAAATGTCATATAGTTATTAATACTCTCACTTTTTGTGAATTAATCTGATGGGTGCAAAATTACGACTATTGTTTCTCTTGGTTGCGTCATTAATAGGGATTAGTTTTGCACTCATTCCAGCAACTGAAGCTGAAACGCCTCACCAGATTGAAGGAATCGCTCATCAAGATGCGAAAATTGAAAATATAATCTCGATAATTGTCAATAATGAAGTAGAAAAAGAAATTCCTTATAGTTTAACATTGGACATTTTTAGTGAAGATCTACAAGAAAGCATCGATATAGAATCATCAAACCATGTCTTTTCTATTGATGGAATACAGACATACCGTGCTAATTTTACCTTCACTATACCTAGCTCGGGGAATTACTTATTCAATATCACCTTACTATCCAATGACGATGGACAAATTAGCTCTTACAGCATTGGTAACGAATACTTATTCTATGAGAGTACACTCACTAATTTAGAAAACACTATAACCGACTATTACCTTGATGAAAATGACCATGCAAATTGGATTTATAACGATAATGAAAATCTAATTTCTCTAATTAATATAGAAGACGAATATAATACTGGAATCGTATTAGGTCCTTACGATACTCTAGGAAAGGAAAAAAATAAACTAAATATCAACACTTTCTTTGAAAAAGCTGAAAGTACACAATATTCCATTTCATATTGCAAAGATTTCAACTCTGAGCAACTTTACAGTACTGTTTGGAATCAGATATATTCTTTCAATAATGACAGCCCGAATAATCTTGAGATAGACCTCGAGGAAGGGTCCAACATTTACCTTAGAATTTTGGCAATTGACTATGAAAATAATCCTTCTAGCTATTGGAACATTGTTAGTATTGAGCACAAATACGTTACAATAAAGCATCAGGTAAATGTATATCATGATGAACATTATTTTTTCAATATAGATGAACTTCCCGAAATTGCAATTAATTTAGAAAATACGGGCAAATTTAATCAACAAATTGGAAACATATCTATCGCTATCAATCTATATTCAAATGGCGAACTAATAGAAACATACACTAGCAGCCCTAACCTTCTCTCGAACGAAATACAAGATATTAATTTTAGATTACCTAATTTAGATGCTGGAAATCATTATTGCAGTATTCAAGTATTACTAATTGATGAAAATGTATACTATTTAGAAGACATAATCCTAATCTCAGTATCGAGCACAAACTTAGGTAATGTTTTACCGTTAGTTTCTAGCTTTGAAAAACTAAATTTATTAATTGAAGCCGATGACATTTCTACACTTGAATATGAAACTATTAATTTAGTAAACAATTTCTACATAATACCAATAGTAAGCGAAAATGAAATCACTATCTCACAAGAAAATTTTAGGTTAATATCTGCTATAAGCATGGATCAGAACAAATTTAAGATAGTAGCTGATGAAGAGAGCCAGGATACCGTAGAAGGAATTTTAGCCCCATTAGTAATTTTCGAAGACTTTACTAATTACAATGTTAAAATAAATTTAGAGAATGAAGGATTTTATTCTGAAAATTATCAAATTTCTTACTTCTTTGCTTCAGCCTTCATTCAATCTGTTGAAGGACCCGAATCAATAACACTTGATGCTGGGAAAAGTACAGGCCTTGAAATCAATTTGATGCCGCATTACAAAATTCCACGTGAGGGAGGAAGCCAATTACGCGTAGAAATTTCTGACAAATACGAAACAAAAGCTATCACTTACATTCTTAGTTATTCTGCAACTACTATTGAAATCACTGAGCAAAAATGTAACAAGCACTCATTACTATTAGGACAGGAAATCACCTGCAATTCTTCTATTTTAAATAGTGGATATACTAGTAATTCACTCTCGGTTGATATAATTGTTACAAGCGATAATGAAGAAAAACAAATAATTGATCAAGTGAGCATTGATGAGTTGCGTAACGGTGAATCTGTAGTAATACAAACAACCTATTTTCCAAAAAATGATGCTAACTTCAGAATAGGGATAGAAATCAACAGTGAAGGAAATTTACTAAGCTCAAAGCAGATCCTTGAAAATATTAATGTAGTTTCAGCCACAGATGAGCAAGAAACTTCAGTCAATGTAATCTCTACTCCTAAAATCAAACTAACTCATTCTGTCTTAGCAATTTCTTTTGCTGGAATGGTATTTCAATTCCGTAGATCTGAAAATTTCCGATATTTAACATTTAAATTTTTCATACCCTTGTACTCAAGACTACAAAAAGATACTTTGGCCGATGAACCTACTCGTCAAAAATTATTGAATACTATCTATACTGAACCCGGTACTAATTTTACACTATTAAAAGAGAAGTTAGGCTTGCATAATGGAACTTTGTCTCACCATATTAATATTCTCGAGAATAACAATATGATAACCTCTCATAGAAGTGGCAGACAACGTTTATTCTTTCCCTTTGGAGGGGTTCTGAATAATAAACTAAGGACCTCATTAATTACAAATAAAACCCAAAAGGACATAATAACAATTGTAAAAGACAATCCTGGTATAACACAATCCATGGTTTCAAGGAATTTGAACGTAAGCAGACAAAAAGTGAACTACCATGTTAATTGCTTATCAAATGAATCAATAATAAAAGTTGAAAAGCAGGGAAGAATAACGCGACTCTACCCGATGCACTTCACTTAGTGGTGGGCCAGACGGGATTCGAACCCGCGGTCGATCGGTTAAGAGCCGATCGCTTTACCTAGCTAAGCTACTGGCCCTGCAATCTCATCAGAAAAAAGTGCTTAAAATAATTATATCTAGAATATAATATCGCTAAGAATGAAAAATAGAAAAATAACGAACCCTATAGCACTGCGCCAATCATAATTTACTGCCCATTCTGTTGTTGAATCTGCTAATTCTTGGGGTGTTTTAGTACTTGATTGATATAATGCATCTGCGGTTTGCCCTGAATTACTAGAATTAAATTCTCCACTATCTACACTAGAAGATCTCAACTTCTTTTGTTCCCATCCGCTTTTTTGTTCTATGTTGCTTGTTGACCATTGACCATCATCACCTGCCCTAATACTGTTTCCATAAATATTTGAACCTGCAACATCCAATTCTCTAATTCTCCTCTTTGCCAGCTCAAGACCTGACACTGCTAAAAGAATACTAAAGGCAAGAAGCAGAACGGCACCAACGTCACTATCAAACACCAAACTACTAACTGCTGCCGCATTCCAAGCCGCATGAACTAAAACTGCTAAAAAATAATATTTTACTACAACACCAAATGATTCACCCTCAACTTGATATTTAGCTATACCATATCCTGTAAAAGAGCTAGCAACTAAATGTAAAAGAATAGATGAAAATGTTCTTAAAACTACTATCAAGAACACTCCGCCTATGCCTCCTGCTGTAGCACCTGCTGTCAAACCATAGAAAACGTTCTCTGTAGCTCCAAAACCCAAACCACATGCTGCACCATAGACTATCCCATCTTCTACTTCATCAATTTCGCCTCTGACTTGTGGATTTCTAAACATTACTATTGGCTTTATGAATTCCTCAACGAATGGAGCAACAATGACGGCTCCTATGAAAACTGCAAGAACTTCAATATCAGCTTCACTTGAAGTACCGTATAATATACCTATAATTGAAACCGTAAACAATGAATTCAAAATTCCTGCCAAAAATATACCTGTAACACCACCCCAAATAAATGACGTCCAAAGAGTCTCCCAAGGTTCTACATCTTCTACTTCAGCATTTCTGATAGATCTTAGATAATAATACGCAGGAATGAAAGCCAAAACGGTAGCAAACAAAAATGGTAAAATTCCTTGATATCCTATAAAACTTGCAATTAAAATTATTAAAATAATCCATTGTCCTCTAGATAGTCTCACTAAATTTCAGCTCCCTTAGGTAACATGCACTCGGTCAAGGTGTACATATAAGATACCCCGACGAATCATTTTATTCATTTGAAGACGAGGTCGAGGTATACCCTCTTTTTCAGCCTCTATAACCAATTTTTCTGGATTAATGCCATCCTCTACATCCAATTTTCTGACCAGTTCGAGTAAACGAAACTTAGGAGTATTTTGTATAGTTACAGACTCCTCCGTGTCTGAGTCTTCTCTTTTACGAGTAACTGTAGCCTTTTTTGCCAAGAAAGATTTCTTTTTTGCCTTAACTGCTTTCCTAATTTTTACTTTTTTAGGAATAGGGACTGGTTTCTCTTCCTCCTCTATGCTAGAACTTCCAGTTAACTTAGCTAACATTGCACTTTCATCAAAGTCTTCGTCAAAATTAGTTTCTTCTTCATTATCTGTAACATAATCTTTCATATATTCCTTAACAAAATTTTCTATGAGAACTGCAGGATCAACACCCTCTTCATCAGCTCTACTTTTGAATGATTCCCAAACATCAGAAAACTCAGAGGAAATGCTCATTCTAAAATCTGAATCTTTTGGGGCCACGCATTAGCAGAAGATATTTCCTTTAAATGTTTACGCTAACAATAAATTGTACTCTTTTTCTATTAAATCAACTATATTTGACCAAGAAAAACCCTTAGCAAATTCTCTACCAAACGAGCCTAGATTCTTAGATAATTTGTCGTCATCTAAGATAGTAAAGATTGCTTTTGAAAGAGATATTGGATCACTATAGTCTACCAATAAACCATTCTTGCCTTCGCACATTGCTTCAGGAGTACCTCCAACTCTAGCTGCAACCACTGCCGTTTGTGCTGCTGCTGCTTCCAACAAAACTATACCGAATGCTTCATACTCTGAAGGCAAGACTAATACTTCTGCAGCTGAAAGAGCCGAACGATAAGTTTCATCATCAACATGTCCTATTCTGTGCATCCTTACGTTCTTAGACAGTGCTAATTTGTCTAAATCATCACCTAACCCCATATCTGCGCCCATGACAACTAAATCAAATCTCTTTGAGCTCTCCAAAGAAACGGCCTCAATCAGATCAGGAATTCCCTTGTTTGTGGCTAATCTCCCTGCAAAAATTATGAACTTATCAGAAACTTTTGGGAAATGTTTCCTAAAAATATTTGGATCGGGAATATTCTTCCAATCATCCCAGTAGATTCCGTTGTAAATTATTTTAATATTATCTTCCTTTAAACCTATCTCCTTCACTAGCATCTCTCTTTCATGCCTACTTACACAAGTAATCAAATCTGCCGCTTCTAGAGTAGGTTTTCCCACTCTCGAATCGTAGAAATCTCTTAGAGTACGTCTTTTTGATCCTCCCCACATAGACCAAGATGGATGAAAATGCGGCGTTATTACCCATGGAGTTGATTGAAATTTCTCCCTTAACCAAGCTGCATGGTTTTGGAAATAACCATAAGAATGTGTATGAATAATATCTGCCTCTTTACTAAGAAATGAAGTAATCATACCTGGAGCTAATACGTAATGAGCCTCTCCAGATATTGAAAATGCACTATGTCTTGATACTGGGACATTAGAAACTTTAGTAGGCATATTTTTTTTGACGAAAGGCGTTTCAGTATACAAATCTGTTGTAACAACTTCTACACTATGGCCTTTTGAATGAAGTCCTTCAGAATAAGCTCTAACCACTGTCTCTGCACCTCCGGGAGCTGGAGGATATCTAACACATCCTTGAATGATATTCACTATAATGCCATACAAGGCGCCTTTTAAGCCCCCGACCTTACCCCTTTATTGCCTGAAACCAACGACGTAAGCAGTCCCTTATCCGAGCATCTCGAAGAACTACGTCAACATCTATTATTACCCTTCACAATTTCCATACTCTTTATAGTTCTTTTTTTTCCTTTTACAACAGATGTAATCAATCAGTTAGTTAACCTAGCAAATCTAAAAATCGAAGACATGGCAGTTTTTAATCCCACTGAGTTTCTTAGACTTAAGTTATATTTGAGTTTATTTTCTTCAATTTTAGTTACACATCCTTTATGGTACAGAGGATTTTACAATTTTTCAAAACCTGGCTTAAATGATAAAGAGAAAAAGATAATCGTGTACAGTTTATCCTTAGGATCTATACTATTCATTGTAGGTGCAAGTGTAGGACTTTTATACTTATCTCCATTCTTAATTGAATTCCTGTTAGAGGAAAATAATCAGATTTCTACTAGTCTTTCAATCTATCAAACAATAAAAGCACTCATTGCAGTCTCCATTTTTTCAGGCTTCTTGGCTAGTTTACCTGTTTTGATTTTAACTGTTAATAAGCACACGACAAATACGAAAACACTAAAAAATTATACTTATATCCTAATAATTATAGTAATAACACTTGGAACACCTGAACCGTCTATGATAATTAACCTAATCTTTCTAGTATTTTTTGCTGCAATTATGGAGATAACTCTACTATTTACGGAGTCGAATAATGCGAATTAAAAACTATCAAAAATATTTGCTTTATTCTTTACTTCCCTTTACTGCCCTGATAAGGATTTACCATAACTACAACTGGAAGATATGGGGCAGCGATTCTGGAGAATATCTATACCTTACTCGAAGCTTGTTGGAAAATGGTCAAATGCTACAAGATAATTATATTGGTTGGGGAAGAGCATACCCCGATTTCCAAGGCATGCAAATTTTAACAGGAACAGTATCTTTACTGTCAACAATAGAATATCATTATGTACTAATGTGGATAATTCCTCTACTTTCTTCGCTTGCAATACCTATGTTGTTCATTATAGGAAAAGAAATTACAGGATTTATTCCGGCTCTATTTGGTTCTGCATTTTATGGAGTAACATTTGGTGTTGTATATGCTAATTCCCACCCCATGCCTGGCGGTTTAGCTGAAACTTTGGGATTCGTTCTAATATTAAACTGGATAAAAATCCTGAAAGATGAAAAAATATGGGTTATTAATCCCTTGAACAGAAATCCGTGGGGAAATATGGCGAAATTCTCCTTCTTTGCGCTATTAATTACGCACCATTTCACATTGCTCTTGTTGATGGCTGCTATATTAGGAATATTGGTGATAGAAATTGCTGCAGGCAACAGAAAAATTGCCAAAGAGGGTATTATGGCGGTAGGACTAATGTCGTTACCAATTTCAGCCTACTGGCTAATATACGCTAAATCTTTCAGAAAAATGTTAGATGATAGTGCATTCGATTTCTTGCCCGAAAGCATTCCTACGACTATAGTTTTGACCTCAATTCCTCTTGTTTCATTAGTTGTTTTATGGTCACTAAAAGATAAATTAAAATTGCCTAAATGGACTGAAAATATTAGTCATGAGGATTACCTAAAAAGAACAACTGTATCTTTCATGGGGATTTTCATATTGATTATGCTAGTGCTTTGGAAGGGAGTACCTGGAACTGATATTCCTGTTGATTTTGAGGCTACGCCCTATCTTGTTGTAAATCTAGCTATTATGTCACTTGCTTGCGTTCCTAGTTTTGTAATTTCTAAGAAAAATGGATGGCTGTTATGGGGGTGGCTACTGCCAATACTTGGATTTGCAACAATAGGTGCAATAACTGGATCTCATCTACTAATTGCTTACAGACATGCACCATACCTTCTAGCGCCCATTGCCCTTATGATTGGTATAAGTTTTCAATATTTCATCACAGGTTTTGAAATTAAGAAAAGGAGATACGTTGCTACTGGATTTACAATTCTTTTGCTTGGTTGTGCATGGGGTGCATACCCTCCACCTTCTGTAATGGGAGGATTTCAAGAAGGTACAAGCCAAGAAGAGATTGATGCAATATTATGGATTACTTTTGTGGAAAAAGACACTTTAGTTGTAAGTGACCATAGATTAAGTAGTCTAACATTTGGACTTACGAAAACTAACGCTAGCTGGGAAAATGGAGCCGAAGTAATTACTGGGAATACACAAGAGGCAAAAGAAGCAGGCAAATCACTGTCAACACCTCAAGCAGGTGTAAAAGAGGTTTCATACGTCATACTTTCAAAGGAGATGCAAAAAGGAGTAGCACTTCTGCAATGGGATCCTGCTGAAGAATTGACTGGTGAAGCAAAAACTAAATTTACCGATAACAACCACTTTCCAGTCTGGTTTGACAATGGCGATACTACTATAATGAGAATGAATCCTAACTAATTATGCAGCCAGAAGATGCTAAAAATGAAGCTAAGAAAATATCTGATTGGATTATTGATATACGTCGTGAATTGCACAAGTACCCTGAATTAATGTATGAAGAAGTAAAAACTAGCGCATTAGTTAGAAGGGAATTAGATAAATTAGGAATTCAATATCATTCTCCAATCGCTGAGACTGGAGTTTTGGCATCGATAGGAAATGGAAAGGGTCCTTGTGTGGCTCTTAGAGCTGATATGGATGCTTTGCCTATACATGAAGAAACTGACGTTCCGTTTAGAAGTAAAGTAGATGGTAAAATGCATGCATGTGGTCATGATTGCCACACAGCCATGCTCCTAGGCGCTGCAAGAATATTAAAATCAAAAGAAAACGACTTCAATGGAACAATAAAATTCTTGTTCCAACCAGCAGAGGAAGGTGGGGCCGGTGGAAAATTAATGAGAGATGAAGGGGCTTTAGAAAACCCAGATGTAGAAAGAATATTTGGACTTCATGTATGGCCTCAAATGCCTACGGGACAAATAGGCTCTCGAGAAGGGACATTCCTTGCTGCCACTAGTTTCTTAGATTTAACAATAAAAGGGGTGGGAGGGCACGCTGCAGTCCCGCATCTGACAAAGGATCCTGTGCTGACCTCTGCACAAATAATAACGAATCTTCAATCAATTATATCTCGTGAATTAGACCCTTTAGACTCTGGTGTTGTAAGTATTAGTGCAATACATGCAGGACAGGCTGCAAATGTTATACCTTCGGAAGTAAAAATATTGGGAACTATTCGATCTCTTACAATGGAAGGATTAAAAAAGCTTCAAAGGAGAGTCAAGGAAATTTGTGAAAGTGTAGCCAAGGCACATGGATGTAAAGCAATTATTGATTATCCTGGCAATGATTATCCACCAACAGTTAACGATGGAGAAATGTGGCAATTCGCAAAAAACATAGGAAGTGAAATGCTCGGAAAAGAAAATGTCAGTGAACTTGATGCAGTCATGGGGGGAGAAGATTTTGCATACTATACTGAAAAAGTTAAAGGATGCTTCGTTGTTCTAGGGATGAATAACCCTGACATTGATGCAACATACAGTGTACATCATCCAATGTTCAAAGCAGATGAAGACGCTCTACACATAGGTACTGCACTCCACACCATGTTCGCACTACAAAGTTTAAAAGAACTAAGTACTTAAAAACTACAAAATTTCTATTCAACCGTAACTGATTTTGCCAAATTTCTTGGTTTATCTATTTCGGTTCCTAACTCATGTGCAATGTAATATGATAACAATTGTAAGAATACTGCAACAGGGAATGGAGACAATACAGGATCTATCTCTGGAATTTCAAAATAATTATCTGATATTTTAGGAACGTGCTGATCTCCCTTCTGACAAAGTGTAATCACTGGAGCTTTTCTAGCGGACATCTCTTCGATATTTGATAATAACTTTGAGTAGGTATGGTCCTGCATCGCAATAGCAATTATTGGAGTCTCCTCGCTCAATAAAGCCAAAGGCCCATGCTTTAACTCGCCTGCAGGATATCCTTCTGCATGAATGTAGGATATTTCTTTCAACTTAAGAGCACCTTCCAGTGCTAACGGATAATTTATATTTCTACCTACGAAGAAAACAGATCTAGCCTTCACAAAATTAGGAACTAAATTTTTGATTCCCTCGCTAGAATTCAACACTTGCGTTATTTTACTAGGTAGTTTCCTAATCTCAGATTCCCAAAGTTTGAGCTGGGGATGATCTAAAGCTCCGGAATTAAAAGCCAAATGAGTACCTAGCGCATAAAGTGCTTGCATTTGGGTTAAGAATGTTTTAGTAGCTGCCACACCTACTTCTTGCCCAGATTTTGTAATTATTACACCGTCGACTTCTCTTGTAATTCTGCTTCCGGGGACGTTACAAATAGCAATTGTATAACAACCCTGCTGTTTTGCAGCCCTAGCTGCTGCTAACGTATCTGCAGTTTCCCCGCTTTGAGAAATCAAAACGACAAGTGGCCTTGAGGAAAGAATACCTCCTACCCCTTGAACTGGAGCTGCATACCTAAATTCCGAAGAGTATTCTACTGATACTGGAATCGCAGTGAGCTGTTCAATTACATATTTCCCAACTAAACCTGCATGATATGAAGTACCACAAGCCACAATTGAAATACTACCTATTTTCCAATTTAATCCTAAACCTTCCAAAGGATTGTCAACAAATAATTCAGTTTGAGAATCTTGTAGAGCTTTAGGTTGTTCAAAAATTTCTTTGAGCATAAAATGCTCATATCCTCCCTTCTCAGCTACTTCCGTATATTTTTCAACTGTTTCAACAACATATTCCTGAGGATTTAGGTCCGTATCAAATAATTCCACTGATTCTGAAGTTACTTTTACAATTTGATTATCATCGGGATAAATTATTTGTTGAGTATATTTTAAAACCGCATAAATATCGCTGGCCACAAAATTTTCGGAATTACCTAATCCAATAATTAAAGGAGTTTCATGCCTAACTGCAACAATCTCATCTGGATGATTTTCATGAATAACAGCTATAGTAAATATGCCTTGAATGTCGGATAATGACTTATTTAATGCTTCAACCAAATCTCCTGCGTAATGCTTAGAGATCAAAATTGGTAAAATTTCTGAATCTGATTCACTTCTAAATTTGTGTCCCTCTTTCTCCAAACTTTCTCGAATTTGCAAGTAATTATCAATTGTCCCATTGTGAACAACCGCTACCGTATTATCTGAATCTGTATGGGGATGTGCATTTGCATCAGAAGGAACTCCGTGGGTAGCCCACCTTGTATGAGCAATCGCTAAATTAGAATCGGACTTTTTCAATATCTCTTCCATGTTAGATATAGGCCCTTTCTTCTTACAAATGATTAATTTTTCCTCTCTAAGAGCTATACCTGATGAATCATAGCCTCTATATTCTAATTTTTTCAATGAATCTAAGACAACACCTTGAGCCTGCTTATGGCCAGTGTAACCTACTATGCCGCACATCAGATACTATCTCCCTGAAAGTCTGCATTATAAAGCTCTCCGTCACCAATTGCAGCTTCATTCATTAGAATTGAACCACCTTGTAATATTGCACGATTACCTATCTTGCTATTATCTCCAATCATTGCCCCACGATCACTTACTGAAAATGTTTGATTGAAATACATGATATCGCGTGAACTTGGTATTGCAACAACATGAGAGCCTAAACTTGAATTCTCTCCAACAACCGTTCCCTTTAAGCTGCAATAGCTCCCAATTTCACAATTTTTCATAACAATACTGTCTAATATTTCTGAGAAAGAACCTATCTGCACGTTATCACCTAGAGAAACTGAAGGACCAATTACAGAATTCGGCCCTATATCACAACTGTCACCGATAGAAATTGGACCTACTAAATAGGTTCCAGATCTAATAATTGTACCCTTACCAATTGATACTTCACCTTTTATCGTAACATTTCTTTCTATCTTACCACTTCTATACAATTGGTTGTCAATGAAAGCCACTCTATTTCCTGAGATTAAATCCCAAGGGTAAACTATGTTGTGCCAGTGCTTAGATTCTACAACTTCGAAGTCACTATTCGGAAGTATTAACTCAAGAGCCTCGCCTATATGCTTGCCTGAACAATTAATCAATTCATCTGCAGTTTCTGAATTAAGTTTTGCAATCCCTGTGAAATGTATGCGCTGGTAAGCTTCAGGATTATCAAAAGTAATTTTTGGCTTACCTTTTTCAAGTTCAATTTCACCCCACTTAGACCATCTATCTGCCTTTCCAGAAAGTAAAGCCAAACCATTAGCAGCCCTTAGTTTAGAAAAAGAATCACTAGATACATAATTATCTCCAGGTACCAAAATAAAGTCACTAATATCATCACTCATGCCTATTCGCATGGCCTCTAAAGTACCAGTTCGCTTTTCTTGAAAGAAGTAGGAAATTTTAGCCCCAAAACTAGAACCGTCTCCAAAATATGACATTACACTATTCTTACTATAACCTACAACCATGTGAATTTTTTTGACTCCTGATTTAACGATTCCTCTAACTAAATAGTCTAGTATTGGCCTATTTCCTATTGGAACCATCCCTTTGGGTCTATTACTTGTCCAACTGCCTAAACGAGCGCCCTCACCTGCTGTCAAAATGATTGCATGCACTAATTATTGCAAAGCCGTGTGTTTATGATACTTATTATTGCAACCAAACTCTATTTTAGCAAAGCTATTAGGAATTGTGGATTCTGACTGGGATGCTATAGTAATAGGGGGAGGACCTGCCGGCAGTACCGTCGCAAGATATGCTGCTCAAGGTGGTGCGAAAGTTTTAGTCATAGACAGCCGTAAAGAAATAGGAACTCCACTACAGTGTGGTGAATTGGTCCCAACTAATGAAGAGCTCAAACGATTATGTCCTGATGTTCCAGACATTGATGACTTATTTCAGAGAACTGAGGAAATCGTTTCAAAACGAACTTCGAAAATGGGGCTTGTAGCTCCGTCTGGCAAAAAATTAACCTATCCCTTTGAAGGTGAGATACTTTACCGTCCACTGCATGATCAACATCTTGTTAAAATGGCTAAAACTTCAGGTGCTGAATATGTAACAAAATCTAAGGTTGATGATGTAGTTGATAATACCGTTTTACTTAGAAATGGAGAAAAATACACCGGTAAAATCATAGTCGGATGCGGTGGCCCTAAAGATCCGCTTCGCAAAAAGTTCTGGAATGAAAAATCTCTAAACATTAATATTACATTTGTACTAATGGAAGGAAATTTCGATGACCAAGTAGATTTGTATTTTGGATCTACAGCCCCGGGAGGATATGCTTGGATGATTCCAAAAAAAGGCGGAGCTAACATAGGGATTGGAATACAAAAAAGATTTGCAGGTGGAAAAAGTTTGCAAACTCTATCTAAAGAATTCTTTTCAAAATTCGAAGGAAATATAACATACAAAGGTGCAGGAGTATTACCCATGTCTGGCACGATTAAGCAATTTACAAAAGGTAATTACATGCTAGTAGGGGACGCTGCAGGCATGGTTCTTCCGTCTAATGGTGCTGGAATTACTACTGCAATTATTGGCGGGAGAATTGCAGGTCAAAAAATAGCTGAGAATATCAAGAACGGAGAAGCATTGGATAATTATCAAAAGGAATGGAACTTGCAAATGGGTAAAGTAATGAAATATTCTAAAAGAGGTATACAATGGGGAGGTATTATGTTCAGATCACCTGACCTTCTAGTTAATGCAGCATTTAATCCCCTTACAAAACCAATTATTTGGAGGGCGGTTACTTGCAAGCCGATGTTTGGAATATACTAGATACCTGTGCATTTTTCACTCAAATCCATCCTGATGGAAAAATTGCAACCACAAAAGGAATTGATGAAGAAATCTTGAACAAGCAGAGCAAACAGTATTACTCTAACCTTAAGACTAAAGGATTAAAGATAATTGAACCAAATAAAAATTCAATAGATTATATTAAAGAAAAAGCTAAGGAAACGGGAGATTTAGACGTTCTATCGTTAACAGATATCAAAATACTAGCCTTAGGCTACGAACTTCAAGGTACTATAATCTCAGATGATTTCGCGATACAAAATGTCTCATTGTACGATGGTCTAGAGATAATATCATGCAGTGGAAAGAAAATAAAAGAAATTAGAAAATGGAAATATAGATGCTCGGCATGCAAATTAGTGACAGACGAAAAAAGTGAAACCTGTAATATTTGTGGAAGTGTCGATATTTTTAGAGTTAAAGCAAAATAAATCCATCACCGTCCAAAACCGGAACGATAGAGTGTGAATCAATTCTCATACAGAATCTAAAATCATTCTCTAAACCTGCACTCTCTAACATTTGGTAACTAGGAGAAGACATACACTCGCTAGTTATCTCATCGAAACTTAAGCGGAAATCTGAATCACTACTAAATTTGTGCTGAAGATACTCGGCACACAGCGTATCTTCAACCACTTTCTCTCCCAATCTACCGGAACAAACAATAGATATATTCATAGATTTACTCTTCATAAAATCAACAACTGCATTTGAATTACAAAAACTACCCATTACAACTAGAGGTGACTTTGAAGATGCTACAACCATTCTGGACCCGTTAGTTGTACTCGATAAGATAATCTTACCATTTAGAGTAGCCTTTGACATCTCTTCAGGTGAAGAACCTAGATCATAGCCTGCTATTTTCTTACATAATCTTTCCCCTGATTTCAAAGCATCTGGATAAATTCTCATCTTTTCATCCAAATGATCTCTGCTAGAACAAGGAACAATTCTTGTAGCTCCACTCGCAAAGGCATTCACATATGTTGTTGAAGCTCTAATTGTGTCTACTATTATTATTGCATCATTACGCGAAACAGCTAGTTTTGCACCATCAATGCCATGCTCAATCTTTACTTCCATCGATTTTACTTACGGCCCTGCTTTTTCAAGTGTCTATCAACTATGACAAAGAAATCATCCATTGTATCTCCTCTCAAACCCCTTCTAAGCGTTTCGACAGAAATTACATCAGTTGGATGTATATTACCCAGATTAGTTTCAGGACCGAATTTCTTTAAGAAAAAGACCTGCTGTGACTTTCTTGGAGACTCAAATATTACTTTAGAAGGATCTATCTCATCTAAAATCTCTTTGAGTTTTAATTCTTGTGGTTTACCCTCATCGTCCATTACACCTACACTAACTCCAGATTCCCTAGCCTCTAGAATAACTTTTTCAGCGCCAGCATCCAAATATTTTTTCATCAACCTGTTATATTCTTGTGAACTGAAGTCTTTCTCTGGTAGTTTCTTACCAACCTCACAAAAGACACGAAGATTACGAGACTTGGCACTCTGAATTAAATCAACAACTCTATCTGAATCTATGTTCAAACTTCCACTTGATATCTCTGTTGAGTCACAGCCCAGATTTACTAATTCGTCAAATAAAGTCTCTGCCTTATCTTGGTGCTCAGACAATTCCAATAAAGTACCTCCATTACAAACTGAAATATCATACGATCTTAACAATTCAATTTTTGTCTTGACCAAATCAGATGATTGTAATTGTGTTGTTGCCCATCCCAGTTTCCATAGATCCACATATTCTGAGCATAAAGAAAGCAAATCCTTGGTGTAATCTAGACCCATACCCTGATCCAAACACATAGTCATTCCATTGACTCTAGGTTTACCAGATCTCTCGGGCATATCCAAAAATGAAAAAGCTTTTTCAGGCATTATATCTCTAACTCCGGTGCATCTACTAACATTGCACTCAAGCCACCAATAATATCTTTCACGTTAATTCCTTTATTCTTCAGAAAGGATGCTGCAGCCATTGATTTATGACCATTACCACAATAAAGAACATCATTTTCATTAATACTCGTGTAATCTGTAATTATACCTACTAAAGGAAAACTTTTCACACCTTTGACATGTAAAACTTCCCAATCTTCAGCATTACTCACATCCTTCATTGTACCAACAAAATTATGGGCCTCCTTGGCCTTGACTCTAGTAATTGAATGCATGTTTCCATTCCATAAATCAAAATTAAAGGTAGAAATATCTTTGAATCCTTCAGACTCTAACCTCAATATAGATTCTCCCTCTCTTCCTACCTCACAAATAACTATCAAATGCTTTTCTTTATCAAATATACAACTAGCCATGTATTCGTAAGAACCATTCAAACTAGCGTTTACTGAATTAGGTACAAACGAAGATGCAAAATCGTTTGTTGGTCTACTATCTATCAATTGAGAATCTTCGGTCTGAAGAACTTTGAACTTTTCTAGAGATAAGCTAGCCATTGAACTAGGTTCAGAGTTTGTATATTTAAAATATACTAAAAATCACCCAAAGTAAATTGTCTGGCTTTGGGCTTTGCTTCTAAATAAAGATCTAAAGCAGTCTTAACTCTTGCTCTGTTAAATGCAAAATCATCGCAAAGGAAAGATATTACTGACTCTGCATCAGGAGGATTCCATTCTGGTGTAAAATCAACAAAAGGATGATCTAAAAATAATGACCGTATTTCATCTAAATTCTCAATCTTTTTACCAAGTTTCTCAAGAGCACCTTCTGCTTTGCCAAATTCTTGTATCAATTTTAAACCTCTTTTTGGGCCGATACCATCAATTCCTGGATTGAAATCAGTACCCATTAATATTGCAACATCAATCAATTGTTCTCTGTTAAGCTTCAAAAGCTGAAAAGACCTTTCTAAATCAATAATCTCTGGAGAAACTTCGACCCATTTTTGCTGCTTAGGCAATTTACGTCTCCCTGAAAGTGTCAAATTACGCACGAATTTTGAGGCACCGAATAATACAGTATCAAAATCTTGCGAAGCCCCGTAATCTACCATTCCTTGATTCAAAAGTGATGCTACTTGCGCCTCCCCTTCGCTAGGGGCCTCTACCCATGGTACACCTAATAAATCAAGTAATTTCTTTGACTCATCAATCATATGAGGCTCTAATCTAGTCGTTTGCTGAGCCTTAGTTCTAGCAGTTTCAGTATCTCCAGCTTCAATTGCAGCTTCCCATTCAATCTGAGCCTTTAATTTCCTTTGTTTTCTTTCCTCTAAAATGCTCATTTTTAATGCTGGAGGCTTCCCATCAAAAACAATACAAAGCCTCAAACCATTCTCAACTAATTTTGAGAATCTAAAGAGAATTCCACTGAGATGGCTAGTAACACGACCTTCCGTATCTGTAAGTAAACTTCCATCTGCCTGTCTAATACTTGTCAAGAATTGATATAAAACATTAAATCCATCAATAGCTATTCTTTGACCACTTAATTCTTCAATTTTTATCCTTCGAGTTTCAAGAAGTGGACCTAATTGTATTCCCATTAACCCTTCACAACTCCCATCGGTTTCAATTTGACAACTTTATTTGCAATTCCTGTAGCGTGACAAACATCAACGACCTCTGAAACATCTTTGTAAGCGCCTGGAGCTTCCTCTGAAGCTACTCTCGGAGATCTAGCCCGAACATATACTCGGTTCTTTTTCCAAAGCTGCTTAACTAAATTAGTTGAATTATATTTCTTCAAAGCAGCCTTTCTTCCTAATGCCCTACCTGCGCCATGACATGTAGAACCAAATGTCTGCTCCATAGCTCCAGAAGTTCCCGATAAAACATAACTCGAAGTTCCCATATCTCCCGGAACAATCACTGGCTGCCCGAAAGACCTGTACTTTTGAGGAATGTCTGGTGACTCTGGACCAAATGCTCTAGTTGCTCCTTTGCGATGAACACATAATTCCTCACTTCCATGCTTTTCAATTTTAGCTATATTATGAGAAACATCATACACCGTATCCATCCCTAAACTTTTGCCATCTCCCCCAAAAACGTGGGAAAATGCCTTTCTAGTAGCATAGGATATTAATGATCTGTTAGTCCAAGCAAAATTTGCAGCTGCTGACATAGCACCTAAATATTCTTGAGCTTCTTTAGTATGCAAAGGGGCCGATGCTAATTGCTTGTCAGGCAAATCAAGACCTTCCCTCTTACTTGCTTTCAAAACACATTCTAAATGATCTTGACATACTTGGTGACCACATCCTCTAGATCCGGTGTGCATCATAACTACTGCTTGACCTTCGAAAAGACCAAAGGCCTTTGCAGCTTCTTCATCGAACACTTCATCAACTTTTTGCACCTCAAGAAAATGATTCCCACTACCCAGAGAGCCTACCTGCTTACGCCCCCTCGTTCTTGCATAGTGAGAAACGTGCTCAGGGACTGCACTATCGATACAACCATTTTCCTCAAGAACCTCTAAATCACTCTCCCACAGATATCCATTTTCTTCTGCCCATTTAGAACCAATTGAAAGCACAGATTCTAATTCTCGATCTGAAAGAGTAATTTTACCTTTAGATCCTAAGCCGGCTGGAACTTGCTTATACAACTCATCAATTATTTCTTTTTGCTTAGAACGAATATCTGTCTCTAATAAATCAGTTCTAAGAAGTCTAACTCCGCAATTGATGTCAAAGCCTACACCGCCTGGAGATATTACGCCAACATCTTCTTTGCTGGAAGTAGTTCTAAAAGCTGCCACTCCTCCTATGGGAAAACCATAACCCCAATGAATGTCAGGCATTGCCATACTTGCATCAACTATGCCTGGTAACTCCGCAACATTTGCAACTTGCTTCACTGCGGATTCCATGCCTGGATGGGACAAAAGAGATTCCGAGGAATATATTCTCCCCGGCACATTCATTTTGCCTTTTTTAGGCAATTCATAGATGTTTTCTCTTTTTGGAATTAACTCGTCAATCATGAAATCGGCTCTTCAACTGGTTCATACTTAGAGGGACAGCCCATTTGTACTTTGTCTGCCTTAAGAACCATTTCACCGTCAACTAATTGAATTACACCTGTAAAAGTTGCCCCTTTATCTTCTGCAAAAGTATCTGGAAGCATCAATGAGGATATATCTACTTTTATTGAATGATTACCGTCTACTAGCAAACAATCATTAATCTTTAACTCTGAAATAGTTCCATGAATTTGTAAATTTGAGCCCTCACCATATTTACCAGATATGGCCTCCTCCACTGAAACATAAGTTGATTGTTCCGTAACTGTCAATGAAACTACTATCCCTGTAATTACTAGAACTGAAAATGCCAATAGACCCTTTGCCCATGATGACCAAGGTGCTCTAGTTCTCCTTTCCATGTCCATTTATGCTCCTTCTCTACCATTCACTTTTTGAAATTTATTTGATAAATATATAACGTATGAACCTAGACCAATCCAAAATACTGTCATACCACCCCAAAGGTAAATCATATCTTCTGCTGGAGCTTTATTGATGTGAATTTTTAGAACAAATGAACTAGTTAAATTACCATTTTCATCTGTAACATTCACAAACAAGGATTTGTGAAACTCCTCTTCTGAAAATGTAGAACCGGGAAAGCTGATTGAATTATTCTTTTGTTGACTTTCTGGATATTCATCTCTATCCTCTAAATGTGCCTCTCTTTTCAAACCCTTCTCAAACTCAAAAATAAAATTCCAATACCCTTCCATATTATTCCCTTCCAGGATTAAAAACCAATTTGTCCCTGTTTCAAAGACCGAATCATAGTAAAACGTAAATTGTCCACCATTATCAAACTCGTAGGATTCAGGCATACAATTTTTATCCCTACACTCTGCTGAAACTGAACCTACCAGCAATGAAATTGTAACTAATATACAAATAAGCCTCATGCATTCTCCATCTTATTTTTTAATATTAATTTTTCAAGGTTTTCAATTTTCATACGTAACTGAAATAAAAATATATAAATCAATAGAAAAGAGAACAATCCTGCATACAAACCTATTCTAAGTGAAGGGTCCAAGCTGCCTTGATCCTCAGTTCCTACTATAACGGGATGATGTGATCGCAAAAATCTTGAAGATAGATACGATAAAGGAACCATAATCATTCCTGATAATCCTAAAATTGCTGCATTATTTTTAACTATTGAATTTTCAGGTTGACGCCTATATACGAAATATGCTACGTATAGAATCCACATTGCAAGAGTAGAAGCTAAACGCATGTCTGTCAAAAAACGACTAACAATATCTCCGCCCCATTCTGCTTTCATCCAAAAAGTTCCTGAGGCAAGAGACATAAAACCAAATACTATTCCCAATTCTGCCGAACTCTTTGCCAGGTTATCTGCGTATTCAGATTTATTGTACAAATACACTGCACTCCCCCCTACAACCATAAGGAAAGCAAGATAAGTAATCAAACCAGAGGGGACATGAAAGTAAAATAATTTTTGAGCGTTAGGTGCTGTAAAGAATTTTGCAGGACCTGTCTCTATCAAGCTAAAGTAAAGAACATAAAGCGCCAAAAAAAATCCAACAAAACCGATTTCTCTATTGTATTTCATTTTGTTTTCCATTCCCTAGGATAAGTTCCTCTTTCCATTATTACGCGATCTAATTTAGCTACTTTACCTTTAGATTTAGGGTTAGCTGCAATTTCATCTGCATTAACAGTTGCACGAGCTAACGCAACTGCTTCTCCTCTAGAGGTTCTAATGGAAACTAGTTGGCCTCTCTTCATATCTTTTGAAACTGAAGAAACGCCAGGTACTGCTAAGTCTGCTCCATGACATACTGCATCTACTGCCGAATCCTTAGCTTCAATTACTGGAATATCAATTAGCATGTCTTCCAAAGGTTTTAAAATTTCTTTCATCACCAAGGGATCATTAGACTCCTTCCATTGTCTGTAGAAGTCGTGAGCTTCAATCATCGACACTGAATCTTCTATCTTAAAGGGACCTGATTTAGTTCTAATTAATTGGTCCATTATTGCACCCGATCCTAGGGCTGAACCAATATCTTCACATAGATTACGTATGTAAGTCCCGCCCTCACAAAGAACGCGAAAAAGAGTCTTTTTTGAGGTGTGCTCTAGTAACTCTATCTCATATATTCTTCTGATTCTCAATTCCCTCTTCACAGCTGCTTGGAAAGGTGGTATCTGGTATATGGGTCCGGTAAATTTAGTAAACATCTCCAAAATTTTAGATTTATCTTGGCTTTTGTAATGCTTCATCAAACAAACATATTCTTTTGCAGATTCCTGCATGACCTTGATAACTTTAGAAGCTCTACCAATAGATACTGGCAATACGCCTGTAACATTCGGATCTAAAGTTCCTCCGTGACCTGTCAACTCTAATTCAAAAGAATCCCTGAGCCATGCTGCAACTTGGTGAGATGAAGGACCAGCTTGCTTATTGATAATAACAACTGATGAATCTAATAATTGTTCAACACTTCTTTCATTTGGAGGTGAACCATAAGGCGCATTTGCAGACTCGCTTATTTTGTACAATTTTTACCCATTTAGAATATTATTTACTTTCCTGATTTTTTGAGCACTCTCTACAAATGACTCTGGTTGAATTCCAACCAGGACCCGTTGGAACCATTATCTCCTTTTCACAAAAATAACACTTCCCTTTAAAGGCCGATTCTTTTCCTGTAAATTTAGGCAAGCTCAATCACCAACAGTAGATTTAGGAAGGGTCAATAAAAGGTATTCTTACATGGTTAATTGTTTTAATGGGGGCCTCACAATAGAAAGTTAGGCCGCTGTAGCTCAGTAGGGAGAGCGCGGGACTGAAGATCCCGAGGTCGCCGGTTCGATCCCGGCCGGCGGCACCACCTGTTAGGAAGCTGCCTTATGTCGGTTCATGAATACATTAAAGCGAGAAATCAAGCATTGAAAACAATGACTTTAGGATTAATTTTTCTCGTATTTTTACCATTAGGCATACCGCTTTCATTAATTATCATTCCATTTATAGCTGGTAGAAATGGTGCTAAAGATTTAGATAATAACTGGCATCTCACATACATTTTGACAGTGGGGGGTGGATGGTCTTTGGGTTTAGTTGTGACTTTCATAGCCTTTTTGTCAATAGCTTTAGGACCTGCCTTAAGGATAAATTTAGTAGAAATTGTAATCTTCATTCTATTAATTGTATTTACTTGGGGATCTTTTACGATTGGAGTGAAAAGTTCAAAACCTTACAAAACTAATAACGACCGACCTTATGAAGATGAATGGGAAAAAGAAGAAAAAATGGAACAAGAAAAAGTCGAAAAGGAACAGCCTGAGATTAAAGATAATAAAGGCGATTCCGAACTTAGGAAAATGGCCATCACTGCTGAACCTAATGAAACAAGAACTGAAAAAAAACAGACTAAAAATAATAATTTTATTCCTGGAAAGAAAAAGCGCGGAAAAACACGTCTCAAACTAAAATAATGAATAATTAATATTCATAAATTGTTAAATAGTAGTATTTGTGGAATGAGTCATGAGCAAAAAAGGAAAAATTAGAGTCCTTATTGCTAAACCTGGCCTAGACGGGCACGATAGAGGTGCAAAGGTAATTGCAAGAGCTCTAAGAGATTCAGGGATGGAAGTTATCTATACTGGGTTAAGACAAAGTCCTGAAGATATTGTTGAAGCAGCGATACAGGAAGACGTTCATTTTATAGGACTGAGTATACTTTCAGGAGCCCATACACACATTTTTCCAAGAGTTATTGAACTACTCAAAGAAAGAGAAGCTAGCGACATAAAGATAATAGCAGGAGGAATTATTCCTGATGAAGAAATTCCTAAATGGAAAGAAATTGGTATTGAGGCAATTTTTGGACCTGGGTCATCAACAAATGATATCATCAATTATGTGAAAGGTTCTTAAACTTGAATGAAAAAGAAATAATAGAACGGCTTAAGAAGAAAGACGTAAGAGCCGTGGCAAGACTATTAACATTTATAGAAAATGAAGATGAACTAGCTGAAAATATACTAAAAAAAATTTGGAAACATACAGGCAATTCTCACATCATTGGAATTACTGGGCCTCCTGGAGCTGGAAAATCTTCAATCGTAGATTTACTAACGAAAATTTCCATTGAAAAAGGACTTAAGGTAGGCGTCCTGGCAGTGGACCCGACCAGCCCATTTTCAGGAGGTGCCGTTTTAGGAGATAGACTAAGAATGACCAGTGCACAGGATCCTGGAATTTTTATACGTTCAGTTGCAAGTCGAGGACACTTAGGAGGGTTGGCTGCAACGACACGATTAATGATTAATGCAATCGAAATGCTTGAAAATGATATTACAATTGTTGAAACTGTGGGTGCTGGACAGGGGGATGTTGAAATTGTGCAAATTGCAGACACAACTATCGTTGTTGAAGTACCTGGATTGGGCGACGAAGTACAAGCACAAAAGGCAGGAATACTTGAAATCGGTGATATCTTAGTTGTCAATAAGGGAGATAGACCGGGTTCTGATCGATTGTCAAAAGAACTTGCCATGATGCTAAGCCTGGGCGAAGAGAAAGAGTGGATGCCGCCTATAGTTACTACAACTGCCATCAATGGCGACGGATTTGATAAGCTGTGGGAAGAAATAAATAATCATAAACAATACTTAGGAACTGAAAAGAGAAATGCTATGAGACTAAAAAGAATAAATTATGAGCTAGAGAATCAAGTTAGCCAAAAATTATTTACTAAAAAAATGATTCAAATTGGAAATTCAGAAATACCTAACATGGCGAAAGAAATACTTAACAGAAGAATAGATCCACTAACTGCAGTAGAAAAAATCATAAGGGAATAATTATTAAATTCAACCCAATATAGGTAATATAATGAAATCTGAAAAAGACGAAATCAAAAAATATTTGAAATCAAGCTCTGTAGAGAGAGTCATAGATAAAAAAGAAATTGGGCTTGAATTGAAAACTAATTTTGAAGCTTTACAAGAAGGTACCTTTCCTGAAAATTTATTGGAAGAAAAACCGTTTTCAAGCTCATTCACAAACAATGAAATTATGGACGAAATTGAAAAAAAACACGCTGAAATATTGGATAAAAGACCGTTACCTGATTTGTTAGAGTCAGCTAAATTAATAGATTCCTTAAAAGAAGTCAAATCTCCTATGATGGGAAAACTCTACGAAGAGAAGAAAGAAATAAAGAAGGAAAAAGATAATTTTTTTACTAAAGAATAACTGAACTGGGCACGTGGCCTAGCCAGGAATGGCGGCTGCCTCCTAAGCAGCAGGTCGGGGGTTCAAATCCCTCCGTGCCCGCCATAAATCCAACACAGTTAATATTATAAAACCCCTTGAGAGGCAGGCAATCCCATGAATAGAAAAAATCCAGCCAAAGAAAAGCAAGGATTTACCAATGGTAACGGA
>CACOJW010000006.1 GCA_902627615.1 uncultured marine group III euryarchaeote
TGAGATTTTTTTATTCTTTTATCAACCATTATAATAGGTTTAATTCTTATTTTAACGTTATCTTGAAGATTTAAGACAAAGTTACAATCAATTCTACTGTTTCTTCTTCTTGTTAATGCTCTTTTGTAATCAGAGGTTAATCTGTGACCATCAAAAGTAGTAAATGCATTGTTACCACGGGTTTCGTGTACTCTAAATTTAATCATGAAATTCTTTTGACTAAAGTCACCAGTTAGTTGTTCAAGCGGTACTTCAGTTACTCTACCATTAACGAACTCTGGGTTGTCGGCAGGTGTATGTGCCATTATTGCGTAGTTGAACATAGATGGTGCGTGTAAACGATACCACGTCTTAGCCTTCCACTTGTCCTTAACTTTAGCTCTTGCGACCTTTGCCAAATTTTTTCTCCGTCCTGAATTATAAAATCAGGGGTGCGCTCACTGGGCAGGGTTAAATATACGTTGCGTCGATTATACTTTAAGATGTTTGATAAGTTATTGTTGCCCATAGACCCTTCCAAGCGGTTGAAGCCAGCTAGAAATTATGCATTGGCTTTAGCTAAGCGTTTAGATGTGCCCTTGATAGCTACATATGTAAGTAATCCCTCAAAGACAGGAACAGTTACGGCTTCAACCGAAACCAGGCGGGGTTTTGAAGCATTGGGAAAGAGGCAATTAGAGAAATTTATAGATGAAACAGAAGACGTAAAAATTAAATCAATATTTAAAACTGGTAAGAGGAGAAAAGTTCTTGCAAAAATGATTGATGAGGGGGTTGCAGATACGTTAGTTTTAGGTCCCTTTAGATCTTTTTTGAGTCGTTTATTCACGGGTTCGGAGGTTGAACGAATTTTGGATTCTGAATCATCACATGCTTTTGTAGTGCGTAAGGAGCATCCTTTGCCAGGATCAGGTTCTCCGGCACTAGTTGTCTTCGACGGTCCAGTACTGCCAATCGATGCGCTTGAGAAATTAGAAGATTTTTCACGTAAGTTCAAATGTGATTTGGAGCTTTTACACATTGGAACAGAAGTTTTTGGAGGTGCAGAGGCTATTGATAAAGCGGTAGAAGACTTGAGGGAGAAATTGGGTGGCGAATATCATATAACTTCAACAATAGTTCCTTTCGGATTTTTTAAATCTAGAAAGAATATTGTAAATTCGGTAGTCAGCTCAGAAGGTGCAAGAATAGTTATTCTTCCAGACATAAAAGATGCAGTTAGCGATATTTTGCTGCATCATTTAGTGCTTAGTGCATCAGTTCCGGTGTGTGTTCTTAGATGAGCAAAGATAAAGATTTTGAAAAAATGCTAGACGGTTTAGAAATTGTTGCAGAATCCTTGGAAGAAGAATCGCATACAGTCCTACCTAAGGTTGATCAGTTAAAGCGAAGAAGAACTTTATTAGAATTACAGGCAGATTTGTTTGATTCTAAAGAGAGACAGCATGCACTATACAGACTGTATTTAAATTCAACATTTAGAAAATTTTTTGCAGGAGTTTTTATTATATCTTTCATTAACATATTGCTATACTTCTTCGCAGACGGTTTGACAACATCTGGTAGAAATGTATTTACACTTTTTTTGTTTATCATTTACCTGTGGGTTTCGGAAACATTCCCTCTGCCGGTAACAGCTTTAATGGCTGGAGTTGCGCTCGTTTTATTAGGTGAAAATAGAGACGATGCATTTTCTTCTTACGCCTCAGATTCAGTTTTTATGATTCTTGGTTCTTTGATAATTGCTCAAGGGATAACTAAGTCAGGAGCAGAGAATTTGATAATAAGGAGGCTTTTAGGCCCATTTACAGGCTCTAATTATTCACTTATTTTTGGAATTATTGTTATATGTAGCTTTATGGCAGCTATAATTCCAGATCATAGTGTAGCCGCAATCATGCTTCCTTTGGTTCTAACTATAGCAGATAAGACTGATATTGGGAAGCACAAAAATGAGATGGTAGCTTTAGTTCTTGCAGTTGCTTTTTCGTGTTCCATTGCAGGATTAGCAACGCCTTCAGGAGGTGCACGTAATGTTATTGCCATGGGTTTTTTAGAAGAAATTTATAATCAAAAGATAACTTATGTACAATGGGTGGTTTTAGCAGCTCCATTGACGATTGCCCTGATTCCAGTAGTCTTCTTTACTTTGATTACTGTGAACAAGGTAAATTATCGAAGTATAGATTATTATTATCAAAAAACTCAATCCATAGATGAACGTCAAATTTTAGCTTTATCTATCCTTGGAGTTACGTTTGTTCTGTTTTTGACTTCAGGATTTAACGGTTTAAGTCTTGGGACCAGTGCGATGATAGGTGGAATTCTTATGCACACGTTTGGGGTGTTGGAATGGGAAGATAGCAGGCAAAGATTACGTTGGGGTGTTATGTTCATCTATGGTGCTGCATTGACAATGGGTAAGGCTATGGTAAAACATGGCGCTGCAGATTGGTTAGCAGGAGGTTTGTACTGGCTTGCAGATTTTGGTTCCCAATATGGGGGTGAGTTGGCAATAATTTTGATGATAATTGTTGTAACAGTCATGTTAACTAATGTTATGAGTGACGGTGCAGCTGCTGCAATTTTAGTTCCTATAACACTTGCTGTTGGTGTTGAAGCTAATTTAGCACTTGAAAGTATTGCGATAATTACAGCTATCAGCACAGCTTTTGCTTTTATGACTTCTTTTGGAACACCTCCAAATTTAATTGTTCAGGCTTCAGGTATTCCTAAATCTAATGATTTTGTAAGGAATGGAGTTCCTTTGGTATTTTTTGCAGTAGTACTATTAATAGTTGCAGAGCATTATTATTGGGATATTGCAAGGGAATGGGTAGGTCTTTAGGTTTTATTAGGTATTGTCTTTTTCTTGTCAATAGTAGCTAGACCACCCATAAAAGCAAAAGTGACGACAGAAACAAAGACAGAAGATGTACTATCAGGCATTTTAGATATAGGTCCTAGAGCATTTTTATTAGTATTAAAGTTAATTATTTCACCTATTTCAGTTGCTACGTCATTAGGCCCAGAGCCTGGAGGCAAGGCCCCTGAAGAAGCTAAAAAATAAATTGTAGCAATTGTTAAGAATGGAAGCATTGCAGCGGTTAAAGCTCTAGCAGGATCTCCTGCTTTACGTCCACCAATGAAACCACCTATGGCAGCAGTTATTGAACCAGGTATGCTAAGTAATCCCAAAACAATCATTATTCCAAAGATGTAAATGAATCCTGCAAAAACACCTTCTCCCAGTAAATCAATCACAGCATAGTCTTTTTCAGCAGTTGTTTTTTTATTTTCTTTTCTTATTTTAACATTTGGATTAGTTTCAGTTTCTTCAGGAATTTCTTCGTTAACAGTTTCTTTAACAGCTTTATCTCTCTCATTTAATTCAATAACTTCTTGTATTTGCGTTTCCTCATCAGATATATGTTTCTGAACTAATTTCCACAAATCTTCACTGTCGCCCAATATTCATTATTTAATTATGACCTATAAATTGTTGATGATACCTGCAACACATTAATATAATACCCATAACAGTCCATTAAAACGGAGACGATTGATTGAGAGTTTTAACAACAGAAACACTTGCTTCAGCTATTAATTACAGTCCAGAGTATTCGCACATGGGTGATGACGAGTCCAGTTATTTGGCAGAACACATATTGAATTTCTTTGGATACAGTGATAGAATAATAGACAACGTTCTACATCCAGAAGACAGAGATACTTTTTACATGTTAGAAGATGCTGGATTGATGGAAACCGAAAGGGAAGAAACTACACTTTACGATGGAAGAGAGTGGAGAATACATTATTGGCTTTTAAAAATAGCAGAGATACAGAGAAGGACCGATGCAGGACCAAAGTACGCTCCAGACGATCAGGAACCTTCAGTTTATGATGAAATTCCCGAAGATATTTGGTCACGTTAATTATTAGTATAAAATTCTCTAAAAACCCTTTTTAGGTTTACAACCTATTAGGGTGTAATGGATAATACCCATAAGCATAAATACCATTAATTTTTTAATTAAGTATAATGAAGTTTCCATATGTTCCAAGAGAAAATCAAAAAGAAACGATTGATTTAATAAGGTCTACAATAGAAGATAGAAATCATCTAGTCTTGGAATCTCCTACAGGAAGTGGAAAAACATTTACCTCTTTAGCAGGAGTACTTCCATTTGTTAAAGATGGTTTCAAAATAGTTTATTGTGTAAGAACTAATTCTCAACAAAAGCAGGTAATTCATGAACTGCAGCAATTCAAAAAAGCTGGGAGTAACATTAAAGCAATAGCAATTCAAGGGCGCGACGCGCTTTGCCCACAACAAAAATATGATAATGAACTAAAGAAATCCAATTGGTCTGAGAAATCTAAGATCTGTAAATCTTTGAAAATGCAATCAAAATTAGGAGAGGCAGGGTGTCAATTTTATCGAAGTTTATTGAGAGATAGTAAATCTTTGATTAATGAATGGTCATCTAAAATACTAACAGCAGAAGACTTTGCGTATCAAGCTGAAGAGTCCGGCTTATGTCCTTACGAGCTAAATAAATTATTACTGAAAGACGCTCAAGTGGTAATTGCACCATATGTTTACTTTTTTGAAGAGTTTATACGAAAGTACATGTTAAGGTGGATGGAGGCTTCAATTGATAAAATAATAGTTATAATTGATGAGGCACATAATCTTCCAGATTGGGCACGTGGTGCAGCTTCAGATTCAATGTCTCTGAATTCAATCAATAGAGCTGTCAGTGAAGCGAAGGATTATGGTTATCAACTTCCCAATGGGGGAGATACAATTCAATTTCTTAATTTTGTAGAAGCTTCGATTGAGAAGTTAGCAGAAGATCACGTTCCAACTAATGAAGATGAAGGCCTTCTTCCTTCACATATAGTTTCCCCAGATTCCGATGTGTCTACATTCGAAACAGAGATGATGTCACACGGGAAAATGACTTTATATCGATTAAAACAAAATTGTACAGAAATTGCAAAGATGGGGCAGCAAATACGTCAATATCTTTTAGATAGAGGAAAGAGACCTCGCTCCTATCTTGGATCTGTTGGTGATTTTTTGTGCCATTGGTTAGATTCCATTGATAGCCATACGATAAGATTAGTTGGTTTAAATCCATTAAGGCTAGAGAAAGCCTGTTTAGACCCTAGATTAATGACTAGTTTTTTAGATGAGACAGCAGGTGTTGTTTCAATGTCAGGTACGATAAGCCCTCTTGATATGTTCAGAGATTTAGTTGGTTTGAGACCTGATTCGGTATTAGAAAGAAAAGAATCAATCTTTCCAAGAGCTAATAAGAAAATTTTGTTCTTGGATAATGTTAACACATCCTACAAGATGTTGAATTCAAATGTTGACATGTTATCTAAGATAAAAAATCAGATTAAAGTTGTCGTTGAAAGTTTTAATGGAAATATTGCTTTATTTTTCCCATCTTACAAATTATTGGATTCAGTATTGGATGATTTAAATATTAAAAAACCAGTTTATAGAGAATTTCCAGGAATGGGTCAAGATGAATTGATGCAGACTGTAGAAAGCTTCAAATCAGATAAAGGGGCAATTTTAGCAGGAGTTATGGGTGGAAGGTTAGCTGAGGGCGTAGATTATCCAGATACATCTCTAGAGATGGCTATGTTAATTGGAATTCCCTATCCCTCACCAGGTGCAAGACAAGATGCACTTCAACATTATTATGATATTTCATTTGATGGGAGAGGATGGAAATTTGCAGTAGAATCTCCCGCAGTAAGAAAATTACTTCAAGCTGCAGGGCGTGTAGTTAGATCTGAAACTGACAAAGGACTGATAATAATAGCAGATAATAGGGCCCGTAGTTTCTTAGAATACATGCCTGAATTGGAACAATCAGAAAATATTACTTTAGAAATCGACGATTTCTTTGAGGCCTAAGTAATTTAATCCAATATTCTTAGGTCAGTAGTGCCACTGTGGCTTAGCTCGGCATAGCGACTGATTCGTAATCAGTAGGTCGGGGGTTCAAATCCCCCCAGTGGCTCCATTTTATTCAAATTTAATTTTACTACGCCGCATTGCTTCTAAAGCAGGCATTGTTTCATCAGCCATGAATGCAATACAAGCCCCACCACCAGTAGATATGTGTTCTATACTCTTTGAGAACCCCATTTGATTAAATGCCATTGCAGTTTCTCCGCCACCGACTACAGTCATTCCGTTACTTTTGGAAATACTTTCGAATATTTCTTTTGTACCTATTGCAAACTCTTGGTTTTCAAATACACCCATAGGTCCATTTGCGATAATAGTACCTGCACTTTTGATTAAATTAATGTAATTTACCAATGTATCTAGACCAATATCGTGTATCGGATATTTTGATGGTAAGTTTTCAACAGGTATTCCTATCCTCTTTCCGTTTTGATTAATTGCAACATCAGTGGGATAGAGAATTTTATCTTTGTAGTTAGTTATTAGTTCCTTCGCTTTATTTACGACTTCTGAGTGATTTTTTATGTTATTTTCTATAAATGTAGAACTTGGTCCTCCTATATCGATGCCTGCAGCTAGCAAAAATATATTGGCAACAACTCCTCCTGTTAAAACATAGTCAACACCTTTTTTGAGGAAATATTCAGAAATCGATACGGAATCGGCAGCTTTGCTTCCTCCTAACAGTGCAACTCTCGGATTAGGTCCAGATGAAATTGCTTTACCTAGAAAATCTAATTCTCTTTGCATTACTCTCCCTGCAACTGCAGGGATTATCTCGGAGAAACCGACTAAGGAAGGTTGGCATCGATGGGCGGCTGCAAATGCATCGTTAACAAACAAATCAGCTAGAGGAGATAGTGTAGTAATCATTTTGGCATTAGCTTGAGCTTTAAAATTGTCGTTTTCAAATTTATTTAATTCAATTTCTTCGTTATCGAATCTAACATTTTCTAACATTATAATATCTCCATTACTCATGCTTTTGATAGAGGCTTGAACAGCTTCCCCGTATATGTCTGGAATAAATTTTATATTTTTTCCAATTATGTTGCTCATTCTTTTTGAGTGCTCATTGAGACTCACGCAGTCCAATTTTCCAGGTCTTGACTGGTGGGCTAAGATTACGACTTTTGATTTCTTTTGAGATAATTCTTTTACAGTAGCTGAGTGTCTCCTTATTCGTGTATCGTCAAGTATTTCACCATTATTCGGATTAATTGATGAATTAATATCTACTCGCAGTATAATTGTTTTTCCGTTAATCTTAAAATCATCAATTGTGTAAAAACTTCGTTCTTCAATAGGGTCAAACTCGCCATCGACAGTTGTGTAACCGCTACTTTGGACCACAATCCGCAAAGGAGCACTAAGTAAAACTTTCCGCTTGATTATTTTTGAATGTGGCGACCGAGAACTGAAAAATGTGCAACTACGGCTTCAATTTGAATTCTTGAGTTTGCCCCTTCAGATAATCTAAAATCAGCTTCAGCTAATTTTTCTATCATTTGGACTTTAATTTTATCAGGGATTTCTAAGTCTCTCACGGATCGGTGCATTTGTCTTAATACATCTTCTCCTGCTAGTCCGTAGGTAATTTGAAGTGTATCAAGCCTTTCTCTTGCTCCAGAGAAATTACCTTCTAATGACATTTGCAGAGCCTCTTTTACTTCCTCAGGCCTTGCAGCTGCTACAGCCTGATAAACAATATCTGGAGTTATTTCTTCTTTCGCGGCAGCAGCCATCTGCAAACCGTTAATGGCACGCCTCAGATCGCCTTGGGCAAGATAAGTAAGTGATTCATAACCTTCTTTTGTTACACTTAGGCCTTCCTTTGAAGATACGAATTTAAGATATTTTTCCAAATCTTCGGATTTGATTGGCTTAAATCTAAAAACGGCACAGCGCGATTGAATAGGCTCAATTATTTTTGATGAAAAGTTGCAGGACATTACGAATCTGCATGTTCTAGCATATTTTTCCATCGTTCTTCTTAATGCTGCTTGGGCTGCATTTGTTAATGCATCCGCTTCATCTAAGAAGATGATTTTAAAGCCGTCTTCACCTAGGGGAGCCGTCCTCGCAAATTCTTTGATTTTACCTCTAACAACATCAATACCTCTTTCATCGGACGCATTTAATTCATGGAGATTGTGTTTCCATAAATCTCCAAATAATTCTCTAGCAAGAGCTAGTGCGCTCGTTGTCTTTCCAATGCCTGCAGGGCCTGCAAATAATAGGTGAGGCATTGATCTTTCTTTTACATAATTTTTCAATCTGGTTGTAACTGCCGGTTGTCCAACTACCTCAGAGAGGTTTGTTGGCCTATATTTTTCAATCCAGATTTCATCCATTAAAGTCCCATCCGCGCGTTGTATTTAATTCTACCAATAGTAGTAATGTAACGCATATATAGCACCTATACAAAATAGCTTGTATGTCTAGGTACGAGGGAGTCGACTTTTACAAGATGGAGCAACATCTTACAGAAGAAGAAATAATGGTTAGGGATTTAGTTCGCGATTGGGTCGATGAAAAAGTAATCCCTATAATTGAGGAATATTATACTAAAGGTACTTTTCCAACAGAATTAATTTCAGAAATAGGCGAAATGGGCCTTTTTGGTTGCAATCTCAAGGGTTACGAGTGCGCTGGACTTTCTAATGTCGCATATGGATTAGTATGTCAGGAGTTAGAACGAGGAGATTCGGCAATACGCAGTTGTGTATCAGTTCAGGGTTCTTTGTCAATGTATCCTATACATGCTTTCGGTACAGAAGAACAAAAGCAGAAATATTTGCCAGGAATGGCGAAAGGTGAGATAATTGGATGCTTTGGTCTGACTGAGCCAGATCACGGTTCAGATCCGGGAGGTATGGAAACTAAAGCCATAGAAGATGGTGATTCTTATATTCTTAATGGAGCTAAAATGTGGATTACTAATGGTACAATTGCAGACATAGCTATTGTTTGGGCAAAGTTAGACGGAAAAATAAGGGGTTTCATTGTAGAAAAAGAGGACTCTGGTTTTACAGCTCCAGAAATGAAAGGCAAACATTCACTTAGAGCTTCAATAACAAGTGAATTAGTTTTCCAAGATTGTAAAATTCCAAAGGATAGACTTCTTCCAAATGTTCAAGGATTAAAGGGGCCGCTAAGTTGTTTAACACAAGCGCGTTATGGCATAACGTGGGGCACATTAGGGGCTGCAATGGGTTGTTTTCATTCATCAGTAGATTATTCAAAATCAAGGATAATGTTTGAAAAGCCAATTGCTAGCTTTCAATTAGTTCAAAATAAGTTAGCATGGATGCTTCGAGAAATTACTAAGGGACAGCTACTGGCTTACCACTTAGGCCGAGCTAAAGACAAGGGTGATTTTACACCAGAAATGGTTTCACTGGGTAAAATGAATAATGTAGATATTGCAATTCAGATTGCACGTATGGCTAGAGATATTCACGGTGCTAATGGAATATTAAACGAGTATCCTATAATGCGTCACATGGCGAATTTAGAAAGTGTTTACACCTATGAAGGTACGCATGATATTCATAATCTAATTCTTGGTCGTTGGATTACAGGTATTCAAGCTTTTGAGTAAGTTTAAATTGTTGTAGGGCTTGCAATAGCTTCGGCCCAATCATTGCAATTGTAACAACTTCTTGTTAGTGTCTTTCCGTTACCATCAGCACCATCGGAGTTAGTATAGCTGAATATGTCTTTGTTTGATCCACCTGCAGATAATGTTAAAGTCTCATTATTTCCTAATCCATTACCAATAGCTGTATCTTCTATTGAGAAAACGTATTCGTAATCAACATATGTTTCTTTGAATGTGGTAGGTGATGTTGTCAATATACCGGCACTTTTTCCAGGAAGCGTCAATATTTCACCATCTTCAGCAATTATGTTGTCTTTTTCTTGTGTGTCTTCTATAGTCCAACTAGTTATGTAAATTGAAAAAGGATGAGGGTTGTAAACTTCAATCCATTCATATTTAGCTCCACTATTGGAAGGGTTGTACATTATTTCAGTCATATATATTTCGTTATCTAATTTAACACTTTCAAATACAGTAACAGTCAATAAAGCAGGTAGAATATTGTTCCCATCATTATATAGTAAATACTTTTCAGATTTAACACTAATGGAGGTATCGTTAGGATCAGATCCCCAAAGGCAAACAGTTTCTTTGGGTACTAGTGTTTGAATTTCAATTCTTAATTCTTGTTTAACTTCAAGTTCATCTCTTAGAGCCGTGTAGGGAAATTTAGCCAAAGCTGTGCATTTTTGTTTATCTAATTCACCATCACTATTCAGTAATCCCACAGTTACTCCATTTTTTAGTTGAATGGTTCCAGTACCGAATTCAAAATCTTCCCAATTAGTAGCATTTCCAATTTTACCTTGTGAACCAGTTAATTCTGAAACTACTTCTCTTGCCATTACCACTCTTTCGTCGTTGTTATCAAGATCTATACCAATTCTATGATTCATGGATGAAGTAAATGCTTGCACAAGTAAAACAAATACAGTTAAGGCTATGGTAAATTCAATTACATGGGTAACTGCGTTTTCATCTCTGTAAATTGCTTTTTTCATCCTTTCATTTCCCTCTTGAAAAGCCATGTGGCAGTTCTAAGGCACAATAATGGCCACAGGACAACTGACAATAAAGCTAACCATCCAGGTACTCCTTCTAAATCAATAGCAATGGTTCTGTTTGTACAAAGCCCTACAACCATTTGATAGATAACTCCAGGATTCAATAATCCCGCCCGTGATGCAAACGTTTGATAATCAGGATCATTTTCAAAATTTTCTCCATTTATATCGACTCCAATTAAAAAGGCAATAAACAAAATAACAAGTGTCCAGATGAGTGCGAATAATAACCATGCACCTAATCCGTATATTACAACGCTTGATCCACTTCTAGCAGAGATAGCTAAGCAAAGTTGGAAAGTAACCATTGTAAAAATCATTATTTGTCCAAAAACTAAAAATGCAATTATACTTGCTATAGGAGGAGTGTCTCCTATTGATGTCATGAAATACAAGCCAGCTATTTGAGCTAGAAATGCAGGCAAACCAACGACTAAGCTTAGACCTAGGGCCTTTCCTAATACAATAGTTTCACGATTTACAGGTCTTGCAAGCAACATGTTCATAGTATTAAGTTGCCTTTCTCTATGAAAGCTATCAACTGAAACGGCAATGGCAGCCATTGATCCAATCATAAATGTGAAGTAAGACAATTGTACAATACTTCCTTTAGTAGTCATAGTTCCAAGAATTGATGACGATTGGTTTTGCAAGTCTCCTAGTAACCATCCCATTCCGACTATGAACAATGCGAAAAATAAACTTAAAACAATCATTCTCGGCGTTTTTAATCCTCTTTTGAATTCGAAAAGAGCAATGTGTTTTGCAAATTTGAGTTGTTCATTAAGATTATTAATTCGTTTCAATGAGAGATAAAGCCCTATTGAGAAAATTATAATTTCAATTGCAAAATAATAATAATCAACTTTCTCAGCTAATTCAATATCATAAACCTCAGCTTCCCATATTTGAGTAGTCAGTAAAATGGTAGTTCCACTTTTTTCATATGTATATTCCCTTTCCACTAACTTTGCATCTACAGTTACTATTTCATTTTCATAAAACTTACCTTCTAGGCTGCCATTAACTAAGATTCGCATTCCATCTAAACTTATTATGCATTTTTGATAAATTTCTTCACTGTAAACTAATCCATCCATTTCGTCAAATGTACCATTAGCTTGTTCAAGAGGCCCTATGCTTTTGTTGGTATAAGGAAATATTTCTAGAGTGCCTTTAAATTTTACGGTTTTATTAATTAAGTTATCATAGTTATAACCAATGTTTGTTTCATTATTCAGAGTGGTAGTTTCCCTCTGTTCCCAAACTCTTAATGGGTTAGTTTCAGAGTTTAGTTCCCAGTGGCTTTTGTGCAATACAGCTACGAATAAAATAATAGCACATGCTACTAGCAAAGGTTGCCAAGTGTAATTTGCTTCCCAGCGTGATTTTGCCTTCTCTAGGGAATAATATTTCATTTCTTATCATCCTCCTTTCCTAAATTACTACGATTTATCACACTATCACTTATGTTGTAAACATTAGTTACATTTGTAACATTTTTCCCATCAGTGTTCTTTGTATTATTCTCTTCATTAATCTTCTTTAATCGTTGATTCTCTTTCTCCAAATCCTCTATTTTAGTTAAGAATACATCTTCAAGAGTCGTTTTATGTGGTTCTATTGAATATATCTGCGTTCCGTTTGAAACTAATTTATTAGTAACCCAAGGGATTAAATCCTCTTTTAATTCCAATAAAACCTTTTTGTGTTTGCCGAGGTCTTTTTTCTTGACAATTTTGATTTTTTTGCCTTTTGTCAATATTTTTTCTTCCCTTTCTGTAAAATTGTCGACACGTAATGAAAGTTTAATTGCAGTTTTTTCAACCGCTACTATTATTTCGGAAATAGGGCCCCGTGTAATCATTTTTCCATTATTTATAATTCCAACGTCAGTACAAATTTCCTGAACTTCAGAAAGAATATGGGAGCTGAGCATTATTGTTAAACCTTTTTTATTCAAATCTAGCAATAAGGTTCTAAGAGCTTTCACACCTCTTGGATCAAGCCCTGATGTTGGCTCATCGAGAACTAAAATTTCAGGTTCGTGGAGTAATGCAGTTGCAAGAGCTAAGCGCTTTCTCATACCGAGTGAGAATTCGTCGACAGTTTTTCCTAGGCTATTTTTTAGCCCTAATAATTCTAATAAATTTTTACCCTTTTTTTCTATGGTAGAATCTGATAAATTGTAAAATCCACCATAATATTTCAGAGTCTGAATAGGAGTTAAATTTCCATATAATCCGACCTGTTCAGGCAAGAATCCTATTTTGTTTTTATTTTCAAAATCATTATGTTCTATATTCTTCCCATCAATCAAAATAGTTCCACTATCACACCTCAAAATTCCAGTTATACATTTTATAGTGGTTGTTTTTCCTGCACCGTTGGGACCTAAAAAGCCAAAAATTTGCCCTTTTCCAACTTTAAAACTTAAATTATCTAAAGCCTTGTGTGTTCGAATTACCCTTCCATAACTGCGCATGCGGTAGTCTTTTTGGACTTTGTTCAATTCAAGCAAGGTTGCAGCCATGTAATATCACACCCCTGATTGCTGTTATAAAACCACATCGCTCTTGTGTAAGTGTGCCCCAGCATTGGAGATATCCCTTTTTGCCCACAGCAAGCGCGATTCTTGAGGAAGTTAATTTAGAATCCTTACTAGAAGATTATTTTTATGCAGAAGCCAGAGCTCTTGCAATAAATCGTCTTGAAACTTCAGCGACAAGAGGCATAATTGAAATTGAAGGTCCTCCAACTAATGATGAAAACGATATAGTTTTAGGATATGTAATTTCTAGATTAGTGTTAGCAGCCACTGATAATCAAGCTCTCGTAAACTATGTGGCTTTATCAGAGGCAAGAAGGGCAGAATTACATCTTTCTTCAGAGACTGACGAAGATTTAGTTGATTTTGTTAATAATTTAGGAGTAGTTAAAGTGGAATTAGATGGTTCAGATTTTAATCTTAATTTTATAGACTATGTTAGAGCAGCTTCTAAGCTTCGTGAGGGTGATTGGAAATTATCTAACAGAGGAGTCAGCAACGGAATTGTAACTTTAGATAGAAAAACGTTAATTCGTCTAATGAGGGAAGTAATTCGTCAGCATTTGGAAGAGTTACCAAAGGCTCCAGAAGAAATTAGGAATAGATTTCAAGGTACAATAGAAGATTTGAAATCTGAAGTATCTAAAACTTTTACTGAAAGAATAGGTGGCCTCAATTCAGTAGTTGATGAAAGACAAGCAGAAGCTATGAAAGAATTAGGCCGGTTTGATCTTTCTAAAGCTCCACCTTGCTTTAATTTGAACTTAATGGATCTGCAGGCAGGTGTAAATCTAGCGCATCCTTCACGCTTTTTCATAACCACTTTTCTTTCTTCGTTAAATCAAGATTCTGAAGCTGTTATGAGGTTATTTGCAACAGCTCCAGATTTCAAGGAATCTTTTACTAGATATCAGGTTGAACATATTTCAGGTAAAACATCAGGTACGCAATACAGTTCACCTAAATGCGACACACTTGTTTCTAGCGGAGTTTGCCCTGGCCCTAATGCATTATGCAGGCAAATCCGTCACCCTCTCAGTTATTATCGAGTTATGGCAGAATCTGAGAAAAGTCCTAAGAATCGTTTGAAAAGAATCCTGTTAGCTGCATTAAACAAAGAGGAATATCCTTCTAAATTATTGGAAAAAAATATGGATAGGATGGGTGATTTTGATTTTACATACAAAGACTCACAGAGAAGAAAGTTGTCAGAAGCGTTGAGGGTAGATTCTTCGAGTAAAGTAACAGTTAAGATTAATCATTTTCAGGGAAGAGCTTATTCTGTTGAAGTTCCAAATGAAGAGAGAAAAATTTGGATCACTAAAGCTACAGTTAATTTGACAGATGGCAATTCAGATTTTGATTGTTTGCCAATTACCGATTGGAAGATAGCTTTACCAGTTGAAGAAGCACAACACAAATCAAAGAAAATAGATTTAATTGTTAAACCTTTAGAGATTGATTTAGACGATAATGAAACTAGAAAATTATTTTTAATATTGGATATTGTAGATGAAACTTAAACTCTAATCCTTCTACCGCAACTGCAGATAAATTTAGCCGTGTTCTCATCAACGTCATGCACTTTGTCACAAGATGGGCAGGTGACTTCTTTCAATCTTTCACCCATATTTTTAGCAGGTGCTGGTGCTTTAGTTTTTTTCTTAGGTGCAGCTTTCTTGATTACTTTTTTCTTTGTAATTGTCTTTTTAGCTACTTTCTTTTTTACAGCCTTTTTCTTAGCTGCAACAACAGCTTTTTCAGTATCCTCACTATCCTCGTCAGAACTATCTTTTAAAGTTGAAGTGCCGGTTAATTTATCGAGCATTGCTCTTTCATCAAATTCTTCTTCTTCTTCATCGTCATCATCATACTCGTATTCCTCGTCATCATCTTCTTCATCCTCAGAATCGCTATCTTCTGAGTCATCATCTTTATTTTCTAGACGTTTTAATTTAGATTCACTAGGTAATTCAGATTTGTATCCTACTCCAGTCAAACTTTGCTTCAGAGGATCTATACTTTCTTTTTCCTTGTAGATGTCTGCAGTAGTATCCTCAGGGGCTAATACAAAAGTGTAAATTCCAAAAGAAAGTAAAAATAGAACAATAATACCTCCAATTATAGGGATTAAATTATCAACAATAGGGTCCGGTAAACTAGGTAGTGTAAAGCCTGAAGAGCCGCTATCTTCACTTGGTGGAGCCTCCATTGTAATTAGGATTACATTATCTCTGACTATACCACTAGATGCATTTTTCATTATGATTGAAAATCTAATTGCCCCTTCATAATTTTCAAATCGATCATCATCACCTTTGAAAGCAGATACGAATGTATCGTAACCAGGATCAGTTTCAGTTGCCTTTAGTGATTTGTATTGTGGAATTCCAGAAGTAGGGTCTCTACGATCGTTATCATTATCAAAGTAAACATCAAGGTATATACTCTCGACAGAAAGATTTTTGTCACCTGAGTCGATACGGTAAGGTCCAGCTAAACGAATTTCAAGGTTTAAATCTTTTCCGCTTTCTATAGTGTATTGAGTTTCGCTTTCTGTTAGTTCATCAGAATTATTGATGTAGACTTCAACAAGTCCAGCGTTAGCTATAGGCAATAAGAAGACTGAAAGAATGAGTGCGAGTAGCAAATTCCGTCCTAATTTTGCACTTCTAAACATGATTTCTACCTAAAGTAACACTACTTCGTAAATAAGACTACCTATTTATTAATCATCTCGCCAAAGTTATTAACCACAGTTCTAGGTGGCAATAACATGTCTTCTGACAAAGAGCGCTTTAGAAAAACCAAAAAGGGAACACGTGCAGTTCATTCTGGAACTTCACCTAGTAAAAATTCATTGAACACCCCGGTATATCAATCTTCAACATTTTTCTTGGATGATAACGCTTACGATATGTGGATGGCTGGTAAGCCCAGAGCTCCAGTATATTCAGGAAGATATTACAATCCTACAAATAGGGCTGTTGAAAGAAAAATAGCACACTTAGAAGGTGCTGAGGATGCGCTAGTATTTTCATCTGGAATGGCAGCAATTTGCACTACACTTATTAATTTTCTCGGACAAGGAGATAGATTAGTAACAACTCGCAATCTCTACGGAGGGACTGTCGGAGTTTTAGACCAGGATTTCACTCGTTTTGGTATAGACGTTCACTATATAGATGTAAGAGATTTGGACGCAGTTGAAAAGGCATTAAAAGAGAAGGAAACAAAAGTTCTGTATTGTGAAACCATCACAAATCCTTTGTTGGAAGTTTCCGATTTACCTAAACTAGCAGCTTTAGCTAAAAAATATGGCGCTACCTCAATAGTAGATAGTACGTTTGCTACCCCTATATCATGCAATCCAATAGAGCACGGTTTTGATTTGGTGATACATTCAGTTACGAAGATGTTGAATGGCCACAGCGATCTATTGGGAGGGGTTGTGGCAGGCAGAAAAGAAACAATTAATAAAATTTGGGAGAAATTGAGGAATTTTGGTGGTTCTATGGACCCTCATCAAGCTTCTCTTGTTGAAAGGGGAATTAAAACACTACAAATTCGTTATGAGAGGTCTACTAAAACTGCAGGATTGCTGGCTGAATGGCTGAATACTCATCCTAAAATTAAGAGAGTGATTTATCCCGGATTAAAGACTCATGATGATTATGAATTAAGTAAGACGATCCTTTCAGGTTCTGGAAATATGATTTCATTTGTTGTAGACGGCGGGGACGATGAAGGTCGTAAAATGTTGAATAACTTGAATGTAGTTTCACAAGCTATATCGTTAGGAGGCGTTGAATCATTGATATCTATGCCTTATGCTACAACTCACGCTTCATGGACACAAGAAGCTCGTGTAGCAGCAGGAATTGATTTAGGCTTTGTTCGTTTTTCAACGGGCTTAGAAGATTTTGAAGATTTGAAAAACGATTTTGACAACGCTTTATCATTACTATAAAGTAACAGAATAATAGGAGCCTCTTACTAGCAATTCGTGAAATATTCAATACGCTTAATCAATTCAGCATATCATATTGAAAATATTGAGGGAATAGACCGTGCCATAGTTTACCTTTATGGAACTACTCAGGAAGGGCAAGGAATTGCAGTTCGTACACCTCACTTACAGCCTTACTTCCAAGTAGTTGAAGCAGGAAAAGAAATAAAGAAGAAACTGAAAAAAGATGATAATGTAGAATCTATTGAAGACGAAGAATTGTGGGTTGATGGTAAGATAAAATCATGTACGCGAATATTTACAAAAACGCCCGATAAGCTATACAAGCTTAAAGAATGGCTAAAAAATAATGATTTGAAATTATTAGCATCAGATATTCCATTTCACTATAGGTATCTTTACGACAAAGATCTAGGAGGTTGTGTTTCATTCGAGGGTGAGGAGGTAGCAGATCATAATTTTACATGTAAATTGGTCGAAGCAACATCCATCGAAAAATGCGAGGATTTTGAATCTGACTTTAAAATATTAAGTTTTGACATAGAAAATTCTATCTTTGAGAGGACAATTTATTGCTTAAGTTTTTGTGTTAAAGACTCAAGCGGTTATATTCATGATGAAACCTTGCACGGTGAAGAAAGAGATATTTTGAATGGTTTTGTGTCTGCAATTTCCAAGTATGATCCTGACATAATTACAGGGTATAATATTGATGGATATGATTTGCCTTTATTAGTTGAAAGAGCAGAGTTTCACGGAATAGATCTTAATTTTGGTAGAAATAATTCTTTGATTGAGCAAAAGATGCAAAGGTTTTGGCGTGTAGAGGGCCGAGTTGTAGTCGATGCATGGTGGAATGTTAAGCGCGAGATTCGTCCACGCCAGGAATCTCTCAATGCAGTGGCAAAAGAATTGTTAGGGAGAGAGAAACATGATGTTAATCCCAAAAAAATGGATGAAGAATGGCAGACTCGTCCTGAAAAGGTGATGGATTATTGTCTTGAAGACGCAAAATTAGCATTAGAAATTTTAGAACACATAATGGTTATTCAAAAGTACCAACATATTGGCACAGTTTCGATGCTACCTCTTGATGATGTCATTAATGGTATAACTTCGATGATGATAGATTCTTTGATGATTCGATTTGCAGATTCTAAGAAGATAGGTGTACCAGGTACTAACAGAAGGAAAAGAACGGGTCACATTGAGGGAGGATATGTACACACAGTAGATCCTGGACTTTATGATTGGGTTTGTGTTTTAGATTTTAAATCAATGTATCCAAGTATAATAATTGATAGGAATCTTTGTTTTACAACTAGATCAGATGACGGGGAAATTGAGACTCCTTTGGGTGTGAAATTCAAGAGTCCAAAACAAAAAGAAGGTCTTCTTCCTGAATTATTAAAGAATCTGATGGCTGATAGAGATTCTGCTAAAAAGCTTCAAGCCGATGCTAAAACAAAAACGGAGGAGCGATATTATCGTAGAGTTCAAGAAGCAATTAAAATACTAATGAATTCAGTTTATGGCGTATTTGCTTCATATTTCTACAGATTTACTAATTTAGACATTGGAGCCTCCATTACAGCTTATGCCAGAGAATACGTAAAAGATATTCTAAAAGAGTTGGAATCTGAGGGTTTGGAAGTTATTTACGGAGATACTGATTCAGTATTTTTTCGTTCCCCTAACCCAAATTTGGAAGGAACTGTGACATTTGGTCAAAAAATAGCTGAGAGATATTCTGTTGGAGCAAAACAACTCGAGTTTGAGAAAATACTACAACCTTTCTTTTCACATGGTGCAAAAAAGAGATATGTTGGAAAACAAGTATGGCCTAAAGAAAGTATGCTAATTAGAGGATACGAAACTAGGCGCACAGACTCTTTCCCTTCACAAGTTCAGGCTCTTGAAGAAGTCTTTTCGTATTTGATGAAAAGTGAAATTGATAGAGCTTTAAATCATTCTAAAGATTGGGTAACAAAAGTTTCAAAAGGAGAAGTAGAAAAAGATACTTTAGTAATTTCTAAAACAGTTAATCTCAAGAGAAAATATGTTAATGAAGATAACCAAGCTCATCTTCAAGCTTACAAAAAATATATCGAAACAGGAAGACCTTTTGTTAGTGGCATGAAGATATCCTTTATTGTAACAGATGCAAATAAAAGTCCGATGGTTGTTGAGCCTTACATACCAGAAGACGAATGCCCTGAGCCAGACTATAATTATTATGCAGACAGGCTTGCAAAATCACTATCAAGAATAACTGACGTTTTTGATTGGGATGAAAAGGCATTAAAAGCTGGCAAACGAGCCCCTAAACAACAAACTTTATTCTGATGACAGAAATAGAATACAATAGTGAAAGCCGCGAATGGTATATTGCTTCAATTGCAATAGTAATTGTAACATTTATATGCTATTCATTTTTAAATTGGTACATTTTATCAGATCAATCCGAAATTTTGCCAACTATTGCTAATGCAATTCACCTTTCATTTGCTCTTTTGGGCCTTTCAGGTGTTTTCTTGGCATATCAGGGTTATCGTTTTAGAGAGGGTAAGGGAGTTCTTGTTCGCAGAGATGGTGAGGAAATTCTATTTGATTTAGAAAAATTGTTTATTGATGCAGACTTGTCTGTCAAAGAAAAATCATGTGTGAATGCCAACAGTTTAGGATTGTGGAGAGATATAGGTAGACTCGCTCTCAGCGAGGGAGAAATCGAAATCAAGGAAATTTGGTTTTATGTTTATTATTATCGAACTCATATAGCTATAAGAGGCAAAGTTCCTGATAAAGTGATAGAAAGATTTCTGTCTAGTTTGGCTTGAATTCACCGAGTCCTGAGCTATAGTATACCAACGGTTCAGCTTTATCATCAAAATTACCACTCTCAATTTGTCCTATGAAAATGGAATGATCGCCTCCATCGTGTCTTTCTGTAATTCGGCAATCCATCGAAGCCAAGGCTTCATCCAAAAGAGGAGTTCCAGAATCGGTAGTTGTATTAGGAAGTGAATTAATTAATTCATTTTTATCAATGTTAGAATTAGCAAAATCCCACGCTAACTTTCCTTGCTCAGAATTGCATATATTTACACCAAAATTAGTAACATTTTTAAGCGAATTATGGCTGGCTATTTTCTTATCGATACATATTAAAACTAAAGGAGGGTTCATTGACAACGAACAAAAACTCGAAACAGTTAGTCCTCCGAATTTGCTATTTTCATTAAAAGTTATTAGTGTTACACCTGCTGCAAAACGACGCATTAGCTCTTTAAAAAGTTCATCTGAGATGCTCATTAGTTTACAGTAACAGCCCCTTCTATTTAGTATGATTTTTAGCAGAGGTATCTTATTAAATTCAGTCCTTCATGTTTTAAATAGCGATAGAACGCGTGTGCACGCGACCGCCTAAGAAAGGGAAAAGTATGAAGCATCAAAGCAGATTAGCTAACTTTGCATTGTTATTGTTAGCTATGCTTCTATTAGTGGTGTTTGTTTCCGACGATTCAGAGGCTGCAAGTTATACAGTTGACAAGTTTGGCGGTGCAGATTATACAAACATAACTCAGGCCGTTGAAAATGCTTCAGCAACAGATACGATTCGGGTCGCAGCTAGAACATATCATGATGCAGTAGAGGTAGACAAGAGATTGACCATTATTGGAGGTAATTATGGTCTTGATTTAGGAGATTTGTACGATTGTAATGAAGGAAATTTAATAGCATATTACGATTTTGATGAGAACGGTGGAAGTAGTGCTGATGATGGTGCTTGGTGTCACGATTTGGATGGTGATATAGATGGTGCTTCGTGGGCTTCAGGTGTATTTGGAAGCGGTTTAGACTTCGATGGTAGTAACGATTATGTTGAGATAGAAGATGATGACGATATTGATTTTACTTCTGCCGTTTCAGTTAGTGCTTGGGTTAATAGTGATGTAGATTCTGAAACGCAAACAGTTATCTCCAAATGGTTTGATAATGGAGATTCAGACAATGCGTATAATTTTCAAATTCAAAGCAGTGGTAAAATACGTCTTGATTTAGATATCGGTGGCACTAAAAAGAGTTGTGATTCAACTTCTACAATATCTTCAGATACTTGGTATCACGTAGTTGGTACTTACGATGGATCTAACATGAAGATGTATGTAGATGGAGATCTGGAAAATACATGCGCAACCACTGGCAGTATAAGTTCATCCGCAGGTCCATTAATTATAGGTAATTTAGATGCTGTAACCGGTTCTGAATTTGATGGAACAATTGATGATATAGGTCTTTGGAACGATGCTTTAACAGCAGATGAAGTTGAAAATATTTTTTGGGGAGGTAACGGCTACCAACCAACCGTAAATGCAAGCAATGGTGGTTATGCTTTCAAAGTTACAGCAGCTAATTCATGGTTGAAGTTTTTCAATGTGGAATATAGTGGACCAGACGTAGGGGAAAGTAGTGGTGATGGGGGCTTAATTATTGATGATGCGGATGATGTAAAAATTAGTGAATTTTATTTTAAATATAACAGAAATGCAATTAAAGTTATTGATTCAGACGATGTAGAAATTGAATCACCTCATGTTTATAATTGCGGTACTTCCTTGAAGAGGGGTTTATTCGCATACGAATCAGATAGGCTTCATCTTAATGGAGGGTATTACAATTGTGCAAGTGATATAGGAATTTACATATTATATGGAGAAGGTTTTGTAGCAGATTATCTTTCAATTAACTATAATAAAATCGGAATAAAGTTATTTGGAGCAACAAATAATTACGTTAATAACACTGCTTTTAGGTCTAGTACACAAGTTGGACTTCTTTTCATGGGTTCAGATAATAATTCTGCCTACAATAATGAATTTATTGAAAACAAATATGGAATTTCATTTACACGGGGTTCTGATAATAACATAATAAATAATGCAGATTTTGATGATAATGATGATTATGATATACACCACGGATATAATTCGAACTCTACAGTAAATGGGTGGGAAAACGTTTTAATTGACACAGAATTCGACGATCTTTCTATCGATTCTGACTCTCGTTTACTTGTAAAAACTTTGATTGAAACAACCATTAAGGATAATGGAACATATGCTTGGAATCGTGTTAACACTACTTTAGATTCAGATAGAAGAGCAAACTCAGGGACAAATTCATTCTGGGCAGGGAATTCAGATGAAGATGAATATCTTTCTAGTTGGAACGTATCTTTCAAAATGGATTCAGACATAACGCTTCCAAGCGGAGGTATTGAAAATTCAAGTATTCTGGAAATTAGAACTTGGTACAAAACAGAAGATACTTACGATGGAGGTCGGGTTTACATAACTAAAGATGATGGAAGTAATTGGGATCTTCTGACTCCGCTCGGTGGTTATGATGGTTTAATGCAAGACGGTTCAGATTGTGATAATAACGAGAAAGCTTTCATGGGTGATAAGTCTTCCTTAGGTTGGCATATTAAGAAATTCAATTTGTCAGCATATCGTGGTGAAGATGTTAGAGTAAAATTCACTTTCTGTAGTGATACCAGTGAAGAGCGAGAAGGTTGGTATATTGATGATGTGAAGATTTACAAGGATGCAGATTCTAGTAGCATCTCATTCTTTGATAATTTTGAGAGGCTTGGTCATAAATGGGTTGACGCTAGGGACTGGGTTCACGAAGGGTCTCCGTTGTATGAGGGTAAGAGGGACGTTGATATAGTCATAATTGAAGGAACAAGTTCTGAACCACTAATCAACATGTCTATCAATAATGACATGCTTATTCATTTGAAAATGGACGAAAGTGGTAGTTCCAGTGCCTGGGATTCAGCGTCCTCACAATGGTGGAACAGATACGGCCATTCGTCTTATGGATCAGGATTGTATGGTAATGCAGTAACATTTGATGGAAGCGGAGATTATCTTCGTTCAGGTTATGATTATGTATCAAGTAGTCCTTGGAGATTAGATGAAGTTACCATTTCGTCGTGGGCCAAGTTTGACGATTTCCCAACAAGTAGCACTGACTTTGATACGATTGTAGCTACTGATAGAGAAGGTCAATTTAGGCTGCAAGTAAATAGTTCAGGCCATCCTAGAATTAATGGATATTTTTACAGCCCTAGTGGAGAGCAAAGCGCCCTTAGCGATACGGCCTTAGTTACTGGAGTCTGGTATCATTTAGCAGCTACCTGGAGCGAAGATACAGATACAATGAAACTTTATGTCAATGGAACTCTGGTTAAGACATATTCATTTTCGACATCAACGCCCTACCTTAGAACATATGGTAGTTACATGTACGTTGGAAGAAGTTATAACGGTCATTACATGGATGGCAGTGTAGACAATGTCCAAATATGGACCGACGATTTTAACGCTAGACAAATTAAAGCAATATATGATAATCCAATAAATGGACCTAGCCTTTATTCTACAAATCATTACGGAGGCTCAGATAGTAAAACAGATAGCGATGGAAAGCTAGATGACATTTATGTAACTACTAAAATTTATGATGGTTCATCGTCTGGAGCAAATGTTGATACATATATTGGCTTAAGATACGGCGATTGGACACGTGAAGTATCAAAGATTACAATTGAGAATAACAAGTTAGAATCAACGGTTCTTGATTTCAGAGTTTACAATCGTAATAAAGATAAGTTGTACTACGGCATAGGTACTGCAGTATCTGGTGCTAGTTCAGGCAACACAATAGAGGTTTGGCCAGGGTTATACAAGGAAAATGTTATTGTAACTACAAAGGTAGCAATCGTAGGCTCAGGTATTTCGAGGACAATTATTGATGCGAGATATAGGTCTCCTGCCATTATGTTTAATCAGTATCAAACAGATCATTCTTCAGTTAAAAACCTTAGAGTAATGCATTCCCCAAATTCAACGAGCGTATGTCAGAGTAGTGGAGCGCATGGAGGCGGTATTTACTCATATTATTCAGATTTCTTAACTATACAAAATGTCCATTTTTATGATACGCATACTGGTTTTATGAACTGTTATGGTAATAACATTGAAATTAGTAATTCTACATTTGATAGAGGTTCGGTTACTAGTTATTATGCAGGAATGTATATTTATGGAGGTTACAAACATGTTGTGAGAGACAACGTAGTAACTACTTTTAATATCGGAATTAACATCTATTATGATACTTATGGCTCATATTATTACAATAATTACGTCCATAACAACACAGGTAACGGAATGTACATGTATTATTCTTCGTCTACATCTTATCCTACAGATCCAACGCGTATTGTTAAGAATAGGTTTGTTGATAATAATAACGGATTGTATAGAGGAGATTCATCGTCAAGCTATGGGCGTTACGTAGATTTGAGAGACAATTTATTAAAAAGTAATTCAAATTATGGAGTTTATTGTTCGTATTATTGCCAAGATTGGAAAGTAGAAAATAATACATTCGATGGAGATGAAGATACTACTTATGGTTGGTATACCTACAGATATTCATACAGAACAGAATTTGGAAATAATACATTCAGAGAACATAATAATAAAGACATTTATCTTCTATATTGTGGAACGGGGACAAGCGTAAATAAATTCTTTTACAACACTTATTCATCGATAACAGTCTCCAGTGGTTGCCAAGTTGATATTTACAATAGTTTAAACGTCAAGACAGTCGAAGAAGATAGTGGTGCATTTTCTAATGTAGAAATTGAAATTAAAGACGATTCAAAAACCTACTACGAAACAGATCATTGGGGAGGTTCGGATGACCTAACTGATGATAATGGCTTTATTTCAAGTCAAATGTTCATACGTTCTGGCTATTATTCTAGCAGTTCAACTTTGACTCCTAATAATCTTACAGTTAATTTTGCCTATGGTGTTCGAGCCAAATCTACGTGGATTACATTTGATGAGGATACAACTAAATCTGTTACAATTCCAGATTCCTTTAGATTTGGAGTTGTAAAAAATACGAATACAAGTACACTTTACACTAGTTTTTCATCTGCAATTTCAGCAGCAAGCGCTAACAACGTCCTAGATGTCTGGGCTTGGACGTACAATGAGAATGTGGTTGTTAGTAAAGGCGTTACAATTATTGGTAATTCAACATCTTCATCGATTATTAATGGTGGTTCTGGAGATTATGCTATTGAAGTTAAGTCTAATGGAGTAACGATTAAGAATTTGACATTGAATGGAGCTTCAGATAGTCTTCTTTATGCAGGAAACTACAATAGTTTGAATGTAGAAAATGTAGTTATGACTTCCAGTTCCTCAAACTATGGAATGTATTTTGATAGAACTAAAGAATCCACTATTACGAGTGTAACAGTTAATGACACAGATCGTAAATCCGTTTACATTACAGATGGAGATACGATTACTTTCAAAGACAGTTATTTCATGAATGCGTCTTCATCAAATGGGTTTGAAATTTCAGATAGTGAAGATATAATTTTAGACAATGTTTTTATCTATAATTCAGGATATAATGGTTCATCATCTTACGGTCTTTACATTACTACTAGTGATGAGATAACTGTACAAAACTCTACTAAAGTAGGTTCCAGTAAATCTTATGAATTGTATGTCAATGAAGTTTCAAGTTTAGAAATAAAAAATTCAACCTTCGTAGGTAAAGATTTAGCTTTAATTGAAGAATCTGATAGTTTCTTAATAGAAAACAGTGTTTTCAAAGGTGATTCCACTGCAGACTATGGCGTTCACATCAAAAATACAGATAGTGCAATTTTCAAATTTAACACGATCAAGAAGGCAGCATCTAGCGTAGGTAATGATTATGGTTCAATATACCTGACAAGTTCCTCTTCGAACTCGATTCTTAACAATACAATTACAGATTCTGGAAGATCAGGAATCCATCTAAAATCCAGTTCTAATGATAATGAGATCTATGGTAATACAGTTTCAGGAAGTAATAAGCAAGGTCTTTATGTTCAATCATCAGACAATGCAAAAGTAAGGAATAATAGTTTTTCAAGTTCAACAAATAATGGAATTAAGGTTACTAGTTCTGATAATGTAATCATAGACAACAATACTGTAAGCTCAAACTCAGATTACGGTATTTATTCTTCATCTGCAGATCAGATTGTAATTAAGTCTAATACCATATCTGATAATGACGGTGGAATTTACATTTCAGGCTCAGATGATGCTATAATTTCATTGAATGAACTTGATGATCAAGCAAATTATGGGGCCTACCTTACAGATTCTAAGAGATTGAAAATAAAGAAAAATACGATTAAGAATACTTTAAGCGATGCACTCGTGCTGTCTTCAAATTGTGACAATTCTTATGTTGACAATAATACAGTTAAAAATAATGGAGATAGTGCTACTGGCCGCGCAGTTAGATTGTATGAAGTTGATAATACTGTATTGTATAATAATTCGATAGAATCAAATGACTACACAGGTTTGGTAATTACTGCATCCAGTAATAATAAAATTATAGATAACACAATCAAGGGCAATGGAAAATATGGTATTCATATTAGTAATGATTTGACCAAGTCTGCTAATAATACTATCAAAGATAACATTGTGAACGATAATACAGAGGAAGGTATCTATGTTTTAGGGATTTATACAGATATAGTAAGTAACACAGTAAAGTATAATGAAAAGCATGGAATTCATATTTTAGCTTCAGGTGCAAGAACTACCATAGAACAAAATACAATAGTTGATAATGAAGATTCAGGAGTTATAGTCAAGGCCAATTACGGAGTCATCAAGCTCAATACAATTGATGGAGACACCTCAGCAGCAGCATTGGTGGTTAACGGGGGCCGTTCTGCATCCATAACAAATAATACAGTTGAGGGTGGTGCTCAAGGAATAAAAATCCAAAACAGCCACAATGTCTTCATTTACAATAATACAGTTACTTCAAATTCAGACTATGGAATTTATTTACTGTTAGATTCGCAGTCAGGAGACATTAAATCCAATAAAGTTAAAGATAATGAAGACATTGGAATATATCTTTCAAATTCCAATTTAACAGATATAAAAGATAATATTATTGAGGACAATAACGATTACGGAATATATGTAGGAAAATCAAAATTAGTAGATATTTTGAGCAATACCATCCAGGAAAACGACGGCGGAGTTAAGCTTTCAGAGTGTGAGTATTGTAATCTAACTTTTGTCAACATCACTGAAAATAGTGGTCGAGGGGTATGGCTTGTAGATTCAAATAATAATTACATTAAACACGTAAACTCTTCAGATAATAGTGACAAGGATGTTTATCTTCAAGGTTCAGTCGATAATACGGCTTTCAATTTCACATTTTCTACAATATATGTAAATTCTACAGCTAAGTTAACAATTACCTCTAACTTAGAGATTGCTTTTCAAGATAGTGATGGCGATGGTTTCCAGGGTATTGATTTTGCATTATTGACTAAGGGCGTTAAGGTGTATTCAACTCCGTTCTATGGAGGTTCAGATGAAGTTTCTGATTCCAACGGTGAAGCTGGAGCTACTTTCTCACTTGACTACAGAATCTACAATGGATCCTCAACACCAACAAATATTGCTAATATTTTGAAATATCATTATGGTGTGCGTAGTAAAGAAAAATCCATAGATATGAGTACCTCTCATACTGAAACTATAACAGTTCCTTCTTTCTGGGTGAAAGGTCTTGTCAAGAATACAAACAGCGGTTCTACGTGGTATAAAATACAAGATGCAATTGACAATGCTTCTTCAGAAGACGTTTTGCACATTTGGGCCTGGACGTATAGTGAAAATGTAGTTGTTGATGAAAGTATAACCATAGTTGGTAACGGAACTGGAAACACAACACTTAATGCAACATCAAGTGGCAAAGGTTTTAGTATAACTTCAGATGATGTTACAATAAAGAATATCAAGGTAGAAGGCTGTGGTAATGGCGCAGGCGATAATGCATTCCAAGTAACGGGTGACGATGTAACTATCGAAAATGTAGTAGGTAAAACATGCAGTAAGGGAATTTCTATTTCGGGTTCAGGCGCTTGGGTCGGTAACTCAACATTTTCAAATAATGATGCACATGGTATTGAGATTTGGGTCGGCAGTTCTTCAACTACAGCAGTTAAAATTTACAATAATAATGTTTGGTGGAATTCTGATCACGGCATAAAATCATCAGAAGATGACGTCATAATCAAATCAAATGTAATCAGAAACAATACTAATCATGGTATCTATCTTGACGGCGCAGCAGATGCAATTGTTAAAGAAAATACGATTAAGGATAATAGTAATGGTATTGAAATTAATAATAATGCACCAAGAACTATTATTGAGAACAATGTCATTACAGATTCAGATTCTTGTGGAATTAAGGTGAACGGAGGAACTTCAAGTGACGGTGTTTTCGAAAATAATCTAATAAGAGATAATGCAGTTTATGGTATTTTTATTAACCATTCAGATAATTTTTACTTTGGCAATAATACAATATCATCAAGTGGAACTAAAGATTTAAGATTTAACAAAGTAACTACAGGTAATTCTGGAAAAAACAATACATATTCAACGATTGAAGTTGGCTCAAGTGCTTATTTTGCTATCTACAACGATTTGACATTAAAATTCATGCAAAATGCGACCGTAGGGTTTGAAGATTTAGATGTCAAGTTAGTTAGCGATGGATCTAATAAATATGTGACATCTTACTACGGCGGTACAGATTCAAAAACAGATAGTAACGGATTAATTAGCAAGAATTTCACATTAAAATTCAGAATTTATGATGGTAGTTCAATTCCAGATGAAGCAACGACTACCTTGTATTATCACTATGGAGTTAGAGCAAAGTCCTACAACGTCAATATGACGACATCTCACACAGAGACAGTTACGGTTCCATCCTTTTGGAAGCAAGGTCTGATTAAGAATTTGAATAGTGGGACTCAGTCGGCTACCATTCAAGCAGCAATAGATAATGCATCTTCAGGAGATGTATTGCAATTATGGGATTGGGATTATGTTGAAACAAATATCAATGTTACAGAGAGAGTTACCATAGTTGGTAATTCTTCAGGTGTGTCAGTTAGCGGCGGCTGGCAAGATACAGTTTTCAATCTAAAAACAAATACAATTACTATTAAGAATTTAACTATTAAACGAAGTGGCAATGATACGCATGATTCTTGTATTTATGCAAGTTTAGGTAGTAATATAAAAATTGACAACGTAACACTTGATGGATGTAACATTGGTATACGTGCTTACACAGGATTAATAATATCTAATGTTACAGTTCAAAATTCAGTTAGTTCAGGTATAGTCGCAGGTTATGATAGCGTAAGAATCGAAAATTCAACAATCAAAAATAATGGAGCTGATGGTATCAGTCTATATGGTAAGACAATAGTTTACAATAATTCAATAAAATCAAATTCAGAAGTTGGTATTCGTGTCTATACAGGAGGTTCTTACTCTGAAATTAAATCAAATACAATTGACGATAATGATAATCAAGGAATATTAGTTGGAAGTGCGCATCATGTTCTAATCAAAGGCAATACAGTTGAAGATAATGAAGACTATGGTATTCAGTTGTATTATGCCAATTTCACGCAAATCAGCTTTAACACAGTGGAAGAGAATGATGGAGGCCTTAGAACAATCGGAAGTAACGGTTGTAATATTACGAGTAGTACTTTCAAGGACAATAACGGTAAGGGAATTTGGTTTACAACTGATTCGGATAGTAATAATATTCGTGATTCTAGCGCATCGGGAAGTTCTAGTAATGACATTGAATTAGACAGCTCAAATAAGAACACAGGATTTAATTTTACTTTTGGTTCAGGTAGTATAGATGTTGATTCAGAATCAGATTTCCGTATAATGAATAGTTTGAACATTGAATTTGTTAACGGTTCTAGTGCTTTTGCAGGAGTTGAATTAGAACTATTCAATTATGACACAGTACTATATGCAACTTCATTCTATAGTGGAAACGATGGAGTTTCAGGATCAGATGGGTTTATTGATAGCGAGTTGACGGTTGCTTACGAGATTTATAACGGCAGTTCTACAACAGAGGATGTTCAAACTTTCCTCAAATATAGTTATGGAGTTAGAGGAAAAACGATAGAGGTAGACATGAGTACGTCTCATACAGAGACTGTTGATGTTCCATCTTATTGGACTAAGGGACTTGTCAGGAATACAGATACAAGCACGGATTATTACAAAATACAGCATGCAATAGACAATGCTTCTGCAGGCGATATTTTGCATGTTTGGGCCTGGACATATCACGAGAATATAGAAATTGATGAACAAATATCAATTATTGGAAATGGTACTACAAATACAACAATCAATGGAACTTGGGATAGGATAATCACAGTCTCATCCGACGACGTAACAATAAAGAATTTGAAATTAGTTTCAGGGTCAAACACCACGTCTTTGGTTTACATAAATGGTGAAGATTCAATATTGGAAAACTTGGAAATTCATGGAGGATTTTGGGCTATCGAAGTTTATGATCGAGGCGCCCTAATTACAGGTTCTTCAATCGTTGGACAGACCAGTGCAGGAATAAAGGTTAAAGCAGAGGGTATCAACACAGAGATTACAAATTCGGCTTTACATTCAGGAGCTGGCTATGGTATCTACGTAGACTTGGGAGCACTTAATGTAAATATTAATAATAATACAATACACAATAATACCAATTCCGGTATTAGGTTCCAAAGTTATGCATCTACAATAAGAGACAATGTAGTAGTAGACAATGATGATTGGGGCATTCAAGTTAATGGGCGAACTGCAGACGATGTAGACAATGTTATCGCAAATAATACCGTTTTAAGAAACGCAGATGGAATAGCTTTGTATAAACAAGATTCAGTTCTTTATGATAATAAAATTAGCGATAACGAAGGCTATGGTCTATCCGTAAGTACTTCTTCCAATATTTATCTTTGGAATAACACAATTTCTAATAATGAGGATGACATTAATTTGGGTAGTTCTTCTGTATACTCTATAGGTAATACATTCTCAACAGTTGTTGTATCAAGTGATTCCGTTTTGACTGTTAAATCTTACATTGATATTGATGTTAATGATGCTTCAGGAGACAATATGAGCGGTATTGATATCAAAGTAATGGAGGATGATGTTCAAAAGTATGCAACCAGTTACTTTGGAGGCAATGATCCTAAAACAGATTCTTCAGGAACTATTGCAACTTTCTTAATTGATTCAAAGAAGTATGATGGCAGTTCCACTTCAGAATTAATACCCACCTATGTTTCAGCAAGGTATTATGATTGGGTTGAGACAAATTCTTTTGATTCAAGTAACACAATAACTGTTGAAGTTCCCGACTTACGAGTTCAAAATACTAGGACTGGAACGTTGACATACCATATACAAACGGCAATCGATAATGCAATAGAAGGAGATACGATAAGGGCATGGAATGGAACTTATTTTGAGAATATTGAAGTTACAGAAGAATTGACAATTCTAGGTAACGGAACTTCTACAATAATCAATGGAGATAATGATACGGCAATTGAAATAGCAGAAGATAGTGTAACTATCAAAAATGTAATGATTGTATCTTCTGAAAAAGGAATATACCTTAATTCAATTGAAGATACGATTGTTGATAATGTTAAATTTACAACTAGTGAATATGGACTTTATTCAGAAGAAACACAGAATTTAGTTGTGAATAATAGCATATTTGATGTCGTAGATTATGGTATTTATCTAGCTTCAAGTTCAACAGTTAAAATCGAAGATAATGAGTTCCGCAATGGAACTCAAAATGGAGATTATTGTATTTATCAATCAGAATCTTCAGATAATGGAGGTGCTAGCATTGAAGATAATAAATTCAATGATTGTAATGTAGCTTGGAGATCAGGAAGTGGAAGTAATACTTTTAGAGATAATAATTTGAAAGATAATGAGTATGGTGTGTTACTTTCAGGTACTGAAGCAAATAATAATTTATTACATGATAATAATTTTGATGATTCAGGGGTTGCAGTTTACATTTACAATACAGCTTATGATAACAACTTGTACAACAACTACATAGATGATTCTGATGATTACGATATCAAATTGAGTGATTCATACGATACAGTTTCTTACAACAATACATTTTCATCTATTTCAGTAGCCTCAGATGCAAACATGTGGATTAAAGTCTACATTGATGTAGATGTTACAGACAATTCAAGTAACGCTTTATCTAATGTTGATTTACAAATTAAGCAAGATGCTTTAGTTGTATATTCAACAGCATATTATGGTGGCAGTGATTCCAGAACTGACGTAACAGGCCAAATTGCAGAATTCTTAGTGGCGACATCTCTATATAATGGAAGTTCAACACCAACCTCAGTTACTACTGTAGTAAATGCACGTTACTCTGATTGGCTTTCCTCTGAAGCTTATAACATCAATAATGATGTTGACATTAAGGTCGATGATTTTAGAGTTAAAAATGATGATACAGATCAAATGTTTTATTCAATTAACGGTGCAATAAATGCAGCTTCTAATGGAGATACCTTACTCATTTGGGCCGGAACTTATTATGAAAATGTCTTACTTAACAAGGAATTAACATTAACGGGTAATGGCACATCATCTACAATCATTAACGGAAGTTATTCTGGTGATGTTATTGCAGTAACAGCCGATGAAGTCTTAATTGAAAAATTAACAATTATTGGAAGCGGTTCTGGTAACTCAGGAATATTAGTAAGTGAAGGAGATAGTGTATTCACAGATTTGAGATTTGCAGATAATGATTATTCATACTACTCAGAAGGTGATTTCAACGAATTGTCTTTAAGCAGTATCTTAGATAGTAATTATGGGGCATTTGTAACGGGAGATAATAACATAATAAGTCAAAATACATTCTCTGAAAATGGCGTGTCTATTACGTTTTCATCAACCTCAGAGGATAGTAGGGCAAATAATAATGAAATTACAGATGGAACAGATACGGCCATACATTTGGCAGGTTCTGAAGAAACAACTATTAGGGATAACTATATTCATAATAATTCTGCATATGGAGTGAAATTAACAAACGATTCAGCAGATAATATCATTTATGATAACGACTTAGAATATAACTCAGAATTTTCATTACTAGTTGTAGCTTCGGGCAATAATTCGATTCATAACAATACCTTCAAATCAAATGACGACGGTTCAGCTAAATTTGATTCATCATACTATAATGTATTCAGAGATAATGTGTTGAATGCAAATGATGATTACTTGTTACTTGAAGGCGGGGGTCAAAATAGTATTTCACACAATACCTTTACGGAGGATGGAATTTTAATTCAGAATTCTAATAATCAAATAATTACAGGTAACACAATAACTGATGCACCAGATAATGGCATTAGAATCTTCAAGTCTAGCTCGAACAATTATCTGTCTGATAATTTAATTTCAGGTTCAGATGATGAAGACATATATGTTGGAGGAAGTGGTTCTCAGGTTAATAATAGAGGATTTAACAACTCATTTAATACGATTAAAGTTCAAGGTAACGGCGAGTTTGTAGTATTAGACTTCATAGGACTTAGAACCATTAATTCCGAGGGAAATATGTCCGGTAACGATGTTAAAGCTACATTTGGTTCATCTACTCTCTATGCTTCTAATTATTTCGGAGGTAACGATCCTGTTACAGACTCAAGTGGTTTGATTCCTGACTTTATTGCACCTATTGAAATTTATGACGGAAGTTCAACACCTACTAAGGTCATAACTCCAATGACAGTTAGGTTCTCGGATTGGACAGATACATTCAATTTAGATCCTTACAGTGGTTCCTCAATTACCGTATTTGTGCCTGAGTTGCGCGTTAAGAACCAAAATACTGGAGAATGGTCCTATTTGGTTCAAACGGCTATAGATGACGCAGGTGTTAATGACGTAATAATTCTATCAAATAGCACATATCGTGAGAACATAGTTGTAAATAAAGCAGGTGTAACTCTGCAGGGTCCATATTCAGATAGGCACAATCCCGGCGTCATTATCGATGCACAAAATGATGGTTGTGCTATAACCGTAACAAAATCAGGAATTTATATCCTTGGACTTAATGTTACCAATTCTTTTGAGTCAGATTCTCCTTTCAATTCCTCAGCTATACGCATAGTTTCGGACAATAATGAGATACGTTATAACAGAGTTACAAATTCGTATGTCGGAATATTGGCAGATAGTACCGATAATAATGAGATTATTGACAATTCAATCGATGAGGTAGAAATAGGAATATTATTAACTAAATCTAACAGTAATCTTATTCATTCAAACTTTATAGATTCAGTTGATGAATATGATATACTACTTAGTAACGTAGGATATTCTACAGGTTCAAGTTATAATACAATAGAAGGAAACATAGATATTGATTCGATGCGGATTCATAATTCAGATAGTAACTTCATAGTTAATTCTGAAACAATAACTGTTACTCTGTCTGATTCAGAAAGTATTTCTTCTGTAAACTCTACATTTGATTATGTGGTTTGTGATTCAGATTCTTCTCTTTATTTGAAAAATTATATGAATATAGAAGTTTCAAAACTAGGTTCTTCTTTAAAGAATGTAGATGTTAGAGTAAAGGATGGTAATAATACGTTCTATTCCACGCAGTATTTCGGCGGTAGTGATCCAAAGACTACTTCCTCCGGGTCCCTTCCGAACGACATTCTTGTAATCTATAGAGTCTATGATGGAAGTAGCTCTGGAACCGATAATGAAACTTCTGTAAAGGTACGCGTTGGCGATTGGTTTAAGTTATCAGACGATATAATTGAGGGGTATACAGTATTTGATTTCAATGTTCCACATTTCAGAGTAGAGAATACGAATACAAACACAAAATATGCATACGTCCAAACTGCAATAGATAATGCTACAGCAGGCCATACTATCATATTGGAAGCAGGAATCTACCGTGAGAATATTCTCATTGATAAAGAATTGACACTTACAGGTGAAACAGTAACAGATGGAATTATGTGGGATGGAGTTCAAACCAGCGCAGGGTCAGTCCTTACGGTTGACAATTTAGGTGGTTTAGGTGCACCACCATTAGCAAATTCATCTAGAGCAGGAATTGCCATAGCTGCAAGCGATGTATCCATAACTAATTTAATTATTGCAAATTTCACACACGGTATTTCCATTGATGATTCCAGCGATACTGACATTAGTGATGTAATAATAATTAGAACTCAAGATACAGGAATTTCCATTACATCCTCAAATGGAGTTATTGTGTCTGAGTCTAAAATTATAGGTAAAGATACAACGGGAACTGGTATTTTAATAGAAGAATCAGCTTCCTCAGTTAATTTAGTAAATCTAGAAGTTAGCTATTGCAGTATAGGAATTATTGTAGATGGAGAATATATCAGTGTAGATGCAGTTCAAATACACAGTAATAGTAATGATGGAATAAGAATTACGGCTACGTCTTCAGATATTGTAACTGCTAATAATGTTATACACAATAATGGAGGTAATGCGTTAGAAGTTTCAGGACTTACTTCAGGAAGTTTCTATGGCAATTTAATTTATAGCAATGGTAACACCGAATTCCGTATCATATCAAGTCACAAATTAGAAATATATGATAATATTATTTCAGATCCAGAGTTCGGTTATGGAATTCATTTAACAGGCGGTAGTGATAATGAAATACATGACAACATACTACACGTTAGTACATGGTTAGACGGATCAGATGGAACCTTGGTTTACGATAATGAATTTGTTAATATTACAGGCGGTTCAACAACTTATGACAATTCAGCACTCATAATTGCTTCTAGTAATAATACAATGTCAGATAACACAATCGATAATGTAGGCGTTGCTTTTGCCTTCTTACCAATTAATGATCCAAACTATAATTTAGTTGAAAACAACACAATTAACATAGATTCGCTTCAAAAATCTATGGAATATTATACCTCTGGAATGAATAACACGTTCATTAACACAGAAATGTCGTATGTAGATATATCAGAAGACAGTTACTTTGAGATTCTCCAATACATTGATATTGAAATGAACACTGTATTAGGCTCAGCAAAAAATGTTGAGCTAGAAATTACAGAAGGTGATTCAGTCATTTATGCAACAAACAGATATAATGGTTCAGATTCAAAGACCGATTCTTCAGGCCAAATTGAAAGGCTTTTCTTAGTTAGTGAAATTTATGATGGAGATTATGTGGCAGACTACGTAGTTACGACTATGAAATATTATTATGATGGCGTTGAATATAATTCTGAAATTGACACAGATTCAAGCCATGAAGAAGTGATATGGGTAAATCTCAGACCTACAGCAGCTATTGATTCTGTAATTGGAATTGGAGATCTTTCAGCAAGTTCAAGTGAGGAAGCTGTCAAGGGAGCTGATTTGTTGATTGTAGATGATAATACGATTGCTTATTGGCCATTTGATGAGGGTACTGGAGAGTTGATATTAGATAAAACTGGAGTTAATACGGGAACAATAAATTTCGGTGGTTGGCAGAGTGAAGGAAGGCCAAATGCAAGTGATTTAAATTCAGTTTATTTTGATGGTACTTATACAAACATAGATACAAGCCTTCTATTGATTGATCAGGATGAATTCACTCTTGAAGCCTGGTTCAATACAGATTCTACACAAACAATGACTATTGTTTCAGATAAAGATAATGAATTTCAATGGGGTCATAATCTTTACATTGAAGGTTTCCTCAAATTTGATTTTACAGTTGATGAAGGAACAGTAGTTAGTGTTAATTCAATATCTTCAGTTTCAGATGGAGAGTGGCACTTTGTTTCTGTCGTTCGAGGCCAAGATTATGTTGAACTATGGTTAGATGGAGAATTGGTAGATTCTCAATCTTGGTCAGGAGAGATAGACTATACTTCAAGCACAATCCGTATAGGTCAAACAGCAGCTGGAGATCCATTGCCTTTCAAAGGACTAATTGATGATTTAAGATTCTCAAGCATCGCACGTCACCATGAAGACTTCATGACTGGTAGTGGTATTGTAGCATTCATTTCAGACTCCTTTGACGATGATGGCCAAATTATAGATTATATCTGGACTTCATCAAAAGATGGGGAGTTAGGACGTGGTTCGGTTCTGTATTATCCGGTTAACGATTTAAACGATGGTTCACACTCAATTGAGCTGTTAGTAATAGATAACAACGGTACAGTTTCAGATAGTGTTACTTCGACGTTATTGGTAATGCAAAGACCAGATTCAGAAATAGTGTATGTACGTGTTAATGATGAACCTGCAGCATGGGGTTGGGGAATTAATGTAAATAGTGGAGATGAAATTTCTTTCAAAGGTCAATCCGTCGGACAATTTATTATTCAATACTCTTGGGTTTCGGATTTAGAAGGTTCAATATTTGATGAGGGAGAATGTTCCAGTGACGATTCTTCAGTATGTGTCTCAGAATTTAAAACAGATGCCTTAGCAAATGGTACCCATTTCATCACTTTCAAGGTGCAGGCTGCTAATAGTTTATGGAGCCCTGAGCAAGTAATTGAAATTAGCGTTAATGGGCGGCCTGAAATTGGCGAAAATATCGAATCCACAGATGAATTCTTAGATAGATTAAAATCAGCAATGTTTAGAGTTCCTATTGAAGATGATTCAACAGTAGGTAACGAATTAAGTTATGTTGTCGAATATAGAATCAAAGACAGTGATGATGAATGGTCTAGTGATTACATAACTTCTAAAATATTTAACGGAGAAACAGGAAATCTTGAATTTGAGTTCAGTCCTGACGCTGAGGCAGAAGTCGGGGAATATGAATTCTTTATCGAAGTAACAGATGACACCGGAGGCGTCTCTGATTACTACATAATGAATCAAGGTATTACTGTTCAAAATAACATTCCAGAGATAACAAATACTAATGTAGACGTTGATGGCGACGGAGAGCCAGATTCAGAACCAGTTTTCCAGGAAGGAGAACAAATTGAATTATCAATTGATACGGCAGATGAGGATGGCGATGTTTCTAACGTTACATGGTATATTGATTTAGATAAAGATGGTGAGATAGATAATGATGAAATAATTGGATATGGTTCTAGCCCAGCTAAAGAAGACATTGATTATTCGGTAATGACTGTGGGTGAAAACGAAGTTACAGTGGTGATTACAGATGATGATGGAGATACATCCCAAGACACATTCATCATTGAAATTACTGCAGCTCCAGTTGAGGAGAGCGCGGTTGAAGTTGTCCTAGAAAATTTCAGTAATAATTTACCTTTGATTGGAGGTTTAGCAGTAGGTATTGTAATGATTCTAGGAACTCTTGCTTTAAGAAGAAATAGAGGCGATTCAGTAGGAGACATAGAAGTAATTCCAGATCCAACGGATGCAGCATCTGATAGGCCTGAGCAAGTTGTTGAAGACTGGGAAATTCCTACAGACGCTCAAGGTAATGCTTTGATTATTGGTGAGTACATGGCAAAACGCAGAGAAGCATACCTTACACATCCAAATAATGAAGAGGTTCTTGATTATTTACATAATAACAGAGAGCGTTTTACGATATCATCATACTTTGATGTTCCAGCAGATCCAACAGTTGTCATTACAGATTGGGCTTTGCCAGAAAATCTACGCGGTAATGTCCACCTTGATTCCTTCCGTCAACAGTTAGTTGAAAGAATAACAAACAGTACTCCAGACAAAAATTTCGTTATTATCGGAGAACCGGGAGTCGGTAAGACAGTTATGCTCTTTGAAGTATTTGATAGGTTAATGTATAAATCTCCAGTAGGAATTCTATCTACAGATACAATTGCTAAGGCTCACGAGATGTTTGGAGTTCGTGTTTTCTATGATGATATACCCGAGAATCAGAAATTAGTGGAAGCATTAACAGATAACGAAATTTCAGGAGTGATCGTTACTTCAAGAGAAGCAGACTGGAAGGCTTTACCTACTGAAATGCAAGCTAAGTTTGATCGATTGACAGTTCCATTGTTCAGTGAGTTGGACATGAAGAAAATGATTGAGAAAATGATGACTTTCCAGAGTATTGGTTTCAATGATGAATCAGTAGATGTTCTGGCAGAATATGCAGAAGGCAGTCCTATCTACGTTTGGTCTATGGTAAGAGAAATGATGCATAGAAGCGTTAAGAGTTTATCAGCAGAATATATCAAAGAAAATTCTGTTAAAGGAATGATTAACTATGTTGCACAATTATTACAGAGGCTGCTCAAAGATGGTGAGGAATACCGTGATGGTGGTCTACATGCACTAGCATCTTTGATTTTCCTTTCAGACCATATGGAAGAGCGTTATTGTAATGATTATTTCTTTGATGCATATGTTGAGGAGTTATCAAAACATACAGAAGAAAAATTAGGAGATAAGATGAATCCTAAGACCTTGAATTTAGTCTTGGCATATTTACCAATTAATGACAGTGTTATCAGATTCCCACACGATACTTGGCCAGATGTTTTACAAGGTTGGGGAGACATGAATCCATTCAGTACTGAATTAAGGATGATAAATCGTGCATTCGCAGATTCAGGACTTTTCCAAGATTTAAAGAAAGAAGTAGTAGCTGACGTTTGGAATTCAACTTACGAGAGATATAAGAGAACGCCATCTAGGCAGAAAAACTCTTTCTTGGCTTTAGCAGACACGTTATTCCAGAATTTCACAATTGATGAATTAAAGAAATTAGGAGTAGATATTGACATAGTCAGGCAAGTTGCTTCTACTTACTCACATATACCTCAGGCAGCTAAATTAATATCCAAGATTCAGGCAGTTTTACCACAGACAGTTACAAGAATTATCAATATGCAAGACATTGACTCAGAGAAAGGTCATGTTCCTTACAAGATTCAAGAGATGTATCTCATTTACAATGATGGACGTATGATTTCCAGTCTAATGGATGAGGAAGCTAAAGTTGATTCAGATATCATGAGTAGTATGTTAACAGCAATCAATGATTTCGTTAAAGATTCTTTCCAAACTTCAGGTAATTTAGGTTCAATTGATTATGGAGAAAACCAGATTATATTAGAGAGAGGAAAGCATACAATTCTCGCATCAGTTGTATATGGTGAAGCAAATCGTGATTTGAGGTCTAGAATGGGTCGTGCTTTAACAAAGATTGAAGGTGATTACGGATCTAAGCTAAGAAGCTGGAATGGTGACGTAGATAGTCTAAGTGATTGTGTACAGTACTTGCAACCAGTTATGGACATGAGTAAGTCTGTGACTAAGGATATGATTGATGAATTGCAAGCCTTGAAAGATGTAAGTTTAAGATCAAGTTGGAGCCAAGTAGCAGGCTTTGTTCAAGTTAACTTGATGATTAACAATTATTCCAAAAAACAGCTCAAAGGCGCTAAATTAACTTTAGAATATGGTGCAGATTTCCTTAAGCTGGTTAAGACAGAACCAGAGCTAAAAAATACAGTTACTGAAGTTGATATTAAGAAAGTTGGAGCTAATGATGAGATGGCTGTAACATTGTATTTCGAACCATTAAAATCTACACAGGCCTCTTTGAATGTTCACTTAGATTATGAATCCAAAGGTGGTCAATCATCTGGAGTTTCTACTGCAGTCTTTGAGCGTGTTAATTTGTACAAAGAAGGTGCTTCTCTCAACTTGTCTGATCTTGATAATGCGTCCAAGGCCGAAATTATTTCAGAGTCAGTTCCAGCCGAAGTTGTTGAAGCAAGTGTGGAAGACGTTGAAGTTGCAGCCGAAGTTGTAGATGTAGTGGAAGATGTTTCTTCTGATGTCGAAGTTTTAGATACAGTTGTTGAGGAAGCTGAAGCATTTGAAACAGAGGAAGAGCCTGAGGAAGAACCTAAGAAGAAATCTAAGAAAAAGGAGAAAGTCGAGGAAGCTCAGCATGATGTTCCTGACCCTGGTGAATCAGGTGTTGATGATATAATGAGTAAATTAGGTGAATTGGATGATCCTGAAAATAAGCCTAAAAAGAAAGAAAAGAAATCAAATGACGCTGAAGATCCAGAAGGTATGGACGATATCTTAGGCAAATTAGACGAATTATAGAAATGGTGCGGGTGCCGGGATTTGAACCCGGGTTCCAAACTTGGCAAGCTTGAGTGATACCAGGCTACACCACACCCGCGTGTTTTGGTCCAGAATAATGGGTTAATAAAGCCTTGATTGTGTCAATTGTAGAATGGTGAGTGGCAATACAAATGGGAAAAGGCAGCAAGTTTCACCAATATACGGTGTAATTAGTGTAGTATTTGGAATTTTTATGATACGCATTGCTTTAGCTTATACCATTACAACAGTGAGTTACGTTTTGATATTTTTTGGATTATTTACGATAATAATTGGAATAGGTATATTGGTAAGTTATAACAAAAAGGAGGGACAGTAGCTTTCATTAGGAGATATCCCAGACTGGAAGTAACAAAGATTAAAAAACTGGATTTTTCGTCTTTGAACTGAGCGTAAAATGTCGGATAATCAAACAGAAGAAAGCCTTTCTGAAGCATGGAACGAAAATAGATTTCCAATCTTAGCATTAGCTCTTTGTTTTGTCATTGCTCATATTACTGCAATGTACATGGTTCCTGCTTATGAGGAAGCTGAAGTCCAGGCTTTTGAGGATCCAGATGACCCCACAAATTCGGCATACTACATTGGAATAATTCTCGTTTTTACAGCTTTTATTTTGTGGATTGCAAAGCAAAATCTTGACTGGGTATTGCAGGGAATTTTCTTGACAGCAATTGGAACCACTTTCATTTATGTGTTTTATCCGTTTTTTAATAGCTACGGAATAGAAGGTTTTGCAGGATATGTCGGTGCAACGGCATTTGCAGTACAATTAACATTTCTTTTGGTTTCATATCCTGAATGGTATGTTATAGATCTCTCAGGAGTTATTCTTGCAGCAGGTGTATCTGCTATTTTTGGAATATCTTTTGGACTTTTACCTGCTTTACTTCTTCTTACAGGTTTGGCGATTTATGATGCTTGGGCAGTTTATCGTACAGGGCACATGGTGGATTTAGCAGATTCAGTTATGGATCTTAAATTGCCAATTTTACTAGTAATGCCCAAATCGTGGGATTACTCATTCTTAAAACAGGGAAGTCTGAATGAGCAGATTGAATCAGGTGAAAAGAGAGGGGCTCTTTTCATGGGATTAGGTGATTTAGTGATACCTGGAGCTCTAGTTGTATCATCCAAATCGGCTTTGGGATGGTCAGTTGGTTTAGCTACCATGGTTGGTAGTTTGGCAGGTTTCTTTATTTTGATGATATACGTGCTTAGTGGAAGACCACAGGCCGGTTTACCCTTATTGAATGGTGGAGCAATTTTGGGATATTTCGTCGGAGCATTTCTCTTCGCTGGCGAATTAGGATTATGAAAATAGTTCCAGTTCATGGCTATGCAGCCTTGCACTTTGTTGATGAATCTGCATTATTGCTATCAGATTTGCATTACGGCGTAGAAGCTGAGATGCTAAAGAGCGGAGTTTGGGTTCCGAATAGATCGACATCTCGAACAGAAAAAGTTCTTAAATTAATTAAAGAAACTAAATCAAAGAAACTAATCCTTTTGGGAGATGTTAAGCATCAAGTTCCTCATAATAGTAAGCAACAAAGAACAGATTTAGACCAATTTTTCATGGCCACTACTAGAATAGCTCAGGTAGAAATTATTCCAGGTAATCATGATGGTGGTTTGAAAGATATTGCACCTGAGAATGTAATATTTCATGAATCTAAGGGATGTCGACTAGGTAATGTGGGCTTGATTCACGGTCACGCCTGGCCATCTCAAGAAGTAATGAATTCAAAATTGTTAATTGCAGGTCATCAACATCCGGCATTGTCGTTTAGAGACAGATTAGACAAGCTGCACAGTGAACCTTGTTGGCTCAGGGCTCCTATGTTGCAGCATGAAAAATATGATAAAATCCCAGAGCAGCTGATTGTTATGCCCGCCTTTGGAGAGCTAGCAGGTAGGACAATGAATAGAGAGCCCTTGAAGGGCCTAGGTCCTCTTTTCAGAAACGGTTTAGTTGATTTAGCTAAAGCTAGAGTTGAAACATTAGAAGGATTAGATTTTGGTGAGCTAGGAAGTTTATCTGATTTAAGATTATGAAAATAAATTCAGAATTGCTTCAAGCTCTCGAAAGTAGAGGACTTTCTGAACCTACTCTGGCACAGTCTTCCACATGGCCAGTAATAGATTCAAGGAAAAATGTTCTCTTGATTGCTCCAACAGGTGTTGGCAAGACAGAGGCAGCAATGGTTCCCTTGTTTCATAGATTATTAGAGGAAGAATCGAAGCCGATATCGATACTTTACATCACGCCTCTGAGATCTCTTAATCGCGATATGCTTCGCAGATTGAATGATATAGGAGAAGAATTAGGAATCTCTGTAGCAGTTAGACATGGAGACACAACTACGGCAGAAAGAAGCAGACAGTCTAAAAATCCTCCACAGATTTTGATTACAACTCCAGAAACGTTACAAATAATGCTTTCAGGTAAGCGCCTTCGAGAGAATCTTTCAGGTGTACAAGCAGTTGTTATTGATGAAGTTCATGAGCTAGCATCAAGCGAGCGGGGAGCTCAGTTGAGTATAGCACTGGAGCGCTTGGTGTTGCTTTCAGGAGAATTCCAACGCGTGGGCTTGAGTGCAACAGTTGGAACTCCAAAGGAGGTTTCATCTTTCTTAGCAGGTGATAGGGACGTCGAGATAGTTACGCCCAAACTTGAACGTAAAATGGATTTACTTGTTCATGCACCAGAGCCAGTTTCAGATGATGATGAATTAGTTAACGAATTATATTGGGAGCCCGAAAGAGTTGCAGCACTTCGATATTCAGCAGAGGCCTCAGCAATGGGCCCTACTCTTTTGTTTGTTAATACGCGAGATACAGCAGAGGCAATGGGAGTTCGCTGGAATATGTGGGATCCTGAGGCCAGTATTCAAGTTCATCATGGTTCATTGAGCAAAGAGGTTCGTATCGAAGCAGAAGAAGAATACCGTCTAGGTGACGTCAATACTTTGATATGTACGTCATCATTGGAATTAGGTATTGACGTAGGTAATACAGCTCTTGTAATACAATACAACTCGCCCAGAGATGCTTCAAGAATGAGTCAACGTCTTGGTCGTTCAGGTCATAGAATCAAGGAAACAGCAATTGGCCGTATTGTATCAACCGAGGCTACACAAATCCTTGAATCAGCAGTTATTGCACGACGGACTTTAGAAGGAGAATTAGAGCCCTCAAGAATAAGAGAAATGCCGATGGCAGTTCTCGCCAATCAAATTATTTCTTGGACAGTCTGCGACAAAAATGTAGATAAGTTAACTTTTCTAAATACAATAAAGAAAGCCTATCCTTTTAGAAAATTCAATGAAATTGAACTTGACGAAATGCTGAGCTTGTTAGACCAAGTTCATCAAAATCGTACAATAGGTAAATCTGTTAGACAAGGACCTAGAGCCATGAAATATTTCCACGGTAATTTATCATTGATTCCTGATCAGAGAACCTATGGAGTTAGAGATATTACAACTCGTAAAATGATTGGAAGGCTGGATGAACGTTTTATCCTTGATCTAGCTCCAGGAGACAGGATTGTCTTTAGGGGAGCTGTGTGGGCAGTCGTTGAGATAGATGAAGAAGTTACAGTTTCTCCATCAGCCTCTATTGGAGAGTTGCCAAGATGGATTGGTGAAGACATTCCAGTTCCATTTTCTGTAGCTCAAGAAGCATCGCAAAGGCTTTGTGATGGTAACTGGGAAGGTTTACCTATAACAGAAGAAGCAAAGGCTGTTTTAGTTGAATACCAGCAAGAAATTTTGGATGCAGGAGTAATGCCCTCTCCTAATTGTATATCTATAGAGCAGCATGAGCGTTTATTTATCTTGAATTATCCCGGAGGTAGTCGGCTTAATCGAACTATCGGTATGATTATTGGTGCAATGTTGTCTGCTAAAAGTGGGTACAAAGTTGGATACCAGTTTGATCCCTACAGAATTATCCTAGATGTTCCTACTAGGACAACTGTCAAAGATATGTTAGCAATAACAAAGGGCTTTCAATCAGAAATAGGTAGTTTACTTAGGTTTGCAATCAAAGACAGTCCTGCGTTGAAGTCTCAATTACTTCACTCAGCAAGGAAGATGGGGGCTATCGCCCCAGATGCAGATGTAGGTAAGTTTGGTATGAGAAAATTGATAGAAGCTTATTCTGATACTCCCTTGTATACCGAAGCAGTAGAAAGATTTCTCTTTCACCAGTTAGACGAGGAAGGAATGGAAGAATTTATCAGGAATATCAATTCAGGAAAGATAAAAGTACTTCTTTCTCCTAAAACGCCTCACGGTTATGCAGGCTTAGATCCATATAGAGATTATCTTAAACCACCGAAATCAGACGGTGCAGTAGTTACGGCAGTAAAGAGGAGGTTGTTGCGTACTAATCTTTCCCTGAGGTGTCTCTCCTGTGACAACATACGAAAGAGGAAAGTGAATGCTATTACGAAGCATGAACTTGTTTGTCCACAGTGTAATAGTCGAATGGTCGCTCTTTTGCACCCTATGGAAGCAGATAAGGAATTAAGTGCTAAGAAATTGACTAAATCGGCTTCTTTAGCTAAATCTCATGGTGAAAGAGCTGCTTTAGCTATTGCTGGAAGAGGGATAGGTCCAGATACAGCTGGAAGAATATTGAGAAAGCAATTGGGCGACGACACAGAATTGGTAAAAGCAATTATCGAGGCTGAAATAACTTATGCCAGAACTCGAAGATTCTGGGATTAAGTGCAAAAAAAGCTAGGCTAAACTATAGACGTTTTGTGGTGAAAAGAGTTTTTCAAAACTGTAGACAATGCTTCCATGTATAATTTAAATATCTGATTCCACAGGGTGTAGTAATGAGCAATCGTGAAATCAATGCAGCTATACCTGTAACAGTCTTTTTGCTACTTTCAGTAACACTTTATGGATTATATGACAATTTATCGGGGGATGATGAAGGTTTGGCTTTAGATTTAGTTGATCCTGTTTGGGATTATGAACACGATGCGGAGACAGGTTATGGCTCAGTTACAGGAGGCTATGTTTACAGAGGAGAAAACGCACCTTCACTTTATGGAAAATATATTTATGCAGATTATATCATGGGTAAGATTTGGGCTTTGGAAATAGGTGGAGATTCTAAAACTAATGAAGTAGTCTATGACAGTAAAGCTAATACTTCGTTGACAGGCAACTCACGAATTTCAGTATCATCTTTTGGAGAATCTGAAGATGGTGAATTATACTTTTCAGATAGAGATACAGGAAAAGTCTTTGGATTTACTGAAAATAATAATGGCGATATTATTCTTGAAGATTATAATTCTAATATTTCAATAACTCAATTGATTGGAGTGTACAACGCAGGAGATTCTTCTAATCGGTTGTTTGGTGTTGAGCAAGCAGGTAGAGTTCATATAATTGAAAAGGATAAAAATGAAACTGAAATTTTGCTAGATATAACTGACAAAGTAGAAAATGCTGATTGGGAACAAGGACTGCTTGGCCTTGCTTTCCATCCAAATTTTGAAGATAATGGACAGTTTTTTGTTACTTACACCGTTAAAGGTCTTGGCGACGAAGCAGCTACACTAAGATTATCAAAATTTGTGGGAGGTAATGAGACAGTAGTGCTAGATGTAGATCAGCCTTATGTAAATCATAATGGCGGACACATTATGTTCGGTCCTGATGGTTATCTGTATTATGGTCTAGGTGATGGTGGGAAGTATAATGATGCTTATGATCATGCTCAGAACTTGAAAACATTGAAGGGTTCAGTACTAAGGCTAAATGTGGATGGAGATGAATATACTATTCCTAGTGATAATCCGTTTGTTGGAAATGATAATGGTTACAGAGAGGAAATATTTGCATATGGTTTTAGAAATCCTTGGATGTTTGGTTTTGATAGTGAAACAGGAGATCTATGGCTTGGAGATGTTGGGCAAGATAAGTGGGAAGAAGTTAATGTAGTAATTTCAGGAGGAAATTATGGTTGGGCTTTTAGGGAAGGAACAAACTGTTTTGATTCTCCTTTCGCGCATTATGATGGTCATAGTTGTGGAGAGATAGACAGTTGGACCTATGGTGCATTTATGTACGAAAGAGTTTTACTGAATATACCCTTGATGGTATTTCTGTTAGCTTCAATAGCAATATCTAGCAGATACAAAGTAAAAATAGGATAATTTCTTATTTACAGGACTAATTGCTTATTGTGAACGACAAAGAAAGGAAAATTTATTCACGCCAAATTACTCTGCCAGAAGTGGGATTGAAGGGCCAGGAAGAATTGGAAGAGCATGGAATTCTCATTGTTGGAATGGGCGGTTTAGGTTGTCCTGTTGCGCAATATTTGATTAGTTCTGGTGTAGGTTATTTGACTATAATGGATCCTGATAAAGTAGAGTTATCTAATTTGTCAAGACAACCTCTGTATTCTGAAAAAGATGTTGGAGAGTACAAAGTAAATGTAGCCAAAAACGTTTTATCCAAAATTAATCCAAATGCAGTAATTAATGAAGTTTCAGAGGCATTAACCAGAGATAATGATCTTACAATTATTAGTTCACATGATTTTGTTATAGATTGTACAGATAATGTAGATACACGTTATGTTCTTTCAGATATGTGTCAATCGATAGGCACTCCGTTAATACATGGTGGAATCAGAGCTAATGAGGGAAATACAGGAGTTTTCTTGCCAGGTAGCGGATATTACAGAGCATTGTATCCTAAACCACCATCTCCAGAGTCAGTAGTTGATTGTTCGACAACAGGAGTACTAAGTTCATTTGTGGGGTGGGTAGGCATGCATCAAGCAATGTTAGCTATTCAATTAGCTCTCGGATTGATTAAAGAATCTTGTTTCTTTTTCTTAGACGGACGTAAAGGCACAATTCGACAAGTTGAAGTTCCAGACCAAATTGTTGAAATTAAAAATGAATTACCTAAAGAACTACCTGATCATATGTCTGCATCTGAATTGAAACAAAGATTGGAATCAGATAATCCTCCAGTCTTGATTGATGTAAGGGGTCTTGCTGAGAGAGAAGAGGTCAAAATAGAGGCTAAGGATATTCACATTCCTATGGACATTTTTGTTCAGACAGTTGATTCAATTCCTAAAGATGGAAACATTGTCCTTTACTGTCATTTAGGTATAAGATCAAATGCAGCTAGAGCTTGGCTTGAATCTCAAGAAATACCTGCCAGTCATTTGAAAGGTGGAATAGAAAGTTGGTTGTTTGAATTTGGAATGTGATTATTTTAGACCCATTTCTTTTCTATCAATAATAGTGTATCCTCTGGACTTTAGATTATCTAGATAACCATACCAATAGACAAGAATTCCTTGACCATATAATTCAACATATTTGGAGACCTGCCCACTGTGATTTTTGCGATGTATATACTCATCACCAAAACTTGCTTTTGATTCAATCCAATTATATTCATCACCGTGCCAATTAATTGGCTTTTTGAGTAGGAAATCAGGAGTTTTTCCTTCAACAGTTCCAGCTCTGAGATCTTCTTCTGTAAAATAAGCAATATCTCTTTCATCTAGCCATTCACCAATCAGATCTTCTCTTCTATTTCCTTCGGCCGACTGTTTGTTGTGTGATGTTGGCGTATATAGTTCATCTCGTTCTAGAATTTCATCAAGTTCTTTTTTAAGTCTTAAATTTTTTTTAACCAAATTTGTATTTTTCATTATTTCTTTTGTTCTTTTCTTGGAAAATCTCATCTTTAGCATTAAGAAATTTGCTAATAGAACTGGTGGAAAATCAACCTGTAAAGCAAGCTCGCTCAAAGATTTTCCTTCTTTCCATTCTCCGTAGAGTAATCCAGCTTTATCTTTCACTTTGTAATGATTTTTAATTGATTTTCTTTGAAGATATTGGGACCTTATTGCTCGTGTAGCATCATAGGGTTGACCAAGCTTTTCAGATACTACATCAACTCCTGAATGTACTCCATAACCTCTAAATTTTTCAAGTTCCTCAATAAGTTTGTAATATGTATCTAAATCCACGACTGGCTAATGGGGTCAGCTAATAAGAGAGAGGGTCTATAGGCGATTATGAAGAATATTGGGAAGCTAAGAAAATTGATGTCAGAAAAATCACTTTCAGCTTTAGTAGTCGTGCCAGGACCAAATATGTCTTATCTTACTGGCTCAAAATTCCATTTAAGTGAAAGGCCAGTTGTTCTTATTTTAGAGCAAGAAAGGGCAACTTTTATTCTTCCAGAACTAGAGAGTTCTAAGGTGTCTAATCTAAAGACTGAGCTCATAACCTACAATGATGAAACAGGTCCAGATTCTGCTTTTATTGAATTTTCAAACAAGAGTCGTTTTACAGAAGTCGGTATAGAATCAAGAACTATACGTCATCTTGAGTTAGATTTATTACAAAAAACAGAGATTAGCAAAGGTTTTGTTGATGCAATAGATATCTTTGCAACATTGAGAATGTCTAAATCAAATCAAGAAAAGAAAATGATGATGAATGCAGTAGATATTGCTCAAAAGTCATTAGAATCAATAACGGATAAAATTAGGCCTGGAGTTACAGAGAAAGAATTTGCATCTGAATTAGTTATTCAATTATTGAAAAACGGTTCAGAGTCGGAATTACCTTTTTCACCAATAGTAGCTTCAGGAGTAAATGCAGCAAACCCTCATCATTTTCCTGTTGATAAAGAGTTCGAAAAGGGAGATTTGATAATCATTGATTGGGGAGCTAATCATGAAGGTTATTTTTCGGATATAACCAGAACTTTTGCTATTGGAAATGACATCGATGCAAGATTGCTTAAGGCCTATAAAGCCGTAAAAGATGCTAATTCTTCAGCACGCAAATTAGCTAAATCAGGTGTTGAAGCTGGTGCGTTAGACAAGGCAGCTCGAGAGGTCATTGACAAAGCTGGATTTGGAGAGTACTTTACACATAGAACAGGGCATGGTTTAGGTCTTGAGATACACGAAGAACCTTATATCAAGCCAAATAATGAATTTGTACTGGAAAATGGCATGACTTTTACGATTGAGCCGGGGATATACATACCAGACTTAGGTGGAATTCGAATTGAAGATGACATTTACTTGGATGACGAAGAAGCGATTAGTTTGACATCTTTGCCACGTGAATTAATTTTTCTCTGATACTCAATGAACCCTTTATAGCCCAGTTATTGAATGACCTATTATGGCAGACCCTGTAGATAGCGGAGGCCGGCGTTATGTCGTTCTAGCAGTAGTCATTATGCTATTGGCAGCTTTGCCTTTTTCTCCACTAGTTTCATTCAAGTCATCTCAGCATATTGATTCTCAATCAGCAACTACAGATTCGAATCTTCCCACTAAGGACAGTGATAACGATGGAATGCCAGATTGGTGGGAAATGGATTTTGGTTTAGATCCATATGATGCTTCAGATGCAGCACTAGATTCGGACAGTGATGGGCACGATAAGAATAGAAATGGCATTTTAGAAGTGGAAGAATATTTTACTAATTTAATGGAATATGAAATGGACTTGGTAATAGGTAATAGTACGAATCCAATTGAAAGAGACACAGATAAGGATGGAATGCCGGACGGCTGGGAAGTTTACTACAATTTAAATCCACAATATTTCCCAGACGGTGATGAGGATAATGACGAAGATGGATATGATGTTAATCGTGATTTGTATCTTAGCGCAGATGAAAAACATACTAATTTAGAGGAATATCTTGCAGGAACAAGTCCCTGGGAATACGATACAGATAGTGACACTATGCCCGATGGGTGGGAATTATTCTATGGATTAGATCCGTTAATGTCTGCAGATGCCTGGTATGATACAGATGCTGATGGTTGGGATGCGAATTTTAATTCAGAGTTAGAATACGAAGAGAGATATTTCAATTACATGGAATATTACAATGATACTAATCCACTCATAGCAGATACAGACGGTGATACTATGCATGATGGTTGGGAAGTCTATTTTGGTTTAGAACCCCTTAGAGCTTCAGACAATTTTGAAGATAAAGAAGCAGATGGCTTGCCTAATGTTTATGAATATAATAACAGTCTAGTGAACACGGGATGGGTAGATAATGACGGTATATTCACCACTCGTCCAGACTACAATGATACAGATGAAGATACAATTTCAGATAACGATGAATTATTCATTTATTTGACGGATCCCACATCGAATGATACAGATGGAGATGGGATGCCCGACGGTTGGGAAATAGAGTACGGTCTGAATCCAATTTCAGCATTAGATGCAGCATATGACTCAGACAATGATGGTTGGGATTTTAACAGAAATTTCAATATAAGTGGTGATGAGTTATTTACTAATCTGGAAGAGTATCTTAACGGAACTGACCCTTCGAATAATGATACTGACGGAGATGGTATGCCTGATGGTTGGGAAGGATATTATGGGCTTCAACCGACAGATCCTTCTGATGCAAATCAAGATTTCGATGGAGATGGCTATGATATCAACCGAGACGGCTTCATTTCATCTTCAGAGAGATTTAGTAATTATGAAGAATTCAAAAATGAAACAGCTCCAAATAATAATGACACAGATAATGATGGCATGTGGGATGGATGGGAAGTTTATTACGGTTTAAATCCTCTAGATGCTTTCGACGCAACAGTTGATAATGATGAAGACGGTTTCGATGCTAACTATAATGGAACTTTAGAGGAAGATGAAGAGCACAACAATATTCTTGAATTCCAGGCAGATACACATCCCTACATTGAGGATACAGATGCAGATGGAATGCTAGATGGATGGGAATGGCTTTATGGTTTAAATCCATTAAATCCTTTAGATGCAAATGCAGATAGTGATAATGACGGGGTAATTAATCGTCTAGAATATAACAACAGTGCAGCAGGACCTTACATTGAAGTTGACAACATAACTTCATCGATGCCCAACAATAATGATACTGACGGCGACGGGCTTTTGGATGGCCAAGAATTATTCGTACATCTTACAGATCCAACACATCCAGATACAGATGGAGATGGGATGCCAGATGGTTGGGAAGTCAAATATGGATTAAATCCATTAGATTCTGAAGACGCTTTGCTTGATACAGATAACGATAGTTTTGATTCAGATTGGAATGATAATCTAACTGAATCTGAGATATATGCAAACTTATACGAATATTTGAACGGTACAGACCCTACTAACGGAGATACGGATAACGATGGAATGTCTGATGGATGGGAAGTCTTTTGGGGCTTTCAGCCATTGAATTCTAGTGATGCTACCGATGATCCTGACAATGATTCACTTATCAATCTCTATGAATTTGATAATTCAAGAGTTGAAGGGTTTGATGATAACGTTTACAGCATTGATAATATTACAGGTTCCAATCCTCTTTTGAGAGACACGGACGCAGACCTGATTAGTGATGGCGAAGAATGTGTTTTTGGCGAAGATGGTTATGTTACGGATCCGTCAAATCCAGACTCAGATGGAGATGGAATGCCAGATGGCTGGGAAATGTTACATGGGTTGGATCCTTTCGATCCAAGTGATGGCGAATTAGATTCAGATAACGATGGTTGGGACTTTGATAGAAACGGAACTGTAGAGCAATGGGAAAAATTTACTAATTACGAAGAATATCTGAATGGTACTGATCCAAACAATAACGATACAGACGGCGACGGTATGGTTGATGGTTGGGAAGGTTATTACGGATTAAATCCTAGGTCTGTAGAAGACAGAGATTGGGATTCAGATGGAGATGGTTATGATTCCAACGGTGATGGTGAACTTTCACCCGATGAGAAATTCACTAATTTTGAGGAATATTTGATGAATACAAATCCTGTTAAAGCTGATACTGATGGAGATAACTGTACCGATGGATGGGAAATATATTGGAACGATAATAAGCCTGCAGATGAGAACAGGACCTTAGATCCATTAGATGGAATAGATGGCTTCTTAGATTATGATGAAGATGGCTGGGAAGATTGGGAAGGCGTACAGTATAACTTCCCTAATTGGCGCGAGGAACAAGCCAACACTAATCCTTGGGATCCCGATACAGATGATGATGGAATGACAGATGGTTTCGAGGCGGATAACTAATGCATAACTTGATGCAATACCTTTATTTACGAGTAAAAGGATTTCTACGCGTAGGTGAAGCATGTTAGTGAAGCAAGTTATTGCATTGTTTTTAGTCGTTTTAATGCTAATTTCACCTCTGACCACCTTGTCAGTTACGGCAGATATGGATCCAGATGAAGATAACGATTTAGATGGTTATGATGCCAACAGAGATGGAATTCTATCTGACGATGAAAAATACACTAATTTAGAGGAATATTACAACAATACTAATCCTAATGATGAAGATACCGATGATGGAGGAGCGTGGGATGGTTGGGAAGTTTATTATGGATTTAATCCACGTATCTCTTCGGATGATTCTCTTGATTCAGATAGTGATTCTCTTATTAACAGCCTAGAGTTTTTTTGGGATGCAGATCCATTTAGTTCAGACACAGACCAGGATGGGATGCCTGACGGTTGGGAAGATACATACTCAGATAGACTGCCAGAAGGTTGTGGTCTTAATCCAACAATTTCAAGTGATAAATTTGGTGATCCAGATGGAGATGGATCCGATAATTTGAGGGAGTATCAAGAGGGAACCAATCCTTGTGATGAAGACAGTGATGATGATGGAGATCCAGATGGAGAAGATCCACCTCCTGTTGATCCCGGTGATGATGACGAAGGCAATCCCGACACAGGTGCTACAGACGGTAATGTGACAATCTACGAAATATTTGATCCAGTCCTTGGTACAGCTAAAAGATGGAATGCCTTAGATGGTCTACTTTATGACGATCAGGCTTCGAATCCGAATGATATGTATACCATGTATAACTTTGATTCAGATAAGTATGAAATTTTCCCCACAAATTTTGAAGGTTACTCAAATGTCTTTGAAGGTTGGATATGGATGGGAATCCAAGTTACTACCAACGATTATACTCGAATTCCTTCAGTTTCCCCAGACGCAGATATCATAGATTACGATCCCAATGCTACCGGGGTAACTATTAGTTTTTTCAAAGATGGAGCAGATAATTACTACGTTCAAGGTAGTGAAAATATTGTAATTGATTTGAAATATCGAATGGGCACTAATGGTTCATATTTCAACAGACCTATTTCAGAAGATTTAACACTAGATGACCTTCCTAATGAAGCAATAAGGCAAATCAATGGGGCAAACCAAGTTAAAGAAAATGTAAAAGATTTCTTGCAATACAAGCATGATAATGGGACAATTGCTAACGAACCACTCTATTGGCTTTGGCCTGAAAATGGTACTCCTGAAACTAATTTAGCATTAATAATCAACAATTTAACATGGTATTTTTCAGCTTTCATAGAAGGTGATGGTGATGTTCCAGATGCAGAGGAACCGTGGGATGTCTATCAATCGATTTGTATCAACGGTATTGGGGCTTGTAGGCATCGTTCTTTTGGTTTCTTCGTAACGGCTTTGGCACTGGGAGCTCCAACTAGATATGTTTCAAATGAAGCACATGCTTTTGTCGAAGTTTATGTTCCTGAAGATAATGAAACTTTTTCAGCAAGTCATTGGAAAAGAATTGACTTAGGAGGGACTGGAAGCAGTACAACTCTTGACAGGCCTGATGACGAGGAGGACGATGGTGATACTTTTGATTTTGATGATATGGATCCCGATGATATTGAGAATATGACTGGGGAACTAGTTACAATTGTAATGACTCAAATTTCACCTGACAACCGAGTTGATAAGGGTGAAGAGATAACCATTAGTGGATATGCAGAAGATCAAAATGGAACTAGGATTCCTAATTTTAATGTTGGATTTGGAATGTGGGATAAGGAACATTCAGAGCCAGCTTTTGAAATAGGTCAAACAGTTACTAATTCCTCAGGTAATTTTGAATTTAATACGACTGAATTTTTATCGGCCCTGCCCGGCGAAAATGAGATTTATGCAGCAGCATATGAACAAGGTTTTTTGGGACTTGATGGTCCAGAAGATATAGAAATATACTCAGATTCAAACTTGGTGTTAGACAATCCCGAGTCTGTAGGTAAGGGTCAAGATTTGATAGCTTCTGGTACTCTACTTGATGCAGGCGGCGTTCCAGTTGAAGGAGCTACTCTAACAGTTTATTTGTGGGAAGATCCATACTGGGGAACTCCTAATTGTAATAACAGTTGGCCAGCCATATTATGTAATATTGGTGAAATTGAAGGAGAGCCAGTTACTGATGAGTTTGGTAATTTTGTATTTAGTTGGACAGTTCCTGAAGATGAAGATGACCAACCTACTGCAGACACAGATTACCATATCTACATCGCCTATGATGCTCCCGATGCTGATGATAATGATTTGCCAGATGATTATGTTTATTCCACAAGTCAGTCAACAGATCTAATTATTTTGGATTCAAGTGTAGATTTAGAAGCCTCACTTGAACCAAGCAAGGAATATGTAGGAAATAAATTCTGGGTAAATGGAACTATATCTGATTCAGCTGTTGACAATGGTAAGATTAATGTTGAACTTTCAGGATTTGAGCTTTCCGTAATAGATGTTGTGCAAGCAGATTGGTCAATGGAAGTAATAGTTCCACAAGATTTATCAGCAGGAAATTACACAGTTATAGTTTCATTTGAAAGTAGCGAAGCAACTTTACCAGATGAGAGAGTTGATTTGAATTTTACAGTATTAGGAACAAGTCGCATAGTATTAGATACAGACACTTTGAAATTTACAAGGGGGCAAAATGCTACTTTCGAAGGAGAGCTTCTTGACCATCTAGATCAGCCGATTGCAGATCAGAGTATTGATTTAGTATGGGATGGAATTTCCATAGCCACAGTGACTACTGAAATTGATGGAGATTTCACATTCACATACAGCATACCAGAAGACCATGCATTGGGTAATATTACATGGTTAGCGAAGTTTGAGGGTAATGACCTCTACCTAGGTTCTAATGAATCACAAATTTCCGAGGTTTTCCAGCAGTCAGTTCTATCGCTTCAATCAGATGACAGGCACTTTTATTCTGGAGAAAGCATGATTTTGAGTGGAAGTCTTACATATGACAACGAAACTTTGTTGCCAGGAGCACTTTCAATTTATTTTGATGGTAATTTCTTGCAATCCTTCATTACTAACGGGACTTTTAGTTTTGAATATACTCCCGATGCGTCTTATTTGGATGTAGGCGAGCATACAATAGAAATTAAATACAGTGAAAACGGGTATAATCTTGCAGGTAATGCAGACGTAGACGTTTACCTTCATCGTAAAGTTTTCTTATCTATGGAAGAAGACCAAGTTCTTAGAGATACTGAAGTTACAATGACTGGTTTTGCAAGAGATGAGTCTTCATTTGGAATATCAGGAATTGATTTGTCTTTTGTTTGGGGTGAAAATTCACTAGATGATGTAGCCACTACTACATTTGGAGGTTCATACACTAAGACCTATTTGGTTCCAAATTCTCAAATTTTGGGTAAAGTTGAAGTTCAAGCTATTTTTGATAATACGACTTCACCGTATTATGATAATTCTACACAAATTTTTGAATTTACTATAGTTTCAGAGACAGTCATTAATTTACCAGACTTGGAGATAATAAGAGGAGAAGAAATATGGTTTAACGGCACTATCTTTGATGACAGGGGCCAAGCAGTAAAAGAAATTGAAGTTAATGTATTTTGGGATGATGAGTATCTAAGAAGAGTAAGTGGAGATACGAATGGCAGTTTCACCTTTATATGTTCAAATGAATGGTCTTGTTCAGATTCAGATTATCCGGCAGGGATTGTTCCTGTGAAATTATCATTTGGAGGTTTCGGCTATTATTTACCTTCAACATATGTGGCAAATTATACAATATGGGGAAATACAAATATTACAATTCTTGAATTTAGTGAAGTAGTAGTTGCTAGTCAAAATGTGACGTTTAGCGGATTTATAGAGAATGACTTAGAAGTTCCATTAGATAGGGAGGTAACACTCCTTTGGGATGGCATAACTAGAACAACAGTAAATTCGATTAATGGGGAATTTACAGGTACCTTTGTTATTCCATCTAACACAATTGCAGGAAATCACACATTAACTGCTCAAATTAACGATCAAAATTTCTTGAGAGGCACCTCAGACGATGTTGAAGTTTTGGTTATGCGCGAGACAGAATTAACAGTTCAGTGGTTGGGTGGATTTAGAAATTCGACATCAGTTGTTTCTGGCTATTTACGAGATGTTGTTGGCGTCGGTCTTCCAGGTTATCACCTCGATATTTATTTTGATGATGAATATGTAGGAAATGCTACTACAGGAGAGTCAGGTCTTTTTGTTTATGACTTACTTGTTGATAAAGAGACTGAATTAGGTACTCATAGCATAGCAATTGTGTTTGAAGGATCTTATTTCTACTTATCTTCGGATATAGAAGTAGAGTCTGAAATTTTAGCTAACACTTATTTTGTAACAGATTCCTTAGAAGTCTTGAGATTGCAAGAATTTTATCTTAAATCGTATTTGTTTGATGATTTAGGTAATCCAATGGTTAATCAATCAGTAAATGTTACTTTTGAAGGTCAAACTTATCAACTGTTTACAGATTCCGAGGGCTATGTTGAGAAAAATTTGACTCTGTCGTCAACTCATTCTCTTGGAATTTATACAGCTACCTGGAGCTTTGTTGGGTATCAATATTATCTTCCTTCTGATAACGTTCAAACTATAGTTGTTGTAGCTTCTACGAGCATTAGCATAGAGTCAGATTCAGAAGTAATCGTTGGGGAATCATTTGAGTTTAGCGGAAGAATTATTGATGACATGGGTAATCCTCTAAGTACAAATCTAAATTTCCTTTTCCAAGGGCAATATGTGGAAGGCTTAGTTACAGATAGTGACGGTCGTTTTTCGCATGAGTATTTAGTTCCGCATTACACTGATGCAGGATCAAATACGATTACAGTAACTTATGTTGCAGAAGATTATTACCTTCCATCTTCATCAATATGGCAACTTCAAGTATTTCATAATACACGCATAGAGATGAATGAGTTTGAAGCTCTTTTGAATTCCACAGTGCCTATAACCGGTTTCGTTTACGATAAGGCGGATAGGCCAATCGAGGGTTTGAGTGTAAGATTAGTTATGGATTCCAATTTCCCAATTGATGGCATAACTGATAGCAACGGTGAATTTAGTATACCTTTGAATGTTCCCTTCGGAACGGAATTAGGATATCACAATTTGACAGTTACATTTGCAGGTAACGACGAATATATCGATAACTTTACAGAATCAAGAATTTTTGTCATGGGCGAGACCAAATTGATTCTTGAAGTTCCAAGTACTTTAGAATACCAACAATCCTACACTGGAAAAGTTACCTTAACTATGCTTGATGGAAGTCCGGTATCGGGAGCTCCGTTATTGGTTGCTTTCCAACCAAATGGAGTAACTTCTATGGTTATTACAGATTCAAATGGTACTGCATCTTTTGATTCAGTATTCTCAGGTAATGATACAGTACCTATGATAGTCAAGGTTACTTACACCGGCGATGAATATTACATTGGTAATGAAGTCGAATCAACAATTATATTCAGGCCACCTACTCAAGAGGCAAATTATTCGTTTTGGATAATTTTAGCAGCTACATTAGTCGGCGGTTCGGGAGTAATGCTAGGTTGGAAATGGTATAGAGACAGACACTTAAGAGAAATAAGAAGAATCCTAGAATCGACTGCTTTAGCTCTTGAAGCCAATATGGATTACAGGGATTCAGTCGTCCATTCCTATAAGGAAATGTGTAAAATATTGCATGGTTATGGATATTTGAGGCAGCATTTTGAGACCGTCCGGGAATTCCAAATAGCTTTAGAGGAAGCTCTACCTTTAGATCATAGTTCTGTTGCTAATCTTACTTTACTTTATGAGGAAGCTGATTATACTTCTAAAAGTTTAGATGATGATCATAGGCTTAATGCAGTTTCATCTCTCAGAACTATCATCGAAAGCTTAGATACGAGTAATGAAAAGCTAGAGGATTGACATGGCAGTTTCTAGCCGTTCCGGTATAATTATCTTATTTGCTACCATTACAGCGTGTACTTTGATTTTATTTCCAATTCTACAAATTGTTGTGGAAAGAGATCCTCAATTATCCGCTTATGATGATGATTGGAATGATATTTCCAAATTTAGGGAAGCACTCGAGAATGAACCTGACACCTCGTATAATGTAAGCGCTATATTATCAAATCCTGCAGTTCTTGATGAGGTTAGTAATCCTTCTTCAACTTTACTTGTAATAGCAGGAACAGAATCACCATACACAACTCTTGAATTGGAAATACTTGTAAGTTTTATGGAAAAAGGGGGCAGCATTTTAGTTTTTGGAGATTTTGATTATTCAAATACTATAGCCGATTTGTTCGCAATTGAATATGTTAAACACAAACTTTGGGATAGAAATTATAGAGGTAATGTTTCTTTGATTGAAACAACAGCTTTTATCGATGGTCAATCTTACAATGTTCTTTTGAATGAACCTGTTGCAATAAAAGCTCTCGATAGTCAAGAATTGAATCTTTGGAGTTCAGGTTTTGAATGGTCAAGAAATGTTTTCATGACTACATCCAGTAATTCCTGGATTGATTCAGATGATGATGGCGCTATAACTCCAGAAGATGAAGTTGCACCACTCTCCGGATTCACTTTAGGTATGAGTTGCGGTATGAAATCTAAAGGAGAACCTCTTGGTTCAGCTGTTTTCATCTCAGATTCTAGTTTACCAATAAACAACATGTGGTCTGAAGGTCAAAATTCAGAATTTCTTTTAGCTTTAGTCGATTCAATGATTGGAGATAGCGGAGTTATTTTGTTCGATGAATCAAGACATACTCAAGAATCATTTGGAGCAAGTCTTTTTCAGGCAGCTTTAGGTTTTTATTTTCTTTTATCAGGTGATACTCTAATTCTTCAAATTATAAGGCTAAATGTGCTTGTGGCAGTCATTATTCTTACGATGGCATTGTCTATGCGACAGCCAGAACCAAAACGTTGGTTTCATATTTTTGATGTACGTAAACCGAGACCATTTAGATCATACGGACATAATTTAGACAATTCAATATTGGCATTACAAGAAACGTTGTTAGAGCGTATGAGATTAAAGTATCAAATTTATGAATTCGATGAAAAGTCTAGGAAAGATAGATTAGAATATTTACCTAATGTAGTTAAGAGTTATAATATACCCTTAGATGATGATTTTAAGATGCTTCTGGGTGCGCCTACTAAGGTAGGGCCCAATGACCTGCGAAACATCGCTAAAAAATTGAGTACGTGGTGAAATTGAGCGAAGGAAAAAAAGGAACCGGAAAAGCGATTTCCATAGAGGAAACAAATAAGGCCGCGAAATCTATTGCTGATGAAGTATCAAGCGTAGTTTTAGGTAAGGAACAAACAATAGAGATGGTTATGGCAGGAGTTTTAGCAAACGGCAATATTTTGTTCGAAGATTTTCCTGGATTGGCAAAAACTCTAATGTCCAATACATTAGCAGATGCTTTAGGTTGTGAATTTAAGAGAATTCAATTTACTCCAGATTTACTTCCGGCAGATATCACAGGCTCATATTTTTATGATCCAGAAAAGAATAAATTCACTTTCAGGGAAGGGCCTATTTTTTGTAATATACTATTAGCAGATGAAATTAACAGAGCACCTCCAAAAACCCAAGCAGCATTATTAGAGGCAATGCAAGAAAAACAAATTACAATTGAAGGTACTACTCATAAATTGTCTCAACCATTTATTGTTCTAGCCACTCAGAATCCTATTGAATATGAAGGAACTTATCCTTTACCAGAAGCTCAAATGGATCGGTTTTTGATCAAGCTTAGCGTAGGATACCCAGATGAAGATGTAGAAACTGGTATTTTGCAAGGTCGTTCAGAACGTAAAAAAGATTCATTCGCAGTTAAGGCAAGAGCCTCACCTGAGGAAGTGGTTGCAATGCATGAATCGATAGAGGAAGTTTATGTTAAGAAAGAAGTAATGCGCTATATTGTGAATTTGGTTCAAGCAACTCGTCGTGACCCTCGAGTGGCAGTTGGCTCTAGTCCTCGTGGAAGTTTGGGTTTGTTTAAGTTATCAAGAGCTCTAGCAGTATTGTCCGGCAGAGATTACGTAGTTCCAGATGACATTAAGAGAGCAGCACTTCCAGTTCTCGGCCACAGAGTAATTTTGAAACCTGAGGCGCGCATCCGTGGCGTTAAGGTAGAAGAAATTATATCTGAATTATTAATGACAGTTGAAGTTCCTGCTGTTACAGTGGAATAGTATAGCAAATGTGGACTCGTAAGGCCGTGGTATATGCTGGCCTTGGAACAATCCTAGTTCTATTTTCTCCATTTATTAATAATCTTCAATTGTTTTTATTGGGTACAACTATATTGGGTTTCGTAGCTATTCACAGCTTAGTTAATACCAGTCCAATTGATGTTAAAGTTACAAGAACTTTTGATTCAGATCAAGTGTTTGAAAACAGTAATGTAAGTGTTGATTTAATTATACAAAACAAGGGACGTTCTGTTGGTTTTTTAGAAATATACGATAATTTACCTTCTGAACTCGAAGTAAACAACGGCTTAAATCATACAATCATAAAATTAAGAAAAGAGGAATTAGTAATTAATAAATACAATTTAGACTGTCGACTTCGAGGTCAATACAGATTAGGAAATCCTAGTTTGAGAATTTATAATCCTTCATTCTTATTTTATTATGAAGCAGATATTGAATCTAAGTCTAGTTTGGTTGTTTTACCACAGATCGAGCAGATTGAAGGTGTAGATTTATCTACAGATTTCCCTAAAATGTATCAGGGAGCTATGCCTATCAGAAGGATAGGAACAAGTGGAGAGTTTTACGGGATTCGTGAATATATGCCAGGCGATGATTTTAAGAATATTAACTGGAGAGTTTTCGGAAGAACGAGAAAACTAATGGTTAATCAATTCGAAAGAGAAGATATTTCAGATATTATGCTTGTGCTTGATGCAAGAGAAATTTCAGGAACAGGTACGGTATTGAGAAATCCATTAAATTATTCTTGTAGAGCTGCAGCCTCTTTGACTAGTTTCTTTCTAAGAGCTCGTAACAGAGTGGGTTTAACGATCTATGGTGAAACTGTTAACGTAATCCCTCCGGACACTGGAGAGAGACATCTTTATCGCATTTTAACAGCTTTAGCAGAAGTTAAGCCAAGCGGGGGGTTAGGTCTTCACACGGTATTGGGAGATTTGCGTAATTTCACTCCTAGATCTCCAGTAATGGTTCTTTCTACGTTAGAAAGCGATCCAACCAGTACGACAGCCCTCAGAGAAATTACTGCAAGAGGTTTCAAGCTAACAGTTATTGCTCCAGACACATTGGATTATGATCGTGAGGCACGTATAATATCTCCAACAGTTTATTTCACAGCTTCAGCTTCATTAGACAACAAAATCACTGAGGCACGTTCACTCGGTGCCAGAGCTATGCGTTGGGATCCTGAAAGCGTACTATCAACATCTCTAGCGGAGGTTGTAGTTTGAATACAACAAATAGTTTATCTCTGATGCAGGGAATTGCAACTTTCTCGCTGATGTTTAGTCTGGGTCTTGCATATGTGATAAACCCCATAGATGATTCTCTTTTTTTCAAAGCATTAGATGGGATAATTTCAGGAATTTATGGAAAAGAGGTATTAGATGAATTAAATAATTCTGCAGTTGCAGGAATGCTAGTTGGGCTTTTTGCAGGTACTTTGTTTGTCTTTTTGAGCATGAATAAAAAAGTTTATAATTATTCTATTTTATTTTTGTTTACATTTTCATCTTTAGTCTTTCTAGCAGACATAATGAATTATGATTCTTTCCCATATCAAGTAACTCAGCAATTATTCCTTTGGTTTTGGATAGGCCTTCCAATATTTGTTGGAATAATTGGGATATGGCAAGATTATATAGGTAATCAAATTGTTGCAGCTTTTTTAGTTTTGGTTATGCCTTTAGGTTTGTCAGGAAATACTAATGAGCAAATTTATCCAATTCTTGGATTTGTATTTTCTTTTATGCTATATATTGAGTTAAGCTATGGGCATACCAGGTATAGCCGACTTGCAAGAGTAATGCATTATTCTAGAGAATATGAAACAGTTTTACAATGGTTTTTAGTTACTTTAGTAATAACTCTAGCTTTGACCACAGGATTAACATCAATAGCTTTCTTATTTCACGATTTTCTTAGTGGTTTACTTCCCTACAGCTTCAGGAATTCTATAGAATTTAATACGATATACGGGCAAGCATTATCGGTTATGGTCTTTTTTATGATATGGGCTGTTGTTCAAACTTTATTTTCACGCGGTTATCTTGCTCGACAAGTAGAAGATTAAAACAGAAACTTCAAAAACACACACATCTGTAATTGTATTACATGGATAGTCCCTCGAAGCTAGAAAAGGATTACAAGTATTGGGAAATTACTAAGGATTTAATCGATCAATGTATAGATATTACTCTTAATTTAAGTCAAAGTGGGCATCCAGGAGGTTCACGTTCAAAAGTCCACGGAATGTTAATCACACTTCTGTCTGGAGCCATGCGATGGGATATACGTGATCCAACAAAGCGTTTTGCAGACAGATTTGTTTTAGTTGCAGGACACGATAATCCAATGGTGTACGCTACATTAGCAATATTAAATGAAGCATTAAGATTGAAATACTCCCAAACTAAAGATTCCAAATATCTCGTAAGAAATGGGGAGGAATTTCAATTAGTGTGGGAAGATTTGCTTACACTTCGTAAGAATAAAGGCCTCCCAGGGCATGCAGAGATGGAGGGTAAGACACTTTTTTTCAAATTTAATACAGGTCCGAGTGGACACGGTTCTCCTGCAGCAGCAGGAGAGGCCTTAGCTCATAAACTGGCAGGTACTGATCAGGTTAAAGTTTTTGCATTTGAAGGAGAAGGTGGATTGAGTACGGGAGCAACTCATGAAACGTTAAATTCTTCATGGGGTTTGGGTCTTGGAAATATAGTATATTACATTGATTGGAACGATTTTGGAATAGATAGCCGTCCTTTTAGTTCAATTGTCAAATCAACGCCTCAAGAGTTGTTTGAAACTAGTGGTTGGCATGTCGAAGGGACCGACGATAATGAAGATTGGGAGTCTTTCACTAAGGCATATTATGATCTTTTAGTGGGAAAGGCTAAGAAAAATATTCCAAAGATGGTTTATGCTAAATCAAGAAAAGGTAGAGGTTATCACGTTTTTGATGAAAAGTCACATGGCGTTCCCCATAAACGAAACTCTGATTTATTTTGGAAGACTAAAGAAGATTTTATGAAGAAGTATGATGTTTCTTTCTCTAATTTTGGGGAGAAAGCTGCAGACTCTCGAAAGGATCAAGTAGAACAAGCAAGAGCATACTTCCACCAAGTCATATCTGTAATGCATGATAATCAATCTTTAGTTGATTATTTAGCAGATAGGTTGGTAGAAATAGGAGATTCCGTTCCTGACTCAATTGATAGCTGTATAGTTTCAGAATCAAACCCCCTTGATGATAAATCACTTTTTGATTATTCAAACTATCCTAAAGATTTGTTTGTAGAACCAGGTACTAAGATTCCAAATCGTGTAGGTTTTTCTAAGGTGGCATCCTGGTTAAATTCCCATAGTCGTAAAAATCATGGTAGACCTTTGTTCGTTGCAATGTCTGCAGATTTAGCAGATTCAACGAATATCTCAGGTTTTGCAAAGGGTTGGGATAATATGGATGATCTGGGGATGTATGATAAAGTCTCAAATACCGAATCTCCATTAATGCCTCAGGGCATAACTGAATTTACTAATTCAGGAATGATGGCAGGATTATCTACAGTAAATTTCAATAAAGATACACTTGAGGAATACAATGGATTTATTGGCTCGTTTAGTACATATGGTTCTTTTAGTTATTTGAAATACGGCCCTATTCGGTTATTTAGTCAAGTAGCTCAAGATTCTCAAATTAAGGTAGGAAAATTATTGTGGGTGGCAGGTCATTCAGGTCCTGAAACGGCAGAAGATAGTCGAACACATTTTGGTATTTTTGCTCCTGGTGTTACACAATTGTTCCCTGATGGACACATAATAAATTTACATCCTTGGGAGCACAATGATGTTGCCCCGGCTCTAGCTGCAGCCTTTGCCACAGACGTACCAATTGTAGCTTTACATCTAACAAGGCCTGCGATAGAAGTTCCAGACAGAGAAAAATTAGGTATTTCCAGTCACTTAAATGCATCAAAAGGAGCATACTTAATCCGAGATTACGACTCTAGACCTAAAGAGGGTGTTGTGATTGTAAGAGGAACAAGTTCAACAAATACTATTGTTTCTATTCTTGAAGAATTAGGTGCTAAGCATAACGTAAAAATTGTGTCAGCAATTTCATGGGAATTATTTAACAGACAAAGTAAGTCTTACAAAGATTCTATTATTTCAGATAAAGAATGGTCAGATTCAATGGTTGTTACTAATACGGGACTTAGAATTATGCATAAATGGATCTCAAACCGTATAGTTTCAGAGTATTCAGTTTCTCCAGATTGGGATAATAACTGGAGAACTGGCGGAAGTGTCGATGAAATTATTGATGAAGCCCACCTGAGTCCTCGTTGGGTTTTAGAAGCTATAAAAAAATTTGCTTCCGAGCGTAATATTAGATTAGAAAGACTTAACAACCAACTTCCAAACTAAGATTAATGTCTTACGAAAATTTTCCTGTTGCAGTTGTTGATAATGGAGGTCAATGGACTCACAGAGAATATAGAGTTCTAAATTATTTGGGTTGTAGGGCTGAGATAGTCTCCAACGTGACACCAGTTGAGGAGTTAGAGAGATTTAAGGCCTTAGTTCTTTCAGGAGGTGCACCTCGAATTGAAACAGAATCAGAGGCTCTTGGTTTGACATCTGAATATATCGATTCAGAAAAATGGCCCATACTTGGTATATGTGTAGGTCATCAATATATGGCTACTCATTTTGGAGGAAAGGCAGGTCCTGCAGAAATTCCAGAATTTGGTTCTTCATTATTGACACTAATAGATGAGGGTTGGATATTAGCTGGCTTTCCTAAAGAGTTCAATGTTTGGGAGTCACATAATGATGAAGTTCATGAAATGCCAACAGGTTTTAGGTTGTTAGCTTCTTCAGATGCTTGTCAGGTGCAGGTAATACAGCATGAGCATTTACCTTACGCTGGTGTTCAATATCATCCAGAAGTTGAGCACAGTGAGTATGGGTCTGAACTTTTCCAAAATTTTCTTAAAAAAGCGATTGATTGGAATGGGTAATAGTCTGATTGTTTTTTTTTATGAAACAATAGGTATTCTGTATTTAAACTGGGCGTTCCTGGTCAATTATGGCCGATTTAATTACTAGATTGTTTAGCCTGGGTTCAAAATTAACAAATCTTCCAGAGGATAAAGAAAAAGCCATTAGTGGTTACGGCTATTATGATTGGGCCAAATCTGCGTTTGAATGTAGTGTCACTCTAGCAATTATTCCAGTTTGGTATACAGCTTTGTTCCTTAAGGCTAATGGCCTTACTGTTTCACTTTTTTCGCAGTCTATGACTGCTGACGCAATATTTACTCTAATAGTGGCAATTTCAACTCTTTCTGTAGCGATAATTAGTCCACCACTTGGAGTTATTGCAGATCGTAGACTTGTTAAGATGCGCTGGTTAAAGATTTTAACCATATTAGGTGCGGGTGGGACATTTTTAATTGCAATGGCTCCTTTCTTTGGAAATGCAGCCTGGATTTGGATTTTAGTAATGTATCTCTTTGCAAATATAGGTCTTAATGGGGCAGGAGTTTTTTACAATGCACTACTTCCTCACTTGGGTAAACCTGATGAATTGGACGACATATCAAATCGGGCGTTTGCTTATGGGTATTTGGGTGCAGGTGTTCTTCTTGTTCTTCATCTTGTCATTTTATTAGCAACGGATTTTGCTGAGTGGGCAATTCAATTTTCATTGGCTTCATCAGGAATTTGGTGGTATGGTTTCGCGCTGATTACATTTGCATGGGTTCCTGAACCTCCTGTTGAAAACGAAATGGAAAAATTAAAGTTTAGGGATGCTGCGAGGTTTGCAGTTGGAGAAGTTAAGCAAACTTTGAAAGATTACAAAGATTTTCCACATTTATTTTTGTACATGCTGGCTTATTTCCTTTTCATAGATGGAATAAACACAGTAACAGCTCTGGCAGGAGTTTATGGAACTACAGTTTTAGGCATTGGATTTACGGGATTAATTCTTGCACTTCTCGTTGTTCAATTTGTTGCAGCGCCGTCAGCTATATTTTTTACTAAATTGGCAGAGAAAAAAGGTACAAAAAATGCTCTGATGATTTCGATAACTGGTTGGGTCGTTTTGTGCTTTGCAGGTCTATGTTTCGCTCCTTTAGAGTTGGAAACACACGAAGATTATGATGTTTTATATGAATGGAACGAGGGAGATAATGCATATTCAGTTTACATTTCATGGTCGGCAAATGATTTAGCTCAAAAATTAGATTACGAAGATGAAGAATTTGATGAGCAAGCCTGGGCTAAAGAGTGGTCATATCTTCTTCCTACTAAAGTTAATGAAGATGATAAAAATATTTTGGAATGGTCATGGGGTGATTCTGAAGAGGAGCCAAATATGATTAAACTTACAGGAGTATCAAACGAAAATATAACTTCCTTTGTATCTTCAATTGATAAAACTAGGTTTAGTGTAAGTATATTTGGAGGAGAATTAGATGGGGAAGCAAACGTAGGTGAAGATCACCCAACTAATTTAGGAGATGGAGTTTTGGATAGTATTCCAATCTGGGCTAGGGACAATGTTTGGAAGCCCTTAGGTATGGATGTTTTTACTCAGTTTATAGTTCTTGGTTGTTTTATGGGGACTTTGTTGGGAGGTTCACAAGGTCTTGCACGCAGTTTGTTTGGTCAAATAGTTCCTGAAACTAGGAGTACGGAATTTTATAGTTTTCTTGGATTTTTTAACAAAGTTGCTGCCTTCTTAGGTCCTGCACTTTACACAATAATGGCAGTAATGTATGATAGTCGTGCAGGTATTTTCAGTATTGCTTTCCTTCTTTTATTAGGTGCTATTTTACTATATAGAGTTGATATTGAAGCTGGAATAAGAGACGCAGAAGCTGAGGACATTAGAGTAAGGAAATTATTAGAGGAACCTTCAGAACCGGATTTTGATTCTATGCACAACCAAGAATAAATATGAGCCGTTCAAAGAAAATATTAGATGCGCCAAAGAAAATTAGAGAAAAATTAAAAGATTTTAATGAAGAAAGAAAAAAACCAAAGGAGCCTATTACTACAAAAGCTTCAATGTTTAGCATTTTTTCTTGGGCATTTTACGATCTCGGGAATACAATCTTTTCGGTATTAATCGTTTCATTTTATTTTAGTTTATGGGTTGTCAGTGATGAAGTAGGGGGTTCGGATGCAGACTATGGTTATGCTAATGCAGCATCCATGGCACTTGTTTTCCTCACTGCGCCTTTGATTGGAGCATTGTCAGATCAAGCAAGACGTCGTATGCCCTTTCTTTTCGTTACAACTCTAGCTTGCGTTGCTTTTACAGCACTTTTAGGATATGAGAGAGATGGATGGAGTAAGAGTACAATTCTTACGGCTTCATTGGTTTTCTTTGTAGTCGCCAATTATTTTTACCAAGCAGGTCTTATTTTTTACGACTCTACTTTAGCTACAATTTCTACTCCAGGTAATAAGGGCCGCATAGGCGGTATTGGTATTGGTGTAGGTTACGTCGGAGCACTTATTGGAATATTGTCTGCGCTTTACATTACTTCAGTTTTAGGCTTCCCATATACTGCAGTATTTCAGGCCACAGCTATGCTTTTCCTAATATTTGCGATTCCTTGTTTTATTTTTGTTAAAGAGACTCCTGAAGATAATTTCTGGCCTAGTTTGATGATTCTAATGGCAATTTTGCTAGGACTTAATGCTTGGCTGGTTAGCGGAACAATGCAGTATGCTACAATTTTTTTCTCAATAATCTGTGTTATTTCATCTATGAATACAAAAACATCGCCTTTGTTTCGCGACGGATCAATTTTAGGTGCAGTTTCTGGTACTTTTACACAATTAAAAGGCACCTTGTCCATGCTCGACGATTTTCCAGGTTTATCCCGCTTTTTAGTTGGCCGTATATTTTACACAGATGCAGCTAATACTTCGATTACTTTTGCAGCAATTTATGTTAGAGAAGAATTTGGCATGGAGGATTCTGAAATTGCTGTTTACACATTAATTGGGGTTTTTTCTTCAATTATTAGCGGATTTATCTGGGGATATTTAGTTGATATAATTGGTCCAAAATCTACACTGAATGCAGTTCTTTGGTTTTGGTTTGCTTCCTTTACACTTTTAATTTCCACAGTTTGGCTAGGATTGCCAGTGTGGATGATATGGCTTGCACCATTCTTAGCAGGTGTAGCCTTAGGAGGAACTTGGTGTGCTGATAGGCCATACATGCTTGTTTTGACTCCTCCTCGTTACATTGGTCAATTTTACGGTTTGTACAGTATGGTAGGGCGTTTTGCTACGATTATAGGTCCTTTATCTTGGGCAATAATTGTTGACGAACTCGGTTTCGGAAGGCCTGCTGCAATAGCTTTCTTGTTTATCATTATGATAATTGGTTACATAATACTCCAAGGTGTAGATGATAAGCCTAGGGAGTGGCCTCCAGAGTTACAGGCAGATTATGAGCCTGAACCACCACGTGGAGCCATAGGAAGGTCACGCTAACCACTTTATTAGTCAAGTTAGGCCACTTTGAGGCATAAAAGCATTTAATTCGAGTTTAATTGGATTCTTATGGTTGCAGATCAAATAAACCATTATAGAAGGGAAAAAAAGCTGCAAAGAAAAATCAATAAAATTGTGGATGATGATGATTAGAGTAAACGAAAGGCCATATAGTGAAGACAAAACCACTTTAACAGATATCTTTGTGACAATTTCATGGAACGTCGCTTAGACCACTATTTGGAAAGATTAGTATCACCAGATTCAATGACATTCTACAAAGCACTATGTGACTTTGCTGATGAAAGAATAGAACCTAATTATCTCGGTTGGGAAAGAAATCATGAGTTACTTCCTCAAGATATTATTGATGAAATGGGGCAAATGGGGCTTTTTGGAGTTACAGTTTCCGAAAAGTATGGTGGACAGGGTGGTAATCAGTTAGATTTGATTTTAATGGGTTTAGCTCTTGGTTATCATTCACAATCCTTAGCGATAACTCCCGGTGCCGCCATGTCATTAGGAGCTAAACCACTGCAGCTATTTGGTACAGAGGAACAAAAGAAATCACATTTACCAGATTTAGCAGCTGGAAAGCGAATGTTTGTTTTTGGATTATCAGAACCAGGCAGAGGTTCAGATGCTACTAATCCTCAAGTTACAGCTAAGAAAGATGGTAATGAATGGGTTATCAAAGGTGAAAAATGTTGGTCTACAAATGCAAAATGGTCTAGTCATGTTGTAGTTCATGCTATGACAGATCCAAATTCTAAGCCAGGGTACAGGACTACGTGTTTCATTGTTCCAATGGATAATCCCAATGTTTCATATCAGGAAATGGCTGGCAAAGATTTGTGGAGTCAATCTTCAACTGGTTCAATTACCTTTGATGATGTTCGAGTTTCCGATGATGCTATTCTTGGAAAAGAAAATGAAGGTTTCAAGGTCATGGCTCAGACTTTGAATGGCGGCCGTTTATTCATTGCAGGTATGTCTTTGGCCTCATTGGCATTTGCGTTAGACAAATGTAGAACATATTCTCAAGAAAGAGAGCAATTTGGTGTACCTATTGGTAGTTTCCAGAGAGTTCAGGATGTAGTAATTGATATGGATATTACATTAGAACAAGGTTTGACTTGGTTGATTGATTTGACAAATAGGTATGATGAAGATACCTTAGATAGAGAATCTGCCGCAAAAGTCAAGATTGAGTGTTCTCGTAAAGCTTCGGATCATTTAACAATGGCAATGGAAATTTGTGGTGGAGTGTCTTCCTTGGATGAGTTTGGATTGATCAGGCACCACAGAGACTTATTTGTTTGTAGAGTTGGAGAAGGTAGTAACTTTGCACTGAAAGGTTTTGCAGCAAGACCTTTGATGCCAGATATTACTTTGCAGTAACATAATTAAAGGGGCTTATCTTCATCGAAATGTGGATTTTAACGAGATAGTTTGCTACAGCCAAACAATCATTTTAATTTTGTTGTTAATAGGTTCTCTTTTAAATTTTAGAAAGGATTTGAGTTCAACTAAAGAGAAAGTAGTGTCAACATGCCCTTCATGTGGTTACGAGATTGACGGATCTGACGTTCAGTATTGTGCTAAATGTGGAAACATGCTATCTCAATCAGAGGGCTTAAAATTAGAAAAATAATCCTAATATCTTTAAGTATAACAATTCTTATTGGTAAAAATGAAGCGCAGAGAAATCTCTTTTTCTAGTGATGACAAGGAAATATGTGGCGTTAGTGGTTGTAGTAAAGTCCCTAAACGCTCGATACCTCGCAAAAGGGTTGAAAAAGTCGGTGCTCTAAATCTCCGAGGCTCAAATCGTAAGGTTCCACTTTGCTCAGATTGTTATCGAATTTTTAAGAAGGAAACAAAGAAAGACAGAGCCATGGAGTCCTTAGGTAGATGAGTGCCACTTATGCTATTTTTGAAGCTGAATTTCGTACAGCTTTCCGCAAGAATGTTCAAGGGTTAAAGAAAAGAATTGCCGGGACATTTTTCATTTTTTTCATAGGTTTGATATTTTCATTTGCCTGTATACGCCTTATAAAATTTGTAATAGATAATCCCGAATTGTTTCCAGAGGGTTCCAATGAGGGATATGGTACAATATTGTTGATATTTTTTGCATTATTTACTTTAAGAACTGCAGGTTTGACATACAGAAGAATTATTAAGTCAAAACGTATGGATTTGCATTTAGTACAGCCAATCACTCCTAGACAAATAATGTTAGGAATGTGTTTTTCTATTTTAATTCCTAATTTTCTATTAGCACTTTCGTTATTAGGTTTGTTTTATCTTGGTAACATCGTAACAAACACAGGCATCGTTCTTACTAATGATTTTTTAATATTATATTTTCTTCTTAGTATTTTATCCTCTCTCAGTGGATATATTTTCTCAATTGCAGGTGCTTTACATCCGTTTTCCCGTAAGATTGCCTTTCTCATCATTTTGTCACCTATTTTGGTTGTAGTAATGTTAGTGTCAAATGAATCTCATCTTTACCCAACAGAAGCCATAATTGTCTGTCTTGTTTGCTTATTGTTTTTATCAGTATTTTTTTATTTTATGGATGGTATATTTGTTGAAGCTTTAGAATCATATAAAATAAATTCTTCCTCACATAAAAATCCAACTAGAATTTTGCAATTCAATTGGCTAAATTCTATAATTGGAATTAGAGCCTCTTCAATATGTTCTAAAGAGGTAATATCTTCAATAAGAGAGAGAGATGTTCTCAGTTCAGCTTTCTCCACCTTTTCTCTCGCATTCATTCTTGTTTTTTGGTGGTTTAAAGTAGGCATTCCAAGTGAACCTTTAGGCGATTTGCCTACTACACTATATTACCCAGGCATGCTTGCAATGAGCTTGTACATAGGAGCTTTACTTCAATGTACGATGTTAGGTTCAACAATATTAGGTGTTGAAGGTAAGCGTATGTGGATTATGAAATCTAATCCGGTTGAATCTATGTTGATAATGAAGGGTAAAGCAACAGCCTTAGTCATGATGGCTCTTCCAGGCTTAATAGCTATTTGGATTCCTATTTGTCTTTTAGCTCAATTTCCATTAAAAGTTACTCTATTTTTTGGTCAATGTCTTTTGATACTTCTTTTTTGTAATACAGGCCTTGGTATTTGGGCAGGTAGTACATTTGCAAATTTTGATGAGAGTGATAGAGGTAATCCAGATATTTTAGTTCAATTCATGCTGATGGGTACTTCAGCACTTTTTTCTGGAATAATTCTAATTCTTCCAGCAACTATTATGCTCTGGGATTATAATGCAGGGTTGTTGGCAGGTTTGATATTTTCATTTGTATCACTTGGAGTGTTACTTGCAGGAATCCGTTCAGCAGCTTCAGCGTATAGGTCAATTTTTGTTGATAGTTATGGAGTTTAGTACTGCCGGATAGAATAATAATAGGCACTCTATAGTGTAATGTGGTACTTGTAGCATCCGATAAAATGGAGTCCTATTTTCGGAATTTAGAAAAAAAGGCAGATGAATGCTATGATTTAGTTTCTAAAGCACGCAAAGCAGGTTTCGATCCTTCTTTGGAACCAGAGATTCCTCGTGCGAAGGATTTGGCGGAAAGAGTTGAGGCACAGGTTGGTCCTGAGGGTATAGCACCAAGAATACGTAAAGCTGCAGAAACTAATGACAGAGAGTCTACTGCGTTGATAATAGCAAAGGAGCTGGCAAAAGAATTAAAAGAAAAAGAAGGAGTTGCTTTCGCACTCGAACAAGCAGTTCGAACATCACTTTCAATACTTACAGAGGGTGTACTTGTAGCACCTACTGAAGGTGTTGTTAAAGTGAGTACTTTAGAGAACAATAACGGAACTACTTGCGCTTCAATTTACTACGCAGGACCTATTAGGGCAGCAGGTGGTACTGCACAGGCTTTGTCTGTTTTGATAGCTGATGTGGTAAGGCGAGAGCTAGGTCTAGATTCATACATCCCTACTCCCGCAGAAGTTGAAAGATACAAGGAGGAAATTCCATTATACAAGAGAGCTGTGAATCTTCAGTATGTACCCAGCTCCGAGGAGATTGAAACTATAGTGACTTCATGCCCAATATGTGTTACCGGGGAAAGGACAGACAGATTAGAGGTTGCAGGGAATAGGGATTTGCCACGTGTTGAAACTAATTCTTTGAGAGGTGGTGCTTGTTTAGTTTTAGCAGAGGGCCTTTGTCTCAAGGCTGCGAAAATAATGAAACACGTAGACCGTTTATCCATAAGTGGCTGGGACTTCCTTAGAAAATATACAGAGAAAAAAAAGAGTACCGCTTCTTTGGATACTAAAGAACATAAATACCTGAAAGACGTCATCGCAGGTAGGCCCATTTTTGCATTTCCTGATGAGCCTGGAGCTTTTCGTTTGAGATATGGTCGTTCGCGGTCATCAGGCTTGGCATCGATGTCTTTACATCCTTCAAGCATGCTAGTCGTTGATTCATTTGCAGCCATAGGCACTCAAATCAAGCTTCAACTTCCAGGTAAGGCAACAGCAGCTAATCCTTGTGACTCAATAGAAGGTCCTTCAGTTATTTTGAAAGATGGTAGATATATGAGACTTGACAACTATGAGGATGCTGAAAAATTTATTAACCAAATAGACCAGATAGTCGATCTTGGAGAAATATTAATTCCTGTTGGAGAGTTTATTGAAAATAATCATAATCTAGAGCCCTCTGGTTGGTGCGATGAGTGGTGGAATGCCATCATTGAGAGTCACGAAATTCCAAGATATGAAGGAAATTATGATTTTGATTCATTGCTAGAGTATAGTAGAAGTAATGACATACCGCTTCATCCGAAGTATACTTATTTTTGGGCAGACATAAGCGTTGACGAAGTAAGCGACCTTAGAAATCAATTAGTTAGAGATTCAGCTGACGTTGTTAATAATAACTTTAAGTTAATTTACAAAGAGATTTTTTTGAAATTAGGTTTGTTTTACCAGATAAAGGATCAAAAGTTAATACTAAATGATGGTTTCAAACCCTTGGTAACGCAACTAGGATTGATAGTAAAAGATTCTAAATTAGTATTAGATTCAGACGCAAATGAAACGGATAATGTAATTGAATTGATTTCTTCTTTATCAAAAGTAGAAATTAAAAATCGTGCACCTACAAGAGTCGGCGCTAGTATGGGCCGTCCAGAAAAGGCAAATGAGCGTAGAATGAAACCTCCTCCTCATGTATTATTTCCTCTTGGTAATTCTGGAGGCAATCAAAGACTAGTAAATAGTGCATTAACGTCCAATGCACCAAATAGGGGTTTTTCTCAAGGGCGCGCAGGGCGTATTGAGATGGAAGTTCAATTACGATATTGTAAGAAATGTAATAATGAAACAATTTCGATAAATTGCTGTAATTCACAGACTATGGTAAAAGAATCTCCTAAGCGACGTTTAGTAGATATTTCAGAATTAGTGACTAAGGCAATGAACAATGTCAAGACAGGAATTCTTCCTAAAGTAAAAGGAACGGATACTCTTAAATCAAAAAACAAAATTCCTGAATGTTTAGAAAAGGGAATATTAAGGGCTAAAAGAGATTTGAGAGTTTACAAAGATGGAACTTTGAGGTATGATATGATTGATCTGCCTATAACTCATTTTTATCCAAAAGAAATTGGGTTAACTTTAGAAAAAGCTAAGGAACTAGGATATACAGAAGATATTGATGGTAAAGAATTGCTATCTTCAGAACAGTTGGTCGAGATTAAAGTACAAGATTTAATTGTTTCGGAAAGGGCCGGAAATTGGCTAGTAAAGGTATCTAATTTTGTTGATGATGAACTTTCAAAGTTGTACGGTTTAGATCCGTTTTACAATTTAAGTCCAAATTCTAAACCGGAAGATCTAATTGGAAATCTCCTAATTTGTCTTAGTCCTCATACATCAGCAGGAGTTTTAACACGTTTAATTGGTTTCACGTCTGCAAAGGCACAGTATGGCCATCCGTTCCTACATGCAGCTAAGAGGAGAAATTGTGATGGTGATGAAGATTCTATAATGCTTCTTTTAGATGGATTATTAAATTATTCAGATAGTTTTGTACCTACCACAAGAGGAGGTACGATGGATATTCCAAGAGTTTTATCTACCAGAATAGATCCTATTGAGATTGATAGCGAAGCTCATAATGTTGAATTGAATAAGCATTACCCTCTGGAACTTTATGAAAAAGCAGAAAAGAAAGTTCCTTCAAGTTCAATAACCAATCTTTTAGATATGGTTTCTAATCGACTTGAGAGCCCAGAACAATATGAGAATTATAACTTTACTCATAGCTCTTCAAGCATAAACTTGGGCCCGGTTGAATCGCGCTATGTAACGTTAGATTCAATGGCAGATAAGGCATTGGCTTCTTTGGAATTAGCTTCAAAGACAAGAGCATCAAATGCTACATATGTTGCAGATCAAACTATTGAGAAGCACTTGATTAGAGATTTAATTGGAAACTTGCGTGCGTTTTCTACTCAATCAGTTAGATGTAAGAAATGTAATACTAAATTCCGACGTCCTCCTTTGACAGATAACTGCTCTTGCGGAGGAAAATTACAACTTAATATTTCTCCAGCTTCTGTTGCTAAATATAGAAAAATAGCTACAGAGATTTCAGAACGTTATGGTTCAAGGCCATTCATTAGGCAAAGGTTAGAGTTAGCATTTAATGCAATAGAGGAAACACTTGAGAATGAGCAAATAAAGCAGATGGATCTTGGAGCATTTCTTTGATACACATTGTTGATAAAATTAGTTCCACAAATGATTGGCTATCCAAATATTATCTTGATATTGACGATACAGTTATTGCACTTGAGCAAACTAGCGGAAAAGGGCGTAGAGGCAATGTTTGGGATTCTAAAAGAGGAGGTTTTTATATGTCAACAGTGTCTTCCAATCATAAATTACTACCGGCAGTAGCTGCTGTGAGTTTAGTTAGAGTTCTTAGTGAAAATATTGCAGATTTATCACTTAAATGGCCAAATGATTTGATAATATCTGGCAAGAAAGTGGGTGGTATATTATGTGAAAAGTTTGGCAATTACAGCATTGTTGGTATTGGAATTAATTTAGTTAATGAACCAGCAATCAGTAATTCAACAAGTTTTGCATCTCATGGTTATGAGATTGATAAGTCTATTCTTTTGGCTTCATTTTTGTATAACTTTGATCAAGTGTCTGCCCTTGATTCGGAAAAAATCGTAGAAGAATTTACTAATTCGGATTGTTTAATAGGTAAGAAAATTTACTGGGCAGACAATTCGGGGGTTGCTAAATCTATTGATTTAGATGGTTCATTGATTGTTGAATGCAATGGTCAAGACTTAAATTTGTATTCAGATGAGGTTCATATTGAAAAACATTGATTTAGAATTAGCTTGGAAAAATAATAATTTCCATTCAGTCGTTGATCTTCCAAAGAATTACAGAGTTTTAGATTTGACTAAAAATTCTTGGCCTAGTATTGATGACGAATATTGTATTGGTAAGTATGATGAAGTAAGGCCAAATATGTACAAAACTTCAATTTTTGGAGGTATTCGTAATGTTCATGTTGGAATAGATATAGGTGGGCCTGTTGGAACACCCTGCAGGGCTTTTGAAAAAGGGATAATATCAAATTTCGGTTATAATCCAGAGCCAGGAGATTATGGTTTTGTCGTTATTACTGAGCATAAGATATCAGGAGTAAGCGTCTGGGCTTTGTATGGGCATTTAAATTCTAAATCAGTTAATGGCAAAGAGGTAGGTCAAGTTATTGAAAAAGGAGATATAATTGCGTGGTTTGGAAATGAAAGTGAAAATGGAGGTTGGGCACCTCATCTTCACTTTCAATTGTCTTTGATTGAACCTGAGACGCATGATTTGCCAGGCGTAGTCAGTGCTAAGGACAGGGAAAAAGCATTAACAACTTATCCTGATCCAAGATTAGTTCTAGGACCGCTTTATTGATAATTTTGTTGGTAACTTTTTAATTAAGCTATTTTAATTACAGATATGCAGAAATTATTGGTCATTACAGTTATGATGGCTTTTGCTACGCCAGGATGTCTTGATGGTTTCAAGGAAAGTTTCGTATCTTGTGATAACATCACAGGTGAATGCAAATATGAGATTTTGAGAGGGAATGAATACTCAAGATTGCACATTGAAGTTAATTATGTTACAGGAAATGCTCCTGATTCCGACGCGTTGAACTTGCTTAAACAAAGAATCAAAGAAGTTACAGACAAATCGACAGTTACGGTTAGTCAAAGTAGCTTTGGAAGCACAGATAATAGTTATACTTTAGAAGAAATTGTAGATTTAGAGGCTAGTGAAAGAACTGAATTCAAAGGCGGAAATACTTTTGTTGTGCACATATTATATCTTAATGGAGAGTTTAGTGACAACAGCCAAGCGCTTGGCATAGCTTATTCAGGTACTTCTTTTGTAATGTTCAAGGAAAAGATAGAGGATGCATCTTTTTTACTTATTTCATCTAAAGACATTGAAAAAGCAGTGATTGTCCATGAATTTGGTCATTTGCTAGGTCTTGTAAATAAGGGATATCAATCACCTCATGATCATGAGGATCCAGATCATCCTCATCATTCGAATAATGAAGAGTCTGTTATGTATTGGGCGATAGAAAGTCAGGATATAGGCAATCAGTTAGATGGCCAACCACCTAATAATTTTGATGAATATGATCTTGATGATCTAAGTTTACTCAAGCAAGGTAAATTGTAGTTAAAGTTTCATTTTGCGTATTCTTTTCTTGATTACTCTTTTTTTGTGAGGTCTAGGACTTTGATCGAATTTTATCCATCCTGTCCCTTTTTGCGTGCACTTTGGTTCTTCAGAATAGTCTGCGGCCATTATGTGCGCCGCGGAGCGAGACTGATTTATATAGGTATCTTCGGTAAAATTGTTGTCAGGTGATGGGAGTAAGCCCCTTTCTGTTAACCATAAATGGTTGGCGACATTTAGCTACGCTTCCTACCTACCGCTCCCGAGCAGGTCGCTGCGGTTACTTGGAATTGCTCCAGCAGGGATGTTCGTTTCACCAAATACTCCATCGACGTCACGTCCTAGACGATCATTCCATAAGATGGGTCTGTGTCGTTTCTGTTTCAGTGCCGACCCTCTCGGGCCCCTTGCGGCTGCTTTGCTCATGGAGAGGGGACTTTCCTCAGCCTAAGACCGTCGGTCGCCCTCCATCTCCTGACTAGATCCTATTTTTCTGACTAGAATATATAGTTCACGGTTTGTGGTAAATCCTTATTTACAGGTTATATTCGCAGCTAATGTCTAATAAGGACAATGAAAACCATGATTTAGAGGAATCTAGTTTTCATAATAGTGTAGAGTATCAAAAAGCTTATGAAAAGTGGAAAGCAGAAATTTTAGGGCCTTCCTTAGAGAAAAATCCTGAAAGATTGAAAGAATTCATGACCACTTCGAGTCAGAAAGTTGGCCGGTTGTACACTCCTTTAGATACTGCACACATAGATTTTGATAGAGATATATCTTATCCTGGAGAATTTCCCTACACGAGAGGAATTCATTCAACGATGTATAGAGGTCGGTTGTGGACAATGCGTATGTTTGCAGGTTTTGGTTCGGCGGAGGAGACTAATGCGCGTTTCAAGTATCTTTTGGAGCAAGGTCAAACAGGTCTTAGTACTGCTTTTGATCTTCCAACACTTTATGGCTATGATAGTGATTCACCATTAGCAGCAGGAGAATTCGGCGAATGTGGTGTTGGAGTTAGTAGTTTAGAGGATATGTCAATTTTGTTTAAAGATATACCTTTGGATAAAGTGACTACCTCAATGACAATAAATTCTCCAGCAGCTATGACTTGGGCTATGTACATCGCTAATGCAGAAAATAGAGGGATTTCTAAGGCTAATTTAGGAGGAACTATACAAAATGATATTTTGAAAGAATATATTGCTCAAAAAGAATACATTTTCCCTCCTCTTCCATCAATGAGGCTGGTTACAGATACAGTAGAATACGGAACTAAATATATGCCAAAGTGGAATACCATATCAATATCAGGATATCATATACGTGAGGCAGGTTCAACAGCAGTTCAAGAATTAGCATTTACTTTAGCAGATGGATATGCATACGCAGATTGGGCTATTGAGCGTGGCTTGAAAATCGATGAATTTGCACCTCGTTTTAGCTTTTTCTTTAATTCTCATAACGATTTTTTCGAGGAGATTGCAAAGTATCGTGCAGCTAGAAGAATTTGGGCCAGAGATATGAAAGATAAATATGGCGCAAAAGATCCAAGAAGTTGGACTTTGAGATTTCATACGCAGACTGCAGGTTGTAGCCTTACAGCACAGCAACCAGAGATTAACATAGTTAGAGTTGCAATCCAAGCAATGGCGGGAGTATTAGGAGGCACACAATCGCTTCATACAGATTCAATGGATGAAGCCTTGGCCTTACCCTCTGAAAAGGCGGTTCAGATTGCTCTCAGAACGCAGCAAGTCATAGCTCACGAATCCGGCGTTGCTAATGTTATTGATCCGTTGGGTGGAAGTTATTACCTAGAGTGGCTCACAGAAGACATGGAAAGACAAGCAAGAGATTATTTTGATAGGATTGATTCACTGGGTGGAGTAGTTCCAGCGATTGAGAAAGGTTTCTTTCAAAAAGAGATTGCGGCAGCAGCCTACAAGTATCAGCAGGAAATTGATAATAATGAGAGAGTGGTTGTAGGAGTTAACAAGTATACTTCAGACGAGGAAGTAGAGATACCCATATTAGAGATGGATCCAGAAGGTTTCGAACGCCAGTGTAAGCGATTGAATAATTTACGTAGATCCAGAGATAAGAGTAAGCATGCCTACGCATTGAGTGCGATAGAAAAGGCAGCTGAGGGAGAAGAAAATTTAATGCCTCATTTCATTGAAGCTGCTAAAGCTAAGGCTACTCTTGGAGAAATGTGTGATGTTCTCAGAGGAGTTTTTGGGGAGTATAGGGAAGGGTCAGATTTTTGAGGTTATTTTGTCATATCACATAATAGGCTTAACAGGCAGAAATGCGGCAGGTAAAGGGACGGTAGCTTCTTTTCTAAAAAAATCGTCATTCGTTTATCATTCTCTTTCTGATACTTTACGTAAAGAGCTAAAAAGAAGAAATCTTGAAGAAAGTCGTGAAAATTTAATACAAACTGGTAATGACCTCAGAGAGCAAGGAGGTCCGGGAGTTTTAGCAGATTTAATGATTGATAGTCTTTTGTCTTCAGAAAATCATATTGTTGATTCAATACGTAATCCTTTTGAGGTAAAATCACTTAGAAGAGTTTACCCAAATCACAAATTTGTGTTAATTTCTGTGGATGCTAGCCCTGAAATTAGATATGAACGATTAAGATTAAGAAATAGATTAGGCGATAGTTCTTCTTGGGAAATTTTTTTAGAGCAAGAAAAATTAGAAGAATCTAGTAAAGATCCAAATAAACAGCAATTATTGGCCACAATTGGCGAGGCTGACTTTAATGTAGATAATAGTGGAAGTATTGAAGAATTGGAAAATCAAATTATGCTTATTCTCAAAAAATTATAGAGATTCGTAGGTAACAGTTAAAAAGAACATAAATACAATAGGTAACAAGTGGAAAGCCATTCCGAATGCAACATTTATTGCCATCCATCGCCCAGCAAAATTATTCGGCATTTCCATTACTTTATCTACTACAGTATTCGTAGTATCCCTTAATTTACCTGCAAAGAAACCAACAAATCTTGCAACTTTTTCATGTGGTAGAGCTTCTTTTCCGCGTTGTTCACTTCCTTTCAACCAGTCACCCATTTGTAGCATACGGTCTACCATTGGTCTGTACCTTCCAACGTCTACTTTTATCAATTTGATAGCTAAATTTCGTGTGTCCCAGACTCTTCTCCAATCAAGATAGGTATGTCCTACAAAAAATATTACGATTGCAATTAGCTGCCAATCGGGCGTTTCTTCCCAGCCCGGAGGTCGCAGTGTTTTACCAAATACATTTACTACTCCATTCTCTGGTTCAAATATTACAAACCTCATTAAGGCAATAGTTGCAGGAACTAGTAATCCTACAGTAAATTTAGCAGCAATAGAATATCCTTTAGGTATTTCTTTCAGTCTTTCAAATAACCATCTTAAGTGGTGTCCATGAAGTTGTATTGCCTTTAAAGCAGGTTCTCCCAAGAATATCAATCTTTGTATAATTGGTATGAAAATAAGTATATGAAAATATAATTCCCATGGCGTATTCCACGTAAAATGGTCAGTTATCATGGATTGTTGTTGACTAGAGGAGGGTGTTAAAAAAAGCAACTAATAGCGTATTGTGGCAAAAAGGCGAGGCCGTAGAACAAAAAATCAGGAAAGAATTGCAAAGGAGCGAATTGAATTATTGCTAGAACTAGCCCTAAAAAGTTCTAATGAAGACAACTCTGAACAATCGAGGAGATTTGTTGAGCTAGCTTTGTTGATAAGTAAAAGATACAATCAGCGGTTAACTAAATCTCAGAGGCTCAAAATCTGCAGAGACTGCAATAATTTCCTTACATCTAAAAATTCGAGGAACAGGTTATCTCCAAAGGGATGGAAAATTATTACTTGTTTAGAATGCAGTTCAGTTTCAAGGCACGTCTTAGAAAATTAATTTAGTTAGAATCTAATGTTTTTTGTTCCAGTTCTTTTCTATAGTCTTCTAGAGCGCTTGAGATTCTTTTGTCAGAAACACCCAATATTCTAGCAACCAAGAGTGCTGCATTTTCTCCCCGACCTATTCCCACACCACCAACAGGAACGCCAGGTGGCATCTGCACTACAGATAAGAGTGAATCTAAGTTAGCAGGGGAACTACTTGACGCGCATGGGACGCCTATTACAGGTTTTAGGGTGTGTGCGGCGACAACTCCTGGAAGTGCAGCAGATAAACCAGCTAAAGCAATGAAAGCATCGGCATTTGATTCTTTAATAATTTCAACAACTCTATCAGGAGTTCTGTGTGCTGATGCCACATATGTTTCATATGTAATGTTAAATTTTTCTAAAATTTTTTCAGCTTTTTGGGCAGTTGGACGGTCTGTAGCAGACCCCATGACAATGATTACTTGAGCCATATCTTGTAGAGGAGGCCCATATATGAAATTCTGGTGTCATGTCATCCTTTAAGAATGGGCGTTAGTGCGTATTCGCGCCCGGATGGTGTAGCTTGGAATCACAGAAGCCTGCGGAGCTTCAAACCCGGGTTCGAATCCCGGTCTGGGCGCCATATTCTTTTAATCCTTAGTTAGTGAGACATTGTGCCTCGTATCCCGTACTATTTGATAGCCGCACTTTTTTTGTTAACAGCTTTTAGTCCATTTGTTCAAACATCAGAAGATTCAAACAGCATACCTTTAGAGAATATTCATTTAGTTGATAAGAGATTGCAATTAGCTTTCAAGAATCCTGAAAACTCTGAGAGTCTAGGGTTGGCCCCAGCTCCAGAAGGTAAAATTAGTTTGTTTGCACAGGTAGAATCTTTAGGGGATGAGCACCACACTTATGTAGAAGATTTAGGGGGCGAAGTTACTTCTAGTTTTTCTAGATTTGATACATTTGGTTTTCTTTTGTCTATAGAAAAGGTACCAGAAGTAACACATTTACCAGGATTGATTTGGCTGGAGGCAGATGTTCTTTTTTATCCAAGTTTAGACAATAGTGTGGAAACTATAGGTACCGAAGTAATTTGGAATCAATTTGGATTCAAAGGCGAGGATACTACTATTGCAATTTTAGACACTGGTGTTGATTTTAACCATGAATCACTTGATGATTTAGATGATGACCCAAATACAAATGATCCTAAGATTGCAGTTGATTCTAATGGTATGCTAGGTTTTTACAATGCAAATACTGATCAAGAATATCCAGATGAGCAACCACATGATTCAGGTAGTCATGGAACACATTGTGCAGGAATTGCAGCAGGTACTGGAGGTGCTAGTGGTACATATGCAGGAGTAGCACCTCAAGCCAATTTAGTTGGAGTCATAGCACTAGATGGTGGTTCTGGTGATGAAGGCGATTTATTGAGAGCTGTAGATTGGACTATAGAAAACAAAGACAGATTTTCAATAGATGTAATGTCTTTGTCTCTAGGAGGTCCAGTAGTTATTCCTGGAGCTACTAATACAGGTTCTTCATCAATATCTCAAGCTCTTGATGTAGCCGTTGAAGCAGGAATTGTTACAGTAGTTGCAATAGGTAATGGTAATTTAGGGATTGCAGCCCACCCTGGTTCAGCATCTTATCCTGGTGACAGCGAGAAAGCAATAACTGTAGGTTCAGTAAATGATGATCATAATAGAGAAATTTACTCATCGAGAGGTCCTACAGGTGATGGGAGATTGAAACCGGATGTTATGGCACCTGGAGGTGCTATAATGTCTGCAAGAGCAGGTTCAGGTGACGGCTACGTATCATACTCAGGAACTTCTATGGCTACACCTCATGTGTCAGGAGTTGTAGCGTTGATGCTTCAAGCAAATCCTAATGTTGCACCTACAGAAACAACAGATTACGTTAAGCAGATATTGAGAGAAACTAGTGATCATAAAGTTCCTCTAGATGTAGACTGCGGTGAATTGTTTACTCCTAATAATTGCTATGGATGGGGAACAGTCGAATTAATTGGGGCGGTATCTAGGGCTCAGAATTTACGATCTTCTGAATTGGATGGTGTATCTGGAATTCAGACAGAAACTAATGAGACTTTTAGTGCGTCCATGAAGCATGTGCAGACCCAATACACAAATAGGGGAAAAGATGGAGGCAATATTCAAAATTATATAACTAATCAAAACAATCTTCCAGATGAAATTCGAATAGTTGCTAAGTATTCTAGTTCTTGGCCACAACCTTCGAAGATCTCAGCCGAATCAAATGAGGGAGATAGTGTTCAAGCAAGTGTAATTTTAAACGAAATAGCAGAGGTAGATAATCAATGGGTAATTGAAGCAAATTTCAATTATAGTTCTCAATTAAATGCCGGTACGATTGCGACGAATTACCCTGAGCTTCAATTCGATATTGAAGCTCCAAATTTGGCAGATACAATAGATGTTACGGTTGAATTCTTTTTAAATGATATGAGAGCCGATTCTAGGCAAATGACGGTTTCTTCATTCACAGACCTTCCAGATTTATTTATTGAAGAATTAGTCTTACCATCTTCAATTTCAGCAGGTCAGGATATATCTCTAACAGCAAGAGTAGTTAATGAGGGTCCAGGACCTGCAAAAAAATTTTCAGTTAATTTTTATAGTGATGATATAATTTTCCAAACAATATCTTCGAATTCACGCCTGAATCCAGATGAAGCTGTAAATATTCAATCTACGTGGCTTGCGTTGGAAGGCCAGCACGTAATTAAAGCTGAAATTGTGGACATAAGTCCACAAGATGAAGATAATTCAGACCATATTTTTCAAACGGATGTAATAGTAGATGGTTTTGTAGATACTCAAATTCCGATGGTTTTCATAACGGAACCATATCGAAATGAAGTAGTTTCAGATTTAGTTGTTATCAAAGGTACAGCAAGTGACAACAATAATGTTGAGAAAGTAGAAGTCCGCATAGCTCCCAATGATTGGGAGTTAGCAAATGGTTTTGAAAATTGGGTATGGGCTTGGAATACAACTTTAGACCTTAACGGGCGTTATGCTATAGAAGCAAGAGCATTTGATGGTTATAATTACTCTGTAGTATCAAGGACTGAGGTTGAAGTTACGAATGAAGGTGCAAATCGCAGACCAACAGCTTCTTTGGCTTCTAACTTCGACGAGCTCTACGTTAATGAAAAAATAGTTTTCAGTGGAAATGCATCTTCAGACGATTCTCAGATTGTAAAATATCAATTTAATTTTGGAGATTCTAAAGAAACAGACTGGATCGCTGAATCTTGGATCGAATATTACTACGAAGAGCCAGGAGATTACACGATCTCTTTACAGGTAGAGGACGATGAGGGTGTGAGGTCTTCATCACCTGATACTATATTTGTAAAAGTTGTAGACGTGCCTAAAAATAATAATCCGGTGGCAGTTATTAGTTCACCCCAAACAGGAAGCACTTTTGACAGCAGTCAATCTATTCAATTTTCATCACAAGGTTCCTCAGATTCAGACGGCGACGATTTATTTTTTATTTGGTCTAGTAATGTTGACGGCGAACTCTTTACTACTTCCACTTTCTTTGTGGAGGTTCTTTTAACAGATGGAATACACTTGGTAACTCTCAGGGTACAAGATTCAAATGGAGGATATGATGAAGTTTCTGTCGAAGTTACAGTCTTATTGATTGCTTCTGAATCAATAAATAATAATCCTATTCCTTCGTTGAGCGTACTTTTTGTTCTGTCTATAATTGTTCTTGTTAGTCTAATGAAGCGTAAAATTAATTACATCTGATAATCAGTTCCAGACCCATCGTATTCGACTCTTGAGACTTCGTTTTCCCAAAGAACTAGCTTTACTAGTTTTGAATTGAATCCTTCACTTTTACTTCCATTCCAAGAATTTTGGAATTCTTCGTATAATTTTTCCCAAATCCATTTTATCAAAACTTCGCTTGTTGGATTTTCAAGTCCTTCAATATCATTCAAATAATTATGGTCAATTTGGTTGTAAATTGGCTTAATACCAGCCTCTATGTGGCCAAAATCAATAACAAATCCAGTTTCAGGATCCATTTCTCCTTCAACATGTATCTCTAATTTGAATGCTAGCCCATATACATTACCACAAGGGTGACCTTCAGGCACTTTGGGGAGTTTTCTTGCAGATTCAAACCTAACTATTTGTACTAATTTATGCATCTAAAGTTCGATAACGTCACGTGGCTCAGGTATAATCCATCTTCTTTGTTTATATTTTTTCATAATCTCTTTTTTGTCTTTACGAAGATTTCGATTTAGATGTATTAGAGCCATCTTTTTCGGTCTTGCCATATCATCTAATCTTTCTAATTGTTGTATAGAACAATGCGTTTTTGTTCCTATGTTGATGGTTTCACCCCGTGGATTTTGCACAGTTCCATCCATTGTATAGGCCTCGTGAACTAACAAATCAGAATTTGTATATAGTTTTGATGCAGTAGGCGTAAACATGCCATCTCCTGAGTAGCAGAAGACTTTAGTTGGAGACCCTGCTTCCAATCTTAGACCAAGATTTTGCACAGAGTGCCTTGTGTTTACAACTCTTAGATTCCAATCATCCCAACGATGCGAACGTTGTAATTCTCTAAATCTTAGTGTAAAAGGTAAACCCGCAACCATTCCAGGATAGGCAACTTCCATTAATCTTTCAACATTTCTTTGTGTTCCTACAGGTCCAAATAGATAGAATGGTCTCGTTCTTCCGTCTTCCTCCATTCTTTTCATTAGTGCAGGTAAGCCAAATACGTGATCTGCATGGAAATGGGAGATAAATATACCGTCAAGATAGTCAGGTCTTTTTGATTGGTGCCATACTGATGGCGGTGCAGTAGCTCCACAATCTACAAGCATTCTTCTACCAGCAGCTTCCACTAGTATACAGGTATGAGTGTAGTTATCATCAAATGCCTCTCCAACGCCTAGGAATGTAACCTTCATTAGAAAGACCTCTCAGACAATTTAGATTGCATAGTGCTTACTTTTTCGACATAAATCAAATATTCATTCATTTTCATTATTTCACCTTACAAAAATTGCAAATCAAAATAATTTGCATAAGTTGTATTTTTTGTAGCCACCCCAAATATATAAAATTAAGTGAGAAGCTTTATCAAATAGTTAGGTAAATTCTAAAAAAATTTAGCGAATCCGTCTTCTGAAACTTTCTAGATATTTGTAAACAGCACCGTGCTCAGATCCTGCCAAAACCATAGATATTGCTACTTTGGCAGCTTCTAACCCCTCCAAGTCTGAAATTACTGAAACTGTATGGCCTTGAATAGCTAAATCAGCACCAGTCATATCTTCAATTATTTTGCGTGTCTTACCGCCTTTTCCAATGATTCTTCCTCTGATTATAGACAGTCTTTTCTTAGATCTTCCAACATAATCTCTTATATCAACAATTTCTAAGTAAGCATCCATTTCCAAGAGTTGCATTGCCTTTTCAGGAGTAAAACCTCTTCCAATTGCTTTGGCCGTACTTATTAGTTGGAGGTTTTTCAGTGGATCTTCCTTGTTCTTTGATGTAATTTCCACAAGTCCCTCATCGGAGTCAATTTTTATTTCACAACCACTTAATCGTTCAATTTTTTTCTTGGTTTCTCCCTTTGGACCAATTAATGCCCCGATCCTTGAAAGCGGTACCTTCACGTAATCCATTAAATGAACCACCTATCGTTTAAGTTTTTGATTTTTCGTTTCCAATATTTATACATGTTCTCCATGTCTCTTTTGTGTAGTTCGCCATAAAGGGGGTGCTCTTTAGGTACGGCCTGTCCTACATCAATTATGTAAGGTTTTTCTCTTACATTTAATATATTGTATTCACTTAAATCACCATGGCTTAGTTTCATCTTACGATAAGATTTAATTGAGTCTAGCAAAAGTTTGAGAAATTTCTTAGGCTCTTGTGGAGGCAATTCTCTGAGTGTGGGATAAGGTCTGTATCTCCAACCTAAATACTGCATTACCACTATATTCTTGTAAACATGAAAGGGTTTTGGAGCCATTACTCCTCCTGCAATCATGGAATGCAAATTTTTATACTCTTTTTGAGCCCATGTAAATACTCTTTCCCTAGGATTATTTCCACTGTTTCTGAATCTTGAGTCTCCTTCAATATATTTTTCAAGCTTGCGAAAGGTAGCCGTGTTCAATCGGTAAATTTTCACAGCTCTATTTCTTCCATCAAAAGTTTTTGCGCGAAATACGTTTGCTTCTTTACCAGTCGCAATTATGTTTTCTATTGTAGATATAATTCTTCTACTGAAAAGTTGCTGGATATGTCTCAATGTAGCCTGATCAAATACTTCATCGACAGTTTTTCTTCCCTCATTATCTTTAGATTGATATATGTTTCCTACATTCCAATCTAAAGCTTCGATATCAGTTCTCATTATCAATATATGTCTAATATCTCAGGAATTTTGCCAAGACGTTTGAGATTGGAAGTTTGGGTGGGGGTATATCTAAATTTTACATCTGCTTTACTGTCTTGAAAAGACCAAGGCACAACGATTAGAAGGTCATTTTCTCTAACCCACATTCTTCTTCTTAATTTACCGGGAATTCGGCCCATTCTTCTTTCCCCGTCCTCACATATTAATTGCAATCTTGATCCTCCTTGAAATGTTTCAGCAACGGCAAACATTTCACCTTTTGGTTTGTATGGAAGTGTAACTCTAAGATTTGCTTCAGTATTTTGTTGTTGATTCCCTTTTTTACCTTTTGATTTCTTATTCTTCTCTACTTTTTTCTCTTCGTCTTTAGATTGCTCTTCATCTTCCGATGTTTTTTCTTCGCTATTCTCTTCTGACGATGTCATGGTCACGTTCTAAACACTTCCCATATAAGATTGTCGCCCTAGCTCTTATGGCACCCTTTCCACATTACTGTTAATGAGTAACAAACGCACACCTCTTTTCAATCATCATCAAAAATGTGGCGCTAAGATTGTTGATTTTGCGGGCTGGGAAATGCCTATACAATACACAGGAATATTGGCTGAGCACAAATCCGTGAGAGAAAAGGTTGGTCTTTTTGATGTTTCTCACATGGGACAAATCTTTGTTACAGGACCTGAAACAGTCGAGTTTTTATCGTACGTTACAACGTGGGATATGCAAAGACAAAAAATTGGAGATTGCCGCTATTGTCATGTATTAGATGACGATGGACATATTATTGATGATACCATAGTTTATACATTATCTAAAGAAAAATATATGTTGATACCAAATGCTTCCAAGGTATCTGAAATATATGATTGGTTCATCTTAAATTCAAAAAGGTTTGAAGTGAGTATTGATAATTTGTCTGACGATTATTTTTGCTTAGCATTACAGGGACCTCAGGCCCCTCGCCTTTTAGGTCAGCATCTTAATGTATCAGTAGGGTCTTTCCAATTAGTTACTATTGGCGATACAATAGTTAGCGGTACAGGCTATACCGGCGAGAAAGGCTGTGAAATCATAGGTCCATTAAAAGAAGTGGTAGACCACTGGGAAGCTTTAGTAGAAATGGGGGCTGAGCCTATAGGTTTGGGAGCAAGAGATACTCTCAGATTGGAAAAAGGTTACCTCCTATCTGGTCAAGATTTTAATGGAGGCCAGACTACTCTCGAAACAGGCTATTCTTGGGTAATAGATTGGAAACATGATTTCATAGGTAAAGAAGCTTTGTTAAAAATAAAAAGTACAGGTCATCAGAAATTATGCGGTATTCTAATCGAGGAAAGGGGTATTATCCGGCCAGGGAACGAATTATATTACGATGGAAAACTCATATCTCAACTTACTAGCGGAACTTTATCTCCAACTCTCAGAAGGGGGATAGGTATGGCATATGCAGATTTAGACATTAATGATTTAGTAACAGTAAAAGTGCGCGGTAATAACTTAAATGGCCGTGTGGTGAGAATGCCATTCCTATGAGCGAAATACCTGAAAATTTATCATACACTAAAGACCACGAATGGGCTAGTCTCCAGGAGGATGGTAAAGTTAAAGTTGGGATTACAGACCATGCCCAAGATGCATTATCTGATGTTGTCTTCGTAGAACTTCCAGATATAGGTTCAGAATTTGTCAAAGGAGACGCTATGGCAGTCGCAGAGTCAGTTAAGGCTGCTAGCGACATCTATGCACCAGTTTCAGGTAAAATTGTATCGATTAATAATAAGTTAGAAGAGTCTCCAGAATTGATTAATGAATCGCCATATGATTTCGGATGGATGGTTGTTATTGAGCCAGAGGGAGAGTTAGAAGGACTTTTGGATTCCAATGCATACAGAGAAGTAATTGATTAAGCACCTTAAAGTTTTAGAGAGAAATGCACAAGATGCCAGACTCTTTCTTGAGAAATCTAATGCATTAAATGAGGATTTTTTACCGATAAAGAAAGAAGGATACATACTTTGGCCGTTAAATTTTGAAGTTAAAGGTGAGATAGTAGTGTGTGAGGGCGTTGAGTCTAAGAGAAATTCTAGGGATTACAGGCAGTTACTGCCATCTGAAATCAGAGGTTTAGCTCCTAGATCTTTTGATATTTTTGGAGATATCGGAATTATTAGGATTTCAGATGAATGTTTAGAATATTCAAAAATTATTGCTAAAGCACTCTTAGAGAGTCATTTAAATTTAAAGAAAGTTGCTATTGACAAGGGGGTCAAAGGTGAGTATCGTATCAGGCAACTTCAAATGATTATGGGCGAACCTGGTTTCGTTTCAGTTCATAGAGAAAATGGATTTGAATTTAAATTGGATATTTCTAAAGTTTATTTTTCACCGAGACTTTCGATGGAAAGAAGTAGAATTTATGAAATGTCAGAGTCTCGTGAAGAAGTTTTGGATGCTTTTGCTGGCGTTTGTCCTTTTAGCGTAAGTTTAGCTTCTAAAGGCTGTAAGGTAACTGCCGTTGATTCAAATCCAGATTCAGAGTTTTGGGCACACGAAAATTTCAGACGTAACAAGATATTAAAGTCTAGTTATGATTTCCTTTGTTCAAAAATCGAAGAGGTATTACCTGAATTAAAATTTTATGATCGCATCATAATGAATAGTCCAACAACTTCTCTTAATTACTTGCAGCTAATTTCGAGCAAATTGAATGTTGGAGGAGTCATTCACCTCTATACTATTATAGAAAATGACATTAATTTAAGGATTGGAGATTATCTACCTTCCAACTTTAGTTGCGTATTCGAAAGAGTAGTTCATCCATATTCTCCGTCTAGTTCACTAGTGGTATTTGACATAGTTAAAGTAAAGAACAATGTCCAAAAGACAAACCAGTAAGTTTTTATATTAGTTTATAAAAAAGTGGGATTCCTTTTATTAAGACCTTGTCAATAGTGGTAGACTGTTTCTAAGATTCTTAGATGCAGTAATAGGACAAAACGCGAAGGTGTGCAAAAAATGAACGCAAACGTATCAGAGTCAGCTTCTATATCAGGAAAGTTGACGGCAATATTCGTTGTAGCTCTGTTTGTATTTAGCAGTTTTTCACTGCTAGCTTCAGCAGGATCTAACGACGAGCAAGAAAGCGAAATCATCTCTGGAATTTCCATTGGTGAAGCAATAGTGTCTGAGTCAGAAGGACATGTTGAGACAATAAGTGAACTCAATACAATTCAACCAGGCCAAGAAGTACCATGGACTACAACAATGGCAGATGGTAAGTTCTCTCCTGAAAAGCAGGAAGCTGGAGCTGCCAAAGTATTAGTTGTTGATGATGATGGTGAAAATTGGATGTCAGGTCCATGGCTTGAAGCATCACACATTGCAACAGCATTGAATGATGGTGGCTATTCATACGATGTTTTCCGAGCAGGAAGATGGGGTGGAGTAGCTAAAGAACTTCCAGCTGGCGATACAGGTTTATCAATAGTAGATGATTATGAAGTCATCATATGGTATAGTGGTTGGAATACACAAATTATGTCCAGCTCAGAGCAGGGCGTTCTTGAAGATTATTTACAAGGGGACTGTGGTACTGAAGATACTTTTTGTACAACTAACAGGAACATATTTGTATCCACACAAATGAGTGATTGGTTTGATGCTACTGCAGGTAGTTTCCAAAATAACTACATGCACTCAGATACTTACTATTCTTCATACATTGTTGTTGGAGGAACTTCAAACCCAATGAAGGGAGTTAGCGGTTCCATTATGGAAGGTAAAGAGTATGCAACAGATACAGCAGGTGTACATTATTTGGATAGGCCTTGTGGTAACAAGCCTTACGATAATACTGCAACAGGTGCATTCTGGATGGATGCTCGTAAAGGAGCATCAGACGGGCATGAGTATCACGCCGTTCAATTTCCTGTTGATGGTTATGTAGGTCCTCAAACTCATAAAGCATTTATGTTTGCAGATGAGATTGGAGTATTCAACAAGAGATCAGATAGAGCAGATTTCATTGGTACAGTTCTTTCATGGATGGATGTAACTAAAGAACAGACTCAAAATGTAGACATAGGTATAGGTGGAGTAGATATTCCTAATCACGTTCAATATTGGAGATCCGTTGAATCTATGGTTCCTGTAGACATCAGAATAACTGTAACTAACTATGGTATGTTACCACAAAGTAGTACTGCAGTTCATTTGAAATTGAAAAATCAATTTGGTCAAGTTCTATTTGACAGCACATTTGATACTAGAGCTTTCCCAGAAGGACATCCTATGCACATCTCGGATTCCCTTCAGAGTGGAGACAGTGTAGTATTTACATTCAATAAAACAAATGATAGACATCAGCGTATATTTGATGGGCTGGATGAGAATAAAGCCAGACATGTTATGTTCACAAGTGCTGGAATGGATAGACTTTCAGCAGAAGTTAAGCACACCGGAGATCAAGGCAGTGCTAACAATTATGTACAAGCAGATATAGGTGTAGGAAAGTGGATTGAGAATGGTGAAGCACCTGAGGATGAAATAGGTCCTTCGATCACTTTTGGAGACACAGATGACAATGGAGATAGCAGTTTAGATCACGTAAATTACCACCGTGCTTCTAGTTATGATTGGGACATGGATGGTTGTGGATGGGCTGAAGGAGTTGCAGAGGACTGCGCTGATAACGGCGGAACCTTAAACAAAACTCAATCTTCAGTTTATCATGAGGGAAAATCAGCTTTAGCCTCTTTCAATACAAACGGATGGTATAAGACTGGAGCCGATAAAACTAGCTGTGATTGGTCTTCAAGTGGGGACAGCGACTGTCCTAAATTTACACCTGAGCCAAATCAAGATGACTACTTTGTTTCTCCACCACTCGATTTGAGTGCAATGGATGAAGTTGTAGTAGGAATGTTGTTCACAGGTTGTATGGAATCTGGAGATTATTTCCGTATGCAGATATCTAAAGACGGAGTATCTTGGACTAATTTAATTACTTACAGTGGTTTCTGTCCAGGTGAAGGTTCTTGGTATCTGTGGGGTGGAAGTAATGCAAAGTATCAAGGTTATGTATTATCGAGTGACTACTTTGGAACTGATGATGCAGATTCCGTTCAATGGAGAGTCCAGATGGATGCAGACAGTGATCAAAATACTGAAGGTAGCAGACCTTACGCTGGTTGGTTCATTGATGAGATTGTCTTCCGTGGAACTGAAAGAATAACTCGTGACGTTGCAGTCGGAGATATTGTAGTAGACACTGACTATGCAGTAAAGGATGCAGGTTCAGAATCTCTTTGGAGAGAAGTTAATGCAACTGTTATTAATGCTGGAGAAGCTTCATGGACTGATTTACCAGTCAAATTCTCTATCACTAACTTGCAAGGTGAAGATTTGACTTCTTTCTTGGATACAACACAGCCTTCAATTCCAAACCTTGCAGGCAATTCAAGATATGGAGACATTACGCCTGGTGGAGGTAACGAAGATCAAAAAGAATTATTCTCTTTGTTCATGTGCCCAGGAGCTAACACCTATTATGCAACAGTAGAGGTTTTAGTACCAGCGGGTAAGGATTTCTTCCCATGGAATAATTCTTTAACAGTTACATTCCGTGTTTTTGACACTTTCTTCTATGACAATGTTGACACACCAGCAGATAGGTCTTCAGTTTACTCTTATACTACTGTAGATAGAGTATCTACTACTGAAAACAGTTGGAAAGTTAGAGACATCAACAACGACGCATATTCTGGAGAAATGGTTTGGCAATATGCAAAAGAGTCAGGGTATTCTGCAGATGACCCAACAACTGCATCAGGATCAGACGATAGTTTGGTTACTCAAGATACATTTGACAGGGATGGAGAGGGAGACCGTTTCCAGACTGATTTGAATGTTGATCTTAGAGCAGCTTTCAAGCCGATACTTGGTTTTGCTATCAAGTGGGACTTTGCTACAGGCGATAGACTAGAAGTTAGAGCTGCAACTAATTTTGACAGTGATCAAAAAATGACTTCAGGAGATTGGACCGTCATAAAAACCTATGAAGGCAACTGTGGATGTCCATTCTTGAGTTCTGATGAGAACACTTGGGTTGTTGAAGAATTATCACTAGAAGCTTTTGAAGGATTCCAAACTTGGATTGATTTCAGAGTAGTTACTACAACTGGTGGTGGTCATGGAGTTATGCTTGATGAAATCATGGTAATCGGTAACGAATACAGAAATAATTTCGATATAACAAGCGTTGTAACCGACCGCTATGCAGCTTCTGGAGGAGATCATGACTTATCCATTACAGTCAAAGGTATTGGACTAGAAGCTCAGGAAGGAGTAACTGTTTATGCACAAATATTGGATTCAAATGGAATTCGTGTTTGGCCAACGGACCGCTCATTCAATTTCTTTGAAATCCCAGCAGATTTTGATCCGGATGACAATGGAATAACTGGACTTGAAAAGGGACAAACTTTCACAGTAAGTCCTTCAACTGCTAATCCATCGGACTGGACTTGGGGTTCAGGTTTTGCACCTGGAATTTATACTCTGAAAGTTTCCGCTTGGAGACCAGACGAAATACAAGTTCCAGATGAAAACCCGGCAAATAACGTAAAGAGTGTAACTATAGTACTTGGAGCTGCACTGTTAACTGGAGACCAATGGTCAATGGGTGATGGCTGGTCTTCAGGTTCGTACGTATGGGATGGAGAGGAAGACGGTTCTTTGACATCTGAGTCTTTCACAGTATGGAATAGTAAGCCATTCTTGGTTGTAGAAGCAGAATATGATTTAACTGATGCTGCCGTAAAAGCTCAAGTTAGAGCAGGTTCTAGCGGTGCTTGGTATAACATAAAGTGGAGAGCTGCAGATCAATTATCCACTCTTTACTCTATACCCGGAGCAAACTATACTCAATTGCCAGATAGCTGGACTGGAAGTAGCAGTTTTGATAACTCAACAACTCAAACTTTCTTTGCAGATTTGGGAACAGTTGAGCAACTAAGCGACGGTTCTGGCAACTTGCAAGATCAGTATGTAAGAAACTCAATGCAAATTCGTTTGACTGGAACTAATACTGGCTCAGGAGATGGAGGTCACTTTACGGCCTTCTATCCAGCAGTATTCGGTTTAGATGATTTCTCAGTAGATGTTAAGGAAATTTCTCCAACAACTCAGAATGGTGAACCATCCTCTACTACTGGAGATGAAGTTGTAAGGACTTATACAGTCAAAGTTAACAATTACGGAGCCGCTTCCGATTCCGGAGTTGTCGACTTTGTTATATCAGCTCCAGACAATTCATTCATCACATTAGCAGATGGAACCAAGGCAATCATGGATTCTATTTTGCAACAAGATAGATTTACAGTTGTTGCAATCAAACCAATTAGTGGTGCATGGGGCAGTGGGCGTGATGATACTTCAGGAGGAGATCAGACTGCATACATTGGGGAAGATGGTCTTATCCAATGGCCTAGTGGAACTACAGAGCAATCTTTGGATCAAACTGGTTGGTCAATTAGTAATCCAACTAAATCCAGTTGGGATGCAGTTGCAGACAAGCCAATGGAGCCAAGCGCTTCAAATTTTGCAGAACCAGGTTCAGTAATGACTGTATCAATTGATGTCAAAGTTGGCTTTGCAGCATGGGCACCACCAGGTACATACAGCATCCAAGCTGATGCACGTTCTTGGTCAGACTACGATAACACATTCACTAGTGGAGATTCAGATGGTCAAGCAACTATGATTATTGCTAAGCCAGACTTATCTATCGGTAGCGATGTAAGATACATCTCGCATGCTACTGGATTCGGAGAGTCAGGCGTAGGTTGGGTCAAGAAGACCGGTGGAGATGAATATTTCAGTTTCATGTTTGAGGTTGTTAACTCAGGCACAGAGACTGTTGGTTCTTTCAAAGTAGGTCTTTTGGACTTTGAGAGTAATCCGTTGGGTGTTCAAGTGGGCCTTCATTGGACCAGCAGTGGCTGGGCAATTGATGAATCCAAGACTTCTGCCATGGGAGCTGAAATAGTTTCTGAAGGCAACAAGAAATACGTATATTTCCAAGCAACAGCTGGGGAGTTAGGTATGTCAGCAGGTCCTGGTGACGATACAAGTGGTGCCTACACTTTCTACTTAGCAGTTGATACAGAAGATTCAGTATCTGAATCTAATGAGAACAATAATCGTGTTCCAATCACAATTACTGCTGTAAAGGAAGTAAACACAGTACCTTCTTTCGCACTATCTATGCTAGGCATAACCGTTAGCGGTCTTTTGGCTGCTTTGGGTATGTCTCTAAGACGTAAAGAAGAAGAGTAAGTAAGACAATGACATTTGGGAGGAGTTTGCTCTCCTCCCACAATGCACACTAACAATTAGCTGTAGCTTCGTACAAAATGTTGTTTAGAATTTTGCTAAATTAATTAATTTATCTTTCAAGATATCGATTCCCTTACCATCCATCACTGAAACAGGGACAGGGTCAGGGTAGTCTAGAGTTTCTTTCGCCTCTAGATCTGATTTACTGTAAACGTCAATCCACAAATAGTTGCTATATCTTCCTTTCAATTCTTGGTGAAGAGAGGTTTGTGTTTTAATTGAATAACCGGAGCTTTCGGATAGATCAGTTAAGAAAACAATTATTGGATTCAAATAATCTAGTGCAGCAATTCCCTGTTTTTCCATATCATTTCTATCAGAATCGGGTCTGTCCAAAAGTCCAGGGGTATCCATTACTTGAAGAGTGTTATATTTGGCTTTTATGTGTCCGAGCGAAACACCTTTTGTAGTAAAAGGATAACTTTTAACTTCAGGTTTCCCAGAGGAGATAGCGCCAATAAGACTCGACTTCCCGACATTAGGGGCCCCAGCAAATACTGCCAATGGCTTTTCAGTAGAAACATTTGGTAGATTACGAAATACAGACCTAGCAGAAATTAAAAATTCCAATTGCTTATTTATTTGTCTAACAACATTTGTCATCTTAGTGTAAGCTTCACTCATTATCTTCATAGTTGTCTCAGCACTTTTTCTCGCTCGAGCCTTTGGCACATACTTATTTCCAATCATCAAAACTTCTTTGCGGGCCCAATCAGCTGCACCAAGAGATTTTCTCAATCTATCCACACCTACAGTCAAATCAATTATTGCTCTATCAAAGGGATGAATACTATCAAAAGATGGAAATGCCTTAACATAAGAATGCAACGGATTAGCAATATTATCAGCAACTGAATGTATTTTTCTAACAGCTGTAAGGCGGGCCCTGTAATCAGCATTTCTTACGCTTTCTTCAACTTTAGATGCCCTTCTAAGAGCCCTATCAATTAATTCTTCGGAGTTAGCTATTGTTGGAATTTCCTGTAGATTCACAACTTTTCAATGATGGCATCACCAAATTCACTACATTTCAGCAGTTTCGCACCATCCATTAGCCTCTCAAAATCGTAGGTGACAGTTTTAGCACCAATAGCTCTTTCCATGCCTTTAACAATAAAATCAGCCGCTTCAAACCATTCTAAATGCCGTAGCATCATTTCCCCTGATAGTATCACTGATCCAGGATTTACCTTGTCTTGTCCTGCGTAT